>JBEKOY010000005.1:0-100794 GCA_049521295.1 Polyangiaceae bacterium | reverse complement strand
CTCATCGCAGCCCTGCGCAAGACCAACGTTGCGATGGCCACCGAGAAGAAGGTCGCGTAAGGAATTCATCACTCCGCCGCGACTACGCGAAATTCAACAAGGGCCGGGGCATTTCCCGCCGGTACGAGTCGGTGGGTCAGGTCAGTCGGAACGACCGTAGACCTCGTCCATGACGCGTTTGAGCCGAACCCCATAGACGATGGCGAAGGTGGCGCGGCTGCCGGGGAAGAGTTCCTCGGCGCGGGCCGCGACCGCGTCCACGATGGCTTCCGCGTCGCCCCGTGTCACATCGCCCGCACGAATGGTGATCTCGGCCCAATCCACCGCGCGACGAAGCAAATAGACGCGTTTGGTCTCCTCACGACCCTCCGGGCTCCGCAGGATCTGGATGGCCTCCTCGATCGTCATCCTCGCACGTAACTATAGCGAGCGCCGCGCGCCTGATCGAGTCGACGCCTGAATCTCCGCGGGCTCGCCAAGCCGTCGCCGCCGCAGCGCGTAGCGCACCAAAAGGCGAACGAGTGCGGCAAAGTCGATTCCAACGACCGCTGCGGCCCGGGCGATCCCCGCGTTCGGCGACAAGTCGCAATTGGGGTTCACGTCGACGACGTAGGGAATTCCGCTCGATGCGAGGCGGATGTCCACGCGGCCGTAGTCCCGCACGCCGACGGCGCGGAACGCCTCCGATGCCACCCTGCGAACGCGGGCCGCGACCGCACTCGGGAGAATCGGGTGCATGACGGGCACCGTTCCCAGATCGTCGACTGAGCCGATCGTCCATTTGGCGTCGTAGGAAACGATGTGCGGTGCGTCTGGCGGCAGCGCCGCGAAGTCGATCTCGCTCAGCGGGAGCACGCGTGGCGTAGGATGTCCGAGCAGCGCGACGTTGAACTCACGACCATCGATGAACTGCTCAACGAGGCACGGCTGCCGCAATTTCGTGACGACCGCGTGCACCGCCCGCGAGAGCTCAGCGGAGCTGCCCACCACGCTCATAGGCGAAATGCCAACTGACCCGTCCTCGCGCACCGGCTTGACGATCAGGGGGAAAGCCAGATTGCACGGATCGCCCGCGCTTGCGAGGACACGCCCTGCTGGAGTTGGAATGCCCGCCTCTTCCAGGCGCTGCTTCACGCGATCCTTTCGAAGCGCAAAGCTCAGCACCTCCGGCGGCGATCCCGTGTACGGGATCCCGAGAAGATCGAGAAAGAGCGGCACCGCGCTCTCGAGCCTGGCATCGCCGGCCAGCGATTCGCACAGGTTGAATGCGCAGTCGACGTCGAGGTCCGCGAGGCGCGTCTTTAGACCCACGAGATCACCGTCGACCGGCACGAGGTGCGCCTCGTAGCCCGTTCCGGTCAGCGCACTTGCCACACTGGTAGCGACGAAGCGCACCTCCGCGCGCGCCGCCCACGCCGGATCCACTTCCGGGCAGCCGTCTTCGTAGTCGACGTTGTGGAGGATCGCGACGCGCTTGGTTGCGCGGTTGCGCTTCGATGGAGGACGCCGATCCGAGGTCGTTTGAGCCGGATCGGCTGGAGGCAGCTCGAACATCATGACTCCGTCGTCCTTCGATGGAGCGCGCGCCGGCGGGGTGACAACATGCGCCCTTCTTTGCGAATCTACCGGCCTACCGATCTTGGTCAAGATGAGAAACGCACTCCGCCCTTCGATTCATCGGAGTCGCCCGGCGCCTACGGGCATCCTGGAAGGCCTGCGAGGGGCGGTCATCGTCTTCGCCAAGGACGTCCGCATCGAGATGGCCACTCGCGAGATCGTCACCACGACGACGTTCTTTGCGGCGCTAGTGACCATTTTGACGAGCGTGGCGCTCACGACGGGTCCGCAAGCGACCATCCAAGTCGGCCCCGGAACGCTCTGGCTCGCCGTCCTATTCTCGTCGATCCTTGCGCTCGGCCGGAGCTGGCAGAGAGAGAGAGAGGAGTCGGCGCTCTTGGGCCTGCTCGTTTCGCCTCTGCCGCGCGCCGCCATTTGGTTGGGAAAAGCCGCTGCAGTGTTCGTGTTCCTGTCTGCGGTCGAGGTGATCGTAGTCCCGTTGGTCGCGCTCGTTTTCAACGTCGACCTTACGCACGTTGTCGGCGCGCTGGCGCTTGTCATGGTCTTCGGCACCGTCGGCGTGGCTGCCACGGGGACGCTGTTCGGCGCGATGACGGTACGCACCCGTGCGCGGGAGCTGCTCCTCGCGACCGTACTATTTCCCCTGCTCTCGCCTGCGCTTCTCTCGAGCGTCGCCGCTACACGCGAAATTTTTTATGCAACGTCGACCGGTCAGTCGGTCGACCTGCACGAGGTAGGGGATTGGCTGCTCCTTCTTGCGGTGTTCGACTTCGTGGCGATCGCCGGGGGGATGGTACTCTTTGGGGCCATCCTCGAAGACTGAGCCCGTAGACGAATCCTCCGGACCGCGACGGATGGGACCGTATATCGTGGTCTCCGGTGGTGGCGCGCGTCCTAGGCCGGCTCTTACGCACCAAGTCGATCGACGCCGTGGTCGCCGATGCCGAGCGCAACGACGCGTCGCTCAGGAGGGTGCTCGGGCCCGTGAGCCTAGTCATGCTCGGCATTGGCGCAATCATCGGCACAGGAATCTTCGCGACCATCGGTACCGCGTACTCGGGCGACGCCACTCGCTTGGGCGCTGGGCCCGCCGTAATGGTTTCGTTCGCGGTGACTTCGGTCGTCTGCGGCTTTACCGCGATGTGTTACGCGGAATTCGCCGCCATGGTCCCCGTTGCGGGCAGTGCGTACACTTACGCATACGCAACCCTCGGCGAGTTGGCTGCGTGGATCATTGGGTGGGACCTGCTTCTAGAGTACGCGATTGGGAATACAGCGGTCGCGATCTCGTGGGCTGCTTATGCGGACGCCTTTCTGCGCGGCCTCGACGTTGTGCTGCCTCGTTGGTTGGTTACGGACTATCGGACGGCAGCGATCACGCCGGGGGTTCTTGCCGGCGCGCCGCACGTATTCGGCCTGCCCATCGTTTTCAACGGCCTGGCGTGCGCAGTCGTCGCCGCAATCACCCTCATTCTGACGTGGGGCGTCCAAGCCTCGGCGCGATTCAACACGGCGATGGTCGTAGTGAAGCTCGCCACCCTAGCATTCTTCATATTCTCGTGCGTGAAATTCGTGAGACCGGAGCATTGGCAGCCGTTTGCTCCAAACGGTTGGACCGGGATCGCGTCGGGTGCCGCCGTCGTTTTCTTCGCATACATCGGCTTCGACGCCGTTTCGACCTGCTCGGAGGAATGCCGCGATCCGGGCCGCGACATGCCTTTCGGCATTATCGGGTCGCTCGCGATCTGCGCCGCCTTGTACGTCATCGTCGCCGGTGTTTTTTCTGCACTGATGCCATTTGGCGAGTTCGTCCGCCTCGACGCGACTCAACGCGCCCAGGCGCTCGCGGTTGCCATGCAGCAAGTGCATATGCCAGCTTGGGCGGTTGGCGTCGTTGCCCTGGGCTCCGTGGTTGCGCAAACTGCCGTGTTGTTCGTGTTTCAGCTCGGCCAACCGCGCATTCTACTGGCGATGGCGCGCGACGGTTTGCTCCCACCGATCTTTGCCCGCGTGCATCGGCGGTTTCGGACACCCCACATCTCGACCGTGGTGACCGGGGTGTTCGTCGGCCTCGGCAGCGGGTTGGCCAGCATCGATGAAATGGTCGACCTCACGAACATCGGAACGCTCTTCGCGTTCATCCTCGTGTGCATCGGAATCGTGATCCTCCGGTACCGAGAGCCGAACCGACATCGCCCGTTCCGGGTTCCCTTCGGCGCCTGGATCATTCCGTCGACTGGGGTTGCGTGCTGCGCTCTGCTCATCGCCTACTTGCCGCACGCTTCGTGGCTCCGCTTCGTCGGCTGGCTCGTCGTCGGTCTCGTGGTGTACTGGGCTTACGGATTTGGCCGATCCAGGCTGGGCCGGCTCTGAGCTGGAAGCGCCAACGGGAATCCGTGTACGTTCGCGGTCGTGCGCCGCCCCCGTCTTCGTCTTAGGAGCAGCACGATCTTCTACCTTCTCGTGGCTCTGTTCGCGACCGCGCCCGCCTGGATCGTGGAGCATCCGCCGCTCGAAGATCTGCCGCTGCACTTGGCAACCATTCGAATCATCAGGAGCTTTCACGACCCCGTCTTCCGGTTCGATCAGTACTTCGTGCTGACGCTCGGACGAACGCAGTACGTTCTCTACTATTTGGCCGGCGCGGCCCTAGCCACTGCAATCGGCGTAGTCGGGGCCAACGCCGTGCTCATGTCGGCGTACCTCGGTGGGACCTTCCTGGGGCTGCGGTCGCTCTTGCAGGCGCTCGGTCGCGATGAGCGTCTGAGCCTGCTCGTCATCCCGCTGCTCGTCAACGTGATGTTCGTCTACGGGCTCTTTCCCTTCTTGCTCGGCATTCCCATAATGCTTTGGGCGCTCGGCACGGCAGTGCGTCACTTCGAGCGGCTGTCCATTGGAACCGGCATCCTGCTGGGTAGCTTGGCACTGGCGCTCTTTTACTCTCACATTTTTCCGTTCGGAATTTTCTGCATCGGCTTCGCTGCGATGTTTCCGTGGGGTAGACCGTCCCGCTGGCTCCGCGCGGCCGCTCCCGTCGGCCCAGCTTTCGTCGTGCTGGCATCGTGGACGCTGCTCACCAAGGCGGGCAAGCTCGTGAGCGCTGCCGCAACGGATAGCGGCGGGGATCCGCGCTTACCCATCGACGCTGCAATCGAGCAAATTCCGAAATGGTTCACCAATGTGCTCCGCGACACGACCGACGAGGTGACTATCGTAGCCCTCGCGATCGTCGTCGTAGCGGCGTTTGGTCTATCGCTCGGAGATTCCGATCGTCCAAGGGCTCACGTCCGCGCATACACGGCCCTTCCGGTTGCCTGCATCGTGCTGTACTTCCTGTTGCCTCAGGGACACGGCTACATCTGGCTGATCGCGCAGCGGTTTCCCATCCTGTTCGCGATGACGACCATTCCGCTCGTCAGGATGCCGCGCGGAACACGCGGGCATGTGATTGCCATAGCAGCTCTCGCCGTCGGCGTGAGTTCGATCGTCAATACGTGCCGACACTTCATCCGATTCGAGGTCGAGGAAGTCGGCGCTATCGACGACACCATCGCCTCGATGCAGGCGGGCCGAAAGGTGTGTGCCCTCATCTACGACAAGGGATCGGCCATCGTGAACAATCAGCCATTTCTCCACTTCGGTTCATATTATCAAGTACGAAAAGGTGGCGTTGTCATGTTCACGTTCGCCGGCTACGCACACTGGCCTGTCGATTTTCAATCGGGCAAGTACCCGCCGCCGGGCGGTCCCGCCCGATTGCGATGGGAGTGGACCCCGGAGTCCGTGCCAATCTCGGAAGTCTATCCGTACTACGATTATGTGCTCAGCCGCGGTCCTGGTTTCCGGCCCCCGCCCGGGACGTACCACACGGCGTCACGCTCGGGACGATGGACCGTTTGGGCGAAAGACTGAGTGTGGAGGGAGGCGGGCCGGACGAGCTGGCCGACGCGGCCCAAGCAAATAAGGCTCATGCGCGCTTCTTCGCGAGGATTATGGCAGCCTCGCTTGCTCCAGCACGACGGCTGGCTTCGCCACCCTCAGATGCTGCTGTTGAGTGGGTCGAACTTACTGCCCCCGGTTGTGAAGGTCGTGGACTTGCTCTTCGTTGGGGAAGAGCCGTGCGCCGCGGCAGGCGCCGCGCCGTGGGCCTTGTGCTTCTTCGACTTTGCCTTGTCGCTATCCTCGACATGCGCCTTGTGATCGACGACCGTGAGTTGATCGGTAAAATGAGGGCTCAGCGGCGAATCCGAAGAAGGACCGGTGACGGGAGTGGGCGCGGTAGCCTCTGCTGTAGCCGAGGGCGGGGCGATAGGGGGAGTCGGCTCCGCGACCGGCGGCGGCAATGGCGCTGCAACCCCGGCGGCAGCTTCCTGCGTCGCTGCCCGCAGGCCGACGCGCGCCAGATAGGGCTGCGCCCATCGCGGGCGTTGAACGGCTACGGTGCCCAAGCTTCCAACGACCGCCACGGCAAACAGTAGGCCCATCCATCGCTTCCCGGAGCCGCCGCGAAGCTTCGCGATGTCGGTGTCAATCTCGCCAAAATCAACGCTCAACGGGCGCAGGCTTGTAAGGATGGGGCTACCCGGCCCCTGTGCGGCAAATCCCAACGTGGACCCATTCGCCATGCGCGCTCCCGGACTAGACGGCTGGGCGTAGACAAAGGGCTGACCGGTCGGCAGGACCGCCATGGCGTGCTGAGACGAGGAGGCGGGCCCGTTGGGGCCAGGGTTCGGGATTTGCGACGGGGTTGCCATTCGGCGACCGGCCGCGACGGCGGAGGGCGATGGCGCTCCGAAAGGCAATTGCGCGATTTGCAGGGGACCGACTGCTGCCAGAGGGACAGGGTATGCGGGCGCAACGTTCGCGACGGCAACCTCTCCTCGGGGCATTTGCGCCGGGGTCGAGGCAGGCCGCGGATCTTGTGTCGCGCGTGGGGCGGCCTCCAGAGCCTGCACGGGCTCCGGAGCTTCTGAGTTGGGTGCGGCTCTCACGGGCGCCGACTCGATCGGTTCGACCTCTTCGGCGTCATCGTCGATGCCTGCGAGCGCCCCGAGCTTTGTCCACTGCGTCGCCCCGGACGCCAGCACCATCGTCTCACCGTCGATGTGCCCCGCCTGGAAGGCCTCGTCCAACTGATCGAGCGTGACGCGATGCACGTCGCCGTCAGAGAGTTTCACATACCAATGATCGCCGCTTGTGCTCATGCGCTGCTCCTTCAACACGCTCGAGGCGAATGAACAGTATAGCCCGTCGAAGCGACGGGAGGCGCAGAAGGGACGAAAATGACAGGATATACAATGACACGAGATAATTTTCTTGCCAGCAAAACCAGACGCGTTCAATTCGGGCGAATCGTCGCCGTCTCTCTTCCCGCCGGGCCCGTGAGCTCGCGTCGAGTCAAGGCGGCAACGAGCACGCAAATGCCCGCCATCGTGAGCTGGGCGATGTGCGCGACGAAGGCGATCGATAGAGCGCGTGCTGGAGCGTTGCTCAAGCCCAGCGCCCCGGCGAACGTGCCGTACGTGGCGTCGGCAATGCCGAGCTGATTGGGAACGACATCGCCGATCGTGGCCCCCACCAAGTGGATGCCGTGGGCGATGAAGGCGCCTCGAACGCCGCCCACGCCGCCGACTGAGGACAGCACGACGCCGTACTGGACGAGCTGGCCCGCCCGCGCGATCGAACAGGCCACGGCGCCGCGCCAAGGCAACGCGCGGCGAGTCGCGGGCTCCGACGCCGGGCGCGGCTCGCGCTCCCTTAGCGGGTGCAGGAGCAGGCTGGCAGTCCGATGGAACCATCGTGCAAGTGGCCCCCCGCGCGTGATTTCGAAAAGCCCCGCAGCGATAGCGAGCATGAGTACCGCATTCCCGGCAAGCAGGAGCGCTAAGGGCGCGTGAAGCCCGAAGGTCGATGCGACGACGCCGAAGGCCGCTGCGGACGCGACGGCGATGGCGAAGACGTAGGCGGCTTGCAATTGCGCGCTCGCGCTGGCCGCCGCCACCACTCCGATGTGCTGAGAGATGAGCGTTGCACGCGCCACTTCACCGGCGGCCCGCCCTGCGGGAAGGAGGATCATCATTGCGTAAGCGATGGCTGAGGACCGGACCCAGGTCGACGGCGGGACCTTCGCCGATTGGCGCCGCAGCAATGAGCGAAGCGCGACCACGTCCCCCAAGAGCTGCGCCACCTCGAACGCGAGAATCGTCGGCATCCACGACCGCGTCTGCCACATCACGTGTGCGACCCGCTCAGGACCGGCGCCACGCACCAGGTATGCGAGGACAACGAGTCCCGCGGCCGCTAGCAATGACCTGCCGATAGGGCCTCGGAAGGCGGCGATCACGACGCCTGTCGGGCCGCCCAATCAGCGATTGCGTGGCGATGCTGCCAAACCCTCCGAAAGGCCTCCGCGTAGCGGTCGATCGTATCGTCGGCTTGGGCGATCAGCGGGCAGGACTGCGAAAAGAGGACGAGAGATCCAGCCAAAAGGCTCCGCGTCCTCGGATACCGCCTGGGGTCGTAGTTGACGAGCAGGTCCGTACCGTCGCTATGGGATTGGGGAAATCCCGTGGACGAATCGCGTCGCTGAAACACCGTTTGGGCGGGTAAGGGTCCCGATTGCCATTGGACCACTTCGAGCCCTTCTGCTCGGAGTGCACTGGATACCGCGTCGCGGAAGAGCTCGGGCGGAATGTCGAGGCCTGCGCGTCTCGGATCGAGGTGGACGCGGAATTTGTGGTGCACAGAGCTGCGTCCCGGCGGAATATGCGGCGGTGTGACACCGTCCAGCTCGGACAAGGCCCGCGACAGCCGTTCGGCGTTTCGCTGACACCGTTCAGTTCGCTCCGGCAATCCGGCGAGCTGGGCTCGGGCGAAAGCAGCCATCATCTCGTTTCCCCGGTACATTGAGCCCACTCGACAAGAGTCCAGAGCGCGCGATCCGTCGAGCGGTCGACGCGGATCGTACCCCGCGGCCTCGCCGCGCGAGAGATCTTGCCCAAAGTTTCGCAGCGAATTCGCCTCCTCCGCGATCGATGCGCTGCTTGTCACCAGGATTCCCCCTTCACCCGCCGGCAGATTTTTGCTTGATTGCAGCGAGAAGGCGCCTGCCGTAGCCATTGCGCCGACGCGCCGGCCGTCGAACTCGGCCCCGTGCGCTTGGGCCGCATCTTCAATAACGAGCAAGTTGCATCTCTGCGCCACTTCGATCAAAGCGGCCATGTCGGCCGCGCAGCCGTGCATATGGACCGGCATGAGCGCCCGTGTCCTGGCGGTGACAGCGTCGGAGGCGGCGCCCGGATCGATGCACCCCGTAAGCAGGTCCACGTCTGCGAACACCGGTACGGCGCCGACATGGATCACGGCTAGAGGTGTGGCGACGAAGCTGTAGGCAGGAACAATCACTTCGTCGCCCGCACGCACTCCGGCGGCCGCGAGGGCGATCGCGAGAGCGCTCGTCCCGCAATGTGTCAGCAGTGCGTATTTGGCTTCTACGAACTGGGCGAATTCCGCTTCGAGAGCCATCGCTTCCGGAGCGAAGGGTCCCGAAAGGATGCCACGATCGAGTACGCGAGCGATGGCGCGTCGCTCGTTCTCGGTAATGGACGGCCAAAGCTGGTGCGCTTCTCTACCGATCACAGGGGTCCCTCCGAAGAGGGCGAGGTCGGCGGTGCGGGGCGCGCGTCCCGCCAAGGTCACTGCGTCGGCCCCAGATGGGACTTGGCGCCGTTCGAGTGGGAGAGCGCGCGGCTCGTCGCATGCGTCCGTGCCCACTCGATCAGCAGCTTCTCCTGCTTGAAAAGGTCGTGGACCGGTGCCTCTCCGGGCGCATGGTAAGGAGACTTGAAAAACATCGACAGCTGCCGCTGAATGCCTCGTTCGCCCTGTCGTTTCGCGACGTCGAGCAGGCGAACGAGATCGATGACGAGCGGTGCAGCGAGAGCCGAGTCCTGACACAAGAAGTTGACCTTGATCTGCATCGGGATCCCGGCAAACCCCACGATGTCGATGTTGTCCCACGCCTCCTTGGAGTCGCCGCGTGGCTTGTAATAGTGAATGTGAACTTGGTGATTGTCCACGTGGTAGCCTACGATCGAATCGAGCACGGCAGCTTTGCTCATGACCTTCGTCTTGTTTGACGAGGGCGCGTCCAGTGCCAAGCCGTCGCTATTGCCCAGGACGTTGGTCGAGTACCAGCCCTCGATGAAGAGCCGCCGCGCTCGAAACATGGATGCCAGCGCCGTTTTGAGAAGCGTCTGGCCGGTTTTCCCGTCCATGCCAGCAAATGGGTTCGCCATCTCGTTCGCGTGCTGTTCCAGTGCGGGAACGTTGGTCAAGCTCGGGGTGAAGTTGCAGTATGGGATTTGGAGCTGGTTCGCCGCATAAAAGTACCTCATCGCCGGGGAAATCTCTGGGTCACTGACGTCTAGACCCGCGTGGAACGCACGCAAGTCACGGTGCACGGGCTGCACTTCAAGGAAGCGCTCCGTGGACGCGAGGTTGACCATCACGACGCGATCCAGGCCCTGCTCTTTCTTGAATGACTCCATCTGCCGCTGCACGATGGCGATCTGCTCGCGGTGTGTACTCGCGGCGATAAGATTGCCGCCGTCGATGTTTTCGCAGTACGACCTCGCAAAAACCGCGGGCCAGGGTCGCACTCGTTCCAGATCCGGGCGCACCTTTTCGAGTACGTGCTCGAGAAAGACCCCGTGATGGAGCGCGCCTTCATAGACGTTTGCGTACTTGAGATCCCACCCGCCGAAGACGAGGTTCTCGAGCGGAGCGAAATCGAGAAACTCGGTGATGGACTCGGCGATCCGCGCGTCAGTCCGCTCGGTGACCATCCCGATGCGCGGCACGATGCCACGCTTCATCAGCTCCACGCCGGCGATCACGGTCGATGCGACGGCTCCGTTTACTCCAACGATGGCGACCCCGATCCGGTTCATGGCTACTTGCCTCGTGCGCGATGCCTGACGAGTCCGTGGCCCTTATTGTGCCGCGTACTGCCAAAGCAGTTGTTTCTTCGTGTCGTCGATGATGCGCGGAAACTTGCCTTGCACGTTGCCGCCCGTAACTTGTGCCAGGAAGCGGCGCGCTCCGCCGCTAGCGAGCAGAACGACCCGCGCAGGGAGCAAAGCGACGTCGTCCTGGCGGTGCTCGCGGTAAACGCGGTTCCGCATCCTCAGGCCCTCGTCGAACGCGTTGGCGAAGGCCCTGATATTGCCGGGGGCGGCTCCTTGATGGAACTCGATGAACAAGATGTACCGACACTTCGCGCCGCCGTCGATGCCGACCTCCGCGCCGGCCCCGAAGTCGACCGCCGTGCCGGGATGGGCCGCGAGTGCATGAGTGACCGCCTGCTCGATTTCAACGTGGGTCGTAAGCTCTTGGGTCAATGAAAGGCACCCGGACAATCGGCCTGCGAACTCGATGCGCAATGGATCGACCGAAGCGAAGCGGACGATGTCCCCGAGCTCGTAGGCGTACAGGCCGGACGCCGTTGTGACCACGATGGAATACAGGCGATCGCGTTCGACGGCCCACAGCGGAAGACGAGCCCCGTCCGGGTCGGCGCGTTTCTCGATCGGAACGAACTCGAAGAACGTTCCGCGGTGCGGGATCATCAGCATCCCGTCCGCGCCCGAGAAGTCGGATGCCGCGTAGACGCCGCCTTCCGTGGCGTTGTAGGTGTCGACCAGCGTGAAGTCGTCGCGCCCCATCAGATCCCGAATGACGGGCAGATACGGTGCTGCAGCGACTCCGCCGCCGAAAAGGACCCGCAGGTTCGGCCACACCTCGCTTATGCCTCGAACATTGCGCCCGCGTGCACGGGCCACCGCGCGCACCTTCTCGAATAGGAGGGTAAACCAGCACGTTGTTCCGACGACCGCGCGCACGTCGTAATCAAGGTAGCGCGCGGCGATCACGGAGAGCTTCTCATCGTAATGTTCAATCGTTCGTACGTCGCGCTCCGGTAAGTACACCGGCCGCGTCACGAGCGGCATCTTCGTCATCATGAGGGCCGGATTCGACGTTACGAGCGCCGGACCGTCCCTCCGCATCGTTGTTGGCGGAAAGAGGCCGAGTGTGAAGCCGCGGAAGAGGTCTGCATCTCGCGACCATCGCATATACCGCATCAGAACGTCCGAGCCGGCGCGCTGCTGGAAGCGGATCTGGAGGTCCGTAATCGGCAAAAATTTGGACTTGCCGCCGTTTGAGCTCCCCGAGGAATTGCCGAAATAGCGCACGGCGTCAGGGACGAGCACACCGTGTTCGCCCGCGCGCATGCGATCGATGAGGGGCGAAAACGAGTCATAGTCACCGACTCGCACGCACCGAGCGAATGAGTCGTAGTCACGGATGTGCGAAAATTCATGCGCACGTCCGAACTCCGTTCGCGCTGCGCGACGGAGCAGCGACAGGAGAGTAGTCTCTTGCGTCAAGCGCACGTCAGCCAGTGCGGCGTCCCAGGCCTGCACCCGAAGACGCGAGACGTGACGCAGCGCGTGGCCGAAAAACCTTGGGTACGGGGATTGGACCAGCCTGCGCGCCTGGTTGGTGGGCGCCGCTCCTTCGGCGCGGCCACCATCGACACGCGAAGGTACCTCTTGCGACAACTCGGTCATCTCACGGGACGTCATAGTCCCTGAGGTGACCGATGCTCAAGGATCAAGCGCGGCCCAACATGCGTGATGCTGCGTAATCGGCGAGCGTGACCACGGTGTCGATTGGGTTGAAACGTACGCAGCTTGGGAAGATCCTCGAGTTGGATACGAAGAGGTTGTTCGTGCCAGGGATGGCCAAATCCACATCCGCCGCGCGGACCTGCGGGTCGGACGAACGGGGCTTGCCGCCCTGCGAATGCGCGGAGCAGGGCGCGCCGCGCCGAGTCGATACGATGGGCTCGTCGAGCAGCCAAAGTCCTCTACGGAATCGCTCCGCACGGAAGCGGATGCCTGGGGAGCATCACGCAGCGAGCCCCGGACGCGAAGAAGGCGCGGGCTATTGCCGATGAAGCCACCCCCGTAAGATTAGGTGCCGCGCTCGTCGCATCAAGTCGGTGTGCTAGTACGAGCAGCCGGGCGTACTTGATAAGCGCTCGCGCAACGCTAGTCCGGTGCGTCCGCGTCGGAGAAATCGCTCCACGCTGTTGGCAACTTCCTCTTGAAGGACCACGTGAACGGTCGTGAATTCGGATGCGCGCGAGTGTTGGGAAGTCTTCCGCGAACAGCGGCCCCGCCCCGAGTCTCGCGAGCGCCGATCGGTCATGGATGGGCTGCGACGATGCGGGCCTCTCCCGGCAAGCGCTCGTACTGAAAGGAAGCGAGCCCCGTCGTCACCGCGCGAGACTCGCACCGCCCCGCAGCGCGTACGTCGGTTGGGGAGTAGTCCCGCGTCGAGCTGCGGTCCCGCGGATGCTGGCGGGCGATCCAGTTGTCGACTGGGTCAGCGGCTCGGCGAACAAGCCCGAATAAGCTATACACGCGTCAAGAAGAAGCGGCATGCTCGATCGGAAGACCCCACGCGAAATTCTCGCGGCGAACGACAAGCTCGACAAGGACGTCATCGCGGTCAGGTACCGCGGCCGCATCGTCGATCTGCATACCCCGGTCGAAGCAACGGACTTCGAGCTCACGCCGCTTCGCGCGGCGGACAAGGATGGCCTGGCTGTCATCCGGCACTCCACGGCGCATGTGATGGCCGACGCGGTGCAGCGGCTGTTCCCGGGGACGAAAGTGACGATTGGTCCATCGACCGACGACGGCTTTTTCTACGACTTTGACAAGCCGGGCGGGGGCTTCACAGACGACGATCTGCGCGAAATCGAGCGGGTTATGGCCGAGATCATCCGCAAGGACTCGCCGTTTCGCCGCCTCGTGGTCACCCGAAACGAAGCGAAGAGCATATTCTCGGCGATGGGGGAGACATACAAGCTCGAGATCATCGACGCTATCCCGCAGGATGAAGAAGTCAGCCTATACAAGCACGGGACGCCCCCGAACGAATGGGTCGACGTGTGCGAAGGGCCGCACGTGCCCTCGACGGGCTGGCTCCGGGCCGTTCGGCTGACCCACGTCGCTGGGGCGTATTGGCGTGGCGACGAGCGAAATCCAATGCTTCAGCGCATCTACGGCACGGCGTTCGAGTCGCCCAAGTCGCTCGAGGAGTACCTGACGCGACTCGAACAGGCCAAACTACGCGATCATCGCAAGCTCGGGAAAGAGCTTGAGCTTTTCATGTTTGACGAGATCGCGCCGGCGATGCCTTTCTTTTTGCCTCGCGGCGCGTTCGTGTATCACGCAATGATCGAGTTCGTGCGGCGTCTTTACGAGCGGCATGGATACGAAGAAGTCGTCACGCCTCAGATTTTTGATCCACGGCTTTTCCGGACGAGCGGCCACCTTGGTCACTACAACGAGAACATGTACCGGCTTTGGACCGAGGACCTTCTCGCCGAGGCCGGCGAGGAAGCCGCGAACCAGTCTCGGCCGGCGCTCAGGGAGCATCTGCAGCACGTCTCTTTCGCGCTCAAGCCGATGAACTGCCCCAGTCATTGCGTCATCTTTGCCAGCCGCCGCCGCTCCTATCGCGAGCTCCCGTGGCGCGTCGCGGACTTTGGGCGCCTGCACCGATACGAGCGCGGCGGCGTCGTTCACGGATTGGCGCGCGTTCGCAGTTTCTGCCAAGACGACGCCCACATTTTTTGCGACGAGGGAAGCGTCGCCGATGAAATCGCGAATTTCATCGATCTGTTGAACGTCGTTTACAGAGCATTTCAGTTCGAGAGGGTGGATATCAAGCTGGCCACGCGTCCTGCAGCCGACAAGCGTCTGGGCACCGAGGAAGAGTGGGATCGGAGCGAACGAGCGCTAGCGGGCGCACTGGACCGCGCCGGACTAAAGTACGAGGTTACGCCGGGAGAGGGCGCATTCTACGGGGCCAAAATCGAGTTCCACGTCCAGGACGCACTAAAGCGCTCGTGGCAGCTTGGCACCATCCAATACGACGCGAATTTACCGCAGCGGTTTCGCTTGTCCTTCGTCGGCGAGGATGGCAAGGAGCACCGGCCGATCATGTTGCATCGAGCCGTTTTCGGGTCGCTCGAGCGCTTTTTTAGCGTTTACTTGGAGCATTGTGGAGGGAATTTCCCTGCTTGGATCGCGCCCAAGCAGGCCATCGTGCTCACGGTAAGTGAAAAGAGTGACGAGCATGCCCGGCGAGTCGTGGAGCGCCTCCGGTCGAAGGGACTACGCGTCGAGGTCGACCTATCAAGCGATAAGCTCGGGGCCAAGATTCGAAACGCGCGTCTTGCGCGGTATCCTTACCTGCTCGTCGTCGGCCCCAAAGAGGCCGAGGCCGACTCCGTAGGAGTACGCTCACGCGACGCGGGAGAGCTGGGAGCGATGAAAGTCGACGAGTTCGTCGCGCGCCTGGTCGCAGAAGCTCAGCCACCCGGAGCAGTCGCACATTGACGGCTGTGTCGGTTCGCGTCGACACTACGGTTCCAGCGGGTCTGGACAGCGATGGCCGGACAGTATCGTCCGATTCGTCCATCGATACTGAGAACAGCACGGAGGTCGAGTAAGCGAAAATGGCATTGGGTCATCCCCGGTTCGATCCGCGTCAGCAGCAACGCGGCTATCAAATCCGAGTCAATCACCGCATTCGTGTCCCCGAAGTGCGCGTCATCGACGCTGACGGGAGCATGCTGGGCGTGCTGCAGACTCACGACGCGCTTCGCAAAGCGCAAGAACAGGGGCTCGATCTCGTCGAGGTCAATCCAAAGGCAGAGCCCCCCGTGTGCAAGATCCTCGACTTCGGTAAGTATAAGTACGAGGAGAAGAAGAAGCAGGCTCAAGCACGCAGGAATCAATCGGTCGTCGAGATCAAGGAGGTCAAGCTTCGACCCAAGACAGACGATCACGACATCGCGTTCAAAGTGAAGGCGGCACGCCGCTTTCTGGAGGCGGGCCACAAGGTGAAGTTCACCGTCCGCTTCCGGGGCCGAGAGATCACGCACCCAGAGAAAGCTCACGAGCAACTCGACATCATCCTCAAGGCACTCGACGACGTAGGCAACGTCGAGACCCGCGCGTCGATGGAAGCGCGCGCCATGTCGCTCATCATGGCCCCAAAGCCTGCCGTGATGCAGCGCGTCGCCCAACAGCGCGCGGCACAAGAGAAGGCGCGCCAGCAGGCAGAGAAGGAAGGCAAGCCGCTGCCGCCCGAGCTGTCGTCAGCCGAGCTTCCGGAGGACGACGACGATGACGACGATGACGACGGCACCGATGGCGAGGACTCGAATTCCGACGGCAATTCGAACTAGAATCGGCGATGCATGGCGGCCGCTCCTCAATCGCCCCGCATGCCCCGCATCCTCATTGCGAAGCCTGGGCTCGACGGTCACGACCGTGGCGCAAAGGTGGTTGCGCGGGCGCTGCGCGACGCGGGCTTGGAGGTTATCTATACGGGGCTGCATCAGACCCCCGAAATGATTGCGAATGCCGCCGTTCAGGAGGACGTGGATGCGGTCGGGCTGTCGATCATGAGCGGAGCGCACAACACCCTTTTTCCGGCCGTCATCGATGAGCTGAGGCGGCGGGGCGCCGACGACGTCATCGTCTTCGGCGGTGGCATCATTCCAGACGTTGACATCGCGCGATTGAGGTCGGCGGGGGTAAGCGGAGTATTCACGCCGGGTGCGTCGCTCGCGACGATCGTTCAATGGGTGCGGGACAACGTACATCCGCGAGCATGATTCGATACGAGCTCGGCGACGTCGCGGCCGTGCGACGCGCTTGGGCCGTTGCGGCGGTCCGAGCAATGATGACTCTAGCTCCGCTCGTCCTCGCCCTCGAACTCGGGCGCCAGTCCGGGTGGACTCCGCGCTCTCCGTCTCTGGCGCTCGCGGCCGCGGTTTGCGTCTTGCTTGCGACCCAATCGTGGGTCCAGGGTGCGGCCGTGACGCGTCGCTTGCGAGCGCTGCGCGTTTTCGTCGACGACGACACGATTACTGCCGAAATCGGACGAGACGCTCGATCAATCGCTCGCTCGCGCGTGGTCCGCATCGTCGAGATCGCCGGAGCGCTCGGCGGCATGCGGATCGAGTCGGATCCCGACCCGAGGACGGGGGTTCCAGTCATCGTGACAGTGCCCTGCGGCGGCGAGGGATTCGGCGACGTCCGAGCCCATCTCGAACGATGGCGTGGGGTGGAACGTCGTGGAAAGCGTGGTCCGTTCTTGCGAATTCTGTCGGGCGTCGCCGTGATTGCCGCGGTCTTCTTCCTTCCGTTCGCGCTTGACGATTTCGTCGTGCGCTCGAAGCTCGTTGCGGCTTTGCTCGTCGTGTTCGTCTGGCTTGCGATGCGTTGGAAGCTGCGCGCTTACTGAGCGCCTTCGCCCTACACCTACGCAGAACGCCTGCCGCCGGTTGAGATCGGCGGTTGCTTGGCCCAGGGCGACGGGTTGCAAATGGACCTTCCAGTATCTAGTGGCGCGCGTGGCCTTCTGACGGTGCAGAATGGCGTTTGGTTGCTCGGTGGTGGGAGAGATTTTTTGCCGGTAGGGGTGACGACGAGCGGTGGGCGGCTTGTTGTTTGGTGAGAAATGGATATGCCGGCTTTGCAGAGAGCGAGGCCCAGGCGGACAAGGCATGGACTTTGAGTTTGACGAGCACAACCGGTTGTTGCGGGAAAGCGTCCGGCAGTTTGCGCGGACGGAGGTTGCGCCAAACGCCCAGCGATGGGACCGCGAGGAGCGCTTCCCCGCGGAGCTCATTCCAAAGCTCGCCTCGATGGGACTCTGGGGCATTCGAATTCCGGAAGAGTACGGTGGCTCGGGAATGGGGACGCAGGCGTACGCAATTTGCATCGAGGAGCTTGCGCGGGTCGACGGCTCCGTGGCGCTGTCGGTCGCCTCGCACAACGGGCTTGGGACCGGGCATTTACTCGCCTTCGGAAGCGACCACCAGAAGCGCAGGTATTTGCCAAAAGCATCGAGCGGGGAGTGGCTTGCGGCGTGGGCGTTGACCGAACCAGGTAGCGGAAGCGACGCTGCGGCGCTGCGCACTGTGGCGCGACGCGAGGGCGATGTATGGGTGATCAACGGCAACAAGACATTCATCACTCAGGGCACGATCGGCGGCTTCTGCGTCGTTCTGGCTCGGACGAACCCATCCATGCCGAAGCAGCAGGGGATTACCGCGTTTGTGATCGATCACGGGACACCGGGCTTCAACGTATCCAGACATCTGCAGAAACTGGGTTGCCGTTCGAGTGACACGGCAGAGCTTTCGTTCGACGACGTTCGCGTGTCGGACGGGCAGCGCGTCGGTTTGGTCGACCACGGCTTCGCTAACGCGATGAAGATTCTGGACGGTGGCCGTGTTTCGATCGCCGCGATGGCGCTTGGCCTGGGGTATGGCGCCTTGGAGAAAGCCACATCCTACGCGAAGGACCGCCGCGCCTTTGGTCGAGCGATCGCCGAATTCCAGGCAATTCAGTGGATGCTCGCCGACGCAAAGACGGAGCTCGACGCGGCCGCGATGCTGATCTACCGCGCTGCTTGGCTGGCCGATCGCGGCGAGCCTTTCACCGAAGCGGCCGCAATGGCGAAACTTTTCGCCAGCGAAGCGGCCACACGCGCATGCAACAGCGCCGTACAGGTGCATGGCGGCTACGGTTACGTGCGCGAGTTCGACGTCGAGCGCCATTTGCGTGACGCGAAGCTCTGCGAAATCGGTGAGGGGACGAGCGAGATTCAGCGCATCGTCATCGCCAAGCACGTTCTCGGTTAGGCCGTCTCGGCGGCGTGTCCTCGGTCGCGATTCGGCCGGGGCGGTGGGCTCTGCGCTTCGCGGAGGTCTCCACGGCCAAGTGGCGGGCTCAGCGGGCGTCCCGAACGTCGTCGGGTGTGAGTCGTGGCCCGCCCGGCGCCGTTGGGCTGGGCGCAGAGAAATATTGACAGGACTCAAGCCCATCCATATCGTGGCCCTTAGGCGTGGGAAATCGTGGCAAGAAGTGCCAAGCCACGACGGAGCGGCTGTCGAGATGTTCCGCGGGCGACACGAGCACACGATCGACGCGAAGGGGCGGACGAGCGTCCCCGCCCGCTATCGCGATGTCCTCGACACGGCCGGCGAGCGGCGAATCGTTGTGACAAGCGCTCTCGACCCTTGCCTGGTTGCTTACTCGCCTGCCGAGTGGAGTGAGTTCGAAGCGCAGCTCGGAAAGCTCCCGCGTTTCGACCGCGCCGTTCAGAAGCTGAAGCGCATTTACGTCTCCGGGGCCATCGAGTGCGAGATCGACGGCGTCGGCCGCATCCTCATCCCTGCGACACTGAGGGATTATGCCCATCTGAAGAAGGAAGTTCTTTGGGCCGGCGCCGGCCGTTACGCCGAGCTGTGGGACAAGGATGAGTGGCTCCGGCACGTCGAGACCACCGACGAGGAACGCCGCGACATTGCTGCGCGTATGTCGGAGCTTGGACTATGAGCAACCTGCAGCTCGCGCTACCCGGCGTGCTGGCGGATGGGTCGATCGAGTGGGTTTGGCGGGACGATTTTGAGATGAGTGATGTGAAGCGCTTTGAGCACGCGACGGTCATGCGTGACGAGGTCGTGCGTGCCATCGCGCCCCGCCCCGGGGGCGTTTACGTCGACGCGACGCTCGGCGCCGGGGGACACACCGTCGCGTTGCTCGAAGCCGAACCGAAAGCACGGATCGTGGCTCTGGATCGGGACCCGGCGGCCATTGCCGCGGCTCGAGAGCGTCTGGCGCCCGTGGCGGATCGCGTAATGATCGCGCGCTGCGTGTTTTCGAACGTACGGGACCAGCTTGAGCGGCTTGGGTTCTCTCGCGCCGACGGACTTATTGCGGACCTCGGCGTGAGCTCGCCGCAGCTCGACGACGCCGAGCGAGGTATGAGCTTCCGGCGCGAGGGACCGATCGATATGCGGATGGACCCGGACGAAGGGGAGACCGCGTTCGAGCTCATAGAGCGCTCGTCGGACGACGATCTGGCAAACGTCATTTATCGATACGGCGACGAGCGCCGCTCGCGGCGCATCGCGCGGAGCCTCAAGAAGGCGGTGGCTGCGGGAGAACTGCGAACCACTCTGGATCTGCGGCGAGCTATCGTGCGCGCGGTTGGCCCGGCCAGAATAGGCGGCGTCGACCCGGCGACCCGTACGTTTCAAGCGCTCCGGATTGCCGTGAACGGCGAGCTCGAGCAGCTGGAGCGGCTGCTTGCGGCGTTGAGCGACGTCGTCGTGGAGGGTGGAGTCGTGGTCGTGCTCTCGTTCCATTCTCTCGAGGACCGCTTGGTGAAGCGCGCATTCGCTCTGCCTGGCTGGTGTCCGCTCACCAAGAAGCCGGTGGTCCCGAGTGACGAAGAAAGCGCGCAGAATGCCCGCGCCCGAAGCGCGAAATTGCGGGCGGCACGACGAACGGCCATCGGAGAGAGCGAATGACCCGCGTCAGCGTCTCGTTCCTGCCGCTCTGGACGCTCGCCGTTGCGGCAGCCACGAGCGCGTTCGTCATGCACCTCGCGCTGCGCGGTCGCACCGTGCAGCTTGGCTACGAGCTGGGTCATGCGAGGCAGGAGCAGGCTAGACTCCGGGAGGTTGAGCGCGTCATGGAGCTCGAGGCCGCCAGTTACAGGACGCCCGAACGCATCGAGATCGTCGCCCGAACGCTTCTCGGCATGGAGGCACCGCCGTCGGAGCGAATCGTGTCGCTCGCGCCGCTCCCCGGACCCGACGATCATCCGGAGGTCACCGCCTTCAGCTCGATGCCCGCGCGGGTGGCACACGGCCACGGGAATCCCGCCGCGGTTTCGCCGTGAAGAACCTCGACCCTCGTCGCGCCCGCTGGATCCGAATGCGCATGGGGGTGCTCTGCGGTCTCATGGGCATCGCTCTGGGCGGGATCGTTTCGAGCGCCTGGCGCGTTCAGGTGGAGGACGGTCTGGTCTGGAGCGATATGGCCGTGAAGCAGCGGCAGCGGCGCCTGCACATCGAGCCCAAGCGTGGCACTATCTTCGATCGCAACGGCGCACCGCTGGCGGTCAGCATTGAGGTGCCGAGCGTCAGTGCCGACGTCGCGGAGATGCTTCAAGGGAGCGACAGCAGACCGGAGCAAGATGCCAGGCTCCGCGAAGCGGCTCGGCGCCTCGCGGCTGTCCTGGGTATGGACGCCGCCGACATCGTTGCCAGACTCGAGCCGCGCCACCGATTCGTTTGGATCAAGCGTCGCGTCACCAGCCAGGAGGCCGATGCGATCCGGGATCTGGGTGACCCCAAGAAGCAGGTCGTTCCAATACGCGGCCTGTCGATTGAGGGCGAGGGGCATCGGTACTACCCGGGCCGCGAGCTCGCGGGCCCGCTCTTGGGTTTTGTCTCGCCGGACGGACAAGGCAAGGATGGCGTCGAACTTTCCTTGGACGAAGACTTGCGTGGCAAAGTCGAAGAGGTCCGCGGCCTGCGCGATCGCAGCGGTAGGCTCATCTTCGACGGCGTGAACAACGAGCGCGCGCTTCAAGGCAACGACGTCGTCCTTTCTGTCGACGAAGGAATTCAACATGTGGCCGAGCGCGAGCTGGACGCGGCAATGCGCACCTATGAGACGCGAGGCGGGTCGCTGACGGTCGTCGACCCTCTAACGGGGGAGGTCCTCGCGCTCGCAAGCGTGCCCGGGTACAATCCGAACGACTACACCGAGAGTGATGTCGATTCGCGCCGCGACCGCGTCGTCGCCGACCGTTTCGAGCCTGGCTCGGTCATGAAGCCGTTCATGATTGCCGGTGCGCTCACCGCCGGCACTCTCAAGCCCACCGATGCGATCGACTGCGAGCACGGCGTCTTCCAGATCGCCGGCATCACCATTCACGATACGCACATCAACGATGTGCTTACGCCGACCCAGATTTTGGCTCGAAGCTCGAACATAGGGGCTCTGAAAATCGGCTTGCAGCTCGGTGAGTCCGCTCTATACGCCGATTACCGCCGCTTCGGATTCGGCGAGCCGACCGGAATCCCGGTTCCGGGCGAATCCGAAGGAGTTCTCCGACCCAAAGCACGGCCCTGGTACGACGCAGAAACTGCGAGTGCGAGCTTCGGCCAGGGAATTACAGTGACGACGCTGCAGCTCGCGATGGCGATGAGCGCCATAGCCAACGGAGGCAAGCTTCTCGAGCCGATTTTGGTTCGGCAGGTGACCGAAGGAAATGGGGCGGTGGCCCGGAGTTCCAGCACGCGCGTTCGTCGCGAGGTTGTCCCGGTCGGAGTCGCGCGAACCGTCGCGGAGATGCTCACGGCCGTCACCGAGGAGGGCGGGACCGCCGTCGAGGCATCGATTGCCGGCTACCGCGTCGCGGGCAAGACCTCGACCGCGCAGAAGGTAGACCCGGCAACGGGCAAATACTCGGCCGACAAATACACTGCCGTGTTTGTTGGTTTCGTCCCTGTCGAGCACCCGCGACTTGTGGTTGCGGTGGTCTTGGACGAGCCCATGATCGGACGTTATGGGGGCGACTTGGCCGGCCCGGTTTTTCGCCGAGTGGCCGAGGCGTCACTCCGCTATCTCGGGGTGACCCCCGCGACCGGAATACTCAAGGGGGGAACGGCGGCACGAGGAGCCGATCCCGCGGATCCAGCTCCTGCGGCCATGAAGCCGGTGCCATCGTCTGCCCTTCCGGTCGCCCCGAGCGAACCCATGCCGCCGGGAAGTGTGCGCGTTCCGGACACGACCGGATTGCCCGCACACGAAGTGATTGTCGCGATCAGCAGAGCGGGGTTGGTTCCTCGAGTCGAGGGGTCGGGCCGCGCCGTTCGACAGACTCCGGCCGCTGGTGCTCCGGCCACGAGGGGGACCGCGGTCCGTGTGGTCCTCGAGCCCGCATCATGACCGGGGTCTCCGCGCGCCACGATGCGGAGGGGCTCAGACTGGACGAATTGGCGCGGGAGCTGCCCCAGAGCAGCGTGATCACGGGTGACGCTTCGACCCGCGTGCGGGGCGTCCGCCACGATTCGCGGCGAGTGGAGCCAGGCGATCTGTTCGTCGCGCGCCCGGGCTTTCATGCGGACGGAGTGCGCTTCGTGGCCGATGCCGTCGCACGTGGGGCGGTCGCCGTAATGGCTACGCGAGGAGCGGTGGTGCCGGGGATCGAGCGTGTTCCCGTGCTGCGGGTAGACGACGTGAATGCGGGACTCGCGTATGCTGCGTCCGCGGTTTACGGGCAACCGTCGTTCGCGCTCGACGTAGTGGGAATTACGGGGACCAACGGAAAAACAACCACGGCCCACCTGACCCGAGCTGCGGTCGACGGCGCGCTCGGGTGCACGAGGTGCGGCGTGCTCGGCACGGTCGGTCACGGCTTCGATGACTGGCATGTTCCTGCGGAGCACACGACTCCCGAGGCCGATGACGTTGCGCGAGCGATGGTCGAGATGCGGGTCCGCGGTGCGACGCACGTGGCGATGGAGGTCTCCTCGCATGCGCTAGCGCTCGGGCGCGTGCGCGCGGTGCACTTTCGCGTCGCCGCGTTCACGAACCTCACCCAAGACCACCTTGATTTCCACGGCTCCATGGCGTCGTACGGCGAGGCCAAGGCTCGCCTGTTCACGGAGCTGGGCCCCCACACGGTCGTTCTCAACGTGGATGACGCGTTCGGTCGCGATTTGGTTCGTCGCGTCCAAGCGCCCGTTGTTCGAGTAAGCACGAGCGAATGGGCGAGCCCGCGAGAGGCGGAGGTGGCTCCGCGCCGCGTTCGGGCCACGGCGCGCGGAATTGAAGCCGAGGTGCGAACGCCCGCCGGTGAGGTTGCCCTGGCATCTGGGCTCGTGGGCACCTACAACCTCGAGAATTTGTTGGTCGCCTTAGCTGTTGCGCATGCCCTCGAGCTCGACGTGGTTGGTGCGGCGGCTGCCCTTTCGCGTGAGCCGGCGCCTGCTGGCCGGCTGGAACGCTGCGACGACGAATACGACGCGGTCAGCGTTCTTGTCGACTATGCACATACGCCGGACGCGCTCGCGCGCGTGTTGGAAGCGGTCCGTCCCCTCTCGCGGGGGCGCGTGTGGTGCGTCTTCGGATGCGGAGGCGACCGGGATCCCACGAAGCGCGTCCCCATGGGGTATGCCGCCGCGCGTCGCGCGGACGTTCTGGTCGTTACGAGCGACAACTCTCGCACCGAAGATCCCCGGGCCATCGCGGCCGAAATCGTAGCGGGTGCGCGCGCTGCTGGGGCCGATCCGATCGTTGAGCTCGATCGCCGTCGAGCGATCGACCTCGCAGTGCAATCGGCCGACGATCGTGACGTCATCGTCGTCGCAGGCAAAGGCCACGAGGACTACCAAGTCATCGGAACGGTGAAGCATCCTTTCGACGACCGGACGGAAGCTAGGCGGGCCCTCTCGCTCCGACGGCGCACCCGAGGAGGTATATGAGATGGCAACGCCCATCCCCGAGAACAGCGCGCCATTGACCGTTTGGGCGGCGGCGGCGGCGACGGGCGGGCGGGTCTTGCGCGCTTTGCCGACCGGCATCACCGCGCGCGGTATCGTGAGCGACAGTCGGTCGGTCGTGCCCGGATGCGCTTTCGTAGCCTTGCGCGGCGAGCGGCACGACGGCCATGACTACGTGGATGCAGCCGTTCGATCCGGCGCGGCCCTCGTCATCGTCGAGCCCGGGCGCGCGTCGGACCAATGGGTCGACGTCGTCGAGGTGGATGATACCCTCGTGGCTTGGCAACGGCTCGCTCGCGCGCACGTTCGAAGTTGGCGGCGTTGTGCAACGCATCCGCTCGTTATCGCCATCACTGGTAGCTCGGGAAAAACCACGACGAAGGAGCTTTGCGCCGCACTCGTTCGGTCCGTCGGGAAGTGCCACGCTACGGCTGGCAACCTGAACAACCGGGTAGGCCTGCCGACCGTCGCCTTCGGGCTGCGTTCGGAGCATCGGTTCGCCGTGTTCGAGGTCGGCATGAGTATTCGGGGCGAAATCGCCTCATTGGCCGGCATCCTGCAGCCCGATGTTGCCGTGATTACGAATGTGGGGGTCGCGCACGCAGCTGGCGTCGGCGGGACCCGAGCGGACGTTGCCAGCGAGAAGGGCGATCTGTTCGCTGCCCTTTCCGAGCGCGACGTCGCTGTGGCTTGTTTCGACGACGCAGCGGCGATGGGGCAGCTCGCGCGCACGAGGGCGCGACGCGTCGTGACCTTCGGCACGAGAGAAGGTGCCGACTACCGCCTCGTGGAGAGAGCCCCTGCAGGGTTAGACGGCGCGCGTCTTCGAATTCTGCGCCGCCGCGAGGGGACCGAGCTCTGCGCCTCTCTGCCGATCCTCGGCGAAGCCGCGGCACTCGACTTTCTCGCCGCGCTCGCGGCTGTCGAGACAACCATTGGCCTCCTTGGTGCCGATACGGTCGAATGCTCTCTTCGTCTGCATTTACGCCAGCCGCCGGGCCGAATGCAGCCGCGTGCCCTGCGCAACGGCACCACGGTCCTCGACGACACGTACAATGCCAACCCGGAGAGTGTGCGGGCAGCGCTCATGACGCTTGGCGAGGTGGCGCGCCAGCGCCGTTCCGTAGTCATCCTTGGAGAGATGCGCGAACTGGGTGCGATCGCCGAACAGGCACACGCCGACCTCGGTCAGGCGGTAGCCCGTTCGGGGGCGCGGGTGATCCTGAGCTGCGGGGGTCTGGCCGATCGAACTGCGATGGAGGCCGAGCTGGCCGGTGTTTCTGCAGTGCGGGCTTCCGACGCGGAGGAGGCCGCTCGTCTTGCAGCGTCCATCGTCGCGACTGGCGACATCGTGCTCGTCAAGGCCTCGCGCAGCGTCGGGGCCGAACGCGTCGTCGACGCGTTGATCCGATCGGGTGGGGGCGAGATCCTTTCGGCGCGGGGTGCCGACTGATGCTCTATGAGCTTCTCTTTCCGCTGCGTCACGACGCGGAATGGCTCGGGTTCCTGAACGTCTTGCGCTATGTGCCCTTTCGCGCGATCGCTGCGACCGTCAGCGCCATGCTGCTCGCGTTCGTCCTCGCTCCATGGTTCATCCGCGAGCTACGGCGCAAGCAGATTGGCCAGGTTGTTCGCCCCGACGGGCCCCAGTCTCACTTGATCAAGAGCGGCACGCCGACGATGGGGGGCGCACTGATTCTCCTCAGCGTCCTCGTCCCAACGATCTTGTGGTGCGACCCACGCAACGTCTTCGTTTGGGCCACGACGGCCGTCACCGCGGGCTATGGCGTCATCGGCTACCTCGACGACTATCTGAAGATCAAGCTCAAGAACCCGAAGGGAGTCCCCGGGCGGTACAAGCTTTTGGGTCAAATCGCCATCGGAGGTGCCGCGTTGTCTTATGCGTTTCTTGCACGCAGCCACGTTCCGTCTGACTGGTGGGACATCCGCTTCGATCTCGCGTTGCCGTTCCTTGCGTTTTCGAAACACCCGATCGTCCTGTCGCCGTGGATCTATTTGCCGTTCGCGGTGCTCGTGGTCGTTTGGACTTCGAACGCCGTTAACCTGACCGATGGCCTAGACGGGCTCGCCATTGGCCCCGTCATGATCAACGCGGGAACGTACCTCATCTGGGCGTACCTGGCCGGCGCGACGTTCGGCATTGCGCACGTCGCACAGCGTTTCGTCGTGGCGCGCTATCTCGACATCCCATTCATCGCAAGCGGGGGTGAACTGTCGATCTACTGCGGCGCCATGGTGGGCGCCGGAATAGGCTTCCTTTGGTACAACACGTATCCTGCGCAGGTCTTCATGGGCGACGTTGGGTCCCTTGCGCTTGGTGGCGGACTCGGCATGTGCGCCGTGTTCACTAAGAACGAAGTTCTTTCCGCCATTCTGGGTGGGGTCTTCTTCCTCGAGGCGGTGAGCGTGGTCGTGCAAGTGGCGGCCTTCAGGTTGACGGGGCGGCGCATTTTTCTGATGGCCCCCATCCACCATCATTTCGAAAAGATGGGCTGGCCAGAGCCGAAAATTATCGTGCGCTTCTGGATCATCTCCATTCTCTTGGCACTGTTCAGTCTTTCGAGCTTGAAGTTGCGCTGAGAGGTCTCGACGTGACCCATATGGCGGGCAAGCAGGTGGTGGTTGTTGGTCTAGGGGCCAGCGGCGTGGCGGCTGCACGCTTGTGCATGCGTCTCGGATGCAGAGTCGTGGCGAACGACGCCAAGCCGCTCGAATCGCTCTCCGCCGACGCGCTTGCGCTCGGACCGCTCGGTGCCGAGTTGATCGGCGGGGGGCACTTCGCCGTCCGCTGGGAAGAGGCCGACTTGGTGGTCGTCTCGCCTGGCGTGCCACCCCTGCCCGAAATCCGTGGGGTCGAGGAGCGGGGCGTTCCGGTGTGGGGCGATGTCGAGTTGGCTGTGCGGTCGATGGTGCGCTCCACGCCGGTCATCGCCATCGGCGGAACGAATGGCAAGAGCACGACCACGTCGCTCGTCGGCGCGATGTTGCAGGCGAGTGGCCTGCACGCGTTCGTCGGGGGAAACCTGGGTGAGCCTCTCTCCGACCATGTTGGGGAAGCGTTCGACGTCGTGGTTCTGGAGGTGTCAAGCTTCCAGATGGAGCGCGTGGATCGCTTCCACCCGCACGTCGGCGCGTTGCTGAATCTGACCGATGATCACCTCGATCGCTACGATGACTTCGAACAGTACGCTCAAGCCAAGGGCAACGCCTTCGTTAGGCAAACCGACGAGGACTGGGCCGTGGTTCCAGTCGCGGATTCAGCGTGCTTGCGTCAGGCGCGGCGCGGAGGAGCGCGCGTCGTGACCTTCGGCCGGGGCGGGACGCTCGATGTCACCGACGAGGAGGTGATCGATCGGCGGAGCGGCGAGCGGTTCGACCAAACGGCTGGGGGGCTTTCAGGCGGCCACAACGCGTTGAATGTCGCAGCCGCCATTGCATGTGTACGTCCGTTCGGTGTTACGGCGGAAGCGATTGCGCGGGCCTTGAGGGAGTTTCGCGGGCTACCCCATCGGTCCGCCTTCGTCACGACGGTGAAAGGGGTGCGCTTCTACGATGATTCAAAAGGGACGAATGTTGGTGCCGCGGTGACGGCGCTTGACGGACTGTCGGAGTCTCGAGCAGTACTTGTCGCTGGAGGGAAGGACAAAGGGGGCAGCTACGCCCCGCTAGTCGACGCTCTCGCGCGGAAGGGACGGGCAGCCGTTCTCCTCGGCGAGGCAGCCGATGCCATTGCGTTGGCCATCGGCGAAACGGTTCCAGTCTGGCGTGCGGTTTCCATGCAAGAGGCTGTGCGTCTCGGTGCTGAGCTCGCCCGTCCCGGTGACGCGGTTCTTCTTTCGCCCGCTTGCTCGAGCTTCGACATGTTTCGCGATTACAAGCATCGCGGCGATGAATTCGTTCGCGCCGTGCGAGAGCTGGAAAAGGCCACATCGTGATGAGGAATAAGGGAGTGGATGCTCCTTTCGGTCCCGAGGTCGGGGCCGCTCTCCGGAACGTCCGCCGCACGGTTCGAATGCAGCTCACGGCCCCTCTCGACGCGCGCCCGGGGGCAGGCTCGGTCGGCTCGGTCGACTCGGTTCTTGCAGCGACAGTCATCGCGCTCATTGGTTTCGGCATCGTTATGGTCTTCAGCGCCAGCGCAGTGCAGGCGACGGTGAAGTTCCAAGACCCCGAGTTTTTCTTGAAAAGGCAAGTCGCATACGCGGCGCTCGGCGTAGCACTGATGTGGGGGGCGAGCCGGGTCGACTACCGCCGCCTTTATAAGTTGACCTACCCAGTTCTAGGCGTGGTCGGTGGGCTGCTCGTGCTTTGTGTCGCTGGCTTCGGCCACTCGGGAGGGGGCGCGGCCCGATGGCTTGCGTTCGGACCGATTCACGTTCAACCGGCGGAAATGGCGAAGGTCGCGCTCGTCATTTGGCTCGCGTATTCGCTCGCGAAGAAGGCCGAGCGGGTCAAGACGTTCACGGTCGGTTTTTTGCCGCATTTGCTCGTCGCCGGCGTGCTCATGCTGCTGTGCTTGAAGCAGCCCGACTTCGGAAGTGCCGTAGTTCTCTTGCTTCTCACTTTTACGATGCTGTTCGTGGCGGGGGCTAAGGTCGGGTACATTTTGGGTGCATCGATCCTGGGAGCCGGCCTGGGTGCCGTCGCCATTCGGTTTCGAGAGTACCGGTACGAACGCTACCTGGCTTGGCTGCACATGGATCAGCATCGACAGGATCTCGCATATCAGCCGTTCCAAAGCGTCATGTCGTTTGGGTCGGGCGGAACCGTGGGTCTGGGGCTCGGGCGCGGACTGCAGACGCTCTATCTGCCGGAAGCCCACACCGACTTCGTTGCCGCAATCGTCGGCGAGGAGTTGGGCTTTCTAGGGGTCGCTGTCCTCTGCGGAGCGTACTTGCTGCTGGTTTCCAGAGGCGTTCGCGCAGCTTTGCGCGCACCCGACGACTTCGGCGCTTTCATGGCCTTCGGCTTGTCCACGATGTTTGGCGTGCAGGCGCTCGTGAACCTATCCGTCGCCCTCGCGATCTTGCCCACCAAGGGTTTGACATTGCCCTTCGTGAGCTTTGGTGGCTCGTCGCTCGTCGTCAACGCCGTAGCGGCTGGGATCCTGCTCAACATCTCGCGCCTGGGCGGTCGACCCTTTCCGTCCAAGCCTTCGCTGACGTTCGACGTAGCGGACCCCGAGCCTCCCCCGGAGCTCGGAGCGTGATGCGCCCAACTATCTTCATCGCGGGGGGTGGTACCGGCGGTCACGTGTTTCCGGCGGTCGCCGTCGCCGACGCCCTCCGGGAACTGGCAGACGTCGAGGTGGTTTTCTTTGGAACGGATCGCGGCCTCGAGGCGCGCGTCGTGCCCACTCATGGCTTCAGATTGGAGAAAATTCATGTGGAGCCGATGCGTGGCGGAGGCGCACCCCGCGTGGCGCGTGGAGCTGCTATTGCGCTCGGCGCTACCGCCCGATCGTTCACAAGAGTTCGTCGGCAGCGGCCCCGCGCCGTGCTAAGCGTCGGGGGTTACGCGTGCGGACCGGTGAGCCTTGCGGCAGCTCTCTTCGGCGTGCCACTCGCGGTCCTTGAACCGAATACGGCCGTCGGTCTCGCCAATCGTGTCTTGGGTCCGGTCGCCAAACGCGCCTATATCGCGTGGGACGAGGTCGCCGGCAGCTTCTGTCGTGCCTCGTTGCGTCCGTACGGGGTCCCGCTTCGACGCGGATTCGGCGCCCGCCCCTATGTGGTGGGCCATTCCGTTCGTGTGCTTGTCATGGGCGGAAGTCGTGGAGCGGCCGTCTTGAATGCACGAATGCCGGCTGCCATCGCAAGCTTGGCCCCACGCTTCCCGCGGATTCAGGTGTTGCACCAAGCGGGACGCGATGCCGACAGCGAGGTGAGGGCCGGATACGCTAGGGCACGCGTAGAGGGCGCTGCAGTCGTTCCGTTCGTCGACGACGTTGCGCGGGCAATCGCCGAAGCAGACCTCGTGGTCGCGCGGGCTGGCGCCGGAACCATCGCGGAGATCACTTCGATTGGTCGTGCGTCGATCCTCATTCCATTCCCACATGCTGCGGACGATCATCAGGCAAAGAATGCGCGGGCGTTGGCGCGCCTTGGGGCGGGAATTTGTTTGAATCAGAGTGACGCTGAACCTTGTCGCCTCGCTGCCGAGATCGAGAGGTTGCTTGCGGACGCGGGCGCTCGTGTCGCGATGGCGGACGCTGCGCGTGCCCGCGGCCGGCCGAATGCCGCCCACGATGTCGCGCGAGATCTGCTGGACCTCGCTGGGGGAGGTCACTGATGTTCCGGGGCCGCGTGCGTCATGTTCACTTCGTCGGTATTGGCGGCATCGGGATGAGCGGTCTAGCCGAAGTCCTGCGTGCCCTCCAATTCGACGTAAGTGGGTCGGATCTGAAGCCGAACGAAAATTCCCGCCGACTCGAGATGCTTGGTGTCCGTGTCTTCTTCGGACACGCTGCCGAAAACGTGACGGACGCGGACGTAGTCGTTTACTCGAGCGCCATCCAGCCGCAAAATCCAGAGATTACACACGCCCGCACTCTCGAGATCCCAATTATTCCTCGGGCCGAGATGTTGGCGGAGCTCATGCGCAGCCGGTACGCGGTGACCATTGCTGGATCGCATGGGAAGACGACCACCACGTCACTCGTTGCGACGATACTTCGTGCGGCGGGTCTCGACCCGACCGTCGTCGTCGGTGGCAAGGTGAATGCCCTCGGGACCAACGCGCGCCATGGAGAAGGCGACCTTTTTGTTGCCGAAGCCGACGAGAGCGACGGATCATTCCTCAAGCTCACGCCAACCATCGCGGTCGTCACGAACATCGACGCCGAGCACCTCGATCATTACGGAACGCATGACGCCGTCAAAGATGCGTTCGTGGAGCACGCGAACAAGGTTCCGTTTTATGGGTTGTGTGTCCTCTGCCTCGACAATCCGAGCGTGCAGGAGATCCTGCCTCGCATCGATCGGCGTCACGTAACATACGGCGTTTCGAAGGTTGCCGATTACCGTGCAACCAACGCTCGATTCGAAGGAGTCACGACGCGTTTCGAAGCGTTCCGGCGCGCCGAACGGCTCGGGACGTTCTTCGTGCGGATGCCGGGTGCGCACAACGTGCTCAACGCCCTAGCGGCGATCGCCGTTGCGGACGAGCTCGAGGTCCCTCTCGACGTGACCCGCGATGCGATCGCGGGATTTCACGGCGTGCAGAGGCGGTTCACTGTGCTCGGACAGCCGCAATACACCAAGGGAGATCGGCGCGGCGACGTGATGGTTGTGGATGACTACGGGCACCACCCTGCCGAGGTGGAGGCGACTCTCGACGCCGCGCAGCGGGGCTTCGAACGACGGGTCGTCGTAGCCTTTCAGCCACATCGGTACACGCGGACCCAGCTGCTGTTCGATGACTTCACGCGAGCTTTCAACAAGGCTGACGTTCTCTTGGTAACTGAAGTGTATCCGGCAGGCGAACGACCAATCGATGGCGCCTCGGGCTTGTCGCTCGCCGAAGGCATCCGCGCGCACGGTCACCACGCTGTCACCTACGTTCGAGACAAGAAGGAAGTTGCGCAGGCTTTGTTCGATCTGCTCGAACCCGGAGACCTGGTCATCGCCCTGGGGGCGGGTGACATCAATGCGAGCGTCCGGGACCTTCTGGTGATGATCGAGCGGAAGGCCGCGCAATGACTCCGGGCAACCGTCGGGTGGGGCCGTCCGCTGGGCGAGTGCATGGCGGCGAAGGGGAAGCTGCCGGTTCCATGCTGGCTGCCCTTCGCCCACGATCCCCTTCGCGCGTGCTTGCCGCGTTTCGCACCTTGGCTGGGGTTGTTCTCGTCAGCGGTGCGTCGCTCGGCGTGGCGTGGGCGGCTCGTCGCCACGTCGTGACGAGTGGGCGCTTTGCGATCGTGGCGATCGACGTTGAAGGCACGGATCGGCGCTCTTCCGACGTACTCGTCTCCGAGAGCGGTCTGTCGCTGGGTGGAAACATATTCGCCACGGACTTGGATGTGGCGCGCGCCAAGCTGCTTGTCGACCCATGGATCACCGACGCTACACTCGTTCGAAAGCTCCCCGGCACGATCTTGATCCGGGTGATCGAACGTAAGCCTGCCGCCTTGATCGCCTTGGGTGAGACCTATCTCGCCACCGCCGATGGGGAGCCCTTCAAGTCTTTTGAGCCGAGTGACCCGGTCGATCTGCCGTTTGTCACCGGCATCGGTCCCGAGACCGTCGCAGAGGATCGCGAAGGCGTAGCGCGGACGATTCGCCGGGCTATCGAGCTGGCGGCAGAGTTTGAGCGTACGGGTCTTGGAAAGCGCTCCCCTCTCGAGGAAATTCACGTCGGAGGCGACGGCTTCTTCACGCTGGTCGTTGGGCACGCAGCGATGCAGCTCGTGCTCGGTGGACCGCCATTTCGACGGAAGCTCGAACAGGCCGTCAGCGTCCTTGCCGAACTCGACAAGCGCGGCGGGAAGGCCGATGCCATCTTGCTCGACAACGATACCCGCCCGGAGCGGGTCGTCGTTCGGATGCGCTGACCGAGCGGGCGGACGCCGAAGATTTGGCCCACGGTGCCGCCACGTGCGATTGCCGATCCAGATGAGCATCGCAGCTTCGCAAGGCGAGATCGTCGTAGGTCTCGACATCGGCACCACCAAGGTGTGCGCAGTCGTGGCCGAGGTCGACGCGGCCGACGGGATCACGATCCTAGGTGTCGGCGTGGTGCCCTGCCGAGGGCTTCGCAAAGGTATAGTGGCCAACATCGATTGGACCGTTCGCTCAATCCGGGACGCGATTGAGAGCGCGCAGACGATGGCCGGGGTCGAGATCAGAACCATCTACGCCGGCATTGGCGGTAGCCATGTGCGCTCATCTGCGAGCGACGGGGTGGCGGCTATCGCGGGGGGCGAAGTAACACACAGCGACGTCGAGCGCGTACTCGAAGGGGCACGAGCCATTCCGGTCGATGCCGACCGCCAAATCCTTCACGTTCTGCCCCGCGAGTACATGGTCGACAGCCAGGACGGCATCCGCGATCCCATCGGCATGGCTGGCGTGCGGCTCGGCGTGAAAGTCAACCTCGTCACGGCGGCCACGAGCTGCGCGCAGAACGTCATCCGCTGTGCCGAACGATGCGGACTCACAGTCGCGGATGTGGTGCTGCAGCCTCTCGCGAGCGCTGAGGCCGTATTAAGCGACGACGAGAAGGAGATAGGCGTTGCGGTCGTCGACATCGGCGGCGGAACGACCGATGTGCTGCTCTACGTCGATGGGGGCATTGCTCACGCGAGCGTGATTCCAGTTGGCGGCAACAACATCACGAGCGACGTTGCCGCGGGCCTGCGGACCCCGATGGCGGAGGCTGATCGCCTAAAGCGCCTCTCCGGCTGTGCGCTCGGGCGCATGGTGGCCGATGACGAGGAGATCGAAGTGCCGGGCGTTGGCGGTCACGCGCCGCGCAAGACGGCGCGCCGCGTACTGAGCGACATCATCGAGCCAAGGGTCGAAGAGATCTTCGCCGTCGTTCGCAAGCGCATCGAAGACACGGGGATGCTCGAGCAACTGAGCGCCGGCGTGGTTCTGACCGGTGGCGCCGTGTTGCTCCAGGGTATGAGTGAGTTTGCGGAAGAAATCCTGGGAATGCCGGTCCGCATAGGAATGCCGACGGCGATCAAAGGGATTACACAGCTAGTTCACGGCCCCGAATACGCTGCTGGCGTCGGGCTCGTGAAATATGGCGCGCATGCGATCGGCGCGGAGGCGGTCCAGCCTGTTGCGGCCGCCGCCCCGCTCCGGACTCGGGTGCAGTCACAGGTCGAAATCCCCGAGCCTCGCAAGTCTGGGTTTTGGCAGTGGTTCAAAGCCGCATTTTAGCGAGTGGGAGTCAATCCTACGAATCGCAAACGAGAAGTTGAACATTTTCACGAGGGTATCTTAGACGGTTTGCTGGAGGATCAACGCCGATGAGTTTCTCGATCGAGTTCGCGGACGAATCGCAGCAATACGAGGCTCGCATCAAGGTCGTCGGTGTGGGCGGCTCAGGCGGCAATGCGGTGAACACGATGATCAGCTTCGGCCTCGAAGGGGTGGAGTTCATCGTAGTGAACACAGACGCACAGGCGCTCAATTCCAGTGCCGCCGCGACGAAGCTCCCAATCGGCGCGAACATCACGCGCGGTCTCGGCGCCGGGGCCGACCCGGAGAAGGGAAGGAAGGCGGCCCTCGAGGACGTTCAGCGCATCAAGGAACTCATCGGTGGGGCCGACATGGTATTCGTCACCGCGGGAATGGGAGGGGGCACCGGAACCGGTGCCGCTCCGGTGATTGCGCAGATTGCTCGCGAAGAAGGCGCGCTTACCGTTGGTGTGGTCACCAAGCCCTTCCTCTTCGAAGGCAGGCAGCGCGCACGCCGAGCCGAGCTTGGCCTAGCGATGCTATCCGAGCACGTCGACACGCTCATCACGATCCCGAATCAAAAGCTCGTGTTGCTAGGTGACGACGACCTCACGTTCATCGATGCCTGCCGCAAAGCCGACGAAGTCCTCTTTCAGGCCGTCAAAGGGATCAGCGACCTCATCACGCAAAACGGCATCGTGAACGTCGACTTCGCCGACGTCAAGACGGTCATGAGTCACATGGGCCGGGCGCTCATGGGGACGGGCGTTGCAAAGGGTCAAAATCGCGCTCGCTTGGCGGCCGAGATGGCCGTGACGTCGCCACTGCTCGACGACATTAGTGTCGAAGGGGCGACCGGCGTTCTCATCAACGTCGTCGGTGGGCCCGATCTCAAGATGAAGGAGATCCAAGAAGCTGCGAGCCTCGTGCAGGAGCAAGCTCATGAGGACGCCAACATTATTTTCGGCGCCAGCATCGACGAGACGCTTGGGGAGAACGTGAAAGTCACGGTCATTGCCACCGGGTTCGACGGCGTCGAGCGAGAGATCGGGCTCGAGGCTACGGCAGCCAGGCCATCGCTCGCACCTCAGGCGCTCGCGTCCGGCCATGCGCACGCACGCTCGGCGCCTGCTCCCACCGCGGCTCGTTCGCACAATGACGCTCCGCCGAGCGTGCGGCGGTCGCCCCTCCCCCAGCCGGCGTTCGCGCGCGCGGACGTCCGCCCGGACGCCCGTGCACAGGCCGCTGCGATGCAGGCGCGTTCGGCGCCCCGGGCAGCGCAAGTCCAGGATGCTTTTCCGGCCCTCGACCACGATTGGGACGTGCCAGCATTCCAGCGCAAGGGGCGCTGACGGTCACCTCGTCAAGCGCACGACCGCAGTCTCGAGAGCCTCCGCCTCGCGAATGACTGTACTAAGCCCCTCGGCGTCCGAAGCGTGAATCAAGACTTCCGCCGCTCCGATCCACGCGAGCGCTTCCCGTCGGTCGACGGCACCGACGAAGCGTGCGTCGATCGCCAGCGTACGCGCGAGTTGCTCAAGTCGGGCCCGCTCGGGTCCGTCACCGACGACGATGAGCGCCTGGACTGAGGAGTCTCGAGCGACATGCGCGATCACTCGATCGACGCGCTTGCTCGCAACCAGGCGCCCTACGCAAACGGCGACGCGCAAACCTGCGAGCTGGCGGCGTCGCGCGTGGATGGCGTCCACGACGTCCGGCATTTCGATCGGTGGCGCCTGGACAACCGCGACGTCCGCGACCCGGCTACCAGTCTCTCGATCGAGCGAGTCGAGCAACTGGGCTCGCAGGTCCTCCGACGCGAACGTCCAACTGGTCGCGCGGGCCGCTAGCGCTCGAACAATGCCGCGGCGCACCGCCGGGGGCGCGCTTGCCAGCAATCGTACGTCGCCTCCGTGGGACACGACGTCCAAACGAGCCCGCGACGCGGTCCCGATAGGCCAACCGCACGGAACGCACCAGTGCGCTACGACCCGGTCGACGTGCAGTTTCGCGACGCGCGTGCGCGTCGACACAATCCAACGCCCAGCGCCGAATGCTCGAAAGGGGCGCTCGCGAAGGCGCGCGGCCACGCCGGGCCATCCGAACGCGCCACCCGGTCGCGGGGTAAGGATGACGACCTGGTCGCCATTTCGCCCGAGCTCACGCGCGTGAGCTAGCACGAAGTGGCCGGCTGGGTCCGATGTGTGCGCGGGCCAGCTCGTCGTCACGAGCGCGATGCGCATCGGCTTGGGCCTCGTGATGTTGGATCCGGCGCGACGGTGGACCCAATGGTATGACTCAACGAAGTGGAAGAGCCGTTCCGTTCGTTCGTCTTCCGCGGACGGATCCTGTTCTTGACCGCGGACTCCGCACTCGTACGCTCCCAGATCGAGGGGGAGAATCTCAAATTCGAGCCCGATCGGCCGCTCTTGGACAACATTTCGACCGACGAGATTACACCGGGATGGGTCTGTTATCATTACGACGAGACGCTAGGTCGCTACTGCCTCGTGGGCTTGAGGGGGGGGACCATCGGTCGAGATTCGGTGCGTGACGGCGGCTTCGAGGTCGTCGTTAGCGGTGCATCCAAGGGGTGCGGGTCATCGCGTGAGACTGCTCCATACAGCGAGCTCGCGGCCGGGGTAAAGCTCGTCATCGCCAAGAGCCTCGAGAAAATCTATCGCCAGAATGCGGAGAACATCGGTCTTCTGACGAGTAACGACTTTGGGCTGATCCCACGAATCGCGCGCGGCGAAGTGATCGCCATCCACGAGTTCACGAAGGACCTCGATCCGATCAGCGCCAGCGTCGTCGAGCATGGAGGCTTGTTCGCCTACAACCGTGCCCGCCTGTCGGGCGACGTTTCGCCGCCACCTATCGTCACTGGGCCGCGTCCGATGACACTTTGCGAGAAAATCCTTGCCGACCACGCGGTCGTCGATGCGCGTAGCGGCCGTATGGGCGCGCCGGCCGTTAAGCCCGGCGACGCGTTCTTCGCGCGCGCAGACGTTCGTTTCACGCATGAATATGTCACGCCGATGGCCGCGGCTCTCTTTCGCCGCGGCTTCGGAGCGGACGCTCGAGTCGAGGACCCGGGCAGCGTCTATGCCTTTCGCGATCACCTCACATTTCTCGATCTCGTCATGCCGCGCGCTCACCGAGACATGGGACTCGACGCGCAAGCGCGCAGTCTGGCTGACGTCCAAGAGAATTTTGTGAGGCGGTCCGGAATTACGTTGCATGGAGAGGTTTACCGAGACGGTCGGCTCGTCGGCTCGGAAGCGATTTGCCACAACAAGATCATCGAAGACGTTGCGCTTCCCGGGCAGGTGGTTGTGGGTACCGATAGCCACACGTGCATGGCGGGTGCGCTCGGCTGTCTGGCCTTCGGCGTCGGATCGACGGACATGGCCAACGCCTGGGCCACACGCGACGTTCGCGTCACGGTGCCCGAGACTGCACGTTGCATTTTGCGTGGGCGGCTGCGGCCCTCTGTTTGCGCCAAAGACGTCATGCTGTTCATCCTGAGCCAGCCATTTTTCAAATCGGGTGCAGCTATCGGAAAGGCGCTCGAGTTCGCCGGAGAGGGCGTCTCGGCACTTCCACTCGATGAGCGCGCGACCCTTACGAACATGGCGGTCGAGGCTGGCGGTTTCACTGGAATCATCGAAGCAGACGCCTTCGTCGTGGCGTATCTTGTGGAACAGCGAGGCTTGGCAGTCAGCGAGATCGCGAGCAAGATCGTGCGGGCCGACCCGGATGCGCATTACTGCGCGACGTTTGAGGTTGACCTTGCTAGCGTTCCGACCATGGTAGCGACCCCGGGCGACCCGCGAAACGGCGTGCCGCTCGACAGCCTCGACCAAGACGTGGCGATTGATATCGCCTACGGCGGCTCGTGCACGGGAGGCAAGAAGGTCGACATGGACATGTATGCGAGTGTCCTTTCCGCAGCACTCGCCAAAGGCAAGCGAGTCGCGCCCGGAGTTCAGCTCTTCCTCCAGTTCGGGTCCCAGGAGATCCGGCGGTACGCGGAGCAGTGCGGCTACTTAGACCTGTTCGCGCGCGTGGGGGCGACGCTCGTCGACCCCTCGTGCGGAGCGTGCATCAAGGCAGGCCCGGGTGCCAGTGAGCGGTCGAGTCAGGTCACCGTGAGCGCCCAAAGTCGAAATTTCCCCGGGCGGAGTGGGCCGGGTCAGGTCTACCTGGCGAGTCCATACGTGGTGGCGGCGAGCGCTATCGCGGGCCGCATCGCGTCGGTCAGCGAGATATGAATTAGATCTTGCGGAACTCTTCGATGAAGTCCCAGTCGGCGATGAGACCTTTCCGCAGCATGACCGAAAGAAGCGCGGAGAACATGGCCTCCCAGCGCGGCTCGGCTCCGAGGATTTCGCTCGCGTCCGCACCGTGGGCTACCGCGCGCAGTGCACTCACCAGATCCCGCGCGGTGAGCTGATCGCTCAGCTCCTCGTGTGTGCGCGGCGCGCGTTCAGCGGAATCCGCGGTCTTGACCGGGGCGGGGATCGAGACGCGAGTCCCGTCTAATAGTGTCAGCGAAATCATTTTCGGTCGCGTGCGCCTAGGCGCTGTGATCTCGCGTTCGGTCGCTTCGATGTCCGGTGCGGAGTCGGCGCTATCCTTCTGTACGTCATCCGGCACGCTCCGCACGGGCCGGCGGGCGACGGCTTCGAGGGTGACGGGCTCCCGTCGGTTGCGATGCGCTTCGATTTGGGGCGGAGCGGCGGGTTTGGGTACCGGAGGCTCGGCTGTGACGATTCGCGGTGAGTGCGCCGAGGAAGGCTGCGCGGGCGGCGTCGAAGCCTTTTCGCCCAGATAGTAGACTCGAATGGCTGCACGGATGTCGCTCGGGCAAGCGATCATCGGTTTCACGGGAAGCGCAGCGGTCCTCGCCACGTCGTCGATCGCGGCTTCGTTCGTCGGGTCGTCCATCGCCACGTAAAGCGTTTCACCCTGGCCGCGCACCCGACGAACGAAGATCGGCACAAGCGAGTAACGCTCCGCGATCTCGCGGGTCACAAGGTTCAGGAGAGAGCGTGAAAAATCAACAAGGTACAGCGACACCCACGGCACGCTTAGCTGACGCGACAGGGTCTGCGTCAGCTGGATTTCATTTACGAGCCCTAGTTCGATGAGAAGATGCCCAAGCTTGCGCCCGTCCTTTCGCTGCGCGAAGAGCGCCTGCTCGAGTTGAGACTGCGAAATGACGGCCGCCTCGACCAGTAGCTCGCCGATGCGCTTCGCCAAGGTGGCTCCTATGGTACGCGACGGCTGCGCCGTCACGGTGAAATCTCGCCTCTCGGCCTCCCGCGAGCACGCATTTCCGGAGAGTTTCGCGCGAACCGTATCCGGACCCCCGGGCTTTCGCGGCTCAAGTCGAAATGAATTGCGCGCGACGTCGACGCCGGAGCTCGCGCGGCTCTCTTGTATCACCCCAAGACTCTTGACACAAAGATCCCGATTTGCGCCGTCCAGCGGATGGCCGGTACTGCCAGCAAAGCGTAGCATGGGCCCTAGCTTGGGTGGGGCCCGTTCCTTCGTGTGGCGCGCGTGGTAACCTCGGCATCCCGCGGTCGTGCCATGCGGTTGTGCCCTCAGTGCGCCAGCTCCTGCGACGAAACGCACCGGTTTTGTCCGTCGTGCGGTTTCCCTCTCGCCAAGGTCGAGCCCAGCCCGGACGACCCGCTAGTCGGACGCACGCTGCCGGGCGGCTACGTCATTCTCGAACTCGTAGGCATCGGCGGGATGGGCCGTGTGTACCGGGCCGAGCAAACGAACCTCGGACGTACTGTCGCCGTGAAGATCATCCATCCGCACTTGGTGGGCGAGGAGAACGCCGCCGCGCGGTTCATCACCGAGGCGCGCGCCGCCAGTCGACTCAATCACCCCAACTCCGTCGGCATCATCGATTTCGGCAAGACAGCAGACGGGCAACTCTATCTCGTGATGGAGTTCCTGCGGGGACGCGACCTCGCGCGAGTGCTCTACGACCAGGCTCCTTTGCCGTTCCGCCGCGTCGTGGACGTCTTGCGCCAGGCTCTCGCCGCCCTCGCCGAAGCGCACAACGAGAATATCATCCATCGCGACCTGAAGCCGGAGAATATCATTCTCGAGCCGGCTCGATCGGGGGGCGATTTCGTGAAGGTCGTCGATTTTGGGTTGGCCAAGATGCGCGCGGAGACACAGGCGCCCGGGATCACCAGCCCGGGGATCGTCTGCGGTACTCCTGAATACATGAGCCCGGAGCAAGCCCGCGGGGATCCGCTCGACGCGCGCAGCGACCTCTATTCGGTCGGTATCATTCTTTATCAGCTGCTCACGGGCCGGCTGCCATTCGAGGCCGACTCTCCGACGCAGGTCGTGCTCGCGCACCTGACCCAGATTCCCAAGGACCCGCGCGACGTCGCGCCGGATCGCCGTATCCCCAAACCGCTCGCAGACGTGGCTCTCCGGTGCCTCGAGAAGGAACCGGTCGACCGCTATCAAGACGCGGACGAGCTCTCCGCAGAGCTTGCACGGGTGCTCCATGTGATCGAAGAGCGTCCGGTCGCCGGTGGCGCCGAAGGCACGTCCCGTTGTCCGGTTTGCGATGCGCTGAACCCGGCCTCTCAAAAGTTCTGCGGTGAATGCGGCGCCGCGAGCACGGTGGCGGGCCCATCGCGTGTCTCCTCACTTGCGCCGCCGTCGGCACAGCCGTTGGTGCCCGCGTTGAGGTCCAGCGACCGAGCGATCGCGCTTCACGACAAGCTTTCGCCGCGACCCCCAGCCCTTTCGTTCATCGGGCGAGCGGAAGACATCGCTTGGCTCGACGCCCGCCGCGTCGAGGCCCGCTCGCTGTCTGGGGCGCGTGTCGTGGGCGAGGTCGGCATGGGCAAGACGCGTCTCGTACAAGAGTTCCTCGATCAAGCGTCCCTGAACGGTGACATCGTTGTCCAAACGGGTCCGGACCCCGCCTGGGCGGAGGTCGGGTGCTGGGCGTTGCGTCGCGCAATCGTGCAGCTGGCTGCCCTTCCGCTGTCTGGCGGATCTTCGCGCGAATGGGTCGCGGCGACCCCGGAAGCTCGCCGCGGGCTCTCGGACGTGTTCGGGCACGATACGCCTGAGCGGGGCGCCGGCCTTTCGCCGGACGAGCGGCGGTTTGCAGCCGCCGAGGCGCTCCGGTGGGCCATCGTTCGCGCGAGCGAGCGCGCACGCGGGCGCAAGGTCGTGCTCGCAGTCGATGACTTGCATTCGGTTGACGGCGCCAGTCGGAATGCGCTGACCGACGCGTTGAGCGATCCTCCCCTCGTTCCTGCGCTCTTGGTCGCCGCGTATCCGCCCGGCTTCGAGCCCGGGTGGCCCGCAGATGTTGCGCCGGTACGCGCGATCGGCGGTCTGGCGCGGAGCGATGTCCTGAAAGCTCTTGCTCAATCCGGGGGGCCGAGCATTCCCGCTTTGGCCGGGGCACGCACGATTGTCCCGCTCTACGTCGAGCAACTGCTAAGTTTCCTGCGCGAGGAGTCCGGAGCGGTGCCCCCCGCACTGGCGGATCTGATTGCCGTTCGGGTGGAGCGCCTGCCGGCAGACGCTCGACGCGTTCTCCAAGCGGCCGCCGTCTGGGGAGACGATGCCGACGATGACGTGCTGACGAAGATGTTGGCCGACGAAGTTGACCTCGTCGAAACGCTCGGCTTTCTCCGACGCGCCGGGATGGTGAAGATTGCTGAAGACGGGATCCGTACGGCGCACCCGCTTTTGCGCGAGGTGATTCTCGCAACGATTCCAGCGGCCGTGAAGCGCGAGCTCCACGCGGCCGCCGCGGACGTCTGCGATCAACGCGAGCTCTCGATCGAGGTGCGTGCCCTTCATGAGTACGGCGGCGGAAGCGCATTTCAGGCGCTGTTGTTGCTCGAGCGGGTCAGCGTTCTCGCAAGTGCGCGCGGGGACAATCAAGGGGCCATCATGGCGCTCCGGCGGGCGCTCGAACTCGCGCGACGCGAGTTGTTTCGCGGCGAACTCGACGATCCCGAGCGCGCGGTGCTTATCTTCAGCCGGAAGCTCGGCGATGCCCTCGCAAAGAATGGACAGCTCAACGACGCTGAAGGCGTTCTGCGAGAAGCGCTCGATGTCGCGGGGCCCAGCGGCAGTGATCGGGCGGCGGTGCTTGCCTCCCTCGCTCACGTCGCACATGGCCGGGATCGTCGCCAAGAGGCGCGAGACTATCTGCGTGAAGCGCTCGAGCTGGCGTCTCGATCCGCATCACATGAAGTCCTGACGTTGCTCGAGACGCTACGCCGTTCGATGGCATCCTGACGGCCCGGGGCTACTTTACCCAGGGGACGACGTCTGCTTGGCCACGCACATAGCCCGCTGGGATCTCGACAAGACCTATCTGCGCACCGAGTTCGACTCGCTGCGGGACATGGTCCGGACGGCGCTCGAGCGGCCCGATCAAAAGCGAACGAACCCCGGCGCGTCGACACTGCTCCGCGAGATGGTTCGAGCGGGCATTCGCGTACACATCTTGTCTGGCTCGCCGGAGCAGATGCGACGGCGCTTGGAGGACAAGCTTCGCCTCGACGGAGTGACTTGGGACACGTTCACGCTCAAGCCGAACCTGCAGAACCTTCTTCGCCTGCGCTTTCGCGCCGTGCGCGACCAACTCGGCTACAAGCTTCCGGCGCTGTTGCAGGCGCGCGCCCGTGTGACGGAAGCGGGCGAGTCCCCAACGGACTGGCACGAAACGCTCTTCGGCGACGACGCCGAGGCCGATGCGTACGTCTACTCGCTCTATGCAGACTTCGTGGCTGGGCGGGTCCCCGAAGACGTTCTGCTTCAGGTCATGCAGCGAGGACGCGTGTATGACGACGTGGTCGACGCGGCAATGGAGGCAGCTGGGATCATCGCCCACGCGGACGTGATCGAACGCATCCTGATTCATCTCGAGAGGCAGACGCCGCCGGACGACTTCCGAGCTTACGGCTCGCGGGTTGTTCCCTTCTACAACTATCTGCAGGCCGCCTTCGTCCTTCATGAGGACGCGCGTCTCGGCGCAGACGCGGTGCTACGCGTCGCTGTGGAGTTGGTCACGGAGCATCGATTCGACGGCGACGCACTTGCTCGAAGTTACCTCGATCTGGTGCGGCGCGGGCATTTGCGCGGCGTAGGCATCGACCGGCTCGACTCGGCGTTGGGCCTGTGGCTGGCACAAGGACGGCTTCCGGGCAGCGCTGAGCTCACGACGATGCTGGCGCGCTTACCTCTTATCGCCGCCCACGCGCGCGCCGGGTGGCGCGAGGCCGATGACCCGCTGCCCGATTACGTATCCCTCGTTGGGGCACACAACGCGCGAGGCCGGTAAGCGCCCATTTCACACCCAGGCGTTGTTGAGGACTTCTCCGACGCCGCCGGCGCCCGGTACGATGTAATGATGGTCGTCGAGACCTCGCTCCTCGTCCCACCGCATTCCAGGAGTCGTGCCGAGCACGTCGGGAGGGCTTAAACCGCGGTCCAGGCGGAGCACGTACACTTCCGTTCGGGGGTGGGCGCGCAAGACATTGCGCAGGTACTCGGGCGTCGCGATGAGGTGGACCGCAATGCATCGCTTGGGACGGCCCTCGAGGCGGGTGTTGTAATGGTCCAAAGCGCCGATCATCGACGAGCCCGTCGCCGCCATCGGGTCCGGAAAGAGGATGATACGTCCATCAACGTCGCGTCCGATTTTTGCGTCATGCCACGTCGCGCCCGTCACGTGGCCCGCGGGGTCCGTCGTCCTCGACATGAAGAGATGATCTTGGCGAACGCATTCCGGATCCAAGAGTTCGTTGAGTCGATCGAAAACCACCTGCGACGGGATGGTCCCGGCGCGCGCGATCCCGACCGTGACGACGCGTGTCTGGGAGGCGATGCCGGTGCCACGAACCACGGCTTCGGGCGATGACGTCACCATGCGCGTAGGTACGTCCATGCGAGCGCGCGGAAGCTCCGCTGAAAGGACGCTGTCAGCCATGCGTCCATAGAGCATGCGCAAGAGTCGGCCGACCTCGGGCTGTTGCGTGTCGCGCGCGCAAAATCGCGCGAGCAACGTAAAACTGGCCGGATCGTCCATGAGGTGGACGTGCGATCCATATCGATGCTCGATTTCCGGAGGTCGGTACCGGCTTCGACTGTATGCGGTCTCGATCATTGCCGACGTACCTTGGCGGAGCGCGTCCAGCGCTCTCGATGACCCTTTCCATTCACGATCCGCGCGCGCGTCGCGGCATTTTTTTTCGGTCCTCTCGGCGGCGACGATCTGCCGCGGGCGAATGCTGCTTAACGATCCGTCAAGTCAGCAGAGCTCGCCCTAGGTCCAGTGGCCGGCGCGGAGCGCCGCCGCATCGATGATTTTCACCTTGGGACCCAGCGCCTCTCGAAACGCGTCCTCGTCCTCGTCATCCATGATGGCATCTCCGAAGCCCGCTGCGATTTCCATAGCCGTCGACAGAATCCGCAAAAATTGTGCGAAGCTCGATGCGGCCAACGTCGGCGTCCACCGGTCCTGGCCGCTCATGGCCGTATAGACGGGACAGTCGCCCTCCGGATCCGGCTTGCTCACGTCGAGAAAGTATGGATCTCCAAGCAGCGAACTCTCGCCGATGACGACCCATGCGGGCTTCCAGTCCGCTGGAGGTGCACCGTTTTCGCCCGGCGTCTGCACGAGCCCCTGCGCCTTGACGAGCTCGGCGGCTGGGATCAGCCGGATTCGCTCAACCGGGGTGACAGTTTCGACTTTCTCAGGATTCGCTGCTAGCAGAAAATTCCTGTAGCGAGCGGGAATCCGGAGCTGCTTGCGAAGGTCGTCAACCAGCGTCTGCGATGCCTTGCCAAGTGTGCAAGGCAACCTGCGCTTCACCAGAACTGCCCTTAGGGCCTCCACCGCCTCCGCGAGATCACTGTCCAACGTAGTAGCCTCGCTCAAAGGGTCGTCGCGCCCGGCTCCCGGCACGTAAAAACGCCAAAACCCTCAGGCGAAGTTGCCCGCGCCTTTGGGGTGGATCCTGCAACGGAACAGCAGCGGCCACGATAGCACCCTTGTTCTCGAATTCGAATGTGTTTCGCGCGAGCCAGCGTTCGGCTCGCCTATGCCCACCTATTGGCCGATTGTCTGCCGCTTTTCCGGGGACGTCTGCGCGCCCGCGTCCGGCCCCGAGCTAGGGTTGATGGCTCCGGTAGCGTCCCCTGTCGCGACGAGACAGCGCACGCGAATGTCGACCGAGGCCGCGCTGGTCTCACCGCCTAGAGCGCGCAAGAGCTCGATGAGCGTATCCACGGCCGCGCGGACCGAATGCTCGGCGACTGGCGCGAGTGGCTCGTTGCCACCTCGGGTGCGGACGTCTGCACGCACACGAGTCACATCTTGGTTGGGCACGGAGAGCGCGATCGCGATCTCGAGCGGAACGGGTGAGCCCGGGCGCGCACCGAAGATCCGGGGGTCTTGCTCGAGCGGCCGGCAAAGTTCCGGGGAGCCGAATCCACCGTCGACGCCTAGGGCGAGCGAAACCCAAGCCCCGATGTCGAGAATCCGCCGAGCCAGGACGGGCCGGCACGCGCCGTCGTCGGGGAGCGTCCCGGGAGGACACCGCGGTCCGCGGACGCAGGAGTTGGCGACTCGATTCGTTCCGCGGGGGCACGTAGCTCGGCGCAATACGCAAGACTCTTGTCCTTCCGCGAGCACCGGAGTCGCGTCCGCGCCGCATGCGAGCAGGCCGCCAATAAGGCGTGGGCGAACCGTTAGGCATGATCCCGTCGTCAGATCGAGCGCTTGACTGTCTGAGCAGACTCGGAACATACATCCCGCCGCCCCGATTCGAGCCGCCGGGCCGCAGAACGAGTCCCCGACGGCGGGGTCGACGCAAGCGCCCAGGACGGCGACCGTGCCTTCGCTGCATGCGCAGCGACCTGACTGCTCTCGCACGGCGTCGCGCGGGCACGCGGCGAATTCAGCGCTGTCGACATCGAAGGTCGGGGCGGCGGCCTGCTTCCGCGACGAATCACTTGACTGAACGCAGCCCACAATCGCGGCGGCTACCGTCCCAAAACCGATCGCGACGGCCCGGGCGTCGCGCCCACCGACAGTCGAGCGACGCATTTCGCGCGATGCTACAGAACCATTCCGCATGCTTGCGACGTTCATCGATGGCACACGCGAATTCGACGCGGCGCTCGTCCGGCTCGAGTCACGCGGCGAGGCTGATTTTGCGCGGGTCGAACCGGTTGTCCGCGAAATTCTCCAAGCCGTCCGAAACGAAGGCGACGCGGCCGTGCAAAGGTACAACGAGCGATTTGGCCAGCACGCAGCGCGACTCGTCATGCGTGACTTTCCCGGCGCCGCATCGCTCGCTCGTTTGCCGATGGAAGCCCGCGAAGCCCTCGAGCTTGCCGCCGCACGCATACGCTCGTTCCACGAGCACGGACGGGACGCGGGGTTTCGCTATGAGCATGACGGAATCACGCTGGGCCTGCGGGTGTTGCCCCTCACTCGGGTCGGCGTCTACGCTCCTGGGGGCAAGGCGCGCTATCCATCAAGTGTCCTTATGGCGGCCATCCCGGCGCACGTGGCCGGCGTCGCCGAGATCATGGTGGCTACGCCCCTCGCGGGTGACTCCACCGATGATGCAATTTTTGCTGCGGCCCACCTTTCGGGCGCCTCCGCGATCATTGACGCGGGGGGAGCTCAGGCGATCGGTGCGCTGGCGTACGGTACCGAGAGCATTCCGCGAGTCGACAAGATCGTCGGCCCCGGCAATTTGTACGTAGCTTGCGCCAAGCGCCTCGTTTTTGGAGCGGTCGACATCGATGGAGTCGCCGGTCCGACTGAGATTCTCGTCATCGCCGACGACGCGGCGGACCCGCGCATCGTCGCTGCCGACTTGCTGTCCCAGGCGGAGCACGACGAAGCCGCCTATCCGCTGCTGCTCTGCGGGTCGGATCTGATGGCGGAGGCGGTCTGTCGAGAGCTCGAGGAACAGCTCGAGGCCTTGCCGCGCGCTGCAATCGCGCGAGCAGCGGTGGCAAACGGTGCGGCGTTCGTGGTTCGCTCGAGAGATCGAATGGCTGCCGTGGCGGATCGATTGGCGGTCGAGCACCTGGCACTTCACGTGGCGGCTCCGGAAGCTATTCTCGCGCGCGTCCGGCACGCGGGCGCGGCATTTCTTGGTCCGTCCACACCCGAGGCGGTTGGCGACTATCTGGCCGGCCCCTCCCATGTATTGCCGACAGGTGGTGCGGTCCGATTCGGTTCGCCGCTGGGCGTCTACGACTTTGTCATGCGTACGTCGATCATCCGTTACACGCCGGAGGCGCTCGAACGGCAGGCAGGCGCCGTCTGTGCCCTGGCTCGGCTCGAGGGCCTCGAGGCACATGCGCGGGCGGTAGAGGCGAGACGGCGATGACGCTTCTTGAGCCGATCGGATCGAGACAAGGCCACCGGGCCGTCTAGCGTAGCAGGGGGCGAAGGTCGTCAACGGGCCTTAAAATCTAACTCGATCGACCCGCGATGGCGACTGTGAGCCACCGCATGACGTTCGGGGTGATGCGTGCCGTTGCGGAGACGATCCGCACGAACGGGGTCGTCTCGACGACGGCGTCCCCACGAGAAGCGGCCCGAATCGTCTGTTCGGCAACCTGGTCGGGTATTTGAGCGCGGCCGCCGGGCGGTCGAACGCCCGATCGGCCATCCGTCGTAATGGCGTTGTCGCGGAACCGGGTGTCGACCGGCCCCGGCCGTATGACCACGACGCGCACTCCGGTGCCGACGAGCTCTGCTCGAAGCGACATGGACAGGGCTTCGAGCGCGAACTTGCTCGAGGCGTACGCACCCATGCGCGGCGCGGCGACGACTCCCGCGAGCGACGACAACATGACGATGCAACCACCGGTGCGGGTGAGTGGGTCGATCGCGAGCTGCGCGAGGCGCAAGGGAGCGATCACATTGAGTGCGAAGAGCGTCTCGAGCTCGCTGACGTTGATCTTGGCGACGCTGCCGTAATAGCCCCGCCCGGCGTTGTTCACCAGAACGTCCAGCCGGCCGGTCTTCACCCGCGCGGCGGCAATGAGCGCGACGCGATCCTCCTCGCGCGTGACGTCGCCCGGTTGCACGATGGCCTGGCCAGCGTGGTCTCGGTTGATTTCATCGGCCACGCGAGTGAGGGACGCCTCATGGCGAGCACTAAGGATGACGGTCGCGCCGCGCCGAGCCCAAGCGCGCGCTAGCGCCTCCCCGATTCCGCTCGACGCGCCGGTGATGATGATGGTTTGGGTCATGCGCCGCCTAGTCGATCAATCGGCGCGCAAGTACGACGCCTTGATGAGCTTCAAAACGATCTCAGCGGTTTCGAGGTCGGTCGCCAGACTCTTGTTGAGCACGGTCTCGAAGGCCCCATAGTTGTGGGCCAGTTGGAGTACGTCGAGCTCTTGCGGCTTCAAATCGCGTAGCGGCGGGATAAGCGGAGCCGGCACCGAGATGCGCGCCGACAAGCCGGGAAGCTCGTCGCGAATCCGGTTGAACTCGTCGAGCTGGCGCATTCCCTCCATGAGGATTTGCTGGACGGAAGCGTTCATTTCGCTTGCAAACTCACGCTCTTCAGGAGGGTCGAGATCGAAGAGACCCTTTTGCCACGTGAGCATTCGATACAGACTCTTCATCGGCTGCACATCATCGAGATCGTTGATGATGGCGTACGCCACAACGCCCTTCTTCAAATAGATGCGTCCGACGTCATCGTCGGTGCGAATCACCAAGACGCCACTTTTTTTCGATGTGCCGAAGAGCTGCAATAGGTCGGGTAGCGGCACTTCCTCGATGCTGCCGCTCATCGTGCGCTGCTGCCCGGTGCGTCTCGCCTGGGCGACGTTCTCGAGTTCGCGCTTGGCGTCGATGCCCTCGCGAGGGGCATCGCCCGAGATGACCTTAAGGATGCTCGTGCCTATGAGGACGCGGTCGCCTTCCTTCAAACGAGTCCGTTTGATCTTCTCCCCGTTGACGAAGGTGCCGTTCGTGGATCCCAGGTCCTCGATCCATATCTGGTCCGCTGCGACCGATACGCGCGCGTGCTTGCGCGAGACCATGTCCTCGACGAGCACCATTTCGAGATCGCTAGAACGGCCAACGAGGATCTGCCTGTCCGCGACGAGAGGAAACTCGCCTCCCTGGTATTTGCCGCTGATGAATCGTAAGACGAACGAACGCGGACCCGGCCGCGGCGCGGGCGACGTAGCCGGTGCCTTGGGTGACGAGTCTTGCATCTCGGGTCCGGCGGGAACGTCTGGAGCCATACCGTCGTACGTGACAGGCGTAAAAATGTGAGAGTGGGCGTTGCCGGCGCCAAAACGCCAGCAAAAAAAGCGTAATGGGTGCGAAGCTACGCGGTCAAGTCTGCCGCCCCCCGGAGTGCAAAGCGTGCCGAGGTCGCTCTTCCTTGTCCGCAACCCGAAACAACCATAGCGGAATGCGCTGCGCGTTGGCCCTCCCACATCGATCCATAGTGTTGCATGCGCGTTGCGCTGCAGCCGCAGCGGCGTAAGGTGGTTGGCCGTCGCCGCGATGCCATGAGCCTCAAAACGTCGAGGCCGGTTCTTGCCGCGGGTGACCCCTATGGCACACACAGGGTCCTCGCCCCGCCCGGGGCCCTGCCTCAGCCGGCAGAACGTCTCGACAATGACTTTTCTCGGCTATTTTGGGGCGAGGCGCTCCTCGACGTGGAAACCCTCAATCTAGATGCGGCCAGTTTCTCGCAGATTGAAGAGGTGGCGTCCGCCGCAGTCGGGCGGGCCGTTGGGCCCAATGAGGTCGAACAGGCCATCGCCCGAATGGTCGCACGGACCGTGGCGGAACGCGGGAAGCAGCACAACCGGGTCACGGGCTCGGGAGGTATGCTGGTCGGGAAAGTCCTTCAGCTGTCCTCGGGTCGAGCCGACGAGCTCTTGCTCGTGGGCGATCGAGTCGCGACGCTCGCCTCGCTCACATGCACTCCGCTGCGAATCGACCGGGTGTTGGCCGTCCGCCGTGCAAGCGCGCAAGTCGACGTTGAAGGCGAGGCGGTTCTCTTTGCCAGCGGACCGTACGCGCGGCTACCGGACGACTTGCCCCAGCGGCTCGTCCTGGCGGTGCTCGACGTAGCTGGCGCCGCCCCCCAAGTCGCGCGCCGCGTGCGGCCGGGGCAGGTCGTCGTCATCTTGGGGGCCGCCGGAAAAAGCGGGGTTCTATGTGCCGCCGAGGCGCGGCGCACGGGCGGGGCCTCGGCATTCGTCGTAGGCTTGGACTCACGTCCGACGGCCGCTGCCGAGCTCGTGTCTCTTGGCATTTGTGACAAGGTGTTGGTCGTCGACGCTCGCGACTGCGTGGCCGTCCGGGCCGCCGTCCTGGCGGTAACCGGCGGGCGTGAGGCGGATCTCGCGTTTTCGTGCGTCAACATCACCGACGCGGAAATGACGGCCATCGCACTGACGCGCGATCGGGGAGCAGTGTACTTCTTCGCGATGTCGACAAGCTTTACGCAAGCGGCGCTTGGAGCCGAAGGAGTTGGCAAGGACATCGATCTTTTCATCGGTAACGGCTACGCACATGGACACGCGGAACACACTCTGACGCTCGTTCGCGAGACGCCCCTCGTGCGTGCGCTGTTCGAGCGCCGGTACGCCTAGCAAGAAACCCAGGCGTTCAGCCAGCGGCGGGCCGAACGTCGACATCGAAGTCTAGAGCGTTCAGACGACGAGGCACCAAGGAAAGGCCGACCTCGGCGCCGCCGCGCACGCCCACGATACAACGTGTCGTCGTGCAGTAGGTCATTGGTGGGGAACAAAACTAAGGAGAAGCGTGTTGGGCCGGCTATTGGCGATGCGTTCGATGAAGCTGACGCAATCGCCGTCGCTGCCGCGGACTCCACTTGCTCGCCATCACTCTGCCCCGCGCGCTTAGTCCGTAATGCCCACCGCCGGTAGTCGGTCCGATGCGCTGCGAGCGGGCTCAGGGACGGGCGTTGCAATCGAGGTCCCTGCCGATGGGAGCAGAATCGTAAAGGTCGTTCCTTCGCCTGGCTGAGAGTGTACCTCGATACTACCGCCCGCATTCTGAACGATGCTCTGGCTGATCGCGAGGCCCAGTCCCGTGCCCCGCGACTTGGTTGTGAAGAAAGGGATGAAAAGGTTGCGGAGCACTTTCGGCGAAATGCCTGGGCCGGTATCGCGCACGCTTGCTTCGACGAACTCGGTGTCGTCGACGAGCGATCGACGTGACGGCGAATCGGAGTTGACACGCGCTCTTGCCGAACGGCGAACGGTCGTAGAAACCGTGATTTTTCCTCGTCCGTCCATCGCCTGAATCGCGTTCTGCATCAGGTTCATCAACACCTGCCGAAACTTCTCCGGATCCATGCTGGTGCGGGGCAGGGGCTCGGCCAAATCCAAATGCACGTCGATCGCACCGTCCACAATCTGGCTCGACACGATCTGAACCGTTCGGCGCACCGCGGCGTTGAGGTCCAGTGGAATTGGATTGCCGGCGTGCGGCCGCGCGTAGTCGAGGAAGCTGCCAACGACGCGGTCGAGTCGGTTGACCTCCTCGAGAATGATCCCTACGAACTCGCGCGCCGCCGGGTCGTCTTGCGAGCAGCCGCCCTCTTCGAGCAACTGTGCCGCTCCTTTGATGGCGCCGAGAGGGTTCTTCACTTCATGTGCGAGACCCGCAGCCATCGACCCGAGTGCCGCAAGGCGGTCTCGCTCCTTCATGCGGGAGTACAGCCGCGTGTTCACGATGACGACGCCGATCTGGGCAGCCACCGTCTCGAGAAGTGAGATCTCTTCGGGCGTGAAGGCGTCCCGTACTCGATCGTCGACTACGAATAGGAGCGCCACGATCCCCTCTGCCTCCCCGCGAACCACGAGCGCGACCGCACTTTGGAGCGCGCCGAGCGCGGACGCGGCCGTCTTAACGGCTGTATCCGCGCTGCCCGTTTCGCGCGCGCTGTCTTCGAGCGCCAACGACGGGTGCCGCTCGAGCCGATCGAGGAGCGGTCGTGCACCCAAAGCTTCGATTCGCTTGGGTACGGCAGCACCAAACGACCCGGCCAAATCGAACCCGTCGCCGTCTTGGTCGCGAAGATAAAGCGCTGCAGTCGTGACCCGGTGCGACCGGTCTAAGCCGTGCATCAGTGTCGCAACCATCTCGTCAATTTCGAGTACGTGAGCCAAACGTTTGCGGAGCTCGTCCACGCCCGTCTCTAGCGTGTAGCGCTCGCGAAAGAGAAACTGATGGATGCGCGTCTCGACTTCGGTTTGGAGAGGCTCGAATAAGACGAGAAATACGATGGCTGCGAGCACCGCGTTTAGGTACATGGTGTCGAATCCGCCGATAACCATCACGAAGAGGTAGAAGATCGCGGCGAGACAGAAGGCGAGTGCCGTCGATACGAGGAGTCGCCCGGCGAGTTCGTAGATGTCGGCGAGGCGAGCCCGAGTGACCGATTCGGCGAGGACGAAGACGAAGACGATCGCCAGGACCGCGCCGATTGGCGGCAAATGTACGCCAAGGTAGGATAGAAAGTCTGCGAGCGAAAATGTCGTCGCCGCGGCGCCCACCACGACCAAGAAACGGACCCGGTCTCGCACGGCGCGCGACGGACTCCGCTGGCCGCGCCGAGCCAGGGCGATGAGCGCTGCGGCGAGGAGCCCGAAGACGTAGGTGTAGACGGCGCCGAGCGACAGTGGCCGGTCATGATATGGGGACACGGACAGCGCGAGCACCGGAACGGCTACGATCGCGGCAAAGCGGGCTAGTCGTGGCCTTCGGCCCGCTTCGAGCGGAACGACGTTTTGAAACAAATGAATCGCGAACTGGGGCAACAGCACCGTCAGCACGCCGGTGACGCGCTCCCACAGATCGGCTCGAAAGAACCCGGCAAGGGATTGGCTGCCGTACCAGAGGGCAATATCGGTCGCGAAGGCCGCGAACAGCCAATGGACGGCCCGACGCCCGCGCAAAAGCACGCTTAGGGCGATGGCGAGAGCCAGCACTGCACAAAAGAGGATTGTTTTCGGGCGCAGGTCTTCCACCCGAGCAGTGTCGCGCTACGTCGCCGTCGGCGCAAAGCGTGTCGCTCGTCGCAATCCGCTCAAAGGAATCCGCATCCTGGCAGGGCGGACCCGCGCGCCTCGCGCAATTCCCCTCGGAAGCCATCCGCCGCCTCCTTCGCGTCAGGTCGGTGCGCCGTACAACTTTCGCGCGCGAATGTGTTCGACGACCGACCGCGGGACGACTCCCTCGAGTTCGTTCCAGGCGCCGCGAGCGACCGCCGTGCGAACGTAGGTGCTCGACACATCCGGGAGGATGACAAGGGGCGCCCTCGGCGTATCGAAGCCGACGCGTCCTAGTACGATCAGCGGAGCGAGCTTCTCGATGGCATCGAACCGATACCAACGTTGCGCTTCCGCCAGGATATCCGCGCCGACGACGAGTCGCAGTCGCCAATCGGGTCGCGTCTCCGCCAAGCGCTCGAGGGTGCGGAGCGTCAGGCTGTCTCCGTCGATGCTCTGCTCGACGCGAGAGACTTCGACGCGCGGAAGATCGATCATGGCGAGTTCGCACATGAACACTCGGTCCTCAAAGGGCGCGAGCGACTTCGCGAGCGGATGCCGATACGTCGGGACAAGGAGGACGCGCTCGACGTCTTCGACGCTTAGAAGCAAGGCACACGCAAGCACATGCGCAACGTGCGGCGGGTTGAAGCTTCCTCCGAAAACGGCCACGTTCACGAGCGGTCGATGGCAGCATAGAGCACGCGCCGCCCTGCCGTTGACTATGATTTCCCCGAGCCATGCGCGCGGGGTCGCGCGCCGTTGGCTATGCGGTCGGGCAAAACAGGTTACTCGTTGACACAGCTCAGCCTGCTCGACTCGACCGCCGGCACGGAGGTGCTTAGCTTGGACGCCGTGGAACGATCTTCGCAGCCGACCTTCATGGATCCGGGCAAGGCGGGCCAGGCTATCCGTGCGCGCGTGGATCCGCTCGTGCCACTGACGGTCGCCGATGCCGCCGCAAAAACAGGTCTTCCGCTGCGCGACGCCGAAAGCGGCCTTAAGTGGCTCTCAAAGGAGTATCGCGGGCAACTACGCGTCACGAGCGAAGGTCAACTCGTACACCGTTTCCCATACGGTTTCGCCAAGCCGTGGGCCCGTGCAGATCAACGACGGCGCATCCTCGCGGCCATGGGTCGTGCCTTGCTCGGAACCCTGCGCTTCGTCGTCCGCGCCTGGGTCGCCGTCGTTCTGGTGGGGTATGCCGCATTCTTCGTCGCGCTCCTCCTGGGCATGACGTTCGCCCGTCAAGGAAACGACTCTCGCCGCAGCAACGATAGCCTTCCAGGCGGCATGATGGCGTATGCGCTCCTGCGCGTCGTCGCCGACGCTCTCTTCTGGACGTTTCACCCGTGGTCGCCGTTCGCCGTTCATCCCGGGTACGCCGCCTCTTGGAACGGGCCGTTCGAGCGCGACCGCGCTCCGCGGCGAGGCTCGCAGGGACCGCGCGTTCCTTTGTACGAGCGGGTCAATCGGTTCTTCTTCGGCCCCAACCCCGCCCCCGAAGATCCCCTCGAGGACGAGCGCCGCTTGGTGACGGCAATCCGCGCTGGAAAGGGACGAATCGGATTGGCCGACGTGATGCGGGTGACCGGCCTGCCGCGCGAGCTGGCAGATCCGCTGATGGCTAGGCTAATGCTCGACTACGATGGCGACGTCGCCGTCAGCGAAGATGGCGGAATCGTGTACCGGTTTCCAGAAATTCGGAAGACCGCGTTGGAAGCGCGCGAAGCCGAGCCCGCGCCGGCCTGGACGAGGACTAAGCCTCTGGAGCCGCTCACCGGCAATTCACTGGGTGCCAACGCGGCCATCGTGGGTCTGAACGCGTTTAACTTGATGATGGGTTTCTGGGCTGTGGGCAATGGCCTGACGATAGAGCGCGTGGCTCACCTTTTCGACCGGGTGCCCTATCAAGTGGTTGATACCGGCGTTCCAATTGCGTTAGGCGTGCTGCCAATCGTCTTCTCGACCCTCTTGTTCGCAGTACCTCTGGCGCGTGCAATGGCTCGGCCGTGGCACAAGCGCCGGGCCGCGGAAGAAAAGGCCCGGCTGGCCGTGTTGCGGGTCGTGCTGGAGCGGGTTCGAGCGAAAGAGCCTGTAACCGACAGCACCGTAGCTGATGCGTGGCGAAGCGCCGGGGGTGGGCCCGCCGACCCGAAGCGGCTCGACCGCGAGCTAGTCGCGCTGGGGGGCGACGTTGCCATCCAGCCGGATGGCAAAACGCGATGGCGGTTCGTAGACTTGGAGGCCGAGGCCGTGGCCGTCGCGGCCGAGAGAGAGGCTGCCGCCGATGAAGAAGCTCGCCTCGGCAAGGTGGTGTTCGTTACCGACGACGATCCGCGAGCGTAGCCTCCATGACTTACGTCGGGAATCGTTGTGCCGAGGCGTTGTTATTAAGGCAACCATGTCTTTCGCAAAGCTCATCCCCATCGCCACCATCCTGCTCCTCTTCGACACTGGCTGCCAGCATTCCGCTTCCGCCGCCTCGCCGCCAGATACGGCGCAACCGATCCCCGCTCCTTTCACGGCAGCTCCAGTCCTTCCGGGAACGCCTGACGTTGCGACCCTGGTCGCCCGAGTGCGGCCATCCGTCGTCAACATCACGACCGTGCAACAGGTGCGAAAGCCCCAAATTGCCTATGGTTTTCCTGATTTTGGCGGCTTTCCCTTCTTCGATCAGGGGCCGCAGGGACCCGCGCGCCGGCATCCCTTCGGCGGCGGAGGCGATGAAGTCATGCGGCAGCAAGCCTTGGGCTCGGGCTTTCTCATCGACACACAGGGCCACGTCGTCACGAATGCGCACGTCGTGGACGATGCCGACACCGTAAAAGTCAAGCTTGCTGATGACCGAGAGTTTCGTGCAAAGGTGGTCGGTAAGGACGATCGGCTGGATGTTGCCGTCTTGCAGCTCGACCGCGCCCCGAGCGATTTGCCCCTCGCTTCGCTCGGGCAAAGCGACGCCACACGCGTGGGGGAATACGTCGTCGCGATCGGAAACCCGTTCGGGCTGGGGAACACCGTTACCATGGGGATCGTAAGCGCCAAGGGCCGGTCGATCGGCGCCGGTCCTTACGATGATTTCATTCAGACCGACGCCAGCATCAATCCAGGCAACAGCGGAGGACCGCTGTTCAACCTGCGCGGTCAGGTCGTGGGGATCAACACGGCGATCAATCCCCAGGGCAAAGGGATTGGCTTCGCGATTCCAATCGACGCCGTTCGAGACATTTTGCCGCAGCTCATCTCGACGGGCCGCGTCTCGCGTGGCCGAATCGGGGTCGTCATTCAATCGATGGACGAGGATCTCGCCAAGGCTCTCGGACTCGAACGGCCTCACGGCGCCATCGTTGGAGACCTGGAGCCGGGTAGCCCAGGGGAAAAAGCTGGCATCAAGGAAGGCGACGTCATCCTCGCGGTCGACGGTCAGGATATCCCCCGCTCTGAAGATCTGCCACGAGTCATCGCGCGACATCCCCCCGGCACCCACGTGCGTCTGACCGTTTTGCACGACAAGCAACGGCGCGATCTGGACGTTGTGCTCGCCGCACTCAAAGACAATGGCGAACACGGTTCCCCCTCATCGCCGGGATCAAACGCGACTCCCGGCCAGCCCTCGGGGCTGGGCCTCGGTCTTGCTGAGGCCGACGGTAGGGTGGTGGTCGAGAGCGTAGTCCCCGACAGCCCTGCCGACGGCAAGATCCGTCCCGGAGATGTCATCGTTGAGATCAATCACCAGCCGATCATCGGCGCGGCTGACCTCGCATTGAAAATCCGCGCGATCCCCGTCGACAAGCCCGTTCTGTTGAGGGTGCGGCGAGGCGATCAGTCGAGGTACGTGGCCATCGACCGCAGCGACTCGACGCAGAAGTGACGTGAGGGTGGCCCTCCGGGCCGAGCTCGCGATGCTACGCTCGGTGGAGCCACCTTGAACCGGAGCGAAGTGTCAGACGGTATGGCGGCTGCATGCGCCCCGCGGCCTTACACGCTCATAGCCGAGCTGACGTATCGATGCGCGTTGCACTGTCCATACTGCTCGAACCCGGTCGATCATGCCACCCACACGGCTGAGCTCGACACCGCGCAGTGGCTGAGTGTGTTTTCCGGCGCGGAGGAGCTCGGGGTCGTTCAGTTGCACTTGACCGGCGGCGAACCGCTCGCGCGACGCGACCTCGAAGCTCTCGTCGCCGGCGCGCACGGCTTCGGACTTTATGCGAATCTCATCACGAGTGGTGTGCCACTTGCCCGCGAGCGGCTCGTATCGCTCAAGGCTGCGGGCCTCGATGCGGTTCAGCTCAGTCTTCAAGGCATAGACGCTGACAGTTGCAATCGGATCGCTGGGTACGATTGCTTCGATGCCAAGCTGGTTGCAGCCAGATGGGTTCGCGAGCTCGGTCTGCCCCTTACGCTCAACGTCGTCTTGCACCGTGACAACATCGACCAGGTCGGGGAAGCGGTTGCGCTCGCGGAGCGTTTGGGGGCCCATCGGCTAGAACTCGCGAATACTCAATACCTCGGCTGGGGCCTCGCCAATCGTGGCGCCCTGCTGCCGACCCGCGAACAGCTCGACCGCGGGCGAACGATCGCGCACGCCGCCCGCGTGCGGCTCGAAGGGCGCATAGACGTTCTCTTCGTGATGCCCGACTATTACTCGGACCACCCGCGCGCGTGCATGGCTGGATGGGGGCGACGTTTTATCGATGTATCCCCGGACGGCTTCGTGTTGCCGTGTCAGTCGGCGCGGTCGATTCGCGGGCTGACGTTCGCTCGAGTCGGCGACGGCAGTCTGCGCGACGCCTGGGAGCACTCCCCCGGGATGCGTGCGTTTCGCGGCGACGAATGGATGCTCGAGCCCTGTCGCAGCTGCGCGAAGAAGTCAGTCGACTTCGGCGGTTGCCGGTGTCAAGCGTACCTGCTCACGGGCGACGCTGCAGCGTCCGACCCCGCTTGCTCCCTGTCGCCGCACCATGCGACCGTTGTGCGAGCTCGCCTCGCAAGCGGCGGATCGACGCCTCGGCGCTTTCTCTACCGCGGTGCGCGATGAGGAGTGCGCGAGTTTACTCGGGCTCGACGAGACCTCGCCGCAACATCTCGTCGAGGAATTCAGCGACGTCACGGTGTACGGCAATCGCGTGCCCCGCTTGGTTCGAGCGGCCTCGCTCAGATGTGAGTTCCGCGACAATCTCATCGACCGATCGCGACCCGTCGCAGAGCTTGAGGATCGCCGCCGCGGAATCGTTCAATGCGAGCCCGCGCTCCGGATAGAGTAGAAGGTATTGACCTGCGGTCCGGTCCCATTTCAAGCGTGCTCGCGCGGCAAGACGAGGTGATTTCAAGATGGGTAGGCGGCGGCAACGGCGTCGAGTAAGGCCCAGAGGATCTCGCATTTGGTCACGAACGCGCCGATACACTTTCGCCGGAGATCTTCTGTGTGTGCATTGGCAAGTACGAATTCGATTGCTTCGGTTGCGTCTGCGCGGGCCTGCGTCACGCGGGTACGAAAGTACTCTTGCACCGTCCGATCGATCCATGGGTAGTGTGTCTGCCATGCGGCCAGTCGGACGCTCATGATGTCCGGGGCGAAAAACTCCGTTAGCGACGACGCGACCGCTTCGACGAGAGAGCGCTCTCGCACGAGCTGTACGTACGCATCGCAAGCAAATCGGACCGGAGCAAGGACATGGGTGAGCTCCTCAACCTCGGTCGGATCGAGACCGACCCCCCTTGCGAGCTTCAGCCACAAAAACAGTCCCCCTTCGCCCGGGGCTTGTCCGTCGTGGTCGCTGATCCGGTGGATCCATCTACGACGAAACGCGGAGTCCTCCGATTTGGCTAGAATAATGGCGTCTTTGATGGGCAGGCGCGTCTGGTAGTAGTAGCGATTGAGAACCCAACCTTGGATCTGCGCTTTGGAGAGCTCTCCGCGGTGCATCTTGACGTGAAACGGATGTAAATCGTGATAGTGGCGTTTGCCTTCGTCGCGCAGCCGCGCGATGAAAGCGGAGCGATCGAGAATTGATTCGGTCAAAGTGTTACCTCCATTCCGTCCACGGCAATCTCGCAGCCAGCCTCGAGGACGGCCCGATACTCGGGTGAGCCTTCGACCAGAATTGGATTGGAGTTGTTGATGTGCGTGTAAATCTTACGTGCTGGCGCGGCCTCCTTCAATAGAAGCAGACTGCCGCCCTCCCCCCCGATGGGAAGGTGGGCCATGTCCTCTGCGCACGCGCTCGATAGGCCGAGCCGTATCAGCTCGTCGCTCGACCAAAATGTTCCGTCGAAGAAGACGCAATCGATTCCGGCCAGGCCCCCGACCCACTCTTTCGCGGACGAGGTCGCTCCGATGTACGCTGCACGCTTCTCCGTGTGCTTGTCGCGCAGCCACAGTGACGCGTTGTCTTCCGGCGACGGCTGGTCGATCCCCGTCAAATGCACAGGCAGTTTTCCCGCGGCGGGGCGCGCCTCGATCGTCAGCCCCTCGTCGATCTCGATCTCACGATGGAACTCGAGCTCGCGCCACACGAGCTGGCCCGAGAACCGGCGGAGTGTGCGGCATATCGCGTTATGCCCCTCGAGCCCTCGGCGTACGGCCGAGGTGGCGTAGACGATCAGCGGCCACGACTCGCGAAGGGAAAAGAGCCCGAGCACGTGGTCCAAGTCTCCGTTGGACAGCACGATCGAGTGGATCGGTGAATCGCGCGCGCCACGAGGCTCGAGATCGGGGGTGCTTTCGATCTGTCGGAGAATGTCGGGTGACGCATTAATCAAGTGCCAGCGGCCGCGGCCCGCGGTTACCGCGAGACTGTCTTGAGTTCTCCGTTGAACGCGAGGGTCTCCGGCGCGGACTGCGCTGCAATTGGAACAACCGCAGTTCCACTGAGGAAACGCTCCGCCCGCAGCCGAGCCCAGAACTCGGATTCGCACGCAATCGTGATAGCACCGCCAGTTCAGGGCGGCTCGACTCGGTTCCGAGATCGCCGCCTGCATTTCGAGGTGACGCGTCGTGAATCGTCCGCCGGGTGGGCGCCAAGTTTGCCAGGACGCGCCGAGTTCTCCGGATCGTCATCGAGTCGCCATGTCGTGCGGGTCAAGGTCGAGTATCCTCATTTTCAAGGCGAAATGACTGCTGTCGCAATCCCGCGAGCCAGTGACGGGTTGGCCAGCGCCCGAGCGCGCACGCTTTTCGTTCTCTGGACGACGTACGGTTCCTTCTATCTCTGCCGTACCAATTTCGGACCGGCCGTTCCGTCCATGCGTCGCGACCTCGGTTTCACGGCGCTTCAGATTGGGTTCCTCCTTGGTGCGGTGAAGCTCGGCTATGCTCTCGGGCAGCTCGTCAACGGGCAGCTGACCGAGCGATACGGTGCGCGACGCATCCTGAGCATCGGGATGGTGGGCTCAAGTATCGCAACTCTTCTTTTGGCTGCGGCCCCGTCATTGGCCGCATCTCCGGGCCTGTTGGGGATCGCGTGCGCCTGGGTTGGCACCCTGGTCCGCGCGGCGGCTCGAACATGCGGCCTCGCCGTAGCGTCCAACGGTCCGCTGCCCTTGATGCTGTCCCTCGCGTTCGCGAACGGCTGGTTTCAAGCAGGCGGGTGGGCGCCCTGCGTGAAGATCGCGGGGCACTGGTTTGCGGTGGATATGCGGGGCAGAACGATGGGTGTCCTGGGGACGAGCCTGACGCTCGGATCGGCTCTGTCGATCCTCGTCGTCGGCGCGCTGCTTCACTTCGGAGGCGGCGACTGGCGCGTGGCGTTCGTCGTCCCGCCGTTTCTGCTCCTCGCGTCATGGCTGCACACATTGCTTCGCCTGCGCGAGCGGCCGCCGGGCGACGGCGGTTTCGATATGTCCGGTGGCGTCGATCGTCTGTCCATCTCCGGGGCGCTGCGGACGACCGTCAGCAACCCGCGCATATGGATCTTGGCGCTTGCCCTCTTTGGCGTCGACGCCGTTCGTTACGGATTTCTCGACTGGGCACCGGGACATCTTGCCGAGATGCACGGGTCCAGCGCTTCCGCGGCAGCGGTGAAGACCGCCGTTTTCCCGTTGGCTGGAGCCGTCGGCGCGCTTTCGTCAGGCTGGCTGACGGACCGCCTCTTCGGGTCTCGGCGGGCCCCCGTCTGCGCCCTTTTGCTCGGCGGGGTCGCCCTCCTCACCGTCGGGTATCGGACCGTGGTCGACTGGGGCCCGGTACCCACGATCGTGTGCCTTGGGCTCGCGGGCTTCTGCGTGTACGGGGCGCAGATCCTTCTCGTGGGGACCGCGGCGCAGGACTTTGCGCGTCGCGGCGCGACTGCAGCTGCCGCGGGCTTCGTGGACTTTATGGGACACGTGGGGGCTTTCAGCGGCGACGTCGTCACGGCGTTCATGCTGAAGCGTCACGGTTGGGCCGGCGCCATTGCGTGGTGGGCGAGCGCGGCCCTTGCGGCTGCGCTGCTCGTCGCCACGCTCTGGCGCGCCCGGCCTGTCGATTCGACGCTGCTCGCCGAAGGGCCCTGAATCAACGTGTGACGACCGATCTTGACCGCGAGCCGGGTCGCGCGTAGTGCGGCGGACACCCCATGCCCCGTGCGATCGCGGCTGCCGTCGCTCTTGCTGCACCATGTTTTCTCGAACCCTCGATGCTCGCTGCGGATGCTGGTATGAGCGCGCGGGCCGGCCGCGCGGTGGCGCGACTCGGAGCGACGCAGTCGATCACCGTCGCCGAGTTGGAAGAGCGCGTCGCGAGCATGCCGCTGTTTCAGCGGATGGCTTACGGAGTGACCCCGGACGCGATTCGCCGGAGCGTGCTGACTGAGGTTTTGATTCCCGATCGCCTTCTCGCCTTGGAGGCCGACGCCGAGCACGCCGAACGGGATCCCGCAGTGGCTTATGCCGCCGAGCAGGCCCTCTCCGGAGCTACAGTTCGTGCGATCCGTGCGCAGGTTGGAGAGGCGTCCACGATCTCGAGGGAAGACGTTCGTGCTTACTACGGAGCCCACCGTGCGAGGTATGAGTCGCCAGAGCGCTATCAAGTGTGGCGTATTCTGTGCAAAACGCGCCACGATGCGGCGTCCGTGCTCGAGGCCTTCAAAGGGAACCCGACGCCGAAGGCTTTCTCCGATATGGCGAGAGAGCACAGCGAAGACAAAGCGACATACTTACGCGGGGGCAACCTGGGCTTCGTGAGCGAAGACGGATCGTCAAGTTTTCCCGATTTTCGTGTTGATCCGGCGATTGTGCACGTCGCACAGACGGTGCGCGACGGCGAATTCGTTCCCTATCCGGTGGCGGAGGGCAGCTACTTCTCGATCGTGTGGCGGCGCGGCACGGTTGCGGCCGTTCACCGGGACGTCGATCAGGTTGCCGGTGCGATCCGGGAGGCTCTGGCCGGGGAGCGCGTCAAGGAAGCGACGGACCGGCTGCTTCGCACGCTCAGGTCATTGAGGGTCCACGACCGGAACGACTCGTTGCTGCAGACGGCCGATGTCGCTTGCACGGCTGAAGCCGACGGCGGAGCGCGTTGACCGCGTCACGCGTTCGCTGAGGTGAGCTGTGCGAGTGCAGCGACCGCGGCTGCGCGTTCGGCAAGGCGCTTGCTCCTCCCCTCACCGCGGGCCACGGGGCGATCTCCGAGATAAACCTCCACCTCGAACACTTGCTCGTGCGGAGCGCCGCGCAGCTCGACGACGCGGTACGTCGGGGCTGGCAAACCGTCGGCTTGCACCCATTCCTGGAGAGCGCTTTTCGGGTCGGGCATCGCGAACGCCTCGGCTTTTTCGAAGCGATGGCTCACCACTTCTCGGACGAGAGCTCGTGCTCCGTTCAGTCCGCGCGCCTCGTACACGGCTGCTACGATTGCCTCGACGGTATCGGCGAGTACGTTGGTCTGCTCGCGCTCAAGGCCGAGCGTGGCGCCGCGGCCGAGAGCGATGCACTCGCCGAGGCCGATTCGGCGGGCCCATTCGGCGAGAGCCTCGGCATTCACTAGGGCGGCGCGCATGCGCGTCAGCTTTCCCTCGTCCGCGGCACCGTGAGCCGCCACCAACATTTCGCTCACGCAAATGCCGAGGACGGCGTCGCCCAGGAACTCGAGGCGTTGGTTGTCTGGGGCCCCGCTCTCGTTGGCGAAACTCGCATGAGTGAGCGCTTCGTCGAGCCGATCGATCTCGCCCGCTCCGATCACCGCTTCGATCCGCGCGGACAGCGCGGCGCGCGAGGCAGACAGTTGGTCCGGGTTGGTCATCTGCCAATCGCGTAAGTGGCCTCGGCGGCGTCCAAGTCGAGTTGCGTCACCCCGTCCGCGTCATGCGTCCACCAGATGACATGCGCACGTCGCCGCGCGAGCTGGACCTCCGGGTGGTGATCGCGCTTGTGCGTTGGGCACGCGATGCGGACCACGAAGGCAATCGCTGCAGCGAAGTCCGGGAACCTAAATCCATCCCAATAGCATGCGTACCAGCCCGCTCCCATCCCGGGTAGGAGGCAAACCAGCTCCCGCCCGTGGCCGGATCGAGGTTGCCACGAGCGAGGCATGGCCGCGAGTTTGTCTCGCCTCGGGGGCCGCCGTCCACTCGACGGGGCAAGGATCGATCCCGACGTACCGGGCCGGGCGAGATGCCGCCGGCGCCCGATCCGCCCATGGGAAAAAGCTTGTCGCCCGCGCTATTATGTCAGCTCGTGCTGGCATCATGTCCGTTCTGTCACGATTTGGTCGATGGACGCGAAGGGCGTTCGTGCTCGGTATGTGGCATCGCCCTTGTGCCGTTTCATCGGGTGTCGCCATCGACCGACGAACTCGAGCTCGACGGCATGCCGCTCCAGCCGGAACACGAGCCATTACCCGTGACTTTTCTAGGACGTGGCCGAGGTCCCTTGGCTGTGCTGGCTCTGGTGGGCGTCGCAGCGTTCCTCTCGCCGTGGGTCAAAATCACACTGCCCGACATCGTAACCTATTCCGGCTTCGCGCTCGCTAAACGTCTAGGGTGGGTTTGGGCGGCAGGCATCGCATGGTGCGTGCTCGCACCCACGGTCGTTAGTCGCCGGTCCATTGCGCAAATGCGGGGCGCTCGCCTTGCGGCCGCTTTTCTCTCGGCAATTCCAGGGGTGTCGGCGCTTGTCCTACTTGCCAGACCGCCTCACGGATCGCACGGCGTACCGCTTCGCTTTGCATTCGGGGCGGGCGTGTACGTCACGGTTGGTCTTTCCGCCGCTGCGTTGGCCGTGGCGTTGGCCTTCGGTGGCCGCGCGGACGACCTCCGTCTGCGCCGCGGATCCTCGCGCGACCAAGTCCTCCACTAGGGTCGCGTGCACACCAAGCAGACGCGTGTCAGAGTTCGTACCCAGCGATTAGGGAGTGCGGATGGCCATCAAAGCGACCGCGGATGCTCGCTCCGACGGAGACGAGCTCGCGGACTCCGAAGTCCCTGCGGCTGTAGTCTGCGCGCGCTGCGGCGAAGCAGACTGCGCCGGGTGCACTCACGACGAGACGCAGTCGGGCGTCGTGGCGGTCGTCCCTTGGGAGCGCCCGGGCGCCACATCCATCGGGCGACTGTGGGCTACGGCCCGAGCCGCCACGTTGGATGCCGAACGGTTCTTCGAGTCGCTGCCCGATGGGCCGCTCGCTCCAGCGCTTCGATTCGCGGTCGTGTGTGAAACACTGGCGGCAATCGCCATGGCGCTCGCCGCTCTTGTCCCCGTTGCGATCTTGGCGCCCGCATGGGTCCAGCATGTGGCCCTCTACGAGGGCGCATCGGCGTTCCGGTTTGTCGCCATCGGCGTGCCGTTCATTGCCTTGCTGCTCGTGGCCGCACACGCTGCTCACGGGTGGGCGCTCGATCATGGCGCGCGTCGCTCAGGCGCCCGCGGGGCATCCGCAAGAGCCCTGCGCTTCGGCCTCTACGCCGCCGGCTGGGACCTCGTCATCGGACCGATTGGCGCGATCGTCTTGGTCACGAAGGAAGGCCCGGGCGTCGCCCTCTCGATCGGCGCCTTCGCGGTAGGGCTTCCCGGTCGAAGTGCGAGAGCCTTTCTACGAGGTTGCTACTGTCTCGAGGGCCTGCACGCGCAGCCTGCGCTCCGCGCCTCGTATGTCGTGGCGATCGGGGTGACGCTGTTCGGTGCTGTCGCTGCCATCGTTGCGCTCCTGGCGATACTCACTCTCTAGTCTTACCTTCCGGTTCGCACGCGGCAGTGTCAGTGCTCTCGTGCGCGCTTCAAAACGATCCGGAGTGCCCGTCGATGTCCGAAGATACCAATGCCGGACCTGTGCGCGTCATCGAATCGATTCCGGTCGGTGGCGACAACGAGGTCGAGCCAGCGCAGGTCAAACGCGAAGGCATTCCGACGCCGGCTCACCTGCGGATCTACGCGGAACTGGCGCGCGGTGCGATGGGGCGCATTCATCCTGCAACCGATCGCAATCTGTTGCGACATGTCGCGCTGAAACGGCTCGACAAGACCCTCGCGATGGAGAAATTTTACCGCGACGGATTCATCGCGGAAGCGCAGATGACCGGTCAGCTCGAACACCCGAACATCGTTCCCGTCCACGAGCTTGCGGTTGACGAGCATGGGGTTCCGTACTTCACGATGAAGCTCGTGCGTGGCGCGTCGCTTGACCGCTGGCTGCGCGATCCCGCGCTGCCGCTCGGCTCCACCGACCGGCTCGAGAAAGGTCTCGAGATCTTCACGAAGGTCTGCGACGCGCTTGCGTACGCCCACCATCGCGGGGTCATTCACCGCGACCTCAAGCCTGAAAACATCATGGTTGCGAATTTCGGCCAAGTCTACGTGATGGATTGGGGATTGGCGCGGCTGACCAAGACGAAGCCCGCGTCCGGAAATTCGTCGCAAATGGAGGCTCCCGGCCCCGTGGGGACGCCAGGTTACATGGCGCCGGAGCAGGCGCGCGGAACCCCCGCCGAAATGGATGAGCGATCTGACGTGTTCGGGCTCGGCGCGGTCCTCTATGAGATCGTGAGTGGCAAGACGCCCTATGGCCCCTGCCACGACATGGATTCGGCGATTCAACGAGCCCGGGAGGGCGCCGTCGTTCCCATAGACGAGGCGACGCTGGGCATCGGGATATCGAAGCGCCTCAAAAGCATCGTTGCGCGGGCGACCGCAACGATACCCGACCATCGCTATCAGAGCGTCCTGGACTTGCAGCGAGACGTGTCATCGTTCCTGCGCGGAGGGTTGCACTTGCCTCGCAAGGCATTTGCCGCGGGCGCCGTGATCATTCGCGAGGGCGACGTCGGAGATGCCGCCTACATGATCGTCAGCGGCCGCTGCCGCGCCTTCCGAAGCGTCGGGGCAGACCAGGAGACGCTGGCTATCATGGCGAGCGGTGATGTCTTCGGGGAAATGGCGCTTATTCTTGATGAGCCTCGGGCGGCGACGGTGGAGGCGATGGACTCCGTCACGGTTCTTGTTCTGAGCAAGAGCACGATGACCGAAGGCCTGGGCATCGGAGGGTGGACCGGCGCGCTCGTCCGAGCCCTTGCGCAACGGTTCCGTGATCTCGAGCAACAGGTGCGCAGTTCGGGGCTCCGGCGCAACTGATGGTCAACGTGTCACCGGGAACACGGAATCGCGGGCGTCGCGGTGGCACGTCGCGCACAGGGTAACACGCGGATCGGTGACGGCTGAGCCGTCTGGAGCGACGGAGGCGAAGCTCCATTGCCCCTGCCTCTTTTCCATCACCAGCAATCCCGTGGGCCGTTCGCCACGTGCATCATGCACGCTCGTGTCTTCGATCAGCAAGGCGCCATCATCCATTTGACGCGGGGTCCGAAGCGCGGATTGGGCGGCGGCGTTAGCCCACACGACGGCGTCGAAGCGTTCGCCGTGACCGTCGGAGAGAAAGCGATTGGAAACCCGCACCATGTGCAACCGGAAATTGGCGAACACTGGAGAGGCCTCTGGGGCAGCTGCGTCGGTCGCAGGCGCAGTACGCTCGGCAGCGCGAGGCGGTGAGAATCCCACGGAACCGGCCGAACCGGCGGTGCAGCCGATGAGCCCGATCGCGCAGACCGCCCGAACAAGCCGCTTGTGGCCGATGGCCACGAGTGTGCCGGACATCAAAGGGTCACGCCGGCCTCGAAAGACACCGTCCACTGCCGATCGCCTGAGATGCCGTCGACGGCCCCGGAGTCGGCCGCGCCCACCGTAAGTCCGCCCCCGAGACCCAAGGTGACGTGTTTGCGACGAAGCCGAGATTACCCACGACCTCGAACCCGCAGGCCAAGCCTTTCCGAGCCCTCAAGGAGTAGACCTGGATCATCGAGTCAGGTTTCGTGTTCTCAGCCGAGAATTGATGGGTGTTCAGGTCGATCGCGCCACGTGCTCCGAGGTGCCAATATTGCAGGCCGCCAGCGCTCGCGTTCACGTAGCACCGACCGCGATGCATATTGCGCGCACGACGGGCTTCAGCGGTTTCACGCTCGGCGTCGAGGCCGCATTCACGGACGATTGCCATTCCGGGCTCACTCATGAAGCTCGCCCGGGCGACGTTGTTCGGCAAGCACGGATAATTGTTCGGCACCGCCTCGGCCGCGAAGGGTAGGGCAAGTACCTCGCTCGGGTTCTGGGCGACTTGCTGAGTCGGTGTCCCCGCCGGAAGTCCTGGTGTGATCAGGCGCTCCGCAGGATCCAGGCCCGCAGCAGGCGTGCTACGTGTCGGGGCGAGGATGGCGAGCGACGCAACGACGGCGACCTTGATGGGGCGGCGCAAATAGGTTCCGATGCCCAGGCGGCTGATGCGTTTCGAGGCTACGGTTTGCGAACGTAGCGTCAAGCCTGGTGCGTCGAACGGATGCCGAAGACATTTTCCTCCACGCCTCGCCTCCGCGCCAAGCCACTTGAACCATCCCTGCACGTCGTCCTGGTGGAGCCGGAGATTCCGCCCAACACCGGCAACGTCGCCCGCCTCTGCGCCGCGACCGCCTCGCCTCTTCATCTCGTTGGCAAGCTGGGCTTTCGTATCGATGAGCACAGCGTCCGCCGAGCCGGGGTTGACTATTGGCACCTCGTCGACGTGAGGACCCACGTCGACTTCGACCATTTTCTCGACGCGTGGTCGATGGAATCGCCGTCGCGTGCACTTCACCTTTTCAGCGCGACCGCGACCAATAGCTACGCAAACGCCGCCTATGCCCCTGGCGATGCGCTCGTGTTCGGGAAAGAGAGCGTCGGGCTTTCTGACGAGTTGCTCGCGCGATTTCCCAGTCGAATTGTTGGCATCCCAACACTTGGAGCGGTCCGATCGCTCAACCTGGCGAACGCGGTGGGAATTGGGCTCTATGAGGCACTGCGCCAGCTCGGTGCATTAGCGGGGACCTTCATGGGATAAGCGCATTCATTCGAAGGCCGGGATCCCGGTCAAGTCCTGTCCGAGCACGAGCGTGTGAATGTCATCGGTCCCCTCGTAGGTCACTACCGTCTCCAGGTTGCACAGGTGACGCATCACCGGAAAATCGAGGGTGATCCCGTTTGCACCCAGCACGTCTCGACAGCTCCGAGCAATGTCGAGCGCGTTGCTCGCATTGTGTCGCTTGACCATGCTGACCTGCTGCGGTCGGAGACGCCCTTCGGCTTTGAGCCGCGAAGCCTCGAGCGCCATGAGCTGCATGCTCGTAATTTGGGTGATCATGTCTGCAAATTTTGCCTGGGTGAGCTGATGCGCGGCGATGGGCTTGCCGGCGAACTGAACGCGGCGCATTGCGTAATCGAGCGCGCAGTCGAAGCAAGCCGCTGCAGCGCCGATGGTGCCCCACGCGATTCCCAAGCGCGCCGCGGTCAGACACGACAGCGGCCCTTTCATGCCACGGGCGCCGGGAAGAAGAGAGTCCTTTGGGACTCGGACGTTGGTCAGCACCAGCTCGCTTGTGACGCTCGCTCGCAGGCTGACCTTTCGCTCGATAGGTCGCGCTTCGAAGCCCGCGATATCCGTCGGGACGAGGAAACCACGCACCTCGCCGTCGGGCCCGCCCAGCTTGGCCCACACGAGCGCCACGTCCGCGATACCTCCGTTAGTGACCCAGCGCTTGGTCCCGTCGATGACGTACGCGGTGCCGTCGTCGATCGCAACGGTTCGCATGGCGGCCGGGTTAGACCCGAACTCGGGCTCGGTGAGACCGAAGCAGCCGATGATCCTGCCTTCGGCCATCTGCGGAAGATATTTGTGCTTCTGCTCCTCGGACCCGAACGCGAGAATCGGGTACATGACCAAAGAGCCTTGAACGGTCGCGAATGAGCGAATCCCGGAATCGCCGCGCTCGAGCTCTTGCATCGCGACGCCGTAGGAAACCTCGCTTTCGCCTGGGCACCCATACCCGTGCAAGTTGGACCCTAGCAGGCCGATGGAGCCCAGTTCACGGATTCGCGCCGCGGGGAAGCTTCCCCGCTCCCAATGCGCCGCGATGTCCGGGAGAATGCGCGCGTCCACGAACGCGCGGGCCGAGCGTTGTACGAACTGCTCCTCGGGCGAAAGGTGGCGAAAGAGCTCAAAAAAATCGGGCATGGCGTCTCGGCCGCGGCCAAGCGGTTCGGTCCGCGAAGGTTATGACGGTGGGCGCGGTCATTGCCCCACCAATGGCTAGCGTTCGACCCGAATAGTCGGCGTTGCCCCCGTAAAGTCGGCGCGGAGAGTTGTCCGTTCGCCAGGGCCCAAGGTAAGCCGCTCGCCTTTCGATTCGCCCGTCGCCGGGAACGAAAACGTAACGGAATGCGTGCCTGGGTCAACCGTGGCGCGCGTGGGACAGGCCCCGCGCGAAATTCCGTCGACGCGTGCCAATGTCCCGTCGCCGAGAAGAATCAATTGCGCACGCTCGACGATGGGCGTTGTGGTCGTTGCGCCAGTCGTCCGCGCAGCCGCGATTTCCGAGTTCGCGGTGTTCGGAGCCAAAGAGACAGCTGCGCGAACAGGGAGAGCGGAGAATTCGGCCGCATCCCTCGCCAGTATTGGCGGTTCGCGCCTGGTGACAGCGAGGCCCCGGCCGAGCAAGAAGGCAAGCAGTGAGAGGATGGCCGCTCCGACCGAGATGCCGAGCCAGGTTCGTTGGCGCCCAACGTCGCCCCGCTCCGTGCGAGGGCCGGTCTCGATAGGCCGCATTGCTACGGTCTCGACGTCTCGGATCGGGGCAGGCGATGTCGACCGGAGCCTGCGCGTCGACTCTTCGTTCGGGTTACGGACCGCTTGCAGCTCCCGAACCTCGTCGCGCGCGGCGAATGTCTTCGTGCCGATCTGCGTTGCCGTCGGACGCGACGGCGGGCGCTGCAATACGGGCCTCGGCTCGGCGGCCATGGTCGGAGGGCGAGCGCGCGTCTCGCGAACTCGATCTCCCAGCTGCCTTGCCACATCGCCGAGATCGACCCCGGAAAGGAAGCGCCGCAACGCCCGACCCAGATCGTCGGCCTGCTGGGGGCGCGATTGCGGGTCAAGCGACATCGCGCTCGCCATTGTGTCGTCGAGCGGAAGCAAGCGCACGTTGACGTCGCTTGGTTTCGGGTGCGCCGCCCGCATGGCAGCCTCGATCTCGTCGACCGTGCGCCGACGGAAGGGTGGTCGCCCCTCCCAGAGCTCCATGAGCAGAACGGCCACTGCAAAGACGTCGGCGGCCGCCGTCAACTCGCGCCCGGCCATTTGTTCGGGTGGCATGTGGCCTGGCGAACCGAAGACGCCGTGGCCGCTCGCTGCGGTCGCTACGGGCGACGCGATGCCGAAGTCGATGACTTTGATCTGCCCCTCTTCATCGACCATCACATTTCGCGGAGTCACGTCGCGGTGAACGACGCCCACTCGTCGGTGTGCGTAATCGAGAGCCCGGCAAACTTCGATTCCGACATAGGCTCCTTCGTACGGCGTCAGGCGTCCGGGAGCGGCTCGAAGGAGCTCCGCGAGGCTCACGCCCTCCACGAACTCCATGGCTAAAAAGTACGTGCCCAGCTCGACGCCCAGTTCGTACACGGGCACGATGTTGGGGTGTGCGAGGGCGACCGTCGTTTTCGCTTCCTCGACGAATCGGCGAACGAATTCATCGTCACAGGCGAGCTCGTCGCGAATCTGTTTGACCACGAGCCGCTTCTCGAACCCTCCGGCGCCGCGCAGTGTTGCAAGCACGACGCGGGCCATGCCGCCTCGAGCAAGCTCGCGCTCGAGTACGTACTTGCCGAATACTTGGGGGTACATTCGGAGGTTGATGCGACGCTTTTATCGTAGCAAATGGGGTGGGTCGCTAGTACTGGCGATGGCGTCAATCGCTTGCCATCGTGCGCCGCGCATTACGACGCGCGCCGTGACGATGAACGTGGTCTGTGCACCGGGAGGACTGACCCTCGATGGCAACGCGTACGCCTTCTATTATGGGGTCGGTGACTTCGAACCCACAACCTCCCCTGTAGGCGCGCGAGTGGTCGGCACGAGTGCGGGTGCCACACTCGTCGAAATCGATCCCGCGTCGCGTGCGCTCTTCATCGACGCGATGGAGAGCGATCGCGAGTGGTGGGGTGTAGGCAACATCGCGGCCCAGGGCAATGTGGACGTTCTCGTCTTGCCGGCGCTCACGTCGTGCGGGCTACCATCGCTCTCTAGTAACCCAAGCGGAGCGGTCTTGGGGGCTACCGGGGCGCAACAGGTGCTCGTGGTGGGCGGCGCATCGACGACGTCTGTCGCTCACCTCGATACCGGCCAGGTGACCGCTGCGCAGCCGGACCTGCGCACACCGCGCCTGCATGAAAGCATTACCGCGTTTGGCGCGGGAGCTCTGGTGGCTGGCGGCGTCGACGCGCAAACCCCTGGATTGGTTCTCGCCGACGCGGAAGTCTACGACCCATCCATCGGCGGGTTCGATCAGCAGAATCCAATACTTTTGAGCGAGGCACGCTCGGACCACGGAGCCGTCGTCCTCGCGACTGGCGAAACCCTGTTGGTTGGCGGAATCGGCGCAGACGGCGCAACGCTGCTCACTTCTATGGAGGTGGTGGATCCCGTCACTCGCACGGTTCGCGTCCAGAACGTCGCCGGCCTTACGTACGCGCGACTCGGGGCCGACGTCCTGCTGTTGGCCTCCGGCGATATCCTTGTCGCCGGGGGCGTCGATGCGAATGGGGCACCCGTGACCACAATGGAGCTCTTTTCGAGCAACGCCCAAAGCGAGCTTGCGACGTGGACTGAGCCGGTGGTCGGGGGAGCCCGCGCTTATTCGGCACTGCCATCGGGTGGAGCACTCTTCGTGGTCGCCCCGTCAGCTGGTGAGGGAATGACCGATGGTGCGATGCTCCAGAACACCTGGCTGATCGATCCAGACGGCACATTCGAGGCGGCCGCCCCCATTCAAGGCACACTTACCAATCCCATGCTTTTCGGAGGGGCGGGCGGAGCGCCCGCACTGTGGACGGGTGATCGATGGCTGCGCTGGCAGCCCTGGAGTGGCTCCTTCGGAGCGCTCGGTTCACTCGACGACGTGGCTGTACAGGTCACGAATGCGGCGATTTCGCCCGATAGCGGGCTGGCAATGTGGCTCGACGCGAGCAGCGGGCCCGACCCCACTCTCACCGCGCTAAGATTCGACACGCGAAGCCAGTACTCGACACTCGACGAGCCGTTGCTGGTCGGCGATACTTCCAATACGGCTCCCGATCGGCTCGTTGTACCAGACGTCATCGCGTTTGATGCGGCGCTGGGGCTTACGCTGTCCCCTGGTGCGACGGTGTTCGTCACGGACCGGACGTATGTGGATGTCGTTGTGGATCTGGACATGCCGACCGGCGCGACGACTCTCGTTGTATTGCGTGACGAGCTCGGACGAGAACTCGTCGTGGGTGGGCAAGCATGCCCCGGGCCTCCCGCGGCCGGCGCGGCGACATCGCTTCGCGTAGAGCGCAACGGCACCGAAGTCCTATGGAGCGTGCCGAGCGGGCCCTCGGGCACATGTCCCGAAGGCGTCGAGCAGGACGCGCGTCTCTCGCTCGGCGTTCGTGGAGCGATCGGCATGTTGCCTACTACGGTGCGTAACCTTCGAGTGACCCGCACGGGGACGCCTTGATCGCGGCGGCGCCACCGTTGACCGGTGGGCACTCGAAAGCGCTCCGACGACGCTGTACGCTGCTCCTCGATGATCACGCCGCGCGAAGCCGGGTTCCGGATGCCTGCCGAGTGGGCCCCGCACTCGGCGACATGGCTGGCATGGCCGAGCCACGAAAATCTCTGGCAGGACAATCTCGCAGCTACCCGGCGTGCGTTCGCGCAGCTCGTCGCAGCGGTAGCGGAAGGAGAGACGGCAGACGTACTCGTACCGGACGACGCGACCGCGCGCCTTGCCCGTATCGCACTGACACATCCTCGCACGCGGTTTCACCGTGTCCCGTTCGGCGACATCTGGTTGCGCGACACGGCCCCGCTGTTTCTCCAGGGGCCCGGGGGCGAAAGCGGTAGCGTGGGCTTTGCGTTCAACGGGTGGGGTGGGAAATACATTCTCGATGAGGACGATCGCGTCGCGGAACGCATCGCCGCAATTGTCGGTAAGCGTTTTTTTAGAATGCCATTCGTCCTCGAGGGTGGAGCCGTCGAAGTCGACGGTGAGGGCACCGTCCTGACGACGCGGCAATGCCTGTTAAACCCGAATCGCAATCCTGCGATGACGGCGCCTGAAGTCGAGCGCGCCGTCGCCGACGCGCTAGGCTGCGAAAGAGTTCTCTGGCTCGGCGACGGGTTGACGGGTGATCACACCGACGGTCACGTCGATACGATCGCACGATTCACCCAGCCCGGAGTCGTGGTCGTGATGGAGCCTCGGGGCGCCGAAGATCCGAACCGCGATGCCCTGAACGCGATCGCCCGGGAGGCGGCGGCGCTGGTCGATGCGCGCGGACGCCGGCTCGAGGTCGTTCGCATTCCGTCTCCGGGACGAGTCATCGATCCGACCGGGCACGTCCTGCCGGCCAGCTACGTGAATTTTTACATCTCGAACGCCGCCATCATCGTTCCCACCTACGACTCGCCGTTCGACGACGAAGCGCTCGAGGGTATCGCTGGCCTCTTCCCGGACCGCCGCATCGTCGCGGTCGATGCTCGGGCCGTACTCAGCGGCGGCGGCGCGTTGCATTGCATCACGCAGCAGCAACCCCGGGACCGGGATACGATGACCAACGTCGGCGCTCGTGCCGTACGACCGTCGGGGGAAAAATGACCGAGGGCAATGTCACAGTGGCCGCGATCCAGTGCCGACTGGGTGGTCCTCGGTCCGCGAACATCGACCGCGTCGAACACTACGTGCGGGAAGCCGCCGCGCAGGGGGCAAACGTCGTTCTTCCCCCCGAGCTTTTCGAGGGACCGTACTTCTGTCGTGAGGAGCGATCTGAATGGTTCTCTGAGGCGCGGACGCTGGACGAGGACGAGGCGGTGGCCCGATTCCGACAGGTGGCGCGGGAACTGGCCATCGTCATTCCGGTGTCATTCTTCGAGCGGTCGGGGCCCGTCCACTACAACAGCATCGCCGTGATCGACGCGGACGGGACGTTGCTCGGCGTTTACCGCAAGAGTCATATTCCGGATGGGCCTGGGTATGAGGAAAAATTTTACTTTCGTCCCGGCGATACCGGCTTTCGCGTTTGGCACACGCGCTTCGCGCGGCTCGGCGTCGGTATCTGCTGGGACCAGTGGTTTCCCGAGTCGGCCCGCGCGATGATGCTTCTTGGCGCCGAGTTGCTTCTATATCCCACGGCGATTGGGAGCGAACCGCACGAGCCCGATCTCGACACGCGGGATCCTTGGCAACGGGCCATGATCGGACACGCCGTGGCGAACGTCGTGCCCGTCGTGGCCGCGAATCGCGTTGGAAGCGAAGGCGGGCAACGGTTTTATGGCTCGTCATTCATCGCCGACGCGCGAGGAGACAAGCGCGCCGAGCTCGACCGCGACGCGGAAGGTGTGGTTACGGCGACGTTCGACCTACGCTCGCTCGCTCGTACGCGCGCTTCGTGGGGCTTTTTCCGCGATAGGCGGCCAGATTTATATGGCGTTCTCGCCACCGCTGACGGCCGTTCCAGCTGACGCGTTGCGCTGTCCAACCGGCTGCGAATGGCATTGCGCAGGAGGAGAGTGGAAAGCTTGGCTTCTTCACGCCGTCAAAAATGGTGTGCGGGATTGCGCCGAAGCATTTAGCCTAGCACGCACCGCATCGAGGTCTGCCATGCTCCGTCACAGCTCCGATTGGCGAACGGCGCTCTGGGCCTTCGTCTTTTTCCCCGCTCTCGGGTTCGCGCCGTACGTCGAGCCTCGCTTTGTGCCCTGGCTTCTGCCGCTCAGCCTGTACTTCGGCTTCTGCGCCGGCGTCTTCAGCCACAACCAGAACCACTGCCCCATGTTTACCGGCCGAACGATGAACTCGCTGTACTCGGCCTGGCTCAGCATCTTCTATGGCTATCCGACCTTTTTTTGGATCCCGACTCACAACCTAAACCACCACAAGTACGTAAATAAAGCCGGTGATGCGACAATCACGTGGCGGTATTCGAAGAAAAATACGTGGCTCGTGGCCAGCACGTACTATTTCGTATCTGCGTATTGGCAGAAGCCGCTGATCGACGAATACAGTCGCAAGGCGCACGACACGAACCCCCGCTTGGTTCGGCAAATGCGTTTGCAATACGTGACCCTGATCGGAAGCCATGCCGCGCTCTTGGCGGTCGCGCTCTGGCTACGGGGCCCGCGAATTGGGCCTCTGGTGTACGGTTTCGGGTTCTTGATCCCGGCCATGTTCGCGAACTGGTCGATGATTTTCATCAACTACATTCAGCACGTGCACACGGACCCTTGGTCGGAGCACAATCATTCGCGCAATTTTTGCTCGCCGCTCGGAAACTGGCTCGTATTCAACAATGGTTATCACGCCGCGCATCACGAGAGCCCGGGGCTGCATTGGAGCAAGCTTCCGGATGCGCATGCGAGGATTGCGGGGTCGATCCATCAGGACCTGAAGCAACCGAGCATTTTTCGGTTTTGCTTGAGGGCGTATTTGCTGGGCGCGCTGAGCGAAGGTTTCCGGACGAAGCAGATCGGCCGAGCGCCCTACGATCCGCCGGTCGGCAGGGTCAACGTCGAAACTGCCTCAGTCGCCGCGGTAGAGGCTGGCGTCAATGCCTCCATGGTTAGTCCGGGCGAGAGCCCCGCTTAACGAGGTGCCGGGGGCGGCCGTACCTACCATGAAGCGCGTGGGGATCTCTTGACGCACCCGGACCGTCCACTGATCGTGGTCGGTTTTCGCGAAGACGGTGCTCGCCGAATTCATGAGGCGGCCGCATCGGTGGGGGCCCCGGCTGCGTTCGTCCCTAGGTGCGAGGACGCCATCCAGGCGCTTGCCGACGTTCAACCGCTCGCGATCGTGTTGCGCCTGGATGCCCCGGGGGCCGCGCAGACCTCCGCGCAGGCGCGATCGCAGCTCCGGTTGGCGCAGGTACCCATCTTCGGCGTCGCTCCGGAGCTGAGTGATCTGGCATTTGCCGAGCTCTTTTCCGGTGGCGGCGACGATCTGGTCAGCGTTGCCTCGCCACAGGGTCTCGTTCGCCGGCTGCGCGGGCTGCTCGCGCACACTGCGGCGCTGCGGCAGGGCGGCCCCCAAAACCAACCGCGCGAACCGGTGGCAGAAAGGCAGGCCATCGTAGCCGGCGCTGAGGCTACCTGGCGCATCGTCATGGGACGAGCCTTATATAATGGCGGCTTCGCCGTGCGTTTCGCGACGAGCGGTGAAACATTAGCTGAGGAATGTGAACGTGAAGGCGTCACGGTGGTCGTGGCGGCCGACGACCTCGAACCGCAGGGTGCCGTCGCAGTGCTTGCACAGGCCCGCGAGCGCGGTTCCACTGCGCCGTGGATTCTGGTCGCACCGCCCAAACACATGGCCGCGGCGCACGCCGCCGCCAAGACTCTCGGGCGCGCGTCGATTGCCGACGGATTTGCGCCTCCCGAAAACGTGCTCTTCCTCGTCAACGAGCTTCTCGCGGCTCGTGGGGTCGACAAGCGAGCGAGCCCTCGCATGCTGTACGGGACCGCCGTCGCCTTCCGCCCGGCAGGGCGCGAAGAAGACGAGATTGGCTATTCCTACAATGTCAGTGCTGCGGGCCTGTACGTGCGTACCACGGCGGCGCCCGACGCCGGGCAAGAAGTATGGCTCGAAATGTGGCCCCCCCGCGCGGAACGCCGAGCCCGTCTAGCGGGAAAGGTAGCCTGGAAGCGGCCGTTTGGGCCCGTTGGTGGTGCGACTGTCCCTGCGGGGTTCGGCATCCAACTCACCGACGGCCTTTCTGGGGATCTTGACCGGTGGCGGGCCGGCTACGAATCGTTCGTCCAGATCTTGCTCGGCGCGAGCCCGGTCCAGAGCTGAGCCTCAGGTGGCCGCTTCGAAGAGGCCCGCCGCGCCCATCCCGCCTCCGATGCACATAGTGACGATGCCGTACCGCGCGTGTCGGCGTCGCAATTCGTGGAGAACCGTAGCGGTCAGCTTTGCTCCCGTGCACCCGAGCGGGTGCCCTAGCGCGATCGCTCCTCCGTGCACGTTGAGCTTCTCGTCCGGAATCTCGAGCGTGCGCTGAACGTAGACCGCTTGGCTCGCGAAGGCTTCGTTGAGCTCCACCAGGTCGATGTCACGAAGAGACAAGCCCGTCTTGGCGAGGAGCTTCCGAACAGCGGGGATCGGCCCTATCCCCATGATCTTCGGATCGACTCCGGCCACCGCATACGCGCGGAAATGAGCAAGTGGCTGGATGCCTAGCGCGTCAGCCCGGGCCTTTCTCATCATGAGCACGGCCGCTGCGCCGTCAGAGAGCGGCGACGCATTGCCGGCAGTGACGGTGCCATCTTTGATGAACGCGGGCTTGAGCGCCGCAAGACCTTCGAGCGTCGTGTCGCCACGCACCAGTTCATCGCGGCCGAAGGCAATCCCGACGCGGACGCCGTTTTCGTAACGTGTGGCCTGAACCGGAACGATCTCGTCGTTGAACACGCCCGCCTTGATCGCCGCTGTCGCCTTCTGTTGGCTTCGCAGGGAGAAGGCATCTTGATCAGCCCGGGTGATGCCGAACGCCCTGGCGACGTTCTCTGCCGTGATCCCCATTGGAACGTACACCTCCGGACAGCGCCGCATCGCCTCGGGTGAGGCGCTCAGCTTATTGCCGGTCATCGGGACCATCGTCATCGATTCCACCCCGCCCGCGATGACGATGTCGTTCACACCAGTCGCGATCGCTCCGGCACCGATGGCGATGGCTTGCAATCCGCTCGAGCAGAAACGGTTGACCGTCATCGCGCTGGTTTCGACCGGCAACCCGCCGAGCATTCCGACCACACGTGCGACATTCAATCCCTGTTCGCCCTCGGGCATCGCGCAGCCGAGCACGATGTCCTCCACGTCGCCCGGCTTCATCCGCGGAACGCGCGCGAGCAGCCTCGCCATAACCTGGCCCGCGAGCTCGTCGGGACGTGTCTGGGCGAGCGTTCCCTTGGTGGCGCGCCCGACAGCCGATCGGACCGCGTCGACGATGACGATGTTTTCGATCATGGTCAATTCCTTAACGGCTTGTTGTTCATCAACATGTGCTGCATGCGCTCCTGGCTCTTCGGTTCACCGCTCAAGCTGACGAAGGCTTCGCGTTCTAGCTCGAGCATTTCGCTCTCGGTGACTTCGTGTGCAGCTCCCGACACGCCGCCGCAGAGAACCTCAGCGAGTCGTGTGGCGATTTTCGCGTCGTGTTCGCTCGCCTGACCCGCCTCGCCGAGGCTTCGTATCAGCAACTTCAGCGTCGCGATCCCGCTGTCTCCCGGGAGGATGTGCGCGCGCGGTGCCGGGGGATGCCAACCACTCTCGGCGAGTCCTATCGCGCGCGCCTTCGCCTCGCTTGGCAATCGAGCCCGATCGAAGCTCACACCCGAGTTCCGCCCAAAGTAGCCGAACTCCTTCGCCTCCTCCGCGCTCGTTGCAACGCGGGCGAGTGCAACGTTCTTGAAGACCTGCGTGACGATTGCGTACGAATCGACCGTCGCCCCCTCGGGGATCGTTTCCAAAGCGTGCCACAGCAAGTTCATGCTTCCGCCGCCAGCGGGAACGAGTCCAACACCGACCTCCACGAGTCCCGCGTACGTCTCGGCCGCCGCCTGAACGTTGCCGGCGCCTAGACAAACCTCCAGTCCGCCGCCGAGTGTCATTCCGAATGGAGCAGCGACCACCGGGACCTTGGCATATTTCATTCGTTGATTGGCTTCCTGGAAGCCTTGGACCATCGAACGGATCTTATCCCATTGGTGTTGGCTAGCCGCCATGGCGACGAGAAGCAGATTCGCCCCGACGCAGAAGTGCTCGCCCCCATTCACGACGACCATGGCCCGAAAATCGCTCTCCGCCTTTGCGACGGCGTCCCCCATGAGCTGAATCACGTCTGGATCAATACTATTCGCCTTCGTCTTGAAGGTTAGGCCGAGGACCCCGTCGCCCAAATCCCACGCTTCTGCGCCGTCATTCCTGAGAACCGGCGCTCCACCCTGGCGCAGCCGCGGCAGCGTGGCCGCACGCGGATCGGTCACCCGATTGACGACTGCACCGCTGAGTAGGTCAAACACCTTTCCGTCATCGGTATAGAAGTTTTTTGCACCCGTGGCCCGCATGGCATCAATTGAATTCGGAAGGGATATCCCATCGGCTTTCATGCGCTCGGTAGTTGCGCCAAAGCCGATCGCATCCCACATTCCGAAAGGACCAAAATCCCAATTATACCCCCATTTCATGGCGTGGTCAATCGACCCCACGTCGTCGGCAATCTCGCCGATTCGGCGGGCCGCATAGGCCAATGAGCGCGACACGACCTTCCAGGCAAAGAGCGCGGCAGTGCCACCGGCCTGACTGCCGAATAGAAGCTCTCGCACGCGAGAGGCAGGGTCCTCGATCTGCGCTATTCGTTTGCAAGTCGCACGTATCTCCTTGTCGCCGGCCCGAGCGCGGTAATCGAGCGTCCTCGGATCGAGCGTCTCGATCGTTCCATCTTTGCGCTTTCGGTAGAACCCGCCATTGGTCTTGTCGCCGAGGAGCTTTCGTTCGACCATCGCCCGGATGAACGCGGGAACCTGGAAGATGGATCGATCTTCGTCAGCGGGCAGTGATGCGAAGCAGTTGTCGGCGACATGGACGAGCGTGTCGACGCCGACGAGATCCGCGGTACGGAACGACGCACTCTTGGGATGACCGAGCGGTTCACCGGTGATGGCGTCGACGTCTTCCGGCGCGAGGCCGTGTTCGAGCATCAAATGAATCGCCAGCAGCATCGCGTGAATGCCAATCCGATTTCCGATGAAATTCGGAGTGTCCTTGGCGACGACGACGCCCTTGCCCAGGAAATCCTCGCCGAACTGGCGGGTCTGCTCGATCACGTCGGGCGATGTGTCCTGACCGGCCACCAGCTCAAGCAGCTTCATGTACCGGACTGGGTTGAAAAAATGCATCACCAGGAAGCGTCGTCGAAACGAGATCGAACGCCCGGCCATTAATTCACTGATGCGCAGCCCACTCGTATTGGATGCGACCACGCAGTCGCTTCGGACAACCTGCTCGAGCTTTTCGAAGAGGGCGCGCTTCGGCTCGAGCTGTTCGGTGATAGCTTCCACGACCAAGTCTGCATCACGGACCCGGTCGAGGTCGTCCGCCACGTTGCCGATCGAGACGAGACGCGCCCGATCCTTCGAAAAGAACGCTGCCGGGCGCGCTTTTGCGGCTCGTTCGAGGCCGGCAGCGGCGAGGCGGTTGCGTGCCGCGCGGTTTCTCTCCGGCTCGCCCGAGTCGTGCGGTACGACATCCATCAGGAGGACGTCGACCCCCGCGTTCGCGAGATGGGCGGCGATCCCGCTGCCCATGACACCCGCGCCAATGACCACTGCACGACGAATCGGCTTGCGCATTGACATGACTCCTCACGAGTTCTGGCTGATGCCGTCACCGCACGTTCAGGATTCAGGAACACCGACGCCAGTCAACTTTTCTCGGCGGTGAGCGCGGCCTGGACTGCCGGCCGGGAGTCGATCCGCGCGTAGAACGCCGTCAGCGAGGGCCAGCGCGCGAGGTCGATGCCGGTGAACTTGGTCCAGCGGAGCACATTATAGAGATAGCCATCGGCCACTGTGAAGGTATCGCCCAAGAGGTACGGCGTCTTCTCGAGTTGACGTGCCACCAGATCGAGCCGAGCGGACACACGGGCGCGTGCTTGGTCCTTCGCCTCGTCGGAGGCAGACCCGAAGAGCGGACCGAACGCTTTGTGAATCTCGCTTGCGATGAAGTTCAGCCATTCCTGCAGACGGTAACGGGCCATCGTGCCGGCAGGCGGAGCAAGCTTGGATTCCGGGGCTCGGTCGGCGATGAACTGGGCGATGACGGCGCCCTCTGTCAATCGGGCCCCGTCGTCGAGCTCCAGCACGGGGACGTATCCTTTCGGGTTGATGGCGTAGAAGTCGGCCCCGGTTTGGGTTCTGTGCGATCGCGTATCGACGCGCACGAGCTCGAACGGCAATTCGGCCTCCCGTAGTGCGATGTGGGGATGGAGGGAACAAGCGCCCGGGCTGAAGTAGAGTTTCACGGTCGTCTCCTTTTCGCTGAGGTGAGTGCATGTCGGACCATGCGCTTCGGTGGCATCACGTCGCTCGTCCCGCCCCGATGAACTGCACCTCGGTGCCGGGCGGTCGGGCCATGAGGGCGCCCACATCGGCGGTCACCACGGCGGCGATGACGGGATACCCTCCCACGGTCGGATGGTCCGGACCGAGAACAATAGCGTCTCCGCAGGCAGGCACCTGTATCGCCCCTCGCATCATAGGGGCAGAACCAGCCTGATCGCCGTCCAACCGAGCTAGCGCCGGGCCCAGAAGTTGTATCCCCGTTCGATCCCCGCGTGGGGAGATACGAAACGTCGCACACAACAGCACATCCAGAGCGTTTCGGCTGAAACGCTCGACGTCTGGCCCTACCACAACGCGGATTCGCGCGTTGGGATCCGGGGGAGGCGGGAGCGGGTATCGTTGCACCTCGGCGGAGCCAGCCCGCAATATATCCCCCTTTCTCAACGGCCGCCCCTCGTGGCCGCCGAATGATCCGGAGAGCAACGTACCCCGACCCCCCAAGACGTACGGAACGTCGAGCCCGCCTCGGAGAGCGACATACCGGACGCGGGCGGCGCCGCACTCGATTGTCCACTCTTCGAGCGGCTCGAGGTCCCGAGCTAGGGCTTCGTCGCTCGCGATGCGCACCGGTGCGAGCGCACGCAACCTCAACGTTCCCACGATTTCGATTGCGGCTTCGTCTCGACCGTTGCAGACGCGGGCGTTAGCGCGCGCAAGCCCAATTGGCACGAGCGCTCCCCCGTGGGGAATGCCTTGGTGCATCGACCCAGGGCGCCCCCCATCCTGAACGGTGGCCACGCCAGCGATGGCCGCGATCTCGATCAATGGGCCACCGGCGTGAACCGCACTCGGTCACCGACCGCGAGCGAGGCGCCTCGCCGGACGTCGAAGGAAATGAAGTCGGGGGCCGTTCCGATCACATGCCAGCCGCCGGGCGATGCATGCGGGTACACGCCCGTGTATGGCCCGCCGATTGCCACCGACCTCGCGGAAACGCGCGGTCTTGGCGTCGGCCGCCGCGGAACCACCAGCCGGAGGTCCAACCCGCGCAGATACGCGAATCCCGGTAAGAAACCGACCATGGCGACGACGTACTCAGCAGCCGTGTGAAGCGAAATGACGTCTTCTTGGCTGGCACCGATTTGGCGGGCCACGTCACTCAAGTCTTCACCGTCGTAGCGAACGGCAATCGTATGCTCTCGTCCGGGCTGTGCGACGGTGGACGTATTGAGCACTCGCGCGAACACCTCGTGGAGCCCGTCGGGGGGCTCGGTCGAATCGAACACGACGAGTGCGTGGCGCTCGGTCACGACGGCGTCGACCACGTGCGGGTGCGACCGCAACGCGCCGAGCAGGGCGGCGGCATTGACGGGGTCCGGCAGCATTGCTCGAAGAGCTCTGTCGCCGAAGGGCTCGATCTCAATCTTCACGTCAGTCCGCCGGCTGCGCCGCGGCGTCGAGTGCGTTGCGAACCGCAGCTGCGATCTCGGCGCTCCGCGGCGTGTCGCCGTGAATGCAAACGGTTTCGACGTTCAACCGCGAGGCGAATTGGCGCGCACGGTCGGCTGCGCTGGCCGGGTCCACGATCAACGCTCCTGGCTCGCTTCGCGGCACGAGCGATCCGTCCAGGCGCTCGCCTCGATCGGCGAAGGCTTCGCGGGCGAAGTCCAGGCCGGCGCGGGCTGCTGCGCTCGCCAGGGCTCCGGAGGACGGGCCGACGACGGTGATGCGCTCCCCGAGCGACTGGAGAGAAGCTGCAACGAGCGCTTCCGCGAGCGCCGAGTCGCGATCGGCTGCGTGATACAGCGCCCCGTGCGGCTTCATGTACGCGATCGGTTGGCGCGCCTTCCTGGCGAGCGCTGCGAGCCGAGCGCATTGGGCCGCGACGCTCGCGAACAGAGCGGCCGGCGACATGTCGAGTGGACGGCGACCAAACCCCTCCCGATCGGGATAGGAGGGGTGGGCGCCGAGGCGCGTCCCATGCGCGCGGCAGAGCTCGATGGCCCGCTTCATCGAAGCATCGTCGCCTGCGTGCCCGCCGCACGCGACGTTTGCGATGTGCGCCCATACGTAAAGCGCTTCCGATTCGCCGGCCAACTCACCGAGGTCGACGTTTAGCAGGACGCTCACGACGCACCCTTTCGCCGAGCCTTCATCTCGCGCACAATTCGCTCGATGAGCCCGATGCTGAACGGCTTCTCCAGGTGTCGGTTGTCGACAGATGCGAGAAACTCGGCGGCAACTCGTGTGAACGCACCGCCGGTCATGAATACGACGCTTTGCTCGAGGCCTGGATACTGTTTCCGGAGGACTCGGTAGAACTCGATCCCGTCCATACCGGGCATCACCAAGTCGCAGAAGATGACGTCAAAGGCGCCTCCGGACCGAACGGCCGCGAGCGCGTCGAAAGCACTTGTGGAGGCAACCACATCATGTTCGGCAGCGAGGAGCTCCCGTAATGTATTCGCTATCTGCGGCTCGTCGTCGAGCACGAGGACGCGCGCTCGGGCGCCGGGGCGTACCTGGAGCGGCTCGTTCGGAATGGTTGCCGCGTCGCCGGGCATCACATTCGTCGTTTGCAGCACGACGTGGAACGTTGTGCCGTCGCCCGGCATGCTGTGTACGGTGATTTGTCCGCCCAATGAGGCAACGATTCCGTGGCAGATCGACAGCCCGAGGCCCGTGCCCACTCCAAGCGGCTTCGTTGTGAAAAATGGGTCGAAGATTCTTGGCAATACTTCCGGTGGTATTCCTTCTCCGTTGTCAGCGACTTCGAGCACAGCGGATTGTTCGGAATGTGGCCTAACGTAGACGCGAATCTCGTTCGTGGCGGCGCGGGCCTCGGGAAGTGCCTGTGCCGCGTTGAGGAGCAGATTGAGCACGACCTGCTCGAGTCGGCCCTCGTTCGCCCAGACGGGTCGTATAGGTTCGAACGATGTCGTGATGCGCGCCCGAGGGCGAATCTCGTGAGCAGCGAGCTTGATCGCCGATCGAACGACGGCCGCCAGGTCCACGCCGCGCCTCGTTTCGTCGTCGGCTCGGGAAAAGCTGCGGAGCTCGCGCACGATCGTGGCCACGCGCTCGGCACCGCCACGCGCCTCGTTGAGCATCTCGGCCAGACCTTCCATGCTCTGCTGGGGCTGCCTGCCCTCGGAGAGCTTGCGGGCGATCCAGTCGAGATTGAGGATCACGTATGCAAGCGGGTTATTGATCTCGTGCGCGACGCCTGCCGCAAGTGTACCGAGTGCGGCCAAGCGGTCCGCCTGGATGAGCCGGGCTTCGAGCATCCTTCGCTCGGTGACGTCGCGCCCCATCGCCAGGATCGACGGTTTGCCTTCGTATTCGAACGGCACGCTGCTGATCTCGAGGAGGAGCGTGGAACCGTCGAAGCGACGGACATGGTACACGTACGGTGACGGAGGCCGGCCCCCGTCCATCAGGAGCCTCATTCGGGCCTCCATGAGTGCCACGTCGTTTGCGTGGACCAGCTCCGAAAGTGGCACCGGGTAAAGGTCTTCCGCCGTTCGGTATCCCAGCGCCGCCACGAATGCGGTGTTCGCGTACACGATGTGCGCTTTGACGAAAATGCCGATTGGCTCCGGCGCCTTCTCGATCAACTCGCGGAAGCGAGCCTCGGCCCGAAGGTGCGCCTCCTCGGCGGCGCGGCGTGCGGTGGCATCGACGATGAACGCTACGACTGCCGGTCGGTCGTTCAGCATCGCGTCCGTGGCCGTCACGCCGATGGGCCGGCGGCGCCCGTCCTGGCGAACGACCATCAGCTCGTACGACGCCTGCCCTACTTCGCCGCCCGCGCGCTTCTCGAGGCGCTCCTGGACACGCGCACGATCCTCGGGCGAGACGTGATCCAGCGGGTCGGTTCGCATGAGCTCTTCCACGGGCCAGCCGAGAATGTCGGCAGCGACGTCGCTGATGTAAATATTTCGTGCTCGGCCCCCTGGGTCGAAGACCGATACCGCAACGCCGATACGGGCGGCGCGCGCGGCGTCCAGCATCGTCCTGCCGAGCACGCTGAGGTCGACGCCAGGGGGGAACCGATCGGAGTAGTCGACCATCGGACGATCAGATTCGCTGCCGGACACATGCCGCGTCAACCAAACGAATCCAATCCAGGCACCCTGTTGTGCCATGAATGGAAGCAGCCGGAGTCTCGGGGCGGTACGCCATGACGTCGCTCGCTGCCGTTGAAGGTGCTCTCCCCATCCACGCAGCTTCGCACGTTTGCCAGGATCGAGGTGGTCGCGGATCAGCTGGAAAGCGCGAGCCCTCAGGGCTCCCGTCCCGGGGGCTCGGGAGTCGTCGCGTGCGCGGTCGCCCAACTGCCTCTGCGTGTAGGGTAGGCAAGCTCGCGCCGAAGAACGTCCAGAAAGTGCGCCCGGGGCCATTCTCGCGCCCCCATAGAGAGCGTATGCGAGGTGGCGACCTGCGCGTCGATTACGCGATAGCCCCACGCGGAAATCGTCTCGGCGAGCCGGACCAACGCCACCTTCGAGGCGTTAGGTCGCCAAGAAAACATGGACTCCCCGAAGAACATGCGCCCGATCGACACACCGTAGAGCCCGCCGGCGAGTTCTCCCTTTTCCCACGCTTCCACGGAGTGGGCATATCCGAGTCGATGGAGCTCCAGGTAAGCGCATTCCATGTCGTCTGTAATCCACGTCCCGTCCTGTCCCGCGCGTGGCGTCGCCTTGCAGGCGCCGACCACGCGCGAGAACGCTCCGTCCATCCGCACATCGAACGTTGCTTTGGCGAGTTCGCGGCGCAGCGTGCGTCCGATATGAAGCTCGTCGGCGAGCAGCACGCAACGCGGGTCGGGCGAGTGCCACAGGATGGGTAACGACTCGTCGTACCAAGGAAAAATCCCGCAACGGTAGGCAAGCAGGAGGCGCTCGGGCGAGAGATCTCCGCCGACCGCGACGAGCCCATCCTCGGCGTCTTCCGGTGGCGGAAATGCGAGCGCTCGTCCGAGAGCGTACACAGGCACGCGGCCGAATATAGCGCGGTCGAGATGGCGCTAGGAAGCGACGGCGCGGATTCCGGGCGACTGCCGGCCTCTCACGGTGCGCCCGGGTGGCCCAGGTCTCGCAGGACGCGAACTGCCGCGTTGTGCCCTGCGCATCCGATGACGCTGCCCGCCGGGTGCGTCCCCGCGCTGCACGAGTAGAGAGCCGCAATCGGTTGCGCGTACGGTAAGCGATCGGCGAAGCCGAAGCTGTTGTCGACGTGATGGATGTGGCCACGCGTGATGCCGAAATGGCTCTCGATCTTCGGTGGCGTGAGGGTAAACGTGTCGACGACGAGATCGCTCGTCCCCGGCGCGAAGCGATCGCAGATCGAAAGCAGGTGGCGTACGTAGCGCTCCTCTTCGTCTTCCCAGCTCTTCGTGCCGGAGAGGGCGTAAGGGACCCACTGCACGAAAAGCGCTCCGCCGTGGTGACCGCGATCGTCGCGCAGGGTGGGATCGAGAGTGGTATGCAGGTACCATTCAATCGCAGGAAATTCGGGAAGTCGGCCGGCTCGAACGTCGGCGAAGCCACGTTCGAGCGATTCGATGACCTCGTGCTCGTCGGGCAACAGATGAATCGTCGGCCCACCGAGGGCTTGCGGGCCATCGAAGCCGAGGCCGCAGGAGAACCGAGGAAGGCCGCGGAGTGCAAGGTTCACTTTGAGCGTCGTGCCATCGCGGCGGTACCCATCGATACGCGCGTTGTACGGTTCCGGGAAGCGAGATCGGCCCACGAGATTGCGCATCCGGAACGGGTCCGCATTGCACACGATGACGGTTGCGCGCATCTCGCTTCCGTCGTCGAATTGGACGCCACGAGCCGTTCCGCGCTCGACAACGATCCGCTCGACCTTTCGCCCTGTCCGAATGATCGCCCCTGCGGCGCGGGCTACTTCGGCGATGCGTGCGGTGACCGTCCCCATGCCTCCCCGGACGATCATGAATGCAGCTCCCGATCCAGGAAGCCTGCACATGTTGTGAACTAGAAAATTCATCCCGGTCCCGGGCGTGCTCCACGTGCCGCAAAGGCCCGACAGCCCGTCGGTCACGGCGTACATGGCGCGGAGCAAATCGCTGGCGAAGTCGAACCGATCCAAATACTGCCCGACCGAGCCCCGGCAGAGCGCGACGAACGTTTCGCGCAGCGCCGGGCGTATGTAACGGTCTGCTGTTTCGTCGATCGAACGTGGCTCGTCGAGCCACGCGGGTGCGACGTCCTCGCGCAGCTGCCCAAGTTCCGACTGGAGCGCTTCATTGGCGCGCCAGTCGCGCTCCGAAAAAAAACGAAGAAACTGCGATTTCATGGCGTCGCGGTCCGATCCAAAGACGAGGTATCGCTCTCCGGATGTGGGCAGAAAATAGTGAGGGTCGCGTCGCATGACGGGGATGTCGACGCCGAGCTTTGCGATGAGCTCGGGCGGCATGAGTCCGAGCAAATAGGCCCCCGTCGACGTGGCCAGGCCTGGGACCTTCGCGAACGGCCGTTCTGTCTTACATGCTCCTCCAACCGTATCTCGCTCCTCGACGATTGTGACGTCGAGCCCCGCTCGCGCGAGCAGTACCGCGGCAACCAGGCCGTTGTGTCCGGCACCAATGACGATCGCGCTCGGACCAAGTGACATCGGAGTATCGTCCGCGTTAGCTCCCGAGCAACAAACGGAGCAGCCCGTTGGCAACAGTCCCGTAGGGCGGACTGAGGAGTCCTCGCGTATGGATTCGCGACTGGAAAAACACGGGCTTTTTGTGAGTCAGCGCGTCGAAGCCCTCGCGTCCGCGGCACTGTCCCATCCCGCTCTGCCCGACCCCGCCATAGGGCAAGTCACTCTGCACGAATTGGACTAGGGTCTCGTTGACCGTTACGCCCCCTGACTTCGTTTCCGTCAGAACGCGGTTGATGGATGCGCGATCGTGGCTGAAGTAGTAGAGCGCCACGGGGTGAGGGTGTGCGTTGACGTAAGCGAGCGCTTCATCGAGCCGCGAATAGGTCTTGATCGGCAGCACCGGACCAAAGATCTCCTCCTGCATGCAGAGCATCTCGTCGGTGGGGTCGAGCACGAGTGTCGGCGCGAGCTTTCGCGCGGCCGCGTCGAGTGTTTCGCCCGCGGGGTTGAGCTCGATGACCTCGGCACCACGCGATTTGGCGTCGTCGACGTGACGCCTTAGGCGGACGTAGTGCGGATCGCTGACGATGGCCGTGTAGTCCGAATTCTTCTCCAGCCGCGGATACATCTCGGCAACGGCGCTTCGACACGCCTCCACGAACGTAAGCTTTGAGCTCACGGGGACGAGCGCGTAGTCCGGCGCGACGCATGTTTGCCCCGCGTTGAAGGTCTTGCCCGCCATGATGCGCGCCGCCGCAGTGCGCGCGTTGAAGTCGGCTGCCACGATCGCGGGCGATTTTCCGCCGAGCTCCAACGTGACGGGCACCAAGTTCTCGCTTGCTGCGCGCATAACGAGCTTTCCAACGCGCGTGGACCCCGTGAACACGAGATGATCGAAGGGGAGCTGCGCGAACCTTTCGCCGACCCGGGCGTCGCCGGTGATGACGGTCACGAGGTCGGCGGCGAACGTTGCGGCGACGAGGGTGCGGAGCAGATCCGAGCTGCGTGGAGAGAGCTCGCTCGGCTTGATCATGGCGCGATTTCCGGCCGCAAGCGCGGCGACGAGCGGTGACAGCGCGGCTAGCCACGGATAGTTCCACGGCGAGATAATACCCACCACGCCACATGGTTGCTTGAGCAGCTCGCACCGCGACGGCAAGTTGCTCAAGTTCGCTGCCCGGTCTTCCGGTTCCATCCAATCGCGAAGATGAAGCTTGGTATGTTTGATTGTGCCAAGTATCGGGAATAAATCCCCCATCAGCGACTCGTGCTTCGACCGGCTGCCGAAGTCGTTCGAGATCGCGTCGGCGATAGCGTCCTTGTGCGCAACGATCGCGCGCTGCAGCGCGTCGAGCGCCTCGATGCGCTCGTCGTGGGATAGGACGTGGGCTCGAGCCGCGTCTTTCAGGCTGACGAGGATGCCCGGCAGACGATCCGCAGGCGCGTGGTCGGTTTTCGATTCGGCAGCAGAGGTCAAGCGTGGCTCCTGACGGACGCACGCATGGGACGGCGCGCGACCGGAGCCAGGATAGGGCCGACGGACCCGCCCGCAAGCCCCAGGTCAGTCCCAGGACGGAGACGTGCGGCTGAGTGCACGTGCTCGCGTTGCCTTTCCGCCGAACTCCTCATTGCTCAAGCCCGGCCACCGTGTTACCTCGCCCCTCAAGGCATGGACTTCGTCGAAGCTCGGAATCTACCCGGGCACGTCGGCATCATCATGGATGGAAACGGACGCTGGGCGCAGGTACGTGGCCAGCCCCGTGCTGTCGGGCATCGCGAGGGCGCGAGCGCAGTGCGGCGCACGGTCCGAGCCGCTCGCCGTCTCGGGCTGCGCGCGCTCACCCTGTACGCGTTCAGCGAACAAAACTGGGCCCGGCCCGAAGACGAGGTGGACGCGGTCATGCTTCTCTTGCGCGAATTTTTGCTGAGCGAGCGCGATGAGATCCTGGACAACGGCATACGCCTAAACGCGGTAGGCAATCTCGGCCGTCTTCCGGCGCTGGTCCGAGCGGTGCTCGACCCGCTACGCACCGAAAGCGCACGCAACGATGAGATGACTCTGACGCTCGCGCTTTCTTATGGCGGGCGCGAAGAGATAGCGCATGCCGCACGCGAGCTAGCAATTGCGGTCGCGGCTGGCCGCATGCGCCCCGAGGACGTGACCGCGGATGCGCTCCGCGCTCACATCCCGAGCGTATCGGTCGGTGATCCGGATCTCATCATCCGAACGGGCGGCGAGCGACGCATTTCGAATTTCCTGCTCTACGGCTTGGCGTACGCGGAGCTTCATTTTGCCGACGTTCTGTGGCCGGACTTCTGCGAGCAGGATCTGTTCGCCGCCATCGCGAGTTTTCAGGGGCGCGAGCGGCGCTTCGGGCGCATTGGTGCGCCGGCGCACGCCGATGAAGCTTCGCCGTTGCATGCTGCGGGCCCTTCGTTACCCTCCGCCCACGAGTCCCTGCATAGCGGGACCTCGGTTGTGGCCGCCGGCTCCGCCGCTTCGCTCCCGTCCGGGACGATCGCGCCCATCGCGCTCTAGCAATGGCCGCGAGGGCGTCGAACCTCGGGCTCCGGGTCGCTACGGCCGCCGTCGGCGTGCCGTTCATCCTCGTTCTGCTGTATGTCGCACCGGCCTGGGCCTTTTACGCTCTCGTGTTGCCTGCGGCGCTCGTGGGGGTGCACGAGCTTTTCGCGATGACTCACCCGGGCGACCATCAGACGCAAGCGGTCGGAGTTCTCATTTCGGCCGTTGCGTCGGCGACCGTCTACTTCGAGACGAGCAATCCACGCGCGCTCATCGCAGTCCTCACGCTCGTGCCGTTGGCCGGCCCGATGGCGACGCTTTGCCGTCTCGGTGCGCTTGAAACGGCCGGGCTTCGAGCGTGCGCCCTGGGCTTTGGCCCGCTCTTTGTCGCGGTGCCGCTGACGCTCTTGGCCGTGATGCGGCGCACGCTGGAACCAGGCGTCGGTGCGGGAGCGGCTCTTCTCGCGCTAGGGCTGGCATGGTTCGCCGATACGGGCGCGTACTTCGCGGGTCGTTTTCTCGGGCGTCACAAGCTTTACGAGGCGGTCTCGCCCAACAAGACGATCGAGGGGGCCTTCGGTGGGCTCTTCGCTAGCGTATTTTGGGCCGTGGCTGCGTCGCTCTCCTACTTGGCGGGTGCTCTGCCGGTCGAGCATGCCGTCATCCTCGGCCTCGTGGCGGGGGCGCTTGGCCAGGCCGGAGATCTCGGCGAGTCGCTGCTGAAGCGATCCATGGGCGTGAAGGACTCGGGGGCGATTGTCCCGGGCCATGGGGGGGTTCTCGACCGTGTTGATGCGGTGATCGTGACCGCCGTGATTGTGTATCTCTATGCGCAGTGGGCCTGGGGCGCCTGAACGGCTATCCTTAGGCCGCGGGCCGTGCGTAAGGAACTGCACTTTTCGCCGCAGGACATCATCCGCACTCACACCCTTGGATTTCCCACGAGGATGACGCGACTCGTCGCACGGAGCAAACGATGAACGAAAAGCTTTCGCCGGACCTAACGGGTCCAAGTGTCGGGACGAGTGCGGTATCCACGGCGCCCCCCTCGAGGACGCACGGGGCCGCCGCCAAGGAGTACGACTTTTACAAGGTCGTCCAAGATTATCTCGAGCGGGCTGGCCGGATCGCCAAAATTGAGCCTTACGTGCAAACCATCCTCAGCCAGCCGAAGAACGAATTGATCGTGAATTTCCCGGTCAGGATGGATAGCGGCGATGTGCGTCTCTTCAAAGGCTACCGGGTGCAACACAACAACCTGCTCGGTCCATTCAAAGGGGGCATGCGCTATCACCCCCAGGTTGCGCTCGATGACGTAAAGGCCCTCGCCGCAATGATGACGTGGAAGTCGGCGCTCATGCGGCTCCCGTTCGGCGGTGGCAAAGGCGGGATCAAGTTCGACCCGCACTCGGTGTCCAAGCAAGAGCTCCAGCGGATCACTCGCCGCTTCACGCACGCCCTCGGCGAAAACATCGGCCCCGAATACGACATCCCGGCGCCCGACGTCGGGACGAATGGTCAGATCATGGCCTGGATGATGGATACGTTCTCGAACATGGTGGGCTCCGCGCAAAAGCAGATGGTCAAGGGCGTGGTCACCGGAAAGCCCGTCGCGAGCGGTGGCACGCTGGGCCGCCAGAAGGCCACCGGCCAGGGCCTCGTCTTCTGTCTCCTCGAATGGGCGAAGGAGAAGGGCTTCAATCTCGAAGGTGCGACGATGCTTGTCCAGGGCTACGGAAATGTCGGCTCGAACACAGCGGTTATTCTCGCGAAGCTCGGCGTGTCGACCATCGCCGTCGGCGACCACACGGGATACGCCTATAACCCGGAAGGGTTCAATGCACATAAGCTTCAGGACTACGTCGAAACGCACGGCAGCATCGGCGGCTACCCGGGAGGCAAGGCCATCACGCGAGAGGAGTTCTTTTCGACGAAGGCAGACATCTTCGCCCCGTGCGCACTAGAGAATCAGATCGGCGAAGCAGAGGCCAAGTCGCTCGACGTGAAGCTCGTCGTCGAAGGAGCGAATGGGCCGACCAACCCGGCCGGCGAGCGCATCTTGAGCGACAAGGGCGTCGACATCTTGCCGGACGTCCTCGCAAACTCGGGGGGAGTGACCGTCAGTTACTACGAATGGGTGCAGAACAAGCGCTCCGAAATGTGGACGGAGGAGGAAGTCGACGCTCGACTCGAGGTCGCGATGAAGCGCGCATTCCGTGAAGTCAGCGACTTTGCACGTCAGAAACGTTGCGACCTGCGCATCGCGGCATATGCCCTGGCCCTTCAGCGGATCGAGGCAGTTTACAGAGAGCGTGAGATTTTTCCGTAATCGCTCCCACAGTCACTTGGGAATCTCGAGCGCCACGCGCTTATCGGCTAGAGTGGTCCGCCCCAAGCAATCCCGTATACGGGGGCTTCGCCGCGCGACGTCAGACTCGAGCCAACGATGCCCGCCGACGGCCAGCCGAGGAGGCCGATGCGCTGCAGTTTGGCAGCCCCGAAGTCGCGTGTCAGCCACCATGCCCCCAGTCCGCCGCCGATACTTCCGCCGATCGTTGTCGCGAGCCACCCGCGGGTTTTCCCCGGCGTCGCGTTCTCAAAGATGAGTGGACTGCCGATTGCGGCGCCTATGAGTGCGCCACCGCCCACTCCGACATCAACCAGCAGAACCCGTGAGGGTGAGACGGTCACCTGCGTGGCAAGAGCACCGGCCGCAATGAGTCCGACGGCGGTGCCGTAGCCTGCTCCCGAATACGCATTGGCTTGGCTCAACGTGGCACCGCGGTAGAGAAGCTCGCCCGCACCGCCGAGCAACAACCCGAGCGTTCCTCCCGAGTGCACGAGCATCGCGTCTCCGTCGTCCATGGAAGTTCGGGCGATCGCCACCGTCGCCACGGCCGCGCCGATCAGACCCCCGCCTACGCCCCAGGAGTAACGGTCATCGAACGGTTGGATGTTGCGCCCGGTGGCGATCATGATCGCCGAAGCCGCGCCCCACCAGGCGCCAGCGGACAGTACCCACGCATCGCCGGAGGTGAGGTCCCATTCGTCCGCCACGAGGAGTGCGGCACCGACGCCAATACCGGTTCCAAGGGCGAGCAGCGGATAGAGAACGCGAGGATCCGCGGAGCCGCTCGCGCGTTGGACGCTGAAGGCCGAGAATCCACCGAACAGTCCCGCATTGACCGCGAGCACCGCGCGCCCTTGCGAGCGCAGCGGGCTCATAATCCCTTGTGAGGTTCCGCGCGCCGCTTGCTCGCGCTCTTGCTCGATGGCGGCCTGCGCCGCGGTGGCAGGTGACAACAGGTCTCGGAGCATGACGAGACCGCGAACGCCGACCGAATCGGCGGGTACGGTCTCGACCCGCACTCGAAGCTCCCGCCCGTTCGGCGGGACGACGACGATGCGAGTGATGAATTCGCCGGTGCCGGCGCTCTCGATGCGTGGACTGACGACCCATGTTCCGCCGTCCGGCGTCGCGCCTCCGCCGGCGGACCCCGCCGCTCGACCAATCAGATCCCCGTCGCGCGTGCGCCCCGGCGCAGGCCCCGTGTCGGCGACATAGAGAGTGAAGCCGAGATCCTGCACGGCGTCGCGCAGCGTTGCATCCAGCTCGAGCGCGCGCTCGTACACGTCCTTGTCGCCACTCGGATGTGGCTTGTGAAGCGGGGACGCACTCGGAACGTCCCCCGCCGGGGTCAACGTGGGCCACACCACGACCGGCGGTCGCGTCGATCGGTCGTCGGCGGCGGGGTGACCATCCTCTGCCTGCGACGTCCCCGGGGCGTCGGCGTCCGCACGGGCTGGGCAGGCGAGCGTGAGGAATGCAGCGGCAATGAACGGCGAAGATCGCATGGCCCGATGATTAGAACATCCGGATGCCCATGAACCAAAGGTCCGTGGTCACCGTCTCGTCGACGGAGAAATGTGGCCCGAGGAGTCGACCGTGATAGGCCGATATAGGCGCACTCGAGGAGGCTCGAAGTCGTCGACGAATAATTCGCGACGTCCTCGTCCGCCGAAACGAAGCAACCGATACGCTTTCGCGCCGAACCTTCGCGTGTTTCCACACGACTGGTCGAACCCGAGTAGGATTTAGGACTTTGACGTCTACTGGGGCGTCTTTATCGAAGCATCGGTGGCGGCGGTGATCTCTGCCGTGTCGCTTATGAGCCTAGGTTGGCGGGTGTCGACTGGGTCGTCGGCTCGGGCCGATTGCGCCAAGGTCCGCGATCACGAAGGTGCGCGACGGACGAGCCATGCGCCAACGGAGGACGCCAACGGGGCCCGGTTCGCGGTCTCAATCACGGTCATCGTACCGGGACTTCCGACCAAGCGGCGTCGGCAGCGGCAATCATCTCCGTCAACGACTTCACGTCGTCCGACGATGGCAGAGTTTGCAGCCTGAGTCGAGCGATCGCGCACGAAGCGCGGGCGATGCGACGAGCCCGCACCTGTTCCGCTGCGCCTTCGCCTGGCTTGGCCGATTCGCCAATTCGGTCGAGAAGGGCGCGGCCGAGCGCTCGGGCCCCTGCCGCTTTCACCGAGCACCAATCGGCGGCCGCCCGGGCGCTGGCGAGCGGTGAGCGCGAGCTCGCGGGGACTATCCGAAGATGTCCGACCGTCCACCTTTGCCAAGGCTCTTCGCTTGTGTCGACCGATCCCGCTGTCGGGGGACTGGACTCCACCCGGGCGTCGTCCGTTGTCCATAGGAACCCGGTGCCGCTGGCGATGGCGGCCGTCGTCCCGTTCGGACCAACGTCGACATTCAGCCTTGCGGCGACGTACCGTAGGACGCACAAGGGCGTTACGATCCATTCTTCCGCGCCCGGAGTCTCGCCGCCACCCTCGGAGCTTTCGAATCGACCGGCCGCTAGCCAGGATTCCTCCCTATGGTCGACACAGGGCTGCACTCGCCCTGAACCAAAGAAGGTACTCTCGCGCGATGTGCGCGGGTCCTTCACAACCAAACGCGTCCCGTTGCCGAGGAGCAACCAGCCATTGCCGGGCGGTAGGACCTCGCGGGCCGTGACTGCCGCGCCAGGCGCTGGGCTGCTCGGGTATTCCGTCACGTCCAGTCGCACGTCTCCGTCCGCGGCGATCACACGGCACGGAGCCTGGCTCGCGCGCGCCGAGTGCGGACCGGCCCCCGTGAGTGAGCTCAACGACGGGGGCCGAGGCCCCGTCGTGGATGCATCACCGGGGACCACCCGATCAGAGCGGGCGCCGTGGCAAGCCGCCAGGAACCAGACCGGTGCCCACGGTCCCAGCCAATGGCGCTTCACGCGGATTGCACTCGGCCGTCCACGTCGAGACACCGTTCACCGCGCGATCGTTGGGAGGCCGGGCGGGATGGGATCGCTCTCGACCTCCGGAAATATCTCGGAAGTGACGTCCTCGGCGGCGAGCTCGCGCTTCATCTCGTGGAGCTCGCTGTTGGTTTGGTCGAGCCGATCCGCCAGTACGCCCAGAAACTGCCACAGCATCTTGACTGCGACCTCGTGCTCCTTGCGGAGGATCTCGAAGAAATCTCCGCGACGGATCGCGATCAGCTCCGTGGGACCGACTGCCGCGACTGTGGCTGAACGCGGCACGCTCCGGATGAGCGCCATCTCGCCGACGTGTTCGCCCGGTCCGAGGTGAGTGAGTGTTTGATCGCCGCGCGAGACGCGCACCTGCCCTTCGAGCACGATGAAGAGCTCGTCGCCTTTGTCCCCCTCGCGAATGACAATCTCCCCACCCCTGAACTCGCGGACCTGCACCGCCTGCATCACGCGCAGGAGCTCCCGCTCGGTCAGCCGTGCAAAAAGCGGCATGTTGGCGAGAACGTCGCGCCTGAGTGCGAGCCGTTTAGCCTGTGCGGCGTCCACCGCTCCCTCGGCCCCAACTTTCACGACTATCGTTGTGATGTTGTCGCGGCCGCCGCGCGAATTGGCTAGGTCGACCAAGGATTTGACGCTGGCATCGCCATCGAGCGATAGCGGCCCGTCGAGCTCATCCGGTGATTGGAGGTAGCCGTGCAGTCCGTCGCTTGCGAGCACGAGCGCGTCTCCAGCGATGAGCTCGATGACCAGCGTATCGACCTCGACGCGTTCGTACACGCCTACCGCTCGGGTGATCGCATTTTTCTGCTGCACCTTCTCGATTTGCTCGCGAGTCAACTTGCCGCGTTTGATGAGCTCGTTATAGACAGTATGATCTTCCGTCACTTGCTGGGTTCGGCCGCCGCGAGCGAGATAAACGCGGCTGTCTCCTACGTGCGCGATGAACCCCTGATGTCCGAGGACGAGGAGCACACTCAGCGTCGTTCCCATTCCGCGCTTGTTCGGATCGTTGCTGGCCTCCTCGTGGATCTTGGAGCACGCGCGCTGAACTGCATGCTCGAGAAGCGCAACGACGTCTCGAGTCGTGACCCGGCTCGCGCCGGTTGCCCCGGCAACGTAGTCATCGAGAAGCTCCTTTTCGCGTCGGACCTCTTCGTGAACAGCGCGCACTGCCATGGCGCTGGCGACCTCGCCGGCCGCGTGACCGCCCATTCCGTCGGCAACGACAAAGAGCGACAGCTTCTTGTCGACGAGGAAGTTGTCCTCGTTGTGATCGCGCAGCTTGCCGACGTCCGTCGCGGCGTAGAAGCGGAGAAAGTCGGTCGACGCCATGCCCAATCAATAGATGATGCCACGCTGCCCGGCCCGTGTGCAGCTCGTTTGCGCGTTGGCCGACCGAGAAGCCGTCGAGAAAGACCATGGCGACAATTCAGACGTGGGACGGCACTGCGCGGACCGAGCTCGCTGCGACGACGGCGCGGTGTAGACTGGGTGGAGATGCTGTCGCTTTTGCATGCGCCGCAATCGTCCACGGCTACATCGATCGCCGCGCTCTTTTTGGCCCTCTCCTCGACCGGTTGCGGTGCGCGGGTAGCGAAGCCTCCAACATTTGCGACGGAGCGGGCGGCGCCTCCCTCGGCCGAGGTGAGCGACGACGCGTTTGCCGTTGCGGTGCGCGATTTATTGCTGAGCGCGCCCGGTACGTCCGAGCGCGCGGTTCGGCTCACGGCAGTCGAAGGACGGCAGATGGCGCGCGCCGTCGCACGGTTCAACAGCCGCGCCGCGGATCGCGCGCTTGCCGCCGTTACGGGGGGCCTGTACCTCGTCCGCGCCGGGGACTCGGTGCCCGGGCTGCTCGGCGGCAACGGCTGGGCCGCGCTCGATGCTGCGGTGAAGGAGCTGGCTTTGCGCGGGGACGAGGGGCGGTCTCGTGCCATCTACGATCTGCTCCTGATGCTCGCCCCCGCCGAGAAGCGAGCCGATGTGCTTGGCCACCTTCACGCACTGGATGAGTGGACACGGACCGCGGTCGTGGAAGGGGGCACCGTCGCCAGCGCCGGCGCGCTGGAGCGGGTCGCCGTGCACCGGCGTCTTCTCGAGCCGACCGAAGCGGCTATCGCCGATGCCGCCAAGGCGACTACCGAATGGATCCAGCGGGCTCTCGCGCTGCGCGACAAGTTTCGAAGGACGCGTGCGCAACCCGAGCGCGAAGAGGGTGCCGAAGCCTGGCGCGCGCTCGAAACCGGGCCATTGGTGCTCGCCTCCATTTACTTGCGCGACGCGGACATTCGCGGCGCGCTCGCCGTTCTCGACCGGGCCCAGGCCCGCGAGCTCCTTGAGTCGGAACGTCCCCAGTTCGCCGCAGCCCTTCAGGCGGCGGCTCAGGAGCCGACGATCGCGCGGTGCGTTGACTTGCTGACTCAGCTGCGATCACTTACCAGCCGAGAACCAGGGCGCGACGAGGGAGAGTTTGCGGACGATCGGGACGTGTTGGGGGCGGCCGCCTTCGGGGTCGCTAGCGAATGTTACCGATTGGACCCGACCGTCCCACAAGTCGCAATGTCGCTCGTTGTCGCTCTTGACGAGCTTGGGATGGTTGAAAGCTCGCCGGCCGTCTTGCTGGAGGCGGTGCGCGCCCACCCGGAACCAGCGGTCACAAGCGAGGCGCTCGGTCTCACGCTTGCTGCGATGGCAAGTGAAGAAGAAGCGGGTGAGCCAGACGCCGCACGGCGTACGTTCCGCGTCGCGCAACCGTTGCTCGCCATAGCCGGCCAGACCGGGCTGGTCGGCAAGGTCCGTCCAAGCGCGGCTCGCATCCGGGCGACCATGGGCGAGATCGAGCTTCGGGAAGGACGGATCGATCAGGCTCGGGCGCTACTCAAGGAATCAGCAGACGAGGAGCCCTCGGGCGGCGTGCTCCTCGTACTGGCGCGGATCGAGTGGCGCGACGGCCACGCCCCGGTCGCGCTCGAACACCTCCGTGCCGCGCTCGCGGCGCAAGACGCTCAATCCGACGGAGCGCTACGGGGAGAGGTTCTGCTGACCATCAGTGACCTGGCGCGCGAAAAGGGGGACGTGGCGGCTGCGCGAACTCCGCTGGCCGAAGCTCTGAAGGAGCTCGTTCAGTCCCGAAACGCTCCGAACGCCGACACGCGCGCAAGGATCGAGCGCGTCCTTTCGCGCGTTCTGGACCGATTCGGTGCGGCCCAACCTGCGGAGCGTGCACTCGAGCGAGCATACGACGCGGCGCCTGGGGACAAGCACCAAGCGGCGCAGACCATCGAGCTCCTGATCGGACGTGCCTTTGTCCGGGGCGACGTCGCATCTGCCCGGGATGGCCTTCAAAGGGCGCTGGCCGTCGATCTCGATGGCGACGACCTCGTCTACTTCGCGCTGTGGGTGCGTCTTCTCGAGCGCCAGATGCACGTCGGAACGGACGGAATGCCGGATCGTGTCTTCGCTTCGATTCCGGACGATGGTCGCTGGGTCGCGACGCTAGCGCGGTTCGGTGAGGGAAAGCTCAAGGCTGAGGACCTCGTCCTGCGATCGACGACGCCCATTCAGAGGTACGAGTCACTGTTTTATGCGGCTATGGACCGCCGAGTGTCGGGCGACACCAAGGGTGGCGACGAACTCCTGCGCCAAGTCGTCGCGGGAACTGGCTTGGAGCTCAGCGAAGTGACGCTTGCGCGCGACATCCTCGACCCCGGACGGGCGCAGATCGGCGGCCCGCTGCCTCCGGACATCGCCATACCATGACTTACCGGCTTCGGGCGCTCGGGAGGGCATGAGCAGCCGACCCGCGATCCGGCGCGCTATCGACTGGGGCGAGCTTTCGCCCCTTCGTCTGCGCGCCCGCGAGGTCGCCGAGGGCCTCTACGCCGGTATTCACCGAAGCTCGTTGCGTGGCGCTGGGGTGGAGTTCGGAGGGTACAGGGAGTACGTTCCCGGCGACGACCTGCGCTGGCTCGATCGTCGCTCGCTCCTCAGGCACGATCGATGGCTCGTCCGCCAATTCGAGACCGAAACCGATCGTGCGGTGGCCATCGTCCTTGACGCGTCGGCGTCCATGACCTACCGCGGTCCGCGCGCTCCGGCCGCGAAGATCGCATTCGCCTCCGTTGTCGCTGCGGCGCTGGCACGCGTCGCTCTGGCGAGCGGCGATCCCGTCAGCCTGACCTTCATCGCTGGCGTTCGCGTGACGCCGGTTCGACGAGCCAGCGGACAAGAGCAATTCGAACGCGTGCTGGTGGCTCTCGAGTCCGCGGAGCCGGGTGGAGACGCCTACACGGATCCGGAGGTAATCAATCGCGCAATCCAGTCGGTAGCGCGCAGTCACCGTCGCGGTGCGATTATCGTTGTGCTGAGCGATCTGGTGGATTGGCCGGACGGGGCGATCGACAGGGTGGCGACGATGGGGACGGGGGGGCGCATCCTGGTGGTCGCGCGCGTACTCGATCCCGCCGAAGTGAACTTTCCCTTCAAAGGCACCGTCCGGCTCCGCGCGCTCGAGGGTGAATCGATCGTCGAGACCGACGCCGATGCGGCCCGCGAAAGCTATCTTCGAGCGCTTGCACGCTTGACGCACGACTGGCACGACGCAATGGTCCGTCGTG
>JBEKOY010000004.1:0-114448 GCA_049521295.1 Polyangiaceae bacterium | reverse complement strand
AAGTAGCTGGCGACCAGACCGAAACCGAGTTGCTGCGGAGCAAGGGTCTGCGTGGATCCGACGCTTTCGAAGCGTGCGTACCCGGCGTGCGGCCACAACGTATCGTCATTGACACATGGGCTGTAAATGCCGAAGCAGTCCGTCGCCCCAGAATTGTGGACAGGGAGCGTCAGCGACGCGGCGCAAGAAAACGCGACAAGCGCGATGCGTAGGCGCATCGGCGCCAGACCTTATCACCGTTGTGGTAATCAGCGCGCGTGCGAATCTCGCGGGCATCGCCGCTCGTTCTCGGAAGCGCGTCGCCACGTCGGTTCGAGCTGCTGCGCCTGACGGGGATCCCTTTCGTGGTGCGCTCGGTGGACATCGATGAAAACGCGCGACCGGCGGAATCCGCAGAAAGCTACCTGGTGCGCGTCGCGCGCGCCAAGCTCGACGCCGTGAGACGGCTCGATCTCTCGCCCTCGGGCGCATGCCTTGTCGCCGACACGATTGTAGTGGCGCCGGACGGCGCCTTGCTCGGAAAGCCCCGAGACGTAAACGAGGCTCAGGCGATGATCGTGAGGCTCGCCGGGGCGACACACGAGGTGAGCACGCGCTTCGTTCTTGGCGAGAATCCATCGGATGCGAGCCCCGCGTGTGCCGAGACGATCACGACTCGCGTGACGTTTCGCGAGATCGAACCTGACGAGGCGAGGGCCTACGCCGTCAACGGCGAGGGAAGGGACAAGGCGGGCGGCTACGCCATCCAGGGATCGGCGGCCACGTTTATCCGGCGAATCGACGGGAGCTACACGAACGTGGTCGGGTTGCCGCTTTGCGAGGTCTTCACGGCGCTCCGCGCGCTTGGTTGGCTCGAGGCTCCGTGACACCGCGACGGGCCGACGCGTGGTTCTCGCTGGCTGTGGCGCTCGTCGTGCGACTGGCCGTCGTTGCATGGGCGCACGGCCGATTCCCCGCGGTCGAGGATGGGCACTATTACGACATTCTAGCCCGTCGTCTCGCCAGCGGCGCAGGCTACACGTGGCTCTGGCCGGACGGCATGATCACGTACGCGGCCCATTACCCCGTGGGCTACCCCGCTATCCTGGCCGCGGGATACGCGATCTTCGGCGCTTCGACGACAGTCGCCATGCTCATCCAAGCGGGCCTCGGGGCTGCGGGGGCATACGCGACCCACAGTCTGGTGGATGGCCCCGGGGTTGCGCGTTGGCGGCCGCTCGCAGCGGCGCTGGCAGTGGCCCTCCATCCCGCGTTGGTGCCGTATACCGTGGCGATTATGACCGAAGGAGTCACGGCGTCCTTGCTGCTCGTGGCTGCCGCGTTCGCCGCGCGCGCGAGCGCGTCCGAACGTGCCGCGCCGTGGCTCGTTGCGCTGGGGATCGTCATGGCCGCTGCCACGCTGGTCCGTCCCCAGTCCTTGATCCTCGCCCCTATGTTCGGGGTATTTGGCGCCAAAGCCGCCGCTGCCCGTGCGCAGCGGCTCGCTCGCGCCGCCGCCGTGACCGCCATCGCGCTCGCATGCATCGCCCCCTGGACGGCGCGAAACTGCTGGAGGATGCACCGATGCGCTCTCGTCAGCGTTAACGGAGGCTGGAATTTGCTCATCGGAGCGACGACGCCTTCGGGTGGCTGGGCGCCGGTGACCGTTCCGGCCGCCTGCTCGACGGTCTGGGACGAGGCGGCCAAAGACTCGTGCTTTCAACGCTCGGCGTTGAGCGAGATCGCGCACGCTCCGGAGGCGTGGTTGGCCCGCGCACCCGCGAAGGTCGCGATGACTCTCGATTACTTTGGGGCGGCGCCGTGGTACCTGCACGCAAGCAACGCCGGGGCCTTCGATGACGACGCCCGAATCGTCCTGCTGAGTTTCGAGACGATCGTCTGCCGGCTCTTCTTGCTTGGTGCGCTGGTGGCCTCGGCGCGCGCAGACGGTGCGCGGATGAGGGCGCGTAAAGGCGTCGCATTCGCTGGCGCCGCAGCCACCCTGACCGTGCACGGATGGCTCGGTTACGTTGGAGTACTAACCTGCTTGGTCTTGGTGGGTTGGCGGTCACTGACCCGCGCACCCTTGGTCTTGCCGACGACGGCCGCAGTCATTCTAGCGACAGTGGCAACCCACGCAGCATTTTTTGGCTCCGGACGTTACGGCCTTGTTGTCGCACCGTTCGTGGGCGCGTTGGCGTTCGCCGCACCGGCCGTCGAGACCCGCTCGAGCCGTGGTTAAAAGCCATTCGCCCGAGCGGATGAGCTCGAGCGAACGGGTCGATGTCGCTCTGTAAGCCGAGTTCTGTCTCGCGGGCGAGTCATCCCGTCCGCGGAGGCAATCATTCCTCTAGGACGCCGGTTGCCCGACGCCTCAAGCGGCCTACCCGCAGGCTCGGACGAGCCGCCCTTCGACTCGACGACTCCGTCGCCGGACGCGTCGAGGCGCCTGCCTATGCGGCCTTGCTCCCGATGGGGTTTGCCGTGCCGATCACGTCACCGTGAGCGCGGTGGGCTCTTACCCCGCCTTTTCACCCTTGCCGCCGGATCGCCGAAGCAATTGCGGCGGTGGTCTGCTTTTCTGTGGCACTCTCCTCGGCGTTTCCGCCACCGGACGTTATCCGGCATCGTGCTCTATGGAGCTCGGACTTTCCTCCCGCTGCCGGACGCGCAGCGAGCGATTGCCTGAGCGGCGTCGACACGGTCACTTTACGCTCGTTCGAGTCCTGCGTCGACCAGCTCAGCTCGGGGGGCCGAAACCTCTCGCGCTCCCGGTTGGGCGAAAGCGCCGCCCCAGTCGCACTGCGCATCGCGGCGCTCCAGGGTGTCTGTTTTCTCTTAGGCCGAAAATGACGAGCCGCAGCCGCAGGACCCCTTCGAGTTCGGGTTATTGAACTTGAAGCCTGCGCCGTGCAGACCCTCGACATAGTCAATTTCGACGTTTTCGAGGTACTGGTAGCTCATCGGATCGACGAAGAGCTTGACGCCGTTCGACTCGAACTGCTCATCCGTCTCACCCAACTTGTCTTCGAAGTACAAATCGTAACTGAAGCCGGCGCAACCGCCTCCCATGACGCGCAGGCGCAAACCTTGGCCGAGAAGATTTTCGGCCTCGGCGATTTCCTTGACCTTGAGCGCCGCTTTCTCTGTGATCGTAATCATGGCTTACCTTACGCTTCGTGAGGTACCTCGCGTCAATGCCTCGTAACGCTGCCCTCGTTGGAACCGGGTCGACGGTTTCTACTATAAGTGCCCTTGGCAACGCTCGCCAGTACGCGAGTCGGCCTGACCGCTCACAGAGGTGGCCGCTTCGCCTCGGACGTCGCCTTCGACGGCGACCACTGTTCCGCACCGGCAGACGGCCACGAACGTATGGGGTCGCAGCGGAGCCAATCCTGCGATTGGGCAATCGCTTTTCGCCGTGCCGGCCGGCTCCGGAGAGCAAACGTGCGCAAGGCGCTCGACCTCGACACGGCTCATGGCGGTCGATCCCTCGTCGACCGCCACGCTCCCGTCCAACGTCGCGAACGCCATACGGTCTGACGCATCGATGAGGGGCGGTGTGCGCGCGAGCGGCAACCACGAGTCCAGGCCCCCATCGGGGGCCGAGCCCTTGTGGGCGACGACTGAATAGAGAGTCTCTACCCCAGCCGCATCCACGGAGATCCTCCGCTCGCCGGCCGCCGAAAGAGCGGTCAGATTCGCGGTAGAGCCAAACATCGCAGGCGGACCCAACCAGAGGTCGCCTGGGGAGCTCGCGCGAACCGTCGTTGTGCCCCCGACGAGGTCGACTGCGCACAAATGCGCATGAGTCGCGGTGACGGCAATGAGAGTATGGTCGTCGGCCAGGCCGGCTCCGCCATCGATGGGGGTGCCGAAAGTGCCGACCTGGATAGCCTCCGCGGCCCCAGGAGCCCAGATCCAAACGGCGCCGCTCGTCGTCACGATGACCACTTTCCCCATGGCGGCAACGATCGGGTTCGCAGACGCTTCAGGGAGTTCGATGCGGGCCCTTTCACGGCCCTGCGAATCAAGTGCGGCAAACGCGCGGCCAGCTGCGACCACGACGCCGCCGTCGTCCAAGGGAAGCGGCGCCGCGCGGGCGGCATTCGGCGATCCGATCTTGGTGCGAAAGCGCAGGCTCCCTTCGCGCACTCCGAGCGCCTCTCCGGCCGCGTCGACGAAGACGACCGTGTCGTCGGAAAGAAGGGCGGCCGGCCCCGCCTGGACTCCGCCGGTCGACACACGCCATCGCTCGTCGCCACCGGGCGACACCGTCACGAGTTCGCCTCGATTTCCGACCACGTAAATCTGGCCGCGCGCGTCGATGAGCGGGGCGTGGTCCACGGGCATTGCCAAGGAGATCCGCCATGGGCTGTGCAGCGCCGTCGATGGCAAAAATGTGCGGGCGAGGCCCGTGCGCGCGGTGTCGACTCGATCCATCGGCGCGCCGCAGGCGGCATGTCCGACTACGATCGTCCTCGGTCGTTCGACGTCCACCCCCTGTCCCCGAACCGCCCGATGCACCAGGGTGGACGCGGCCGCGAAAGCGATGCCCGCACACGCAACCTTGGCTCGGGCCGTCATTTCCCGGAACTGATGAAGTCGGCTTCGACCTCGGGCACGGTTTGCCCCGGAGACGTCGTATACGGGTGGGCGAAGTGACCGTACGCACGAACCGTCTTGCCCGGCACGATCGCAACGTCCTGGCGGATCACGACGCGCGCTAGACAGGGCCCCCGTGCGCACCCGCGCCGATCGTCGACGAGTGCGACTGTGCGATGTCCGAATGTTCGCGACTCGATGACATCGCCCTCCACGACCACGGGTCGGCCGACGCTATCAGCCGAGTTCGTGACGGCCAAGTCGTATCCGATGAGGTTCTGGCGTTCGAAGTCTCTCGCCTCGGACGCAAGGTTGGCCACCCGCTTGACCGCTACATGCACCGTCCGTGCGACGAGGACCGGGGTCAGGGTCCGCACCTCAAGGATCCGCTCGCCGAGCGAATGGATGGTCACGCTGGTCTCGAAGAGACCGTCGGCGTTGACATCGACCGCGTTGCCATCCACGCTGACCGATGCGCCCTTCGCCGCGCGTCCGGCAATCACGATAACGTCACGGCTCACGACGGCGTGGGAGCCCGGCACGTCGACGTGAAGAGGAGCGACCGCCACGCGGGCGCCGACCGTCCCGCGGCCTGCCTCGCGCCCCGAAGCGGTGACGCGGTAACCGACGTCCACAGCGACGACGCGCGATTCGTCCGCAGGCCCTTCGGTCGCAGACGATTCGTCGACTGCGTAGGCGCCCGCACCGGACGGGTCGAGCGTGAGATTCTTTCCGTCCAGGGTCACCTCGCTACCGGGCGCGGCGTCGACGTGGATGACGATAGACGGACGCGGGCCGTTCATCGCGGAGACGTCGGCGCGCACGCGATACGCCACAGGAACGAGGAGCGACAACACTTCGTCACGGCCCAACCCGGGCCGATCGACGCGGAGAGAGAGCCGATTGGTACCGACGTGAAGGGAATCGGCAAGCACGAGTTCCACTTCACCCGCAGCGAACGTTCCCTTGGTACCACCGGCCTCGACCGTGGTGCCGTCTCGACAGCTGCTGGGGTCGCAGTGCAGAGAGATGATGTCGCGTCCGTCGGGTGAAGATCGCGCCTCCGCGGCAATGGGTGGCGATCCGCGCCACAACCACGCCGTGGTGAGCCCGCCGACCAAAACGAAAGAGGCGGTCAAGAGCGCTACCGCCGTGATCGGCACGCCGCGCTTTCTGGCGAGTCGCGGCGGGATCGGGGTCGGTATATCGCCGAGGGGATCGGGCGGCCCAGCGGCGCTTGCGGGTGAAAGGGTGCGCGCGGACCCCGAAGGCGCCGCAACGCTCGCAGGCGCGTCGTCGCGGGCACGAGGGTAGGCCGGCGAAGGGGTCTCACCCGCACGAAGCGGCGCGATTCCGGGAACAGCGACCCCGAGCATCGTTTGCCTCGCCGGGTTCTGGACGGCTGGCTGCGGAGCGGGACCCCGCGGGGCACCGGTGGGTGGGCTGGCCATGCCGATCATGGTCCGGCTCAAGGCAGGGTTGGAACGCGTCGCGGGCGATTCCGCGTCGGCTACCGGCCCGGCCAGTGTCCCGAAGTGGAGCAGGGTCTTCGACGCTGTCGGCGTGGCCAAAACGCCGGCCGGCCTCGGCGTAGGGGCGCTCGACGGCACGTTTGCAGTGGGCGAGGTCGTCGTGGAAGAAGGGCGAGTCGGCCCGCTGGGAGCCCCGCACTCAGCGCAGAAGTTGGCTCCTTCGGCCAACGGTTGGCCGCAGTGCACGCATCGGCGCTCGCTCATGGGTGCCATTCTTCGCCATCGTCACGCCGTTCGTCACGCCAGCGTCCGGCCGCGGGTTGCATCATATACGCGAGCGCCGTTTCCGTGCCGCGTTTCTCTTCGGCTCGGCCAGCCGGCATTCGGCTCGGCCAGCCGGCAAGGGCATGGTAAAAAAGCGCGTTGCGCGTGTTCATCCTGGGGAGTGGGTCGAGCGGCAACTGCCTCGTCGTCGAGGCGGAAGGCGAACGGCTGCTTGTCGACGCTGGACTTGGACCCACCCGCGCGATCGAGCGCATGCGGACGCTCGGAGCCGACTTGGTGACGTCCCGCCCGCCGGTCGGCCTCGTCGTCACCCATGAGCATGGCGACCATGCCGCGTACGCTCACCCGCTTGCACGCGCTCTGCGGACTCCGATTTTCGCGCACGACGGGGTGGCGATCGACCGCGTGCGGCGACGTGTCGAGGTGCGCCCTTACGTTCCGGGCAGGTCGCTTGTGCTGGGCCCCTTCATCGTCGAATCGCTGAGCATCCCCCACGATGCGCCTCATGCCGCCATCCGAGTCTCGGCCAACGGGCATCGCGTGGGCATCGCTACGGACCTTGGCCACGCTCCGCGCGACTTGCGTCATTTTCTCTCGGGCTGCGATCTGGCCTTGCTCGAGTCGAACTACTGTCCGCATATGCTCGCGGCGGGTCCGTATCCGCCCCGCTTGAGGAGTCGAGTGGGCGGACCGCTTGGACACTTGGCGAACGAACAAGCGGCGGACGTGGCGGCGTCTCTCGAGAGCACACGGGTCGCGCGTTTGGTCTTGCTTCATCTATCGAGGGCGAACAACACACCCGAACGAGCGCTCGATGTCGTGGGCTCGCGCCTGCGACGTCTTCCCGTCGAGGCGCTGGCGCACGGGGTGCCTGGTCGATTCGACACGGCGTCGGCTTGCAGAGGAGCGCAGGCGGATCAGCTCGCGTTCGGCTTTTGACCGGTCCGGTCACCGGGGCGTTCCCCGCTGTGCACCCGGTGGGGCAGGCGCCCCCTGCTGTCCCGGCCTCGTGCGCCGCCCGCGGCTGGCGCACATGGCCGCGCGCGGCTATTTGTCCCGCGCCATGCCCGATCGCATCGTCCACTGCCGTTTGCTCAAGAAGGATTTGCCGGGATTGGATCGCGCGCCGTTCAGAAACGACCTCGGAAAGCGCCTTTTCGAACAAGTCTCGAAGGAAGCCTGGCAACTGTGGCTCAAGGATTCCGTGCGGTTCATCAATACGTACCGTGTCGACCTGGTAACGCCCGAGGGACAGAGCTTCATGCTCAAGCAGTGCGCCATCTACTTCGGATTCGAGGAGGGCGAGCTCGCGCAGACGGCTTGGACCCCGAGTGCGGAGTCCGAATCGAGAAAATGAAGTCATGAGGCTACGTTGCGCGCCATGATTCTACGTAGAGCGGTTGGGTCCGTGCCGGCCCCGGAAACTCGCGCGAGAAGCGCCTGGTTACGGCCTGGAGAGCGCCGGGTACATCGCCGATGCACGTGACTCCGAACGGAGCGGGGCCCGCTTCGACGGCCGACCCCATAAAGGCCCATCCGCCTGACGCGAACATCCCCTCGACGCTGCGCCTCGGCCTCGAGGAATTCGTCTACGCCGATCTCTACGATCCGTTCAAGCTCGACAGGCTCTACGCGGCATTCAACGCATGGTTCGAGCGGGAGTCGCCGGACCGCCATGCGCTGTTCGACGCGTACCGAAGCTGCCGGGGCCATGGAATGTCGGGCTTGGCTAGGAGCGAAGCGCTGCTCGCCGCGGCCCCATTTGTGGGGCGCTTTGTCGGCAAGCTCTTCGACATCGAGCGCGAACTCGACGCATTTCGCGAAGACGTCCGGCGGCGGGATCCGCTTTGGCAGTTCCGCAAGGAGTTTGTGAAGAAACGCGTACTGCGCCCGCAAGCGGGCAAGGCGTGGACCCGAGGGGCGCAGGTCGCCGCCGATGTCGCCAAGGCCGCGTTGCAGTCGATGACGGCGGCTCCGATCGGAGGCACCACCGACGAGGAAGCGACGGTCGCGTACGCGGCGCTTCCGCTTCTCGAGCTCGATGACATCGCGCGCAAGGCCGCCAAAGCCGGAGGCGCCGAGTGGACCGATGCCTTGCGCGCTCGCGCGCGCAAGGTTTGTGTTGCGCTCGAACCATTTGGGTCCGATGCGTGCGCAGCAGAAGACGATGCGGCGCTCGGCCGCGTCGTGGCGTTTGCCCTCGATGCGCTCGAGGCGTGGCTTTCGGCGCGGCACGCCGACGAGCACGACCCTTGTTCACGTTGGCCGACGATGCACGTTGCGAAAGCTCTCGACTACTCGCGTTTGGTCGCGCTCGAGCGACCGGATGCGGCAGTTCCCGAGCTGCTCGTCGGACCGAGGCACGACCGGCGGCAGCGTCTCGGTTTTCAGCTCACCGACCGGCGAATGAGCCAGCGCGAGGTCGAACAAGAGATCGACTACTGCCTCTTGTGCCACGACCGCGAAAAGGACTCGTGCAGCAAGGGCCTCGTGGATGCGAAGACGGGCGGCACGAAGAAGAATCCGCTGGGCGTCTCGCTCGAGGGCTGCCCTCTCGAAGAAAAGATCAGCGAGACGCACGCCATGCGAAAAATAGGCGAGCTACTCGCGGCCATGGCGCTCATCGCGATTGACAACCCCATGTGCCCGGGGACTGGCCATCGCATCTGCAATGACTGCATGAAGTCGTGCATCTTCCAGAAGCAGCAACCCGTCGACATCCCCCAGGTCGAGACGCGGGTGTTGACCGAGACCTTGGCGCTACCGTGGGGGTTGGAAATCTATCAATTCTTGACGCGCTGGAACCCGCTCAATGTGAGCCGACCGGTCATGCGGCCCTACCGGGGCAGGAACGTTCTCGTCGTGGGTTTAGGGCCCGCGGGATACACGTTGGCGCATCACCTCGCATGCGAGGGGTTTGGCGTAGTCGCGGTCGACGGATTGAAAATCGAGCCGGTCGACGGCGCGCTGAGTGGATCCCCGGACCGCCCGCCGATGCCGATTCGAGACGTCGCTTCGCTCTATGCGGAACTGGACGATCGCAAGCTGCTCGGCTTCGGCGGAGTGAGCGAATACGGGATCACGGTCCGTTGGGACAAAAACTTTCTCAGGTTGATCCAGCTTACGCTCGCGCGCCATCCGCACATCAGGATGTATGGGGGTGTTCGCTTTGGCGGCACGATCACCCTCGACGACGCGTGGGCGCTCGGCTTCGACCATGTGGCGATCTCGGCAGGTGCCGGGCGCCCGACGATCATCGACATGAAGAACAACTTGTCGCGAGGCATTCGTAAGGCCAGCGACTTTCTGATGGGCTTGCAACTTACGGGCGCATACAAACGGACGAGCATCGCCAATTTGCAAGTGAGCTTGCCCGCGATCGTCATAGGCGGCGGACTCACGGCGATCGATACCGCGACCGAACTGCTCGCCTACTATCAGGTGCAGATCGACAAGGAGCTGACGCGCTACGAACTCCTGCTGCGGCACGGCCACTCGGAGGCCGATTTGCGGGCGCGGTTCGACGATGACGAGTGGGAGGCGTTGCAACGTCACCTGACACATGCACGCGAGTTGCGCGCCGAGAAGAGACGGGCCGTTGCCGAGTCGCGCGAACCGCAGGTGCAGAAGCTTCTGGAAAGCTGGGGAGGCGTCACCGTCGTGTATCGAAAGGCCCTGCGGGATTCGCCTGCGTATCGGCTCAATCATGAAGAGGTGGCGAAAAGCCTCGAGGAAGGCGTGCGGTACGTCGAGCACATGTCGCCGGTCGAGGCCGTGCTCGACACGCGCCGTTCCGTCGAGGCGGTCCGGTTCAAACGAGCGGATGGCAGCACGATCGATCTGCCGGCACGTACCGTGTGCGTAGCGGCCGGGACCAGCCCGAACGTCATTTACGAGAAAGAATATCCGGGCACCTTCGAGCTCGATGATCGGCATCAGTATTTCCGGCCCTACGTCGCGAGAGTCGACGCAAGCCGGCGGACCACTCTCGAGAGGGCCACTCGGGCTCGCGACGGCTTTTTTACGAGTTATCTGAAGGACGGTCACACGGTATCGTTTTACGGAGACAATCATCCGCACTACGCGGGCAGCGTCGTCAAGGCGATGGCGAGCGCCAAGGACGGTTATGCCCACGTCGTGTCCCTCTTCCCCGACGATGCATCGTGCGACGCCCGACCGACGCAGGACGCCGAGTTGCGCGCGCTCTTCGACCGGCTCGACGAAGAGCTCGTCCCGAGAGTCCACGCCGTCAACCGATTGACTCCCACCATCGTCGAAATCGTGGTCCACGCCCCGATGGCGGCTCGCAAGTTTCAACCCGGTCAATTCTACCGACTTCAGAATTTCGAGACGTTCGCCCCCGTCGTGGATGTCGACCGGCCCGGCGACGGCGAAGAGGCCGCTCACGTCCGACTGGCGATGGAGGGGCTAGCACTCACGGGTGCATGGGTTGACGTCGAAAGCGGCCTATTGGGCACGATCGTGCTTGAAATGGGCGGAAGCTCGCGTCTCTGCGCGGCGCTTGTCCCAGGAGAGCCCATCGTTCTCATGGGACCCACGGGCCAACCGACCGAGCTGGCGAAACGAGAAACCGTGCTGCTCTGTGGCGGCGGTCTGGGCAACGCGGTTCTGTTCTCCATCGCCCGCGCGTTCAAGGCTCTCGGCGGCACGGTGCTCTATTTCGCTGGCTATCGGCGCGGCGAAGACCTGTTCAAACGCGAAGACATCGAACGCTGGACCGACCAGGTGATCTGGTGCACCGATGGGGGGGCGGCCATCGAGCCGCACCGCCCTCAAGACAGGCACTTCCGTGGAAACATCGTTCAGGCCCTGCACGCGTACGCGAGCGGGTCAATGGACGGGCCACCCGCCATCGCACTCCATGAGGTCGCTCGAATCATCGCCATCGGCAGCGACGCAATGATGAACGCCGTGCGTGAGGCGCGTCACGGAGTTCTGGCACCGTTTCTCAATCCTCGGCACCGGGCGATCGGAAGCATCAATTCACCGATGCAATGCATGATGAAGGAGGTCTGCGCGCAATGCCTTCAGAAGTTGCGCGACCCGGTCACCGGAAAGGAACGAGTGGTCTTCACGTGCTTCAACCAAGACCAGAATCTCGACGACGTTGATTTCCGTAATCTGCGCGATCGACTTCGAGCCAACTCGATGCAGGAGAAGCTGGGCGCTGTCTGGTTGGATGAGCTTCTCAGTGCGTCGCCCAAGGTCATCCGGGTCTAAATGATCGGCGGGAGCGCGTGAGGCGATGGGGCCGCTATCGCTCGACGGTGCGTTTTGGCGACGTGCAGCGCGCTTCGGCGCGCGTGGGCCGGAGTGGTTCGCGCGGTACTCGCCGCCGGTGATCGGTGTCGTGATTTGTGCTCTGGCATCCGAGCACCGACGAATCGTTACGCGTAACCTGCGTCGAGTGCGCGGATCCCGGGGCTGGTTAGGCGATGCTGCCGACGTCGCGCGCACGTTCGCGACGTATGCATCCTGCCTTTCGGAAGTGCTCGGAGACGACCCGACCCCTGGACGACGCGTCCGCGCAAGCTGCTGGGGCGAACGTCATGTCGAGCAGGCGCTGTCGCGCGGTCGCGGAGCCATCTTCGCCACTGCGCATACGGCCGGCTGGGACATGGTCGGCAGGGTCGTGGCACGGGACAAGGGTTTGCGGGTCATGGTGGCCGAGGCGCCGGAGCGAGACGCATCCGTCCGTGCGATTCAGGACGAGGTTCGCCGCGGTCACGGGGTAGCCGTCGCCCATGTCGGAGGCGATCCACTGTCGGCGCTACCGCTCGTGAGGCACTTGCGCGGCGGAGGGATCGTCGCTCTCCAGGTGGACCGTTCTCCTCCAGGACAGCGCGGGCGGCGTGTGACGATGTTCGGTGAGACCACGAAGGTCCCCGAGGGACCGCTGCGACTCGCTGCCCTGACGGGAGCGCCGATCGTTCCGATCTTCGCCGCACGAACCGGTCATCGCAGATATAAGGTGGTCGCGGATCCCCCGATCGTGATCGCCCGGTCCGCCAGCGACGTCGATCTCGACGCCGCGGCTCAGCAAATGGCCAATGCCGTGCAGGATTTCGTTCGAGAACACCCGACGCAATGGTTTCACTTCGTCGCGTAGTCGATCATCGCGTGGCACGCCTCCCCGGGCAGACTGTTTCCGTGACGCAGCCGACGAAATTAAACTACATCTCATCACTCCCGACATGAGCACTCGCTGGCACATCGGCGCGAAGCAGCTTCGTGGCGCCATCGCTTCGTACTCCAAGCGATTCGACCTGCTCGAAGTGCGCGTTGCCATCGCGACCGAAGAGCGCCGCGCGGACCCGGCAGTGACGCCTTCCCCGGCGACGCTGCGCCGCTGGCGAAAGTCCGTTCCCCCTCCCTTCCATTTCGCGGTCGTCGCCGGTCCGCAGCTGTCACGGGTTCGACCCGGTGAGAACGCGGAGCGTGAGCTCGAGGCAGCCCGTGCGGCCATCGATGCGCTGCAGGCACGATGCTTTGTGTTGCGAACTCCCCCGGAAGTAACCCCGAGTCCCCTGTGGCGCGAACGGATCGCGAAGCTTGTCGCTCGGTTTCCACGCGACGTCACCCATTTCGTTTGGGAACCGAGCGGAGTCTGGGAGACCGACGACGCGGCCGCGCAAGCCCGCGCCTGGGACGTCGTTCTGGCCGTCGATCCCGCGCGCGAGCCCGTCCCGAGCGGGTCCGTGGCGTACCTTCGGCTCCGCGCTCTTGGCGAGACGCGTTCGTTTGGCCCGGTCGCGTTGGAGCGCATTTTCAGAGCCGTGGGGGCAGCTCGCGAGGTCTTCGCGATCATCGAGACGGACTCCGCACTTCTCGAGGCGAAGCGTTTGCGTGAGCTCGCGCAGAGCGCTCCGGCTGGAGCGCCCGGCGGGCAAACAAGGCTCGTTCGCCCTCGGGGCGGCGGTATCGTCGTGCGCGACGACGAGCAGGAATGAGGGCGAGTCGTCCTGGGAGAGGGGCCAGGCCCTGCCGGCTCGAATGAACGTGCGCGGTCCGAGCGCTTCGCGCCGTGGCTAAGTCCGCCGCCGCCGCATCCGACGCGCATGCGGCGGACGCCGCTCGCGATGCGCTCGCGGGCGGCAACGCGGTCGACGCCGTAGTCGCTGGGGTCCTCGCAGCCGCCGCCGAGGTCCCCTCCGTGTTGCTAGGACCGGCTCAGCTGATCGTGGGTGGGGCGGGATCGGGGCTGCTCGCGTTCGACGGGAGGCTCCGTCAGCCCGGTCGAGGTGCGCCCCGGCCTCGCGGGTTCCTTGCGGAGGAGGCCGTCCCAGACGCGGCGCGCATCGCCGTTCCCACGCTTCCTGCAACGCTGGCTGCAGTGATCGCGACGGCCGGAACGTGGTCGCTGCTGCGCGCATGCGGTGATGCTGTGGCCCGAGCGAAGGGCAGATCGGGCGAACGAGCGAGCACGCTCGAAGCATTTGCTCGTCGGGGTGCCCCGGCGCTTTCGTCAGGCTACATCGCAACCGAGCTGCTCGCTGCAGCGGGCCGCGCCTCGCGTGGACTCCTCACGGCGCACGATCTGGCGTCGATCCGGCCGGAGCTCGTTCGCTGCGACGAGCCGGGCCCCGACTCGAACGGAATCCTGATGGTGCCTTGGCTGGACGAGCACCTGGATGCCTCGGCCACGCAAGTGGTCGCGGCCGCCGACGCGCGCGGATTGGTCGCCGTCGCGTGTTACGAAGCGCCGCACGACGGGCTAGCGATCCCCGCGCTCGGCGTCGTGGCGCCCAAAGCCGCCCAGCCGGTCATGCGCGGCCAAGCGAGGGTCGCGCCGGGGGTCCCGCTGGTCGCTTCGGCACCGATGGCCTTGCGGGCTCGTGGCGGGTCGGTCGATCTCGCCATCGGTCTCGCCGAGTTGCCTGAGGCGCAGCGCCTGCTGGGCATCGTTGTCGCGCAGCTCGCTCGAACTGCGACGATCACCGAAGCGTGGGCTACGGTCACCGGAGGACGGCCCGTTGCATTGTCGCGAGCGACCGGCCACGTCCACGTCGTCGCGTCCGCGTGACGGCTAGGCTCTGGGGCGCGGACGCGAGAAGCCGGCAACATCCGGATCGGCGAGGGGGCGTGGAATCGATCCGATCACAGCCGCTTGAGATCAACGCCGTACCGACGCGCGTACTCCGTAACGCCGAGCTTGTCGATCGTACGAATGTCACGCGTGGTCAAGTTCAGAGAAACAAAACGCTTCAGTTCCGGCACCCAAACTCGGCGCCGCTGCACGTTCACGTGCTGCCAGCGGTTGGTCTTGATGTTCGAATGCGAGACGTTGTGCGCCTTGAGCCTGCGCTTGCCTGTGATATCGCTCTTGGCCATGATAGCGCCGCCCACATTACGGGCGATTGCTTCACTGTCAAGGGGCCCCTATGGTTTAGTTGCGGGGGGTTTAGTTGCGAGCGAGCTAGTTGCAGGGTGGGCCGCTCGATTCGCGCCATGTTCGGTGCTCTATGCGGCCGCCATTCGACCGAGCCGTGCAACCAGACCGCGGCACCAGTTCCGGACGGCGCCGAAGCTCGCGAGCGGCCGAAGGGACATCTCGTCCAGATACAGGCGGCGTGAGAGCTCGAGCTGAACGGCGTGAACATGTTGAGCCGGCCGGCCGTAGTACTGCGTTGTAAAGCCACCCGCATAGGGGTCGTCATGCCGCACGCTCCATCCATGGGCGATGGCGTGGTCCTCAATCGCAGCGATGAACGGTGCCCCCGCACTCTTGCGACCGCGTGATCCGGGTACCACGTCGGCTCTTCGGCCGCTTGAGCCGGTTTCGCGGCCCGGTGAGCCTCGCGGTCCCCGCTCGACGCTTGGCATCGAATGCGCGGCGAGCAAAATGGCGAACCCGAAGCGGACTCGTTTGCGCTCGACGATCGCGCTCAGCTCGCGATGATAAGGGCGCCAGACGAGATCGAGCCGCTCCGTGAGCTCGGCAGACGTCAGACGTCGAACGAGCGCCCGTTCGCCATCGCTCGTCGTGCGCCACACGAGCCCGTGCTGCATCCGGCTGTCGGCCCGTCCACCCTCGACGACCTCGGCGTCCACATCGCCCTCAGCACGATTCAAGTCGATGACATAACGTGACGCTCGGGCAACGAGCAGGGTTGCGCCCTCCGCCGGGGCGTCTTCGTAAAGCCCGTCCACGTACAAATCAGCGTCTCGCGCGATCGAGCGCGCCGGAGCGGCTAGCGGTTCCAGAAACGGGGCGGGCATCTCGAGTCCGGCGTGCGGCACCTCGACGACGACGGGTGTCTCGGGCGCCACGGGATCGATTCGCTCAAACGGAGCGCGCATGGCCGCAGCAGAAACTAGCACGGCGCACGAGAGCGCCGAACAGGTTGGCGGAGCGAGGATCGGAAGGCTTTTGGCCTTTCGCACAGCGCGACGGCGATCCCTGCTGCAGCAGGGTGAAAGGCAGCACGCCGCGAGAGGCGGGAAAGCTTTAGAAAGCCGACGGGAGCCAACATGTTCGGTGCTCTAGCGTCTCATGCCACGAGGATGGGCTTTGGCGTGCGCTTCCCGCAGGTGATCGGGGCTAACGTGTGTATAGATCTCGGTCGTACCCAAGTCGGCATGTCCAAGCATGGCTTGCACGGCGCGTAGATCGGCACCGCCGCGCAACAAATGAGTCGCGAACGAGTGCCGCAGCTTGTGCGGAGAGGGCAGGGGCAATATGCCAGCCCCTACGGCGTACCGGCGCACGAGCTTCCAGAAGCCTTCCCGAGTGAATCGGCCTCCGCGGGGGGACAGGAACAGAACCGATGGCGTCTCTACACCTGCTTTGGGACGGACGACGTCGAGGTAATGGCCGACATGCGCCAACGCGACCTCGCCCACCGGAACGAGGCGCCGTTTGCCACCCTTTCCGCGAGCCCGGACGACGCCGCGCTGTCGATCCAGATCGGCGACGGACAAGGCGCAGAGCTCGCTCACCCGTAGGCCGGACGCGTACATGAGATGCAGCATCGCAGCGTGCAGGCAGCCTCTGTCGGTGGTGCAGTCGGGCGCCCCGAGCAAGCGATCGACCTGATCGAACGAGAGAATCCGCGGAAGTTTCTGAGTGACGCGCGGGCGATCGAGGAGCCGAGTGGGGTCCTCGGCAATGGCGCGCTCGCGGACGAGAAATCGAAACAGTCCGCGAATGGCCGATAGCCGGCGCGCGCTCGATCGTGCACTTAATCCGCGCCGCTCCACATTTTCGAGCATCAGCGATGCGATCACTTCGGCCCCGACCCGAGCCGGATCGACTTCGGCCCCGACGTGACGAACTAGCGCATTCAAATCGTTTGCATAGGCATCGAGCGTGTTGCGCGCCAGAACTCGCTCGACGCGCAGGTGGTTGAGGTACGCGTCAATCCAACCGTGCAGTTCCAAGCTACGGCGGATCGTAGGCGACAATCAGTCGTGCGGCGAAACAAACGGCGGTCGGCCCGCGGCGACGAGCATCCGCAGGCGTGGCCGGGGGTCGTCGTCCCGCATTAACGCTTCGCCGACCAGGGCCGCATCGGCGCGACCACGAGCGATGCCGGCAACGTCACGTGTCTCACGCAAGCCGGACAGGTGCACCGCAACGACGTCTCGGGGAATCGAGGCGAGGACGCTCTCTGCGCGAGCGGCGTCCATGGCAAGGGTGTCGAGGTCGCGCGCGTTGACCCCCACGATGCGCGCGTCCGCGGAAAGGGCGGCTTCGAGCTCATGGGCGTCGACGACCTCGATGAAAGGCTCGATGCCTTCATCTCGTGCGACGCGAGCGAGTGTCATCAGCGTCGCCGCGTCCACGATACGGGCAATGAGCAGCACGGCGTCGGCACCCCGGTCGCGTGCCTCCTGAATCTGTCGCAAGTCGATGACGAACTCCTTGGCGAGCAGGGGAGTCCTGGAGCCTGCCGCGTCGAGACGCTCGCGCACCGCCGAGAGGTGCTGCCATGACCCGTCGAAGAACGGTCCATCGCAGAGTACGCTCACCATCGCCGCGCCCGCTTCGGCGTAGGCCGCTGCGCGCGTAGCGGGATCGAGCGCACGCGAAAGCGGCCCCGCGCTTGGACTCCTCAGTTTGACTTCAGCGATGAGGCGAAGTTCGCCTCCCGGACCGCGGTGAAGCGCTTGCCCGATCCCCAGTGGATCCCGGCGCGACCGAGTGCGAGCGGTTCCACGAAGCGCCTGGACTTCGCGAACCTTGGATTCGACAATGGCGGCGAGCCAACTCACGCCATCCGCGCGCGATGGGCCACGCGTCTCCATCGTTCGAGGGTCTCTCGCGCCGCGCCGCTGTCGACGGCGCGTCGGGCGCGCTCCGTGCACGCTCGCAACTCGTCGCCCGTAGCGACGGCAAGCGCCGCGGCTGCGTTGAGCAGGACCGCATCGCGGGCGGGGTGGCTCTCGCCGCGGATGATGGCGTCGAGCGCGCGCGCGTTCTCCTCGACCTCGCCTCCCAGGACGGCGTCGCGGTCGAGTCGCTGCAACCCGAAGTCTTCCGGAGTCACGATGCGTTCGCGAACATCGCCTTCGGCGATCTTCCATTCGCTCACGCGCGTGGGCGCGCAAGGGCTTACCTCGTCGAGGCCGTCCTCGCCCCGCACGACCCAAGCATGCCGTACACCCAAAAGACCGAGGGCGCGCGCGGCGATCGGCCTGAGCGAGTCTTGGTAAACGCCGACGAGTTGGTGGGTGGGACGAGCAGGGTTCGCGAGCGGCCCCAGTGCGTTGAAAATCGTTCGCGTCCCGAGCTCGCTCCGCGCTTGCGCAGCGTGTCGAAGCGCCGGGTGGTGTGCCTGGGCAAAGAGGAACGCAATGCCCGCTTCGCGAAAGACATCCGCCTGGCGGCCCGGGGGTAAGTCAATGGGGATGCCCATCGCCTCGAACACGTCGGCGCTCCCGCAACGGCTCGAGGCGGACCGATTGCCGTGCTTGGCGACCGGCAGGTCGCACGCGGCGACGACCAGCGCCGCGCCGCTCGAAAGGTTGAGCGTTTGCGCCCCATCCCCTCCGGTGCCGCAGGTGTCGACGACGATCGGAAAGTCGTGTTCCACGACCGCCATCGTTGCGCGCAGAGCCTCGGCTCCGGCCACGATGGCTTCGGCGGACTCGCCTTTCATGCGCAACGCCACCGCAAACGCTCCGACTTGCACGGCCGTCCAGCGGCCGGCGAGGATCTCGTCGAACGCGCTCCGAACCTCTCCTTTGGCAATCGGTCCGGGCGACAGGAGTCGAGCGAGCACCTCCGGGAAACGGCCCGTCATGGGGCCCCACCGCGATCGCGAGTCGAACGCCGCAAGCTGGCGATGCGCTGAAGCCAGTTGGCCACCAGTTGCTTGCCCTGAAGGGTCAGGATGCTTTCAGGGTGGAATTGCACCCCCTGCACCGGGTGCTCGCGGTGCCTCAGGCCCATGATCTCGCCATCTTCGGTCCACGCGCTCACCTCCAAGCATGCGGGAAGCGATTCGCGCTCGACCAGGAGCGAATGATACCGCGTAGCGTCAAACGGCGATGCGATGCCCTCGAAGAGCTCACGGCCGTCATGCAAAATCGGAGACGTCTTTCCGTGCATGAGGCGCTCCGCGCGGACGACCCGCCCTCCGTAAGCCTGTCCGATCGCCTGATGGCCGAGGCAGACGCCCAAAATCGGAGAGGAACCGTCCAGTTGCCGGATTAGATCGAGCGAAACACCGGCCTCATTCGGAGTGCATGGGCCCGGAGAGATGACGATGGCATCCGGGTCCGCTGCACGAACTCCCGCGACGTCGATGGCATCATTCTTGTACACCTCGACGTTCGCACCTAGCTCTCCGAGGTATTGCACGAGGTTGAACGTGAACGAGTCGTAGTTGTCGATCACCAAGACGCGGAGGCTCATTTCGCTTCGGTCAGGTCCGAGCCTAGCAAGAAACCCGCGCCAGCCTGAGCGCTTCGCTGCGCTCGACGCCCGCTCCGCCGAGGTGGCCGCTCCGCGAGGTGGAGGGTGGGGCAGCCGCAACAGGTCAGGGGAGCAAACGACGCGCCCCTTCCGCCACCGTCGGGTCTGGCTGCTCGGATCTCGAAAGCAAGTCCGCCCAAGCTTGCTGGCGGGTCCTCGAAACCTGGTCCAATGGGTGCACTTGTACGACACGGCTACGACACGGCCGACGCCCGGCAGAGAGGCCGCGCGCGCAGTGGCGCACAACGGACGTTTCTGGCGCGAACGGCAGACGAAAGAAAGCCCCGGGCGCCGGTCGCCGGTCACGTTGACATTCGAGTAGGCGGGCACGTAAGGTCGCGAACTCACGATGGCGGAAGACAGAAAGCCGAAGATCGATCTGAAGTCCCGTCTGCAAAAGATGGGTGCCCCCCCGGGGCCGACGCCGCCGCCTCCAAGTGGGAGTGCGCCTCCCGCCGTGGGAGTCGCGGGGCTAAGAGGTCCCTCGCTGCCGCCCGGATCCATGCCTCCAGGAACGCCCCAGCGATCGCTCTCGGGTCGTCCTCCGGGCCTCGACGTTGCCGGCCAGCTGGCGGCCGTTGCCCAACCGTTCGCCCAAGCCGGGGCCGCTTCCCCGATGCAGCCGCAGCTCATCGAGCTCGATGAGGGAGTGGTTCGGCAGGCTCGCAGCGGAGGCTTCAAGCGCGGACTCATGGCCGGGATAGTCGTCGCGGGGGTGTTCGGCGTTCTCGGGTACGTCGGCGGCAGCGCGACTTCCCAGGGGGCCGCACGCATGCAGGGCGTGCATGATGCGCATGACCTGGCGGCGGACGTCGTGAAGGCCAAGACCTCGCTCGAAGAGCTTAGGCAAAAACTTCAAGACGGCGGTAAGACGTTGATCGCCGATCGCAAGTTCCCGGCCGATCTCGGTCAGCAGCTTTCGGGGCTGAACGTCGATTTCGGTGGCGACAAACTCTTTGGCCGCCGCTTTAGCGGCGTCCCCGCAGATACGACGCGGCTTCTGTTTGAGTTCATTACGCGAGTGCAGACTCTCAACGACAAAAAGGACCTCATCGTCTCGCTGCTGAGCAAATTGCAAAAGCCGATCACCGAGGAGTTGAGCCGCCCGCCTGGCCAGCTGCCCGTCTCGTACGTCGTCGTCGTCGACAAGGACACGCCGTCCTCCGGCGCATTCCTCGCTTCGCTGGCAACTCCCATCGCACCGGACGACAAGAACGGCGTCCCCAGCGAACTGACGTTTGCGAATCCGCGTGGCGGCGGCAACGTCAAGCTTCCGCGTCTCTCGACGGACAAAGTCCCCAAAGAAGGCGCCGCGATCACCATCGTCCCCAACACCTTCGAGAAGGTCTGTCCGAGCGCGACGCGGGGTCAAATCGCACAGCTCATCAGCTCGATGAACTCGCTCGTCGACGACATTCAGGGCCAACGAGCCGAAGGCGAAGCCATCTCGGAGCCGAAGCCGGGGCTGGCCGACACGGCGGCCAAGCTGGCCGATCAATTGAACAAGGTGAACTGACGGCTGTGGCGAGGGACGGAGCCCGTTTTCGCATGGGCTCCCGCGCGTGCGTGGGCTATCCAGCGCGATCACCCTCGGGCGAGCGTCCCCAAACTACGCACGAACCGCGCTGCATCGTGGGCTCCGCGCGGATGTCGACGTAGCCCCGCACCAGCAGGGCCGTGCAGCGCACGTCGGTGGAAACGATCACCGTACCAAGGCCGAAGACCCGACTCCAGACGCCGCGCCGACGGACGGCCGTCCCGAGGATCGCGACGGGCACGTTCGCGGCCAGCGTGTCTGCCTGCGGGATCTGGGCAGCCATCGCCGCGAGGTCCTCGGCCTGGCCGGCTTCGAGCCATACCGCCAGCGCCGTCGCGTCGTCACTCCAGTGGGCGAGCCCAAACGGTGGGCTCGGCGCCTTCACGCCCCGAACGCACGTGTAGAGCCGAATCGCGTCGGGCCGCGGCGTCTTCACGATACCGTGGACACAGGCTGCAGCGCCCGGTCAGGCACGATCTCCACCTTCACGACACGAGTCGCGTCGGCTTCGCGGACGATGAGCTTGAGCCCGCCCACCTGGAGCGTTGCACCGACCTGCGGTACGTGGCCCGCGCGGCTCACGATGAGGCCTCCGAGGGACTCGAACTCTCCGTCGTTGGGCAGCGGCTTGCCAAGCGCGCGAGAAAGCTCATCGAGATGGACGGATGCGTCTGCGACGACGCGACCGTCTCCGATCGCATGGATCAGACCGTCGACGTCGTGCTCGGCTCGGATGTCACCGACGATTTCCTGAAGAATGTCCTCGAGCGTGACCAGTCCCGATGTACCTCCGAATTCATCGCTCACGATGGCGACGTGCAGCCGACGCGATCGCATGTCCTGAAGGACCTTGGCGGCCGGCTCGTTCTGGCTCACGAAAGGCACGGGCGTGCGCGCAATTTCTGAAAGCTTCGCGGTGCCGAGGCGCCCGTCGCGCATCACGGCGAACAGATCCTTGGCGTAGAGAAGCGCCACGACGTTATCGAGATTCTCTCGAAAGACCGGGTAACGCGAGTGTTTCTCGGCGGCGACGAGGGCCACGACGTCCACGAGTGCCGTACCGACTTCCACGCCACGAATGAGACGTCTGGGGACCATCACTTCCTCGGCGGTGAGGTCCTTGAAATCGAGGACCTTGCGGATCATCTCCGCCGGCTCGTTTGCGATGGCTCCAGCCTTCTCCCCCTCGCTGACGACCCACTCGACTTCGCTCTCGGCAATGCGCGCGTCGGTCGGACGCGACTTCGGAACGCGCCGTCGCACCGCCCGGCCGAGGACGGCGAGGGGATCCGCGAGAGGAGCGACGAGCCACTCGAGCGGGCGCAGGAAGGCAAGTCCCAGTGCCCCGACGCGTTCGGGACGTCGCCGCGCTAGGGTACCGAATATCTCCGTGAACGTGCCGTACGTCAGGACCGCGCCGAGGACAGCCACGGGAAGGGCAAAGCGATCGAGCCCCATCAGCCTGGCCGCGTCGCTCAACAGTACGCTCGCGACGCTCAAGGCCACGACGCGCCCCACCAACCAACGCGAAAGCAAGCGCTGGGGGTCGTCCGTGAATCGCCGAAAAGATGCTCCCGCCGCGCCGGGATCGGCGCTCAGCGCCTGCATTCGTCCCTCGGGAATCTCGCTCAGCGCGGCGTCGCTCGCCGCGAACAGCGACCCGATGGCGGTCGCCGCAGCGGTCGCGACGAGTTCGATGGCGGCAGTCACCTACAAATCCGACGCTAGCGTATCGCCTTCGATGGGTCTAGGTAACCCCCCAGCTCGACCGTGCCGGCCGGCGGCCTAGGACAAGATTCTCATGACGTTGCCGCGCAAGATCTTGCTGAGGGCCCGCTCTGTGACGCCTGCGCGGAGCAGAGCGTCCGTGAGCAGCGGCAAGCCGCCCGGGTTGGAGAGCTGTCGCGTGGGCACGATGAAGCCGTCCCAGTCGCTTCCGAGCGCTGGGGCGTCCTCTCCGACAACGTTCAGAATGTGCAGGAAGTGCTTTACGACGTGCTCCAGTCCCTCACCGCCGAGGTAACGCGGATAGAAAATGACGCCGACGACCCCGCCTTTGTCGGCCACCGCCCGCAATTGCTCGTCGTCGATGTTGCGCCAATGCGGGTGAGCGCCAATGACGCCCGTATGACTGACGATGGGCGGCCTGGAGGCGACCCGGCAGGCGTCGAGAAAGCCTCGACGGTTGATGTGCGAAAGGTCGACCAGAACATTCTCGGCCTCGCAACGGCGAATGAGCTCGAACCCCCAGGGGGTCAGCCCTTCGTGATCGCGCCGGCCCGATCCGTACGCAGGGTAGCCAGCGTCGTTCGCGCTGAAGTGCAGAAGGCCCAAGTAACGGACGCCTCGACGTGCGAAGGCATGGATCTTGTCGAGATCGCCCTCTAAGGCGTGCGCGCCTTCGATGCCCAGCAGCGCAGCGATCACGCCATCGCGGCGGCACCGCTCGACGTCGGCCGCAGTGCGGGCGAGACGGATGTCCTGCGGACCGCGCAGGACGAACTCACCAAGAAGGTCGATTTGCTCGTTCACTGCGCGCGTCAGCCCGCCTGCGTAGGGCAAGACAGGAAGCGATACGAGGCTGAAAAACTGCGCCCCGATGCCTCCGTCTCGCATCCGTGGGACATCCACGTGTCCGCCGAGTGCCGAACGCCAAAGGGGAGCGTGGTGCCTCTTGTGAACATCGTAGCCGAGCCACCGCGACCACATGAGTGTGTCGGCGTGCAGGTCGATTGGAGGATGCAGGGCGTGCAAGGATTGAGCGTGGTCGGAGCCGCGCATGGGCTTCTATAACGCAATCAGCCCCCGATCGGCCCGCTGAGGGCGTCGTGCTAGAAAACGAACCCGCATGACGATGCCTGAGCGCTCCTTGGCGCCCCCGCTCCTACGAGCTGAAAGCGTGCTCGACCTGGTCGGCGAGACGCCGCTCCTCGCCATCCGCACGCCCGGACGCCCCGGTCGCAGGGCGGCCGTCTGGGCCAAGATGGAGCAGGCCAATCCGGGCGGGTCGGTCAAGGACCGCATTGCTCTTTCCATGATCGACGACGCCGAACGCACGGGAAAATTGAAGCCGGGCGGTGTCGTGGTGGAGCCCACCAGCGGAAACACTGGAGTTGGCTTGGCCTTGGTCTGCGCAGTTCGTGGGTACCGGTGCATTCTGGCGATGCCGGAGAGCATGAGCCTCGAGCGCCGCCAATTGCTTGAGGCGTTCGGAGCCGAGGTTGTGCTCACGCCGGAGAGCGAACAGCTGGCCGGGGCAGTCTCTGCGGCGCGAGCCCTCGCAGACAGGATCCCGGGGGCATTCCTCCCGGATCAGTTCGCGAACGGGGCCAACCCGTACATTCATGAGCACGCCACGGCGCAGGAGATCATCCGAGCGATGGATGGATTGCACATCGACGCGTTCGTGGCGGGCGTGGGCACGGGCGGAACGATCAGCGGTGTGGGCAAAGCATTGCGTCACCGGCTGTCGCCGCGACCCCGGATCGTGGCGGTCGAGCCTGAGTCGTGCGCAACCATTTCGCGCGACACGCGCGGCCCCACCAAGATTCAGGGACTTGGCGCAGGCTTCGTTCCGAAGAATTATCATCCCGAAGTCGTCGATGAGGTGCGCACGGTCAGCGACTCGAACGCGTGGCGCATGAAGGTCGAACTCGCACGCCGTGAAGGGCTACTCGTCGGCATCAGCGCCGGCGCGGCGGTTCACGCTGCGCTCGACGTTGCGCGCGAGCTCGGAGAAGGCAAAAACGTCGTGACCGTGCTGCCTGACACGGGCGAGCGATACTTCAGCCTGGAGGAGTACTTTCCGGAGGCCGGTCGGTGAGTCGCGCGCGCGCGCGCGTTCTCATCCTCGGAGTCGGGGGCCTCGGTTGCCCCGCCGCCCTCGCACTGGCGCGGACCGGCATCGAAGTCTTGGGCATCTGCGACGACGATGTCGTCGAGGCGACCAACCTGCACCGCCAAATCCTCTTCGGAGACGGTGACGTCGGCGCGCCCAAGGTGGACGCGGCCGTCCGGGAGCTCCGTCGGCGGGCTCCAGACGTGAACGTCCGGGCGCACCCGACGCGCCTGCTGCCCGCCAACGCCATGGAGATCGTGCGACAGTACGACGTGGTCGTGGAGGGCAGCGACAACTTCGCGACAAAGTTTCTCGCGGCGGACGCGTGCATGTTCGCCGGCGTGGGCATCGTGCACGCTTCGGCGGTCCGATGGATCGGCACGGTTCTTGGCGTTGGACCGCGCGGCAGACCCTGCTATCGCTGTCTTTTCGAGGACCTTCCCACCGACGGTGCGGCCAACTGCGCCGAAGCCGGGGTCATGGGGCCCGTGCTGGGCGTCATTGCCGCTGCGCAGGTCGATTGGGCTCTTTCATGGCTCGACGGCGACGCGATCTCCGGGCAGTTGGTGACCTTCGATGGGCGGACCGACGTGTTGCGGCGTCGCAGGATCAAGCCCCGCATCGACTGCGCCCTTTGCGGCGCGGCTCCGCGCATTCGACGGATCGATCCGGCCGCTTATGATCCGCGCCCGTGTGTAGGCTGACAGAGAGGAGATTGCGAATGGAGACCATCGTGCGCATTCCAACACCGCTGCGGACGCTGACCGGCGGGGCCGACGAGGTAACGGCTTCGGGCGGTACCGTCGGCGAGCTGATCGAAGATCTGGAGCGCCGGCATCCCGGCATACGTGAACGGTTGCTCGACGAACGTGGAGTTCGACGCTTCATCAACATTTACGTGGGCGAAGAGGACGTTCGGTTTCTCGACGGACTGAAAACGAAGCTCAATACGGGCGATCAGATCAGTATCGTCCCCGCGATTGCAGGGGGATGAGGGCCACGATGGACCGGCACGGTCGTCAGTCCCGGCTCGCCGAGGTTGGTTCTGCCGGTCAGGCCAAGATCGCGCGCGCAAGCGTCGACGTGCCGCTCGACGGGTTCGCCGCCGAGGTCGCGGGGGGCTACCTCGTGGGCGCCGGTGCACGAAGGGTACGGGTGCGCGACTCCGCGCTCGCGGCGACCCTCCGCGCGATGGATCCGTCGGTGCGCGTCGAAGTCGCCCTGGATATTGCCTTTGAACCGTCTCCGGGGCCGTTCGGTTTTCGCGATCCGGCCGCACAGGCTCTTGCCGATGGGGCTCACTTTGCTCTGCGTACGGTGCGCGCCCTTCTGGAGGGTGTACCGTGAGAGCCGGCAGAAGCCGACGCATCGAATCGATAATCGACGCCGTCGGCAATACTCCGCTCGTCCGGCTGAGGGGCATCGCCCGCGACCTGGCAGGGGTGCAGATTTGGGCAAAGTTGGAGTTTGCAAACCCCGGCGGGAGTGTGAAGGACCGGCCCGCTCTTCGGATGATGCAGGACGCGTTGGCGGATGGAAGGCTCACGCGCGACAAGATCTTGATCGACTCGACGAGTGGCAACACGGGTGTCGCTTACTCGATCTTTGGGGCGGTTTTGGGCATTCGAGTTCGCCTGGTCATGCCCGCGAATGTGACCAAAGCACGAAAAGACATCGCGCGGAGTTTCGGGACCGACATCGTGTACACCGACCCGATGGAGGGATCGGACGGCGCCATCCGAGTCGTGCGCGAGATCGTCGCGAACGATCCGGACGCTTACTTTTACCCCGATCAGTATTCCAATCCGTCCAATTGGCTCGCGCACTACGACGGAACCGGGCCCGAGATCCTGGAGGCGTTGGGTGACCGAGTGACACACTTCGTCGCGGGTCTCGGGACGACGGGCACGATGATGGGCTGCGCGCGACGCCTCAAAGAATGGACACGCCCGATCGAGTGCATCGCTGTCGAGCCGGCCGAGGCGTTGCACGGTCTTGAGGGGCTGAAGCATCTGGCGACCAGCCTGGTTCCGCCCATTTACGACGCTCGTGTACCGGACCGGACGCTTGCCGTGTCGACGGAGGATGGGTGGGACACAGCCGATCGACTCGCGCGAGAAGAGGGGCTGCACGTCGGGCATTCGTCGGGGGCAAGCGTATTTGCCGCCCTCCAGGTCGCGCGCGAGCTCGTGCAATCCGGTCGCTCCGGGTGCGTCGTAGCGATCGTCTGCGATCGTGGCGATCGCTACTTCGCTCCCATCCGGTGGGAGCGCACATACGTTTGGTAAGTCACCCCTCGAGGCCCTAGCGCAATGCGCGACCCCAACAAACATCCTTGGATCGATGGTGATCTCGTCATACCCCGCTCCGTACTCGATCGGATCGACGAGGAAGCTCGGCGATCGTACGCTGCGGACGAGGAGAGCTGCGGTTTTCTCGTCGGTCCCGCCCAAGACGGTCTCCGGATTGACGGCGTGGTCCCGATGGTCAACCGCGCCAACCGCCTGCATCGGTTCGATCCGGAGCAATACCCCCGTACGGGGCGCACCTACTTCGACATCGATTCGAGGAAGTTCGAGGAGGCCATCGGTCGCGGTGAGTCCGACGGACGCCCGGTGAAGGTGCTGTACCACTCTCATCTGGACGTCGGGGCGTACTTCTCCGCCACCGACGCGGATGTTGCGAAGATGGGGCAGGGCGAGCCGCCGTGGGATCTCGCTTACCTCGTTACGAGCGTGCGCGACGGCAACGTCGACGACCGGAGGCTCTTCGTGTGGGACCCGGGCTCGCGCGAGTTCGTTCCAAGTCGGCTCGAGGTGGATGAAGGTCGCTGACATGGCGCTCACGCGGGCCTGCCGTACGGTCCTGGCTGGCTGCACCGCCGCCATCCTCGCCGGCGCACCCGACGCGCACGCCCAGTTGCAGGATGCGGTTGAGCGCATCGCGAACGCGTGGCGCACGGTCGGCGGCAGGGTCGCAGTCGACAAGACACGCTTTTTGCGCGACGATGAGACCCTCGTCGTCAGACTGCCCGATCTACCCGCGGGCGAATGCACGACCATCGTCCTCATCGGGGCGCGCGTTCTCGGATTTCACGTCCGGCCCCTCGGCGACGGCGATGCCAACGCAAACCAGCCCTCGCAGAGCGAGGCAGGTGCGTTGTCGATCGAGCGATGCGGTGGGGCTCAGGCGCGCCGAATTCTCGTGACGAGCGACTCCGGTCGAGGCGCTCTCGAAACCGTCGTGGCCCGTTCCGCGAAGCCGTTGCCCGCATTGCAGAGCATTCTTCCCGAGCGCACAGGCGGTCTCGGACCGTTGGCCGAGGCGGGAGGTTTGCCGGCGCTTCCGGCCCCCGACAAGCGCGCCGACTTCGCCGAAGCGCGGGCCAAAAGAGACGGAGCCTCGGTGGCAAAGCGGGCCATCTGGCACTCGGGTGTGGACGGCGCCGGGTTGGGCGAGGCGGACCTTTCGCCAGGATGCCACGCGTTTCAGCTCTTCGCGCTCGACCCCAACAGCTCCCGTCAGCCACATCGCGCCAGGCTCGATTTGGACGCCGAAATGCGAGACCGATTCGACGATCGCCTGCTCGCGCGCGACCGAACCGACGCTCCAGACGCCCGACTCTCGGTATGCGTCGGCGAGCCCACCCACGTGGGGATCGCCTTCGTCGGCTCCCCGCCGGAAGCTCCGGTGTGGATCTCGCACGTGGCGTGGCCGTTGCCGGAATACTTGCCGTCGATCTGGGGCAGCGAGGCTCGTGCGCGTATGGCTCAGGCTCTGCTCGCACGACACGTCGTCTCCTTGCCGGCCGAGCCGGTCGTTCTCGCGCAAGGCGGGTCGGGCACGACGGTCGCTCCGCTCTCCATCGAGCCGGGGGGCTGTTACTTGGCGCTCGTCTCGCTGGTTCAGGGGATGGCACGTGCCCTCAGCCTTCATGTTCGCGTCGCGGCGAGGGAGGTCTTGGACGATCGGGGACCGGACGACAATGAGGCCATGGTGGCGTTCTGCGCGGGTGAGCACACGCGAGCATCGGCCCAAGTGGAAGCGCACGGCACCGCCCTGCTCGGCTGGGGCCTCGCCGTTTATCACATGCCGGTAACCATCTGGGACTCGCCGCCGTGAGGGTTGTGTCTTTCAACGCGGCGACTTCGTGGTTCGCCGGTGTCATCATCCTGGCCGGCTGTGCCCCGTTCAGACCTTCTCCGCACGAGGCGCCGACGCGCGTGCCGCTGGGGGCTCCTGAGGTGACGGCGGGGCAGCTGCGAGCTCGGGCGCTTCTCGGGGATGTGCCGGCTCGCGCTTCACGCCTCGGCGCAGGGCCGCCGTCACTGGTCGCTTCGGGGGAAGCACTCGACAACGAGTGGCTCGGGGCGTTCGTCCAGGTGCCGCCGGAGCTCTGCATGCTCGCGTATGCGAGAGCGTCGTCCTCTGTAGAGGACGTGGACGTTGCGGTCTACTCCGACGAGGGCACCTCGGTGGCCGTCGACGAAGCGCGTGACGTGCATCCGACGGTGCTCGTGTGCCCCCCACACCCGATCCGCGTCTATGTGGCTGCTCACGTTGTCGAAGGCGAGGGTCTCGTTGCGGTGGGCGCCCAGCTCGTGGCTAGGGAGCAAGCGGCCGCGGTGGCTCATGGGCTCGCGGTGCGTGGAGCGCTCGGTCAGGGGACGCGCGCTGCCGATGCGTGGCCGGGCCTGGATGAAGCGGTGCGAAGTCATCGATTGGAGTTGGGCGGCAAATGGGAGGAGTTCAAGCGGGTTGCCCTCCCGGTCGACGTCAGCGCCCCGACGTACGCTTCGATGCCGGTCGACGCGGATCAGTGCGTCGACGCGGTCATCGTCCCCGATGACGACGTCGCCTTGCTGGATGTAGAAGCGACCGACGACCAAGGGCGGGTTGTTGCGCGCGCCCGAGAAGGAATGGGGCCGCGGTCCATGACCCTGTGCTCGCCTGTGCCGATGGCCGGCACGCTGTCGGTTCGCCCGCATGCCGGTCGTGGATTGGTGGCCATCGTCCTGGCACGGGCCGGCGGCGACGTGGCACGGGACCTCTCGGAGCGGCCGGCGATTGTATGGATGTCGCCCACGCGCTCGCTCGAGGTTGCGAAGCGTGCCACCAACGCGTTGCTGGCCAAGAGCGGCTACCCACCTCCCGCGTCGACGGCATCCGGCGTGCTCGCGCTCGGGCGACGGGCGAGCTTGCCTCTCGAGCTGGGATGGCTTGGCAGCAGCTCGTGCGGACGCATCGACGTCGTCGCGGGCGCGCCCCTGTCGTTGCTTGAGGCCCGTGTCTGGGGGGCGGGTGACGCGCTTCTGGCGTCCGGCGAGGCGTCATCGTCTCTTGCGCTCTTCGCATGCACGCGCGGACCCGCACGCCTTGAACTCGAGGCTCGGGGAAGGCCCGGGCCCTACGCGGTGCTCGTGCGGCCCGAACCATGGAAGGAGCCCTCGTTTACGGCGCATCCTCTCGCATCATCGCGCATGTTGGCTCGTGCCGCCGTCGGCGAAGCCATGCTCCTGCCCGGCAAAGACGGCGCCGCTCGCGAGCTCGCGCTCGACGCGTCGCGACTCGTCACGTGGACCGAGACCGTTCCTGCGGGCCGATGTCTGCGCGTGACCGTGGGCGCCCAGGGCGATGGATCGGGGATCGAGATTCGGGCCTTCGAGCCGCGTGACGTCGAGATCGACCGTGCTGAAGCCGCCCACGCGGCAGCGGTGCGCGCGTGCGCCCCGCAGGACGCGTCGCGCATCATTCGCTTCGAAATGCGAGCGTCGGCCGGACATCTGGACTCCGTCGTCGGCGAACGCATCGACTCCACCGACGGGCATTGAAACGGGATCTAGCCGCGCGACAGCCGTGTCAATACGGCGTCGGCCGCCGCGATGTCCACGGACCCAACACATAGGGGGGTGCCACGGCGGGGAACGAAGACAACCGTGCATCGGCCACGTGCACCCGATGCAATGCTCGACAACGCCAGATCCAGCCCGAAACCGGCCGCGACGATCGCGAGCCCTGCGGCGACGACCGACGGGGATCCCGCGCGGAAGCCGTCGACGAACGCGGTGAAACCGATGTAGCTGCCCAGCGCAAGCGCGAAGAGTGCTGCATAGAGGGCCAACCGCGGGTAGCGAACATCTCGTGTCGCGCGGGCCAGCGCGGAGCGCGGAACAACGACGTCTCGGTCCCTCAGCGTGCGACCCAGAAGCTCGATTCGCCACCGCACACGCACGCCTCCGTCCTCGGAAAGCGTGACCTCCGCCGGCTTGCGGTACGCGAATGCAACGCGCAAGACAGCGCGGGCGACGTTCATCACGAGCGATACTCCCGTCATTCCAAGCGATGCGGTCGCGAACCATCCCCGGGGCGAGTGGGCCCACTCGCCGACCAGAGAATGGACCGCGCTTCGATCACTGGCTCGCCTCAAAAGGGTCGCGATCATCGGATCGCGGGCTTCCGTAGCGAGCAGTCCGGCAAGGCGCGATGCGTTGGCCGACCGGGAAGACGCCAGGGCGATCGTAGCGACCAGAGCCTCGGGGCGACCGAGCGCAGCAAGCATGCCCTCGTCATGGCGACGAATGTGCTTGGCGAACGCATCCCACACCCTGTCGGCGCGGTCCCCGAGTGCCTGGTCGACGAAACGCGTGGCATCGAACCAAGTGTGTGTCGCCAGCCAGAGGATGTGGCTCGCTCGCAGGTCCTCGTCGTCGGACGCTTCCGGCCAGAGTTCGAGGACGTGTCCTGCAAGGGCGCGTGCGAGAGTGCGCTCGGTACTGTTGGTGGGCCCTCGGGCGAGAACGTCCAGCGCGTTGCCGAAGGGCGTCGCCGCCTCCTCGCGTGTGAGACTCCGTTCCGCGGCGAGCTTCTCGGTCGGCTCCGGCTGCGCCTCGGACCGTCGGTCCTCTGCTGCCCGGCGCATCGCGTCCTGCGCGATGGCGGCGAGGTCGGCGAGCCGTGGGTGCTCCGAGAGCGCCACGTAGGCGCGCGCGTCGCCGTCGGATTCCATTACACGGACAGACCCAAGTTGCCTCCGTGGTCGACGAGTCGAGCGAACGCACCGATGCGCGCTGCGAGATCCGATCGACCGATCGCCAACAACCGAGCGGGCCCGACCGACTCGACGCAAAAGCTTCCGAGCGCCGATGCGAAGAACATCGCTTGGCGCACCACCGAAGGCGACACCTCGCCTCGGGATACGAGATAGCCCATCAACCCGCCTGCGAATGCGTCACCCGCGCCGGTCGGATCCAAGACCTCTTCCAGCGGATAGCCCGGCGCAAAGAACGTTCCGGTATCGTCGAAAAGAAGAGACCCGAACTCACCACGCTTGATGACGAGCGCCTTGGGGCCGCGCTTGCGAATGTCCGCCGCGGCGCGCACCAAGTTGTCGATTCCGGAGAGAGCACGCGCCTCCTCGTCGTTGATAATCAAGAGATCGACGCGGCGGAGCAGCAGAGCGAGCGCGACCGGCTCGCCCGCGATCCAGAAGTTCATGGTATCGGCTGCTACGTATTTGCAGCGCGGCATCTGCTCGAGGACATCGGTTTGCAACTGCGGGCGGATGTTTCCGAGCAGGACGAACGAGCATGTGCGATGAACCGAAAGAATTCGGGGCGCAAAGTTTGCGAAGACATTCAGCTGCGTGTCGATGGTTGTGCGGCTCGCGAGATTGCTGGAGTAGCGGCCGTGCCAGCGAAACGTTTGCCCTTCGGCCCGCTCGATACCGGACGTATCCACACCTCGGGCGCGGACTTGCTCGAGAAACGACTCCGGAAAGTCCGCCCCCACAACCCCCACGGTGCGAACCGGAGACAAGAGCGACGCCGCGAGCGACGCGTACGTCGCGGATCCGCCAAGAACGCTTCGGAACTCGCCGGATGGCATATCGAGGTCGTCGAACGCGATGGACCCTACGACGAGAAGTGAATCGTTGTTGCTGCCGGTCACGACAATCTCCCTGAGGTTTACAAGTACTTGGCTACGAGCCAATCGAGCCGTGCGTGCGCGGCAGCAGAAATGCTCCCTCGATCGGTCATCAACCCCAGGCGCAGCGCCCCCGCGGCGGAGCTCATTTCCGGATCCGGGAGCCCGAGCGAAAGCTCGGCGACGGCTCGCCGCGCGGAAGACACATTTCGATCCATCACGGCAAGGACAGAGTCGACGGTCACGTCAGCCTCGCTCTCGTGCCAGCAGTCGTAGTCCGTCGCGAGGGCCAAAAGTGCGTACGGAAGTTCCGCTTCGCGCGCGAGTTTGGCCTCCGGCATGGCCGTCATTCCGATCACCGACACTCCCCACGACCGGTAGAGGCGGCTTTCGGCCCTCGTCGAGAACTGAGGTCCATCGATGCAGACGTACGTTCCGCCGCGGTGCACTCGAACACCCACTCGTTCCGAGGCTCGCACGAGCGCTCCGGCCAAGTCAGCGCAGACCGGATCGGCGAACCCGACATGCGCCACGATGCCGTCTTCGAAGAATGTCGCGACGCGTCTCTTCGTGAGGTCGATGAACTGATCGACGACGACGAAGTCACCGGGAGCAATGTCCTCGCGCATGGATCCGACGGCGCTCACGCTCAATAGGTGAGTGGCCCCGAGCTTTTTTAGGGCGCACACGTTGGCGCGATAGTCGATGGCGTGTGGCGCGATGCGGTGGCCCCGCCCATGCCGGGGCAAAAACAGAAATGTGGTTTCGCCGAGCCGGCCCCGAACAACCACATCGCTCGGGGGACCGAACGGCGTGTCGACGTCGACCTCCTCGACCTCTTCGAGGCCGTCGATTCGATACAATCCGCTACCGCCGATGACGGCCAACGTGTTTCGTCTGGACATGAGTCGGTTCCGGTTCTCGACATCCATCGCTTACACCAGCCTGCCCGTTCGCAGAAGGGATTCGGCTAGGTGCGCACGCCGCGGTCGAAGCGCTCGCTCGGCGACGACGATCGAGCGCAGCTCGTCGACGGCCCGGTCCAGATCGTCGTTGACCACCAGATAATCGAAGAGACCGTAGTGCTCAATCTCGCGCTTGGCGACCTCGAATCGACGTTTGAGAGTCTCTTCGGTTTCGCTGGCCCGCCCGCGGAGACGTCGTTCGAGCTCCACCATCGACGGCGGCAAGATGAAGGCCGCTACGACGTCAGTCACTTTCGATTTGATCTGCCGGGCCCCTTGGTAGTCGATATCGAAGAGCATTCCGTTGCAGCCGCGGACGGCTCGTGCACGGTCGATCTCCGCGGTCGATGTGCCGTAAAGGTTGCCATGCACCTCGGCCCACTCGAGAAACGCCCCCGTTGCCGCCAAGTCCAGAAACGTCGTCCGATCGACGAAATGGTAGTCGCGTCCATTCACTTCGTTGGCACGAGCCGGTCGCGTCGTATGACTGACGCTGAAGAGCAATTCCGGGCAGTGCCCGAGAAGCCGTCGTGTGAGCGTTGTCTTGCCCGCACCGCTGGGAGACGAAAGGATGAGCAGGAGAAAGTCGTCCTTGGAGTTCATTCGACGTTTTGCACTTGCTCGCGCATCCGTTCGATTTCCGCTTTCAACTCGACCACGGCGTGTGCGACGGGCGCGTCCGGGCTCTTTGCGCCAACCGTGTTGGCCTCCCGTGCCATCTCTTGGAGGAGAAAGTCGAGGCGGCGTCCGACGGCTTCTTCGGCGCTGAGAAGCGCGGCGAATTGACCGCAGTGACTCTCGAGACGCGTGAGCTCCTCGGTGATGTCGCAACGCTCGGCGAACACGGCGATTTCCTGCTCGAGGCGTCCCGCGTCCACGTCGATCTCCCCACCGGCTCGAAGCCGCTCTGCACGATCGGACAGGCGCCTTCGGTGCGCCTCGAGGACGTCGGGCGAGCGCCGATGGATCTCGCGCGCGATACGCTTCACCCGTTCGAGGCGCCGCGTCAGATCGTCTCGCAAGGCCGTCCCCTCGCACTCGCGCATGGCATCGAGTGCCCGGACGGCCGCGTCGAAGGCGGAGCGGGTAGCGTCCCGAATTCGATCCGTCTCGGCGTCGACCGGCGGCGCAAACAAGTCTGGAATGGCGGCGAGTAGCGAGAGCGGGACCTCACTGCCCGGCGCCAACTCGTCGCGCAGCTCGGAGAGCGCACGGAAGGCGGCTCGCGCCCGTTCGCGGTCGAGCGTCGGAGCGCCGAGCGCGATGCCGTCGATCCGAAGCACGACCTCGTAGCGACCTCGAGTCAGTCGCTCGCGGGCGAGTTGCTCTACGAATCCGGTCATTTCCGTCGACTCGCGGGGCACACGTACCCGGACGTCGAGAAATCGGTGGTTGACTCCGCGGATCTCGACTCCGAGCGTGCCTGCGCCGAGCGGCATCTGCCCAAGCCCAAATCCCGTCATGCTGCGCATGGATCGGGTACGGTACGACGATTTCGCATCGGTCTCCAGAGAGCGCAAACACCCGGTGGACCGAAACCCGCCTGAGGGCCGCCCAACGCCGCCGACGCGACGTCGCGCCTCAGAGACCCTTCTTGCGCTTCACCTGCTCGAGAACCTTGGCGAACTCAATCTCCCATTCGCGCGTTCCCTCCCGAACGTTACGGATCTGCGCTCGCACTTCGGCGTCGACCGTTGCATCGACGGCCATGTGCTTCTTGAAAATTGGCGCCATCTTTCGCCGAAGCTCGACGTCTTCGACATACACCTCGTCGACGTGGTTCGAGTGCATCAACATCTCGACGACCTGGTCGAGCAAATAGTCCAACGCATCGTCGCCCACCTTGATGCCCTTCTCTTCGGCAACGAGCTGCCGTACCCTCGAGAACTCGGTATTGGGCTTGCCCGTCCGTTCGAGGACGTCCTTGGCGCGGTCGTTCACCTCGCGTTCGTCGGAAAGGTATTGCGTGAGGACGGCCGCCACGTCCGCTTCGACCTGTTTGGGGCTCTCCGCTTCGATGTCGTTCGAAGTGAGCAGCGCGCGAACGATTTCGGCCGAGACCGGAGGAATTTTTCCGCTGTACAGACGCATGGCAGCGGCCTTTCTACTCCGTTACCTCTTTCTGCGCACGTCTTGCGACGGCTCTCCGCCTGCAGGTGCGTCACCGGCCCCGCCGAGCTGAAGGCGGCGCATGACGGCCTTCTTTTGCCGTTCTTTGTACTTGGCGTGCGACGCATCGCCAATCTCATTGTGGGCTTCGCTGTCGCGGTCGACGATCTGGAACTCGCAGATAACGAAAATCACGTTGCCGAGAGTCCCCGCGCTGGACGGTGCGCGGTCGAGAATTCGCCTCGGCAATCGCACGGGCATATCCACGACGAAATGAATAATCCTGTATGATTCCGCAGAGAACTGGTTGTCGCTTGGGGTGAACTCGTTGTCGTTCCATCCGTACGCCTGCATCTGATCGAGAAGCGGTTTCAGATTCGTCTTGTCCACGTAGGACTTGAAGCCGAAGATCGAGTTGATGCTCTGGCCTGGGACGACGTAGTTGAACGGGAACAGCTTCTTGGTCAGGTATTGAAGGACTGGAAAAATGTCGTCACGCGTTCGCGTAACGACACGAAACCGCAGCTTGTCGAAGACCTGTGCGGCGATGGTGTCCTGCTTCGAAAGGAGCTTCGTCATGAGCGAGTCTTTGTTCTTGCGTCCTCCGACGAATTCGATGATCGGAAAGCCCCCGGCGAGCATCGCTCCGATGACTCGATAGACCTTCTCCTCGACGATGTGGAACACGTCGTGATCCGACATCGGCAGAACGAACAGCAGCTCGCGACCCTCCAGATGATGAATGATGTGCATGCATTTCAGAATCGTGCATGCGCACATCGCACGATGGCCGCGGCCCGCTGCGAGAAGCAGGAGCTCGGACACCGTCGCTTGCTCGACCGGCCTCGGGATCGGGTAATCGAACTGGCGGCGCAAGTATCCGATCGCTTCGCTCTTGACGTGATCCATGCGCGCGCGGTCAGCGGGATCGTCCGAATGCAGCTCCTGGGCATGCAAAAATTCCCGCACGTCTTCTTCGTTCGTGATGTCCAGGCGGCGCCAATCGATGACGGAGTCGCCGCGTAGGATGAGTCGGATCGCCTCCAGATCGGCGAGCGTGAACTCATCGAGCGGCTTCAGCCGCTCTCCCGGCTCGCGATAAGCGTCGTTCATGGGGGCCCCCGAATGGGGGGCGTTCGACCTTAGCGCAAAGTCGCTGCGTGGCCCCTATCGCCACGACCCCAGTCGCCACGACGACGGATGGCAGGCGTTGCACGGGCGCAGCGCACCCCTCTGAACGGGGCTTCGTTCAGCGCGTCTCGCGCAAGTCTCCCGGCTCGCCTCCGCGAGGGTTGGCTGAGGCCGAATGACGCCCGAGAGACAGCGTGCCGACGAAGATGCAAACGGTAACCGCCAACACGGCGCAATGCCCGAGGAAGGCGCCCGAGCACCCGGCGACGGCGATAGGGGTAATGGCAATGAGATACCAGGGCGTCAGCTTCATTCGTGAGGGTCTCCGCGAGGACGTCGACGGGTTTGCCGGCGTTAGCGACTTACATGTGGGTCAAGTTACGACATCCGACTGCGGGAATCCAAACTTCTACTGATGAGCCGCCGGTGGGGCAAGCGAAACCGACCGGTCTGGAAAGGGCGTTGTCGCCACGGGTAAGTACCGGCGCATCCGTCGTCGATGCGTGGACAGAACGAGGTCAACCACTTCGGCGACGCGTCCCGAGCGTCGAACGGCTCGTGCTCGTGCTCGGTGAGATCGCGCGGAATCGTTGCGGCCGTCGACCTCACCAGTCTATCGTCTGACAATGGCCTCTGGGGCGACGATTTGGCGCGCCGGCCAGTGCGCGTGGTCCGCGCTTCTGGTCGGGTGCACGACGATCGATCCGGGCCCCAACTACGTCGTCGCCGACGTGACGTTCGATGCCGATTACTTTTACTGTCACGTTGAGCCGCAGTACATTTTCGCGAACAATTGTGGGCCGGGCGATTCGAAGTATCCGCCCAACAGCTGTCACTTCAATCCCGCTGCCGTCAGCGGCATGGGCCTCATCGACCATACCGCCGTCGATTGCGACGGCGGGGACCATCCCGTCGACCTGACGCAGATCGGGACCGGTAGCCCACCCCAAAGCAATTATGTCGCCGTGTCCTCCGAGATGAGCCGCGACTACACGGTCGCGCCCCTCCTCGTTCGGCCAAGCGGGAACGGTCACGTGACCATAATCAACGCTCAAGACCCCACGGTCGTTATGCTTCTGAGCACTTGGGCCCAATGAAGGGGGCCGCGCACGTGCTTGGGCCCGTCATCGGGTGGGTCTGCGTGGCGTCTTCGGTCGCGGCGTCGGGCCTTCACTCCGACGATCCAGAAGTCAACGCGTTCGCCCGGGTGGTTGTCGACGCCGCCGAGCTCCGGACGGGGCCTGGCGTGAGCTACCGCGTGATTTACCAGGCGCACCGCGGAGAGACGTTCGCGCTCGACGGGCGCACTGGGGCGGGCTTTTGGCTTCGCGTCATTCTGTCGGACGGCCGGGTAGCGTTTGTGCTCGGCGATGAGGTGCAGCCCTTTGGGGTTAGCCCGGCCGATGAGGCGGCCCCCTCGCGACCGGGGGTGTTCGCCCCGCCGCCGCTGCGAGGATCGCGTGGCGGCGTGGCGATGCTCGGTGGCTTGCTGAGCATCCCCGTCGTGGGTGGGGCCGTGCAGCGCTTCGGGTACGTCGAGGCGAGGGTTTCGCTCGTACTGCACGAGACGGTCAGCTTGGAGGGCTTTGTCGGCGACGGCTTGACCAACGACGGATCCGAGCTCCTCTACGGTGGCGGGTTGGCCATCTATCTGGCCCCCGCGTGGCCCGTGTGCCCGTTCCTGGGCATCTTCGCCGGAGGGATGAGCGTGCTGCCGAACGCCGACTCATTCGTTTTGCGTCGCGAAGACCTGTACGTCGCACGTGCGGGAGGCGGGCTTCTTTTCGCGCTGCGCAATCGCATCCTGGTGCGGCTCGAAGCGACCGACCTGTCCGTATTCTCGGCCGACTCCTATAAAAACGGACAGACCTACTCCGGCGGTTTGGGCGTCTACTTCTGAAGAGTCTCGATGCCCCGGTTCCCTCTGATCCTCCTGTTCTGCGTCGCGATCGTCGTCGTTGGCTGCGCGACCGTTGCGCCGGAACAGCGAGCTATATTGGCCGATCCGACGATGCAGTTCGACGCCGAGGCGAAGCACGACGCGGCGCTCCGCCATGCCCTCGACAACCGGGAAGGATCGATGGGGGGCACGGGCGTTTCGGGCGGAGGATGCGGGTGCAACTAGTCGCCCGGAACAGAAGTTCCTGGCGGAACTTCCGTGCTTCGCCGCCGCCTTCGGCGTCCTCCGGGGGACTAGACTTTTTCCTTGGGCTCCGCCCAAACCCCGAAGTCGCTCCCGCGACTTCGCTAGTCCCCTGGACTCGCTCTTCTCAAAGGAATCACATTTCCAGGGGACTAGCTCGAGCGCGCCCGCGTGCGGTGGAGCGGGCGTGAAGCCGGCACCCCGCGTTGCGACCATGGCGGTATCTGCAGCTTTCGCTCTGGCGGGGCAAGCGAAGGCGCAAGTGGCCGAGATCGACACTTCGCACTCCATTTTTTATGAGGCGCCGACGCGAACGCACATGTTCGTGTATTCACCCACCGTTGGCGCACAGGCCTCCCCCTCGTCATGGATCGACGTTCGCGGCGCATGGGAAGCCGACGTCGTCTCCGGGGCGAGCGTGGCGACGAAGTTCGGACCCGCCTATCACGCGAACCATCCTGCAGACGTCGTGAGCACCGCAAGTGTGCACGATTTCCGGAACCTCGCGCGCGGAGAGTTCACTCTAAAGGGCGCGACCACGGCCATGACCGCAGGTTACGCGTATTCGGAAGAGCACGATTATCGGTCGCAATCATTTCACGTGAACGCCCGCGATGACGCGTTTCAGCACAACACTCAGTTTTCGCTGTCGTATGCGCGCAACTTCGACAGCGTTTGCGATCGCGTTCAGGGGGAGTCGGATCCCACGCTGTGGGTGGCGCTCGAAACGTCGACGGGTTGCTTTACGAACGACCCGACGCGGACCACCGAGCCCATCGGAATAGACACGTTCGAAGCGAGTTGGGCGCAATCCTGGACTCCGCTGCTGGAGACCCAGCTCACGTACACGGCGCAGCTCATCAACGGCTTTCAAAGCGATCCGTATCGGAGCGTCGTTCTCGGCGAAATTAAGGCCCAAGAGCACGTTCCGGTCGAGAGAGCTCGTCAAGCGGCTACGGCTCGCATCGCCTGGTACCTTCGCGCCCTGCGGAGCGCCCTGCGCGTTTCGGTTCGCGGATACTACGACACGTGGGCAATCAAGAGCGGAACTCTCGAGGTCGAGCTCGAACGGTCCCTGGGCGAGTCGCTTCGGCTGATGGCGCGGGGACGACTGTACGATCAATCCGGGGCGGTGTTCTGGAGTGACGATTACACGGGCGGCGCTCCACCTCTCGGTCCGCGTGGACAATACTGGACCGGCGATCGTGAGCTCTCGCCGTTTTGGAGTTGGCTCGGAGGAGCACGGATCGTCTGGACGATCGCACCCGAAGGCAGACGGCTCCTCGGTCTGATCGAGACGCTGAAGGTCGACGCATCGGGTAGCGTGACGGGCTTCACGTACGAGCAGTACACGCTCGGCGGAACGCCCATTTCGGATGCGCGCGCCTACCTCGTGACGGCGGGCCTGGAAGCTACGTTCTAGCCTGCCTCGGCGGTCCGAGTCACGACGCCGGCGCCAGCGCGACCGTCATCTTCGCTGGTACTGCTGCTTTCCGAAAAGCGCCTCGCGCGCCCTGGCGTCGAGTGGGGCGTCGCTGCTCGGCGGGACCGCGAAGCCGCGTTTGACCGCCGATCGCCCGTTGAGCTCATCGAGCCATCGCGCGAGATTCGGGAACTGGACGAGGTCGATCTCGAGCCGTGCGTAGCCGGTTAGCCACGGCAAGTTTGCGATGTCCGCGATCGTGTAGTGGTCACCGGCTAGGTAGCGCGCCGACCCGAGTCGCCGATCGAGCACCCCGAAGAGGCGCTTCGCCTCGTTCGTATACCGTTCGATGGCGTAAGGAATCTTTTCCGGTGCATAGGTCCGAAAATGGTGAGCTTGGCCCAGCATCGGACCGGTGCCCCCGACCTGGAAAAACAGCCATTGAAGTGCTGTATATCGCTCCGGCCCCGTCGCGGGCAGGAGTCTTCGGGTCTTCTCGGCCAGGTACACGAGAATGGCCCCGGACTCGAAAACAGCAAGGTCTTGCGCCTCTCGGTCGACGATGGCGGGGATTTTGTTGTTCGGACTGATCCGTAGAAAATCCGGAGCGAACTGCTCGCCCCGTCGCAGATCGACCGGCTGGACCCGGTACGGCAGCCCGAGTTCCTCGAGCGCGATGGAGACCTTGAAGCCGTTCGGCGTAGGTGCGGTGTAAAGGTCGATCATGGCCCTCTCCGATGGCGTTGACCTGGCCGGCGGTCGCGCGCGTCAGTCGTCCTCGTGTTCCGCGCCGCGAAGACCGTGTTTTTTCGCCATGTCGTGCAAATGCTTGCGATCCATTTTCGCGTCGCGAGCGGCAGCGCTGACGTTACCGCCATGCCGACCGAGTAGCCACTTGACGTAACGCCGCTCGAACTCTGCATCGTATTTAGCACGCGTCTCGCGGTAGGTCTTGATCGGATCGAATTGGAACGAATCGCCACCCGTTCCGGCCGACACCGGCAATGTGACGATGTTGAGCTCACTCTGTCCGGTTGCTCGCGCCAGATAGACGGCGCGCTCGAGCACGTTGCGGAGCTCGCGAACGTTGCCGGGCCAATCGTGCGCCACGAGCGCTTGCGTCATCTCGTCGGTCACGATGAGCCCGCTGCCCGTGCCTTTGAGAAACTTGTCGACAAGCATCGCGATGTCTTCGCGGTGAGCCCGCAACGCCGGCACGGTAACGGGGACGACCGCCAAGCGGAAAAACAAGTCTTCGCGAAATTTGCCCGCCTGAACCTCGCGCTGAAGGTTGCGCTTCGTCGCAGCAATCACCCGCACGTCCGTCTTGTTTACGCGGTTGCCCCCGACGCGCCGAAACTCGCGTGTTTCGAGAACGCGCAAGAGCTTGGGCTGCACGTCGAGTGGCAGTTCGCCGATTTCGTCCAAGAAGACGGTGCCCCCGTCGGCGAGTTCGAAGGCTCCCTGCCTCGCCGCAACCGCCCCGGTGAACGCGCCCCGCTCATGTCCGAACAGTTCGCTCTCGATGAGCGAGTAGCTGACGGCCCCACAATCGACGACGACGAACGGCCCGCGCGAGCGCGTGCTCTCCGTCCAGATCGCGCGGGCGAGCACGTCTTTGCCCGTGCCCGTCTCGCCTTCGAGCAGGACCGTCGCGTCCGTCGGCGCGATGCTCTCCAAGACGCCGAACAGGGTGCGCATGACCAGACTCTGACCGAGCGCGTCCCCGAATCGTGTCCGATCGCTCGGCATCACCTCTACGTTGCGCGCGGCCGCTCGCAGTACGATCTCGACTTCGCCGACCTTGAGGACGCTTCCGGCAGGGACGAGCGCGTCGGTGACGCGGGCGCCCTGCACCTTTGTGCCGTTCGTCGAGCCGAGGTCCAGAATGCGCACGCCGTCGCTACTTCGAGTGAGCTCGCAGTGATGCCGCGAGACTGTGTCGTCTGCCAGAACCAGATCGTTGTCGGCGGCTTTGCCGATCCGAAGCCGCTCCCCGATGGGGCGGGTAACCCCCTTGGCGGATCCCGACAGGACCACAGCAAGGATTCCGATCTTGGAGCCGGGCGTGGACAGCGCTCGCGTCTCGATCTCGACGTGCTCGTCCGACGCGCTCGCATCCGGAGGACATCGGTCGGAGGAAGGGGTCATCGTCGCACCGGAACGCGAACGGCGGCGGGCGGCCCCGAGAGACTCGATGCAGCGTCCATCATTTTCCCCGAAGCGACCGGACCCGCGCAACGAGCCCCCGAAGGACGGGCTGCGGGAGATCGAAAGATGGCATACGGTTCTTGCCGTTCTGGATCGCCCGAGCCATGTCAGTGTCCGTCACGCGAGCCTGCCACTGGTCGTTGGTGAGATCGGGGGCCTGGAGCATGGGTCCCATCTGCCCGTCGCCACGGCCTGCCGGACCGTGGCACGTCGTGCACTGTTGCCGCCAAGCGAGATCGACCAGCTGAGCGATGTCGCTCGGCGTGCTGTCGCCTTTGGCCGAACGTCCGGCCCCGCCCGCCCGCTGCTGGGCGAGCTTGTCGTCGTCGTTCGAGTGATGGTCGCGAGGCGTCCACTCGGTGAGGGAATCCACCGACGGGGGGCGATCGCACGCGCACGCCGCGAGGCAGGCCCACGCCGCGACAGCTCGCCCGAGGGCGATCGCCACGCTTCGCACCGATCCGGAGCAGCCGTGCACGGCCGCGAAACGTAACGCCATTGCAGGAAGATGGCCATCTTGCGGTGGGCTTGGCAGGGCATTACGTTTCTTCGAGGCGTGGACCGATTGCGGGCGGAGACGCCCGTTCCGCACTTCCCGGCCGCGACCCCGGATCTCCATGTACGGCAACGCGAACGGTGCAGAGCCCGCAGAGTCCAACCGGAAGGTTACCGTTCCCGACATTCGCGCGCGCAAGCGAAGCGGTCCCGCGCTGGCCATGGTGACGGCGTACGACTACACGATGGCGCGGCTGATGGACGCCGCGGGCGCCGATCTTATCCTGGTGGGCGATTCGCTGGGCATGGTCGCCCAGGGTCTGGCCAATACGCTTGCGGTGACGATCGACGAGATCTGCTATCACGGCCGTTCGGTCGCGCGCGGATCGACCCATGCGCATGTCGTCGGCGACATGCCGTTCATGAGCTACCAAGTGTCGCCGGCTCAAGCCGTGGAAAGCGCCGGAAAGCTCTTGAAGGACGGAGCCTTCGAGAGCGTGAAGCTCGAGGGCGGCGAAGCCATGGCCGAGCACGTCGCGCGCATCGTCCGTGCGGGCATCCCGGTGATGGGACATGTGGGCCTCCTGCCGCAAAGTGTGCACGCGATGGGCGGCTTCAAAGTGCAAGGGCGCGGCGCCGACGCTGCGGCGAAGATCGTGGCGGACGCGCGCGCGATCGAGGACGCTGGAGCGTTTGCTATCGTTGTGGAAGCGGTTCCTCCCGACGTGGCCAAGGAGATTACGATCGGGTCGAGGGTACCGACCATCGGCATTGGCGCTGGCGGCCAGTGCGACGGGCAAGTGCTCGTGTGTACCGATCTGCTCGGTATGACACGGGGCCACACCCCAAGGTTCGCGAAGCGCTACGCGGACGTCGGCCATGTCATCGTCGATGCGGTGAGGCGCTACGTGGACGACGTGCGATCGGGCGCGTTTCCTGCGGACGAACACGCGTTTAGGGCGAACGATGGCCGCGATGGCGGTGAGGGAGCGAAGAATCTGTCACCACGGGTCCCGGAGGTCGGGGAAATCGAAACTCGCACCCCCGCGGTTCGCCTACCTCACTGATCGCGGCGCGCGAGTTCGCTCGACGGATCCTGCCCGCGACCGCGCGGTCGGTCCTGCTCGCCCGGCCCATCGCCTGGCGATCGTGCTAAATCGACCGCGGTCCGATGATCGAAGCCTCGCTCGACCGTTACAATCCGGCCGTCATCGAGCCGAAGTGGCAGAAGTATTGGGACGAGCATGCAACGTTTCGGTCGGAGCGCCATCCGGGCCGAAAGAAGCTTTACGTCCTCGACATGTTTCCGTATCCGTCGGGCGCCGGCCTCCACGTCGGCCACCCGGAGGGGTACACGGCAACCGACATCGTCGCGCGGTACGCGCGAATGCGGGGCTTCGATGTGCTTCATCCGATGGGCTGGGACGCATTCGGATTGCCGGCCGAGCAGCACGCGATTGCGACCAACACCCACCCACGGGACACGACGCGGAGGAATATCGCGACATTCAGACGACAGCTGAAGATGCTGGGCTTCAGCTACGATTGGTCGCGCGAGATCGACACGACGGACCCGCACTACGTCAAGTGGACGCAGTGGATCTTCCTGAAGTTGTTCGAGCGCGGTCTCGCGTATCAGGCGGAGATTCCTGTCAACTGGTGCCCGGCGCTCGGCACGGTGCTCGCGAACGAAGAGGTCATCGACGGCAAGAGTGAGCGTGGCGGATACCCCGTTGAGCGAATGCCCATCCGGCAATGGATGCTCAAGATCACGGCCTATGCGGACCGACTCGACGCCGATTTGGAATCGCTCGACTGGCCGGACACAAAGGCCAAGCAGCGTCACTGGATCGGCCGGAGCGAGGGAACCGAAATCGACTTCGAGGTCGTGGACTCCCCGGGGGCAAGCATTCGGGTATTCACGACGCGCGCCGATACGCTTCCCGGGGTCACGTATCTCGTCGTCGCGCCCGAGCACCCGCTTGTGGGCGCACTCGTGACTCCAAAGTACGAGAGCGCCGTCTCGGCTTACGTCGAGGCGGCGCGCCGAAAAAGCGATTTCGATCGGACCGAGACGAAGGCGAAGACCGGGGTGCCGCTCGGCGCGCGCGCGCGCAACCCGGCTACCGGGCAGGAGGTTCCGGTATGGGTCGCCGACTACGTGGTAGCAACCTACGGCACCGGTGCGGTCATGGCGGTGCCGGCCCACGACGTGCGAGATCACGCCTTTGCGATGGCTCACCATCTTCCCGTCGTTCAGGTCGTTTTTCCGATGGACAACGGCGTGGTCGATGTCGAATCGCGCGCGTTTACGGACGACGGCACAGTTCGTTACCCACACGTGAAGGTCCAAGTGCCGGTTGGAGCGACGAGCGCCGAGGCCCGCAACCTCATGACGGCCTGGCTGGCGGCAAGAGGCAAAGGGGGCGCGAAGGTCACGTATCGAATGCGCGACTGGGTTTTCTCGCGACAGCGCTACTGGGGTGAGCCCATTCCCATTTTCTTCCCGGTCAGCTGCGACGGAGATCCACGCAAGCCCGGCGCGAAGTTCACGATTCATTACGAAAAACCGTTGCCAGTACGCGAAGAACAGCTGCCGCTACGCCTTCCGGATCTCGAAGATTTCCGCCCCGGCGACGATCCCGCAGGCGCTCTCGCCCGCGCAGTGGACTGGCGCTTTTTCGAGGACGGCGGACATTGGTACGCTCGCGAAACCAACACCATGCCGCAGTGGGCGGGGTCATGCTGGTACTATCTGCGTTATCTCGACCCTGTCGATGATCGGCAGCCCTGGACCCCCGCCACGTACTCGGATTGGATGCCCGTCGATCTCTACGTAGGCGGTAGCGAGCACGCGGTTCTCCACCTTCTCTACGCGCGCTTTTGGCACAAGGTGCTCTACGACATCGGCATGGTGAAAGACGTCGAGCCGTTTCTCAGGCTGGTGCATCAAGGGATGGTCCTCGGCGAAAACAACGAGAAGATGAGCAAGGCCCGGGGCAACGTCGTGAATCCGGACGACGTCGTACGTGTCTATGGCGCCGACGCGCTGCGCATGTACGAAATGTTCATGGGGCCTCTTGAGCAGGTGAAGCCCTGGCAAACCAGCGGGATCGAAGGCATACGTCGGTTTCTCGATCGCGTGTGGAATGTCGCGACCAAACCGCTTTCGAGCGACCCTGCCTCAACCGATCATGCGACGCATCGACTCGTGCACAAGACGATCGAGAAGGTGACTCGCGACATCGAGTCGCTCCACTTCAACACGGCGATAAGCTCGCTGATGATCTTGGTCAAGCATTTGACCGCCCTCGATCGGCCGCCGCGCGATGCCGTGAGGACCCTCGTGCTGTTGCTCTCGCCCATGGCGCCGCACGTGAGCGAAGAGTTATGGGAGCGGGTCGGCGAGGCCAAGGCACCGTCGCTCGCGTATGCACCATGGCCCGAGTTCGATCCGACGCTTGTACGAGACGACGTCGTCGAGATCGGGGTTCAGGTCAATGGCAAGCTGCGAGGTACGATCACGATTGCCGTCGACGCCGACGAGGAGACGGCGCGCGAAGCCGCGCTACACGAGGAGCGGGTGCATGCGTACGTTCACGGAAAGGCTGTGAAGAGAATCATCTATGTCAAAGGAAAAATCATGAACTTCATTGTCGCGTGAGATTCCGTCGTCTCTCGGTCGCCCTGACAATGGTCGGGGCCAAGTGGGCGAGACGCGGATCGGCAGCGGAGATCGGCCTCTTGGTCGCGGCCTCGACGGCCACGGCGTGCGGCTATCATCCGGTATACGGTGCAGGGGCGACCGAACGTCTTCATGTGATGCTCGTTCGAGCGCGAGTGCCCGATCCGATCGCAAGCGAGGAGGTCGCCAGCGGGATGCGCGAGGGGCTGGCGCAGGCCGGAGCGCTTGCACCGGGAGACGGGTTCCCGAGAGCCGAGATCGAAGTGCTCAAGAGCGACGAGTCGAGCGAAGCCATGACCGTGGGGACCGCGGGGCCGGTGGCCCGCGCGACCGATGTAGGCATTCTCGCGAGAGCCTGGGTCGTCAGCGACGCCGGAGGGCAGCGGGTGCGCGACACGGGCGACATTCACGCCGATGAGGTGATTGCCGTCGACCGGATTCAAGGGGTTCTGGATCCGCGAGGCGCGGGCTTTCGTGAGGCCGATGCTCTGCGTGCCGCCGCCCGTCGTCTCGGACACAAGCTCGCGTCCAAGTTGCTTGGCGATGCCGCGGCCAGTGAAGAGCCGGTGAGGATGCCTTGAACTCCGGGTCTCAGGGCGGCGCCCTTCGAGAGCCTGTCGTGCTACAGTCGCAGGCGGGCAATGGTCACGATTGGGTGCGCCGGCTTTCCTGTCCCCGCGACGCGTTACTTCAAGGAGTTCCTGTTCGTCGAGGTGCAGGAGACCCACGTCGCCCAACCCGGAACCGGAACCATGCGACGCTGGCGCAGGGAAGCCCCCGAAGGGTTCGGGTTTGCACTGCTGGCTCCCCGCGAGATTGGGCAGGAAGGCTTTCGCGCGGGCAAGGTTACCGAGACTGCGATTCGCAGCCTGACGGATGTTGCGAAGGAACTTGATGCACAGACCGCCATCTTCGTCGCGTCCGCCGATTTCACGTCGTCGCGTGTGAACAAAAGCGCGATAAAGGAGTTCTTGTCCGGCGTCAAGAGGAAGTTCAAGCGTGTCGTATGGGAGCCGCCGCCCACGTGGGACCCCGACGAAGCGGAGGGGGTGGCTTCGGACAGCGGGGCCATTGCGGCGCGCGACCCGCTTGCGAGCGGGGTGAGCCGGGGCAGTGTTGCCTACTACCGTCTGCCCGGTCCGGCGGGGCACAAGAGCCGCTACGAGGACCCGGCCATCGAGAAACTCGCTGAAATTGCCCGGGTCGCCGACAATGAGCACGCGACGTACGTGTTCACCAATGTCGACATGTTTGCCGACGCCAAGCGGTTCAAGAAGGCGCTAAGACTCTGATGCGTGGGCCACGGCGACGAAACGCCAGAAACACGCCCACGGCCGACACGATGGCCCATGGCCAGTCACCTATCGTTTCATACAGTGTGTGTGCACGCATCCAGTGAATCGGGGCCAACAGCGCTTCCTGTCGGAATGTTCCGGATTGGGCCACGACCCGACCGACCGGGTCGACGACGCCGCTGACCCCACTGTTCGTTCCCCGGACGAGATATCGGCGATGTTCGACGGACCGCATCTGCGTGAGAGCGAAGTGCTCCCAGGGTTCGGCCGTGTCGAGAAACCATGCGTCATTGGTCAAGTTGATCAAGAGCTCGGGACCCGCATGCCGCACGGCATCATTTGTGAACTCGGGCAGGACATCCTCGTAACAGATGAGGACGGTAACGGGGTGCCTTTCGCCCCGGACGTCGATGATCAGCGGGTCGAGCGATGTGCCCGGCGTGAAGTGTCCGCTGTTGGGCGACCACCTGTGCAGTACGGGAAACGTGTCTCCGAACGGTAAGTACTCTCCGAACGTCAGCAGATACTGCTTGTCGTATCGGCTCCCGATCGACCCATCGGCCGCGCTGGCGACCGCGCTATTGTAGAGAACGTACTCGCGCTCGTCGTTAACGGGTCGGACGATGACCGCGCCGAATACCGTAGGCAGTCCCACCTGCTGGGCCACGGTGCGGAGCTCCGCTCGGTACGATGAATCGCGTACGGCGCGCATGGCGGACGTCTCGCTCCAAACCAAAAAGTCCGCTCCCCGCGCGCGAAGATCGCTGCTGAGACGCAGGTGGCGATGCAATCCCTCGTCGAAGTCCTTCCGTTTCTCCATCAGTCCCATGTTCGCCTGCACGATGCCGACGCTCGCTTCCGGCGCGCGCAGCACGTCGGCGTCCACCGATCGGATGCGAAAGGCGCCGTAACCGAGCGCGAATGTCAGGACGGCCGCCGCGCTCAGCGTCGTGCCCCAATGCACTCTGCGCCGTTCGATCCACGCGAGCACCGGCTCGGAAACAGCGAGATTCGCGGCGACCAGAACCAGACCGACCGCGATAGGGCCGCCGAGTTCCGCCGTCTGCATGAGGACCGGGACCGTATGGGCTGTCGCGCCGTAGTACCAAGGGAACAGAAGCGGAAACAAAAGCTCACTGGCCACGAACGCCGCGACAAACACGGCCGGCGCCGGCCAGCCGCGCGACTGGGCTCGCCCGTAGATCCAACCGAGCAATCCGATGCGTCCAGCCTGATAGCTGCACAGGATGAGCACGAAAACGAAGCAGAGCGGCCCCGGGAATCCGCTGAACGTCTCGAGCATTTTCTGCAGCCAAAAGAAGCCTGCAACGTTCATCGTCAGGCCGGTCGTCCAGCCGAGCAGGGTAGTTCGGCGCGTCGACTGCCGATGCATCGCGACGATCAGCGGAACCCATGCCACCAAAGCCAACGGCCAGAGGTCGACGCCGGGGAAGGCGAGCCAATAGAGAGCCCCTGAAGCGACGGCCGCGGTATAGGCAACGGCCCCCGAAAGCGGAGCCAACCCCCTTGCGGGCGCCACGTGCCCAGGCTTCCGCGCGTCGGCCCGCAGCGAAGTGCCGGCGACCGCGGTCGCTTCCGGGCTGGTCGGCATCGGACGACTTCCTAGCACGCGGGCGTCCGACGCATCCCGGCTCGGGCTGAAAGGCGAACCTTCGAAATCGACTTGCGCACCGACGTTACCGCATCTCGGCTCGGGATGGGGTGGGCACCGGTTCGGCGAGTACGGAGCCGAGCGAACGGGCGCTCGAGGGTCGTCACTTCGGATTGATTGCGAGAAGCTCCACTTCGAAAATCAAAGCAGAATTAGGCGGAATTCCTGGGCGGCCGCGCGCCCCATAGGCGAGCGAAGGGGGTATGAGCAGCTTGCGCTTCTCACCCACCCGCATGCCGGCGACGCCTTGGTCCCAGCCCTTGATGACTTGTCCTGCACCGAGGGCGAAGTCAAAGGGCTTATTCCGATCCCGCGAGCTATCGAACTTTGTTCCGTCGGGCAGTGTGCCCACGTAGTGCACGCGCACTCGATCTCCGGTCTTCGCCTCGGTTCCCTTGCCCTTGGCAAGGGTGACAGTCGTTAGTTTCTCGAGAGCCCCGGACGCCGCCGGAGGCTGCGGCTGAGCCGTCGCAGAAGCCGACACGACGGGCGGCGGCGCTGCGGCCTTGGCCGACGGGCCGCTGGCAGGCGGAGTGGCGCTTTCCGCCGCGATGGGTTCGGTCGGCGGCGGCTCGGTCAGCGAAGTGCAGCCGAACAGGGTGGCCGAACCCATCGAAGCGACGGTGGAGAGGGCGTGATAGAACCGCGTGAACATGTCCCGCGCAGAGTTACTTCGGGGACGCTGTGGAAGTCAAAGGTTGGAATGCCGCGCGTTCTTCATATCGAGGATGACCCCGCCAATCGGCTGCTCGTACGCAAGCTGCTGGCGGCGGAGGGCCATGAGGTAATCGACGCCGCGGACGGGCTCGAGGGTGTGCGCTGCGCTCTTGCGGTCCGGCCGGATCTGGTTCTCGTGGATCTCAACATTCCGGGGCTGGACGGCTACGAAGTGACGCTCCGGCTGCGCAGTGAGCCGTCGCTCGCCGGAACGCGCATCGTGGCCATCACGGCAGAGGGTGACCGTGATACGAGTTTTGCCGTCGGGTGCGACGGCTTCATTCAGAAGCCCATCGAGGCGCGAAGCTTTGCGTCTCTGGTTCGATCGTACATTGCAGGACACCGCGAACCCTACACGTCGAGTCCCGACGCGACGGGCGAGCGGCTGCGACTTCAAAGTCATCGCATCGTCGGCCACCTCGAGCAAAAGGTGGCTGAGCTCTCCGAAGCAAACGACCGCTTGCGCGAGGTCGAGCGGCTCCGCACCGAGTTTTATCGCAACATCAGCCACGAGTTGGCAACCCCGATGACCCCTATCGTCGGATACCTGCGCATGATGCTCGACGGCGAGCTCGGACCCGTCAATAAGCCACAGGCCAAGGCAATGCACGCGATGGACGACTGCGTGCGCCGCCTGCGGGCGACACTCGACAACCTGATCGATGTCACGGGTCTCGAGACCGGGAAAATGCGTTTCTTTCACCGCGACTACGACTTCCTCGACACGATCCGGCGCGCCGTCGCAGCGTACGCGGACACGTTCGCGGATCGGCACATTTCTCTTCTCGAAGAGACTCCGCTCGGACCGCTGCCTGCGTACGGGGATCCCGACCGACTTGGCCGAGCGACGAGCCAGATCCTCGATAACGCGAGCAAGTTTACGCCTCCGGGCGGCACGGTTGGCCTACGTGTACGGGCCCTCGACGCACACTACGAAGTCCTCGTCGCAGACAGCGGGCCCGGAATTTCGCCGGAGAGGGCGGAGCGAATCTTCGAGCCATTTTATCAAGTGGATGGATCGCCGACGCGTGCACACGGAGGCGTAGGCGTTGGACTGGCCATCGCCAGGCGCGTCGCGCGCGGGCTTGGTGGGGACGTGAAGTTGACCGGTGGCGCCACGGTCGAAGGGCGCTACCTAGCCGGCGCGGCGTTCCTACTGACCGTAGCGAAGCAAGCGCCCACCGTTGTCGTCAACGCGTGAAGCGCGTCTATCTCGACTGGAACGCTACCGCGCCACCGGCAACGTCGGTCATCGACGCCATGGTGGTTGCGGCTCGAGAGAACTGGGGTAACCCTTCGAGTGTTCACCATTTCGGCCGCGCAGCGCGCGCATGCGTCGAGGGTGCGCGGGAGGCAGTAGCGCGGCTCGCGCTTTGTGACCCGCGCGACGTCGTGCTGACTTCGGGCGGGACGGAGGCCAACAACCTGGCGATTCGCAGCGCGTTTGCTCGCGAGCCGGGAGTCCTCGTGACGAGCCGCCTCGAGCACCCGTCGGTCACGCGCGTTGCGGAGGCACTCGAACGAGAAGGCCGCGCACGGGTTCGATGGGTAAACGTCCGGTCCGATGGGACGATCGCCCTCGACGACTTCGACCGGGCGATTTCGAGTTCGGACGTGAGGCTCGTTGCGATGCAAGCGATTAACTCGGAGACTGGCGTCGTTCAGCCGGTCCATGACGTCATCGCTCGGTCGCGTCGAGCGGGCGTGCCCGTCCACGTCGACGCCGTGCAGGCGTTCGGCCGCGTGGACGACTCCATCCCCGGCGCGGATACGCGGAGCCTCGCCGGTCACAAGTTGAGGGGCCCGAAGTCGATCGGAGCCCTGGTGACACGTCCGGGCCTGACGCTGGTGCCGTTGCTGCTCGGCGGCACCCAAGAGCGTGGATTGCGTCCCGGAACAGTCGACCCTGTCGCCGCCGCGGGACTCGCGGAAGCCGCGCGCCGTGCTGAAGATGCGCCGGCCCGGTGGTTGTGCATCGCTCCGTTGCGCGACGAGCTGGAGGCTCGGCTCGTCGGCCTCGTGGGTGGCGCTCGCGTGAACGGGTCGGGCGCGCCCCGCGTGCCGCATGTGGCGAGCGTCGTCTTCCCGGGGTGGGCGGGCTCCGAGCTCGTCGCTGCCCTCGACCTCGAAGGCGTTGCCGTCTCGAGCGGCAGCGCGTGCAGCGCTGGAACGAACGAGCCCTCGTCGGCGCTTATGGCGATGGGCGATCCGGCCGCCGCCGTGTCCAGCGTGCGCTTCTCGCTGGGCGAAGACACGACCTACGAGGACATCGAGTTCGCTCTTGCCGCCACCGCTCGTGTCCTCGCGCGGGCGAGGATCGCGCCCGACGGAGCACACGGCTTGGCGCGCTGAGGCCCGGCCGAGTCCAGGCGCACGTCGACGGTGCAGCGACGCGCTCGCGGGATGTGGGGGATCCTGGCTACCGCATGGCCGCTTGCCCAGCCGGCGGCGAGCCGCTCACGTCGAAGGGGATCCACAGAGCGCGGACTTGGCTGGAAGCGCCGGCGCGCGTATAGCCGGCGAGCCCGAACAAAACGTTCCAAAAATATCCGGTTGGATTCTCACCATACGAGAAAAACGGAAGGAGGTGAAATTGCCAATCGAGTCCCCCAACGACGTGCTTCTGAAGGTAAACGGTGTTGGCTGCGACCTGCAGGACCGATTGCTCTTGAGTGTCGGCAAAGCGCCAGTAGAGCGGAAAGCCGACGGTCGTTCTGCCCTTGGCGTTCGCGAAGTCCCAAAAAACGGGCGCTACGACGGTGTGACTCGAATCGTCGTTTCGGCCCACGTAGACGATGGGGTGGAAATCGTCCTCCCATCCGCGAGTACCCGACGAAAACGTAAACGAGGGAAAGAACCACCACGTGTTCGACTGACCGTACGTCTGAAAGCGCCCCGCAAGCGGCGTAAGCCAATCGTGCCTCGATGGGCTATCGGACGTGTAATAGAATGGAGCCAGCGCCGACGTGTGGAGGCCAATGTCCCGATCCCGGTAGTCCCACCAAAAAGGAACGATGGGCCCCGCCGCCGTAAGCGACGTGGCCCCGCTGCGCGTCTCGGCGCGGGAGTAGAAAAGAGAAAGCATCGTGTCCGTCGTCCGCGACACCCTTCGGTAATAGCCTGGCAAGATGAAAAGGGATTGGTCCGGGTCGCGGCCGTAGTGAAAGAACGGCAATAGCGTCGTGTGCTCCTCGGTAACTCCGCCCGAGTCTGGTTTTCCACGAATATGGAAATAGAAGGGAGCGACGTCGAAGACGTCGCGCTTCGGATCGGATTGGCGAATGACAGGGCCTACGACCGTGGTCGAGGTGTCGTCGAGCTCGTGATCCGAGTGATACGTCAGAAGAAGTGGAATCAGCGTGTAACTACGACGATTCCCTTCCAGATTGCCGTTGTCACCGTGGAAGAACAGTGGCGCGACGCCCATGTCGACGTTGCTGCCATTGCGTGCGCGAAAATACGGACCCACGAGCGTGAACGCGCCATCCGGCCCCCAGTGCGATGCCGTGAGCAAGGGCGGTGAGTGGAAGTAGCCGCCAGTCGGCCGCGAGCCCTGAAAATAGAGCGGTGCGAGCCAGTTGTCGTTTTCGCCAGGCGCTTCGCGATGGACGACGGGCCCCGCGACGACCACGTGGTTGTCACGGTCCCGAACCCGCCAGAAGCCGGGAAACACCACATCCATATCGAGTTTGAGCGATCGACGCCTGTAGTACAAGAGCCCATAAAGGCCTTGGGTGTCCTCGCTCTGCGGCACCCCATAAAGGGCTTGCGTCGGATCGTGCAAACCCCGGGACTGTTCGACGAATAATGGAGGCAGGAGTCTTACGCGCGAGTCGCCTTCGCGGGACTCGAAATAAGGAAACCATCGCTTACGGTCAATGGGTCCGGCGGCAGAGGGCGGACCTCTATCCCAGTCACTGCCGATGCGAGCGGCCGTATCGGGCGAGACGGCGAGTGGGTCGCTCGGCGGCATGATCTCCGGCTCGGTGCGCAGGATCGGCGTTTGGTCTTCTGCATCGTCGTCGGTCGAGGGCGGCTTCGTATCCTTGTGAGTGGGCTCGGCGGGTCGGCGAGGACCCCGTCCGCCCAACTGAGCGGTCGCCCGCAAAGCCGTGCTGAGGACGGACAGCGCGATCAGGCTCGCCGCGAGGTGTTGGGACAGCGCCCGACGAGGCTTCATCGGCGCTCCGCGGCGTCTCGGCGAACCGGCGCGTCGACGCCCCCCGACGCGGTCATCAGCCGTTCGGCGACGACCCGCAGCGCCTGCTCGCGGGGCATACGCTCCTGCGTGTGGGCGTCGAGGTCTTTGACCTGAACGGCGTCATCGGCGAGCTCGCTTTCGCCGACGATGAGCACCATGCGCGCCCGAAGCTGATTGGCGCGCCGAAGTTGGCTCTTGAGCGAGCTTCCGCGCGTGTCGATGTCGCATCGAATTCCGCGGGCTCGCAGCTGGCGCGCCAGCAGCAGGCCGGGACCAATGGCCTCGGCGCCGATGGGTGCGACGAGCGCGTCGAGCGAGTTGGCCGAGACCGCGACATCGCTTGCGATCAGCAGCCGCTCGAGGCCGGCGGCGAAGCCGATGGCGGAGACCGCGGGCCCGCCGAGATCCGCAACCAGCCCGTCGTAGCGCCCGCCGCCGACGAGCGTGCTGCCGGCGCCGAGCTTGTCCCGCGCGCCCTGAATCTCGAAAAGAGTCCGCGTATAATAATCGATCCCTCGAACGAGTCGCGCGTCGACCGTGTACGGCGTGCCGAGCGTATCGAGGTACGTGCAAAGCTTGGCGAAGTGCTCGCGATCGCCGGGGTCCAGGAACTCGTGAATCGTGGGCGCGCCCAGAACGGCCGCCTGATCGCGTTCGTCCTTCGAATCGAGGACTCGCAAAGGATTGGTGCGCAGGCGTCGTTGTGAGTCGGTCGAAAGCGAGTCGCTGCGGGGCGTGAGGTGCTCGACGAGGGCCTCGCGATATCGTCTCCGAACCTGCGGACCCCCCAGCGAATTGATCAGCAAATGCACGTCAGGCACCTCGAGCTCCCGCATGAGTTCGAAAAGCATCGTGATCATTTCGGCATCACACCCGGGGCCGTCGTCGCCGAAAATCTCTGCACCGAGTTGAAAAAATTGTCGGTACCGCCCGCGTTGAGGCCGCTCCGCCCGAAACATCGGCCCCGCGTACCACCAGCGTGTTACCGGCTCCCGCGATGAAACGGCGTGCTCGAGATACGCTCGCACCGCCCCCGCCGTCCCCTCGGGTCGGAGCGTCAGCGAATCGCCATGGTGTTGGAACGAGTACATCTCCTTTTCGACGACGTCGGTCGTGTCGCCCATCGCACGCACGAACAAGGAGGTCGGTTCGACGTACGGGGTACGGACCTCGCGGAATCCGTGCAGGTTCATCGTCCGCGCGTAAGCCTGTTCGATGTACTGCCAGCGCGCGCTCTCCTCGGGCAGCACGTCGTTCATGCCCTTGACGGCTCGGAGCAGAGTCATTTCTGTTGGGTGGATCCGGGGGAAGTCAAAAGAGCCCGGACTTATGGCCCCGAGCGCACGGCCGGGTCAAGCCCGTGGACAATGGCGCCACGCGCCAGGGCGCGCTAAGCCGCTCCACCGTGGATGCCAATGCGCGGCGTTCATTCCGAACCTGCGCGCTCGACCCAGGGGCAGCTCGCGTCGGCGTGGCCATCGACGATGAGCTGGGCCTTCTGGCCCATCCTCGGGGGGTGCTCGACGCGTCGGATCCGGAAGCGCTCATCGTAGGTCTGAAGACTCTCGCCGACGAGGAGAACGTAGGCCGGTTCGTCGTCGGCCTGCCGCTCGACATGCGAGGCGGCGAGGGGCAAGCCGCGCGTCGGTCGCGAGCGTTGGCGCAGCGCATTGCCGACGCTACGGGTCGGCTCGTTGAGCTCTGGGACGAGCGGCTCTCGACCGTGCAGGCGCGCCGTTCCCTCGCCGCGGCCAACGTGCGCGGTCGCAAGGCCAGGGCCCACGTCGACGAAGCTGCGGCATGCGCCATCTTGCAGTCTTGGATCGACGCGCGGGGTCGCAGTCGGGGTCGTCGATGACGGATCCGCAGAAACGGGCGAGCGGCGCGCGTCGAACGAAAGGCGAGCCGAGCGCCGGTCCGAAGCGCCGGCGCGGCAAACGCCGTCCCAGGGTCGCCGAAACAGAGGTCGCGCACCCGCCGCGCGTTCGTCTGGGCGTCGGTGCCCGTGTCGCGATTGCAGCCGGATGCCTGGCCGCCGCCGTCTCGATTGGGCTCTTCGTTGTCTACCCTTCACGACGGGGACCCGGCTCCGGACAGTCGGTCGAGATTGCCATTCCAAAGGAATCCACCTCCGTTGGCCTTGCAATGCAGCTGTTCGCCGCGGGCCTCGTGTCGAATCCAGAGTGGTTCGCGTTCTGGGTGCGCGCCACGGGGGGAGCGGGCGAAGTGGTCGCGGGGGTACACCTGCTCACCGACGACGCGAGCCCGCGCGAGCTGATGGCGCGCCTCGAACGCCACGGAGCCACGGGCACGGCGCGCGTCACGTTCCCGGAGGGCTGGAATCGATTCGAGATGGCGCGCCGATTGGACGAAAAGCATGTCGTCTCTCTTCGTGCATTTCTGGATGCAACCGCCGACGCAAACCTGCTGCGCGAGCTCGGAGTCGAGGGCGACAGCGCCGAAGGCTTTCTCTTTCCAGCCACCTACGACTTTCCCTTGGACGACGACGCGCAAGACGTCGTCCGGATGATGAAGCGCGAGTTTGATCGCCGGTGGGACATCCTCGTCCGGGCCCGCGCGGCGACGCTCGGTGACGTGATGACGTCTGCTGCCCTCAATCTGCGCGACGTGGTCACGTTGGCGTCGATGGTGGAGAAGGAAGCGGTGGTCGACGACGAACGCCCGGTCATCGCCAGCGTCTTCTTGAACCGCATCCGCGACCCGGCCTTCCATCCGAAGCGGCTTGAATGCGACCCGACGGCCAGTTACGGGTGCCTCGTTGCGCCCACCGCGGCGGCATCGTGCGCCACCTTCGTGGGCAAGGCGACCGCGGCGATGGAACACGATCCGGACAACCCGTATTCGACGTACACCCATGAGGGCCTCCCACCCGGTCCCATCGCGAATCCCGGGGTCAAGTCGCTCGACGCCGTCATGGCACCAAGTCGATCTCGGTACTTGTTCTTCGTCGCGCGCGGCGAGGGCAGGCACGCATTCTCCGAGACGTACGAGTCGCACGTCGCTGCGGTGCGCGATGCCGGTGCGCGGTGGAAATAGTCCGGGACGAGCAACCGCCGATGGTATCTCGACCTCATGTCTGCGTGGTCCCCCGCTGCGTTCGGCGGCGCTGGTTGCATCGCCGTTCACTACCTCTTGCTGCGTGCCGCGTCGGGTCGCATTGGGGATCGCCTCGGCGCGCTTGTCCTCGAGTCGAGCGCATGCCTCGGCATCGCCGCGGTCCTCGCATTCGGCGGTCCGGGCGGCGTTGTCGCCACGACACGCGCTGGCGTCGGATTCGCAGCGGCGAGCGGCCTTGCCGTATCGGGCGCGAGCGTTCTGCTCTTCACGGCTCTTCGGCGCGGGGGGCCCCTCGGGTCTACGGGCACGATCGTCCTGGGCGGTGGCGTCGTCCTGAGCGCGCTCGCCTCGCCGTGGCTCTTCGGCGAGACGTTGACGGCACGGCGGACCCTCGGGGTGGTGCTCGGAATCGTGGCCATGTGGGTGCTGAGCGGCGAACCGTGATACAGGTTCATGCCCGTGTTCGTCATCGGCGATATCGGAGGGACCCACACGCGCCTTTCTCTTTTGGGCCCGACCGGACGCACGGTGCGGCACCAAGATCTGGAGAGTCGGCTCTTTCCCTCACTCGAAGCGGCGGTCCGCTCCTTTTTGTCGGCGTCGAAGCCGCCCCCGAAGGTTGTTGCAGCGGCCTTTGGCGTCGCCGGGCCGGTGGTCGATGGGCGCGTTTCGGCGACAAATCTGCCCTGGGTGATCGACGCGAAGTTGCTCGGACGCAAGCTCTCGATTCGACGCGTGACGCTCATCAACGATCTGGTGGCGCTGGCACTGGGCACGCTCGGAGTGGCGCCCCGCAAGCTCCGGACTATCGGCCGCGCCGGCACTCCCAAGCGAAAAGGTGCCAACATCGCAGTTCTCGGCGCGGGTACTGGACTCGGTGAGGCGATGCTGATTTGGGACGGAACGCGATACGTCCCAAGCGCCACCGAAGGCGGACACAGCGATTTTGCTCCACGCGACGAGATCGAAGTCGAATTGTTTCAGTTTCTGCGAACGCGGTTCGGCCACGTGAGTTGGGAGCGAACCCTCTCGGGCGACGGTCTGAGCAATATTTACGACTTTTTCCGGCAAGCCAAAGGGACCACGGAGAGCACCGAAAACGCGCGGTCGATCGCAGCGTCACCGGATCGCAACGCCGCCATCTCGGAGCTTGGAATCGGCGGGCGAAGCGAGGCGGCTTCGCAGGCCGTTCGTCTTTTCTCCACGATTTACGGTGCGGAGGCCGGCAATCTCGCCTTGAAGACGCTTGCCGTGGGAGGGGTTTACGTCACCGGCAACATCGCTGTGCGCATGCTCCCCATCCTCGAACAAGGCGGTTTCCGACGCGCGTTCTCAGACAAAGGCCGCTTGATGACCTTGATGGAGAAAATTCCGATCGCGGTCGTGCTCGACCCGAATATCGGTCTCGCCGGGGCCGCCCGAGTAGCCCTCGAAGGTGAGCGTTAGCGCTCCGCGAGAGATCTCCGCGTCGAGCGTATGGTTTTGGCCGTTCGCGTCCGCATGGGTTGCGGACGGTCGCCGGCATTCGCCTTCGCGACGTGTCGACGAGGCCGGGTCGGCGCGATCGGAGCTGAACGGCGGACCGAAGCTCCGTGATCGCTGTCTTCGTCGGACTGACGCGTTCGCCGTCGGACCGGCTCACTCGTTCGCCGTGAGACCGGCTGCGGCCCGGTCCACGAGCCACGTGATCGAGCCGCGACAGCCGCGCACCAAACGCGCCGGGGTTTCGTGCAGATCGCCCTGGATGTCCCAGACGCGGCGCAGCGCTTGGATCTTCCCGGCGCCCAAGGCGAGAACGAAGACGCTCCTGCCATGTTGAATGGCGGGGACGGTCAACGTCAACCGCCCCTCGCGACCCGCCCTGGCGGGGACGGCCAAAACGAGCCGATGGACGACGTCTACACTAGGCTCGCCTGGAAATAGCGAGGCGGTGTGCCCATCGTCTCCGACCCCCAGTACCACGACGTCCAAAGCTGGAATGCCGTCGTCGCCGGTTTGCGTCTGGCTCCGGAGCAACAGTTCGTATTCGCGCGCTGCCTGATCGCCGTCGGTCCGCTCGGCGGGCATGCGGTGAACCTGCCGCTCTGGCACTCGCGCGGCATCGAGCAACGTGGCCTTCGCCCACCGATAGTTGCTCCGGTCGTCGTCGGGTGGAACAGCGCGCTCATCGACCCAAAAGACCCGGACGCTCGCCCACTCGATTCCCGGCTCGGTGGCGAGCAGCGCGTAGGCGGCGCGAGGAGTATTTCCGCCCGACAAGGCGAGGGTGGCATATCCGCGCAACGAGATTGCGGCTTGCAGGGCCCGCCCGACCAAGGCCGCGGCCTGCTGTGCGACCTGCCCGGCCTCCCGCAACACGATGAGTTGCCCCGGAACGACCTGCGTGTTCATTTCGTGCGTGACCTTAGCCGCTCGCCATTCGGAAGCGAAACCCGACACGTCGCCTGTTACGCACCAGCAAGTTCTTCGCCCCTCAGTTCATCCGCCCAAATGGCGGCGTCCGCGAGCGCATCGTCTTGTGAGGGGCGATGAAGCGTGCGCTCGAGAACGAGCGCGACTCCCGTGGGCCGAAGGCGGATGTGTTGCTCGAGGTGCTGCGTTTCACTGTCGGACGAGACACGGACGCGCCACGCCGCTTGGGCTGCATCTTGGCGCGCAACTTCTCCGAGTATGGCAAGGCCGTCTGCGCTAGCCTCGAGTTCGAGCCCGAGCAGACTGCCTTTTGGCGCCCAGTCGACGGGCTGCTGCTTGACCTGCGTCTGGACGTATCCGCCGTCGGGCCGGACGAGCCTCAATTTTCCAGCCAAGGATGCCGTTTTCCATCCGAGACGCGTGGCCATCCAACCGAGCAGAAGAGCCCCCTCCGGGGCGAGCGGCGCCCCGGTTGGACAGGCTTGCAGCAGGCTCACCCGCGTGACGCGGCGAACGAGCCCACGCAACCGCGGCGGATCGAACATTCGCGCGCAGAGTTCTTGCCACGATGCGAGGCGGCTCCATACGAGATCCGCGATTCCGGGCCGCTCGTCCTCGGGACGGCTCCGCGCCCAACGCACCGCATGCGACAAGCTCGCGATCGAGCTCTGCCCGGCATCGAGGACGACCCGCCGTGCCTCCCGGGCCAGCGGTTCGAAAGCCGGATCGTCAGAGTGCACGCGCGCAAGCCATACGAGCGTAGTCGGCACGTCCGTCGCACATAGGGCTTGCACGCAGCTCGACAGGCGATTGCAAAGCGCACCGCGTGCGACGAGCGTCACGCGCTCGGAGCAAACGATCGTGCGGCCCCCCGGGTCGGGCGCACAAACGGCCGAGACGGAGGCCTCGAGTTCGTTGCGACCATCCGGATCCAAGCCCACGACAATGGCGCGTGCCGGCACGTTCTTGACGACCTCATCGACGAACGCGACGCACTGGTCGGCCTGAGCCGGCGTCGCGGCAACCACGACCAGGTTCATCGTGCAAGCCCGCGATTTCAGGGGCTCGCCGGCGACGGCAGGCGTGGTCCAGAGAGCGCGCAACTCTTCGTCGATGCGGGCAAGGACAACTCCGGGGGCGATCGTCATGGCTTCCGCCAGCGTCGGCCGTCACGGGCGAGCAGCTCGTCGGCTAGCTCCGGGCCCCACGAACCGGCGGCGTACAATGGCGGGGCCGGGGCATCGCTGGACCCCCAGGCTCGAAGGACGCGGTCGATGTACGCCCACTGTTCTTCGACCTCGTCGCGACGGGTAAATAACGTCGCTTCTCCACGCATCGCATCGAGCAGGAGTCGCTCGTACGCTTCGGGCGTATTCGACCCAAAAGTAGCGCCATAGCGGAAATCCATCGCCACGTCGCGTAGAATCGTCTGTTGCCCCGGCTCTTTAGAGATGAAGCGCAGGGCTATGCCTTCGTCCGGCTGAATGCGAAGCGAGAGCACGTTCGGCGTGATGCCGCCGTCTCTCGCGCGAAAAAGGGTGTGGGGGGCCTCGCGAAACGCGACCGCGATCTCCGTTACGCGCCTGGCCAGTCGTTTTCCCGCACGCACGTAGAAGGGGACACCGCTCCAGCGCCAGTTATCGACGAATACGCGCATGGCCACGTAGGTCTCAATACGCGATTCAGGCGCCACGTCGGGCTCTTGGCGATAACCGACGACTTCCTCACCATGAAGCACACCGCTCGCGTATTGCCCTCGGACCACGTTGCCAGCGACTTCGTCGTTCTCTATGGGACGAAGGCTCCGAAGAACCTTCACCTTTTCGTCTCGCACGGCGTCGGCGGAAAGCGAAATCGGCGGTTCCATGGCGGTGAGACACAGCAGTTGCATGAGGTGATTTTCGACGATGTCGCGTGTGACACCGGTTTGCTCGTAGAACTTCCCGCGCCCCTCGACGCCGAGGTCCTCAGCAACCGTAATCTGGACATGATCGACGTGCTCCCGCCCCCAAATGGGCTCGAACAGAGAGTTGGCGAACCGAAAAACCAACAAATTTTGGACAGTCTCTTTCCCGAGATAATGGTCGATACGAAAGACCTGAGTTTCATCGAAAGCGGCGGCGACGGCATCGTTCAGCTCGCGCGCACTGGCCAAATCGTGCCCGAATGGCTTTTCGAAGACCACGCGCGTCCATATACCCTCAGCGCGCTCGCGCGCCGCTGGGACAACAAGACGAGAGCTGCGGAGTCCTTCGACGATTGGCCCGAACTCGTTCGGTGGGACGGCCAGATAGAAAAGGCGATTTCTCCCCGTCCCGCGCTCGATATCCATGCGTTCAAGGTGCGCCCGCAACGCTTCGTACGTGGAGGGATCGTTCGCCGCCCCGCGCACGTAGCCGATGCCTTTCTCGAAGTCCGACCAGACAACGGAGTCGATCGGTTTCCGACGAGAAAAGGCCGAAACGGCCGACTTCATCTCCGCGCGAAAAGACTCGTCGCTTTTCTCTCGCCGCGCAACGCCGACGACCGCGAATCCCCCCGGCAGCGAGTGCGCCCACGCCAAATTGTACAACGCGGGCATCAACTTGCGACGGGTCAGATCTCCTGAGGCGCCAAAGATAACCACGGCGCAAGAGTCGCTTGCGCGGTCCTCGACGAGCCCTCGACGCAGGGGATTGGGTCCGATCATGACGCCTCAGCCGTACGCGAGAGCCGGGCGGCGTGCAATACCGTGTTCGGCTGGACCGCGCGCGCGCCGTCCACGGCAGCCGGCGCTCCTCCGAGTCGATCTCGTTCTATGAGGCTCGCCGGCGCTTATTCCCAGACCCGGGAGCCGGCCCGGACCTTGCGCGGGCTGCTTTGATGTTTACGTTTTCTCATCACGAGGGTGAAGACTTCTCCAATGCGCGTCATCGGATGCCCGAATGGGCGATTTCTTGGCTACGTTCACGTACAGGTCGCTTCGCGCATTTACGTGCTGCCGGTGGAATCCTGTCCCCTTACCCTCGACGACGGTTCCACACTCGAGCCGGGGTTTTTTGAAGAGAGCGCCGGGCGTTTCGGAATCCGGGTTTCGAGCGAAGCCTCCGATTCGGTGGTTCAAGAAACAATCGAGCACGCGTCGGTAGAGGCTGCACGTCTCATTTCGCGCAAATTTCTGAATTAGCGCGGCACCCATCGTGGTTTATGTGATGGTGACCGTGGGCAGTTACTTCGTTTGGAATGACTGAGATCTGAACGGCTTTGCCCGGCGCGAAGTCGAAATTGACGACGTTACGCTCGATCAAAATATAAGAAACTCCGAGGAGGTACGTCATGAGCACGCGAATGCCCGAAACGCAATCGAGGACCGGCTCCTATGACACGTCGCTGTCGTCTTCCGCGGCTGGCCCGCAGGGGCTTACGCCGGACGGTCCTCCGCAAACCGTCCGCGACGAGGCTGGCGAGGCTGCGGTCAAGCGCCCCCGCGGCTTCGCAGCCATGGACCGGAAACTCGTGAGCGACATCGCCCGAAAGGGAGGCAAGGCCGCGCATTCGGCGGGCACTGCCCATGAATTCACGACCGAGGAGGCGCGCATCGCGGGTCAGAAAGGCGGACGCGCCACGCATGCGCGTCGTCGACGGACGAACGACGAGCTTCCTGAGCGCGAACCCAAGCTCGACGCGAGAGGCCCGTCGCCCGGTTGAACGCTTCGGGCTTGAAGCCGGCGGTCACTCCTCGAGAACTCGGGCGAGGATGTCCAGCGCGTCGACCACGCGTTGCCGCTCTGCGCGCGGCAATCGTTCGAGCAATATCGCACAAGCCGTCGACCATTCCGCGGCGACGGCTTCGGCGATGCGTTTGCCACGCGTCGTCAATCGTGCATCGTTCTGCCGTCCGTCCTCGGTTCCTTTGCGACGCGCGATAAGGCCGTCCCGCTCGAGGCCCGCCAGGTTGCGGCTCGCGGTTGACGGGTCGATGCCGAGCCGGGTGGCCAGCACCGACGTGGCGACGACTCCGCGCTCCGCGATGATCTGCAGGGCTTCGGCCTGCTGGGGGGTCAGTTGACCCGCGGCGCGTGCCCGCTTGCGCCCGAGGCGGTTCAGCCCCTGGGCGAGAACATGAAGGGCTCTGCTCGCTTTTGCGTCGGCCATCATCGCTGCCTAGCGGATCGCCAAGGTCCGGCCTGGCGTCAAGGGCCATGATGAGAAACCAACCTACGCGCGCTTGCCCCCCGACGGCCATCGGCATGGCCGAAGCGCGAGCAAAATGTCACAAGAGCGCCAATAAGGTCGCGCTATTGCCGAACATCGACGTCGGTTCTACCGTATCGTGGCGGCTGCCGGCGCAGAGAATCCTCCGAACGTTCCCATGACCAACCACGTCCTCGAACCACGGCTCGCCAATGTGACTGGGGCATCCGGCAGCAACGGCGGCGCTCGCGGCAACGGAAACACGTGCCGAATGTTCGACAACGATTGGCTGGAGCGGTTCTCCCGCATCCACCCGGCAACGCCATTTGTCGCCTGGGTGCCCGTGGTCGGCTTCTTTCTGATCCGCTCGACGTTGCGCCACGATCTGGCACGGTTCTCCGTCGCAGCCCTGTTCGCGGGCGGCATGCTGGCGTGGACCCTCGCCGAGTACGTGCTGCATAAGTTCGTGTTCCATTGGACCAATGACACGACCTGGGGCAAACGCGTGCATTTTCTGCTGCACGGCGTGCATCACGAATATCCCGGCGACAAGGATCGCCTCGTGATGCCCTTGCTCACGAGCGTTCCGCTCGCTGTCCTATTCTACACAATCTTTTCGATCGCGATGGGTCGCCCCATGGGCGAGCCTTTCTTCGCCGGATTCGTACTCGGCTACCTTTTCTACGACGGGACGCACTACTACGTGCATCACTTCGTTCCGACGACTCGTTGGGGCAAGTTCTTGCGGCGACACCACATGACACATCACTTCGCCGATCACGATGGCGGGTTCGGCGTGTCCTCGCCCCTCTGGGACTTGGTCTTCGAGACGATGCCGGCGAAGAAGAAGTAAGATCACCAAGCGTTAGGGGGCGCCGACACCGAGAGACAAGCGTTGGCGGCCGGCCATTACGGCAGGGTCCCCGCGCGATGCGCTAGGCTGGCCTCATTTCGCTCATGAAGACGGTAGGGCAGAACCACACTGCGGGCGTCGCGGCGAATGAGATCGGCACCGTACTGGCGCAGCGCTACGAAGTCGTTCGCGAGCTCGGTCGCGGCGGCATGGGGGTCGTTTATCTGTGCAAGGACGTCGTTACGGGCGATCGGGTCGCACTCAAGCGCTTGCGCTCCCCGGACAAGGGCGGCGCCCGGGCGGCCGAAGAGAGCTGGTGGTTTCACCAGGAGGCGCGCGCCGTTTCGCTGCTCGACCACCCTGCCATCGTGCGCGCTCGAGACTTCGGCCAGCTCGCGGACGGAAGCCCCTTTTTCGTGATGGACGTGCTTCCGGGGCGCAGCGTGCACGAGTGGATGCACACCATGCACCTGCCGTGGAGTGTTACCTGGGCCATGGCGGACCAGGTGCTCTCCGCACTGGCCCATGCGCACGCGCGCGGCGTCATTCATGGAGACCTGAAGCCGTCCAATATCATGCTCGATCTCGCTTCGAGCGCGCTAGGGCCACGCGCCTACGTCTTGGATCTCGGGCTCGCTTGGTTGCGAGAGTACCGGCATGACTCGCGGCTTGACGGCGCATCCGCCCCCGAAGTGGCCGTGCATTCCGGCGCAGGGACCGTCGGCTGGGTGGCACCGGAGCAAATCCGCCGACAAGCTGCGCTCGTAGGGCCGGCGACGGACCTCTATGCGCTCGGCTGCGTGATGTACCGGGTGCTGAGCGGTCGAGAGGTTTTCGAGGGGACCGCGCAAGAGGTGCTTCGCGCCCACAAGCGACTCGCCGTGGCGCCGGTTCGCTTGCCGGACGATGCGCCTGCGGCCACCAGCAAATTCGTGCTCAGGCTTCTCGAGAAGAAGCCATGGAACCGCTTCGAGGTTGCTGCCGACGCGCGCAAAGCCTGGGTGCGGCTCAAGCCTGCTCACGCTTCGACGCTCGAGGAGATCGTCCAGGGCAACCCAAGCTCGCGCGCGGTACCGGCAGCGTACGCCCGCTCGCTTGCGCCCGGCATCTTGAGTCTTCGTGCGCCGATGCTGGTCGCGCGGCACGACGAACGCCTGGAACTTTGGAGATCCGTGGTGGGGATCGCGAGCGGCGAGGAGCACCAGGAACTGGTCGCTCTCATCGGCGACGCCGGCGTCGGCAAGAGCCGCATCGCCGAGTGGCTCTGCGCCGAAGTGCACGAACGGGGCGTCATGCTGCCCCTCCGGGCCCGGTACGGCCGCACGCCCTCGGCGCTCGATGGAATCACCGGCGCGATTGCCGCGCACTTCGGATTGACGCGTGCCGACCGGGCGACGGTCGAGCAAACCCTAATCTCGCGCTGGGACGTCGCCCAGGACGACGACGAAGCGCTTTCGTGGGTCGCTGCCACGGCCGAGTGGTTGAGACCCACGCCGCCCGGCACTGTGGCTCCGCTCGGGCCAACTGGAAAGCGCTTCGTCCTCGATCGCCCTGAGCTTCGCTTTCTCGTGATCAAGCGACTTCTCGAGCGCCTCGCCGCGGATCGGCCGTTGCTCATGTGGCTCGACGACCTGCACTACGCCTCACCGAATACGTTCGAGGTGCTCGCGCGTCTCAAGCGCGATGCGCCCGCACTGAGGTTGTTCGTCTTGGCGACGGCCCGAAGCGAAACGCTCGCAACAGACATCGACGCAGCGCTGCGGATGGAGGCCCTGAGGGCCGCTTGGACCGGACGCGTGATCGAGTTGAAGCCGCTCGGGACAGACGACACAGAAACGCTGCTGCGTTCGGCGCTGCCCCTCGAAGACGGAGCCGTGCGTCGTGCCGTCGAGCAAAGCCGGGGCAACCCGCTTTTCGCGCTCCAGCTCCTCTATGCTTGGGCGGGGGGTGGCTACTTGACTCTTGACGGCGATACGTACCGTGTCCCCGAGCACGCGATCCATGGCCGACCCATCACGACCGCCGAGCTTTGGGACGAACGAGTCCGCGCGATTCCGACGGAATTGCGTCTCGGCGCCTACGCGGCCGCGGCGCTCGGCGATGACGTGCGCGGCGAGGTGTTGAAAACGCTATGTGCTTCCCTCGGGGTGGACTCCCGCGACGCGTTCGCCGCTCTGACGGGGGCTCAAATTCTCCTTGCGTCAGGCATGGACCAATTTCATTGGCCGCACGCCCTGCTTCAGGAGCATTTGATCGAGCGCCTGAACGAGCGCAAAGACGCGCCGGCCGTGTACCGATTGGCGGCCAATGCGCTCGCGAAACATCCTGGCGTGGGATCGCGCCGCATCATGAAACACCGTGTCACGAATCTCCTTCGAGCGGGCGACGACGATACGGCCGCCAAGCTGATGCTCGACTTCATCCGTGCATCCTGGCGCCGCGGACGGGATACGTCGGCCACGCTCCAAGATCTGGAAATGCTGAAGGGGCACCTTCACCGGTCGAACGCCGCGGAGGCGGCACTCTGGCGCGCGGAATCACTTCGGTACATGGGCCGTCTGGATGAAGCGCGCACCGAAGGCGAGGCGGCGCGGCGGGCATTTGAACAGGGCGGCGACTTGGCCAACGAAGCAAGCGCGCTTCGCTTGCTCGGCCATATCGCAAGCGATTTGGGACAGCCGGCGCAGGGAAGGGTGCTCGTCGCCGCAGCCCTGCAGCGCTACGGACGGCTCGGCGACGCCGCCGGGCGCGCGCAGGCCGAAGTCGTGCTCGGTGAAATCGACTATTTGCTCGGAGATCATGCCCGCTCCCGAGCGACGCTCAACAAGGCAATCGAGCGATGCACCCACGTCGCGGACGTGCTCGGACGCGCCCAGTGCCTCATTCTGCTGGCGCTCATTGAGGAGGCTGCGGGCGCCTTTCAGCGGGGGCGGAACCTGCTCGCTCGGGCGCGCACCGAGTTCGATGGGATCGGATATCGACTTGGCGTCGCTCAGAGCGACGTCGCACTCGGACACGCGGATCACCGCGCGTTCGAGTTCGCGGGTGCTCGGGCGCGCGCTTTGGCGGCCCGGGCGAGCTTCCGCGAAGTGGAAAACCCCCGCGGCGAGGCCGCTTGCGAGCGTCTGCTCGCCATGGTGGCACTCGATTCGGACGACTATGAAGCTTCGGAGGCCCATGCGCGGGTGGCATTCAAAATCTACGAGAGATTGCAAGATCCTTGGGGGCAGCTCGAGGCACGCCTCCTTCTCGCCCAGGTAGCTCTCGCGCGTGACGATGAAAGAGCCGCTGCGCTCGTGTCGGCGTGCGACAAGGCGGTGCTGGACGAGGCTGAGCCACGACAGCACAGGCACCTGACGCGTGCGTGGCTCGCGCAAAGCCAGGGGCGCTGGGCGCATGCAGCCGCCGAGCTCGACGCCGCGCGTACCGCCTTCGTCGTCCCCACGCTCGAAAGCGGCAGTGCTCGCGCCGCGGAGGCCCTTGCGCGTACCGGCGATCACACGCCGCATCTGCTCGTGCGGCTCGGCAGAATGGCATCGGCGGGCCCGGCGCTCGAGAAAATCGAGGCGTGGCTCAGCCAAATCGAAGCGGCCAGTGGGCGTGCGATCGCCCAGATTTCACCGCCCACTTCGCGTGAGGCATGAGCCCTCGGCATGCTAAGCTCGCGGCTACGATGGCGACTCCCCAAGACCCGGGCAAGCGACGCAAACAAAAGATTCGCCGGACGAAGCGCCTGGCCGAGTGGCGCCTCGGGCAGGTGGCATCCGCTGCGGCGGATCCGGCCGCGACCAAGGCGAAACCCAGTTCGAGCTAAGTTCGAGCCACGTGCGCGCGAGTTTTCTTCCGAGCGCGATGAAGCGGCTGCAGGGTGATGGATTCGAGTCTCCAAGAGAAGTACGCACCCGACAGCGTCTGCTTTGGATGCGGTCCGAGGAATGAAAAGGGACTGCGCATTCGGAGCTTCGCTCAGGATGACGATGCGTGTGTGGCTCGTTGGCGGCCGCAGCCCCATCACCTTGCTTTCGCCGGGGTTGTGAACGGAGGCATCTGCGGCGCGCTGCTCGACTGCCACTCCAACTGGACCGCCGCTTGGCACTTGATGCGAAATGCGGGGATGACCGTGCCGCCTTGCACGGTGACCGCACAATTCGCGGTTCAGCTGAAGCGCCCGACCCCGCTCGATGCGGAGCTGGTGCTGCGTGCGAAGGTCATCTCAGCCGCCGCCGATCGGGCCACCGTCGATTCCGCCATCGAGGCAAACGGAAATGTGACGGCGACATGCCGCGGCGTCTTCGTCGTCGTGAAGGAAGGGCACCCCGCGTTTCACCGCTGGTGATTCCATGGCGCAGACAGCCGAGAACTTGGCCGGCCCCGTACCATCTGGACACGATTCGAGCTTGGAGGGGCTCATGCGCACACTCGTCCAGGCCGACCAGCGGCGCGCCATTCGGCGCGCCATCCGCGTCGAGTGCAAAGTCGTTCGCGAACGGGATTTCCGCCCCATTGGACACCGAGGAGTCGATCTCTCCCACCTTGGCATGCTGGTCGTCGGCGATGAGCCAGCGTTGACCGGCGAACCGGTCATCGTCGAATTCCGCCTTCACCGTGTCGGTCCGTGGTTCGACGCACAGGCCACGATCGCGCGCGTTCTCCACGGACGGCGCCCAGCGGATTGGACGGGTCGGTGCTTCGGCCTCGAATTCGAGCCTTTGCCCCCAAATGTCGAGCGCTATTTGCGTGGAGCCCTGCGTCGGGTGCCGCCGCCCTTGCCGATGCGTGAGCCCCGCGTCGACTACGCGGCAACGGTGCACTTGGCCGCGCTGTCGTAATGGCGACCGTGGCGTCGGGTACCGGTTGCCACGCCGCCAATTTGGCCTCGCGCGAGGTGCGCCAGTTACGATCGGTGATTGAACCATTGACAGCCGGCCTGTCGCGATCGGTCCATGACCATCGAAAGGACGCCTCCCATGCCTTTGCCTGTTCCTTCGCCCCAAGCTCCGCCTGCGTCCCCGTCGTTGGGATCCGCAGGCCCCCACGCGCTCGTCGCCTCGCTGCGTGGGCCTCCGCCGTTGCTGACCTACGTGGCATGCGGAGTACGTCCCAACCGGCGTGCTGAGATTCGGCGCGCCCTTCGCTTCGGATGCCGTGTCCGCCGATCGGATGGACAAAGGCTCGTCGGGGATCGCGCCGTCGATCTTTCGCCTCGGGGAATGTTGCTGCTCTCCGATGAGCGGCTCGAGCGTGAGACCGTGCTCGTTGTAAGTTTCATGGCCACCGAGTTTCCGATTTGGTTCGATACCCGAGCGATCGTGGCGCGAGTCGTCGAGGGGCGGCGGACGGGCGACCCCGGGCGAGCCGTGGGCCTTCGCTTCGAATCGCTGCCGTCGGTGTCACAGCTCATTTTGCGCGGGCACCTCAAGAAGCTGGACCCGACCACGCCCCAGCGCGAGCGGCCGGGCTCGCGGGTGATCCATCGTCTGGACCCGGATTACGCGCGGATCGTCAAGGACATACTCGACGGGAATTGATGGCACGGCCGGGCCCGCCCCCCCGAACTGCGTCGAGAGCCGAATTGCCGAACGGCTCCCCGGCCGATAAATTGATTCGATGGGTCCCATCACGCGCCTGACGGGCCTGATCGGGTTCGTGGTTGTCGTGTCGGGCCGCAGCGCGTTGGCGCAAGGCGATGATCCCAGTGCGCTCGCAGAGGCCTTATTCCGCAACGGGCGTGACCTGATGGCGGAAGGGAAATTTCCCGAAGCCTGCCCGAAGTTTGCTGAGAGCCAGCGTGTCGACCCGAAGCCAGGAACCCTGATCAATCTCGCGCTTTGCCACGAGAAAACCGGTCACACGGCGAGCGCCTGGGCCGAGTACTTGGAGGTCGCCGAGAGCGCTCGCCACGCCGGCCAGGTGGAACGAGAGACGGTTGCCCGCGAGCACGCCCGGCTGCTGGAGCCCGCGCTCCCACACGTCGTGATCGACGCGGACCCGTCGTACGGTGCTCAAGTCGTGCTCGACGACCGGCCGCTCGGCCCCGGCGCGTTTCGTACGCCCATTCCGATTGATCCGGGCGACCACGTCATTCGTGCGACGGCGTTGGGCAGAAAACCGTTCTCGGAGGCCTTCGTCGTCCCGACCGGTTCCGGGATCCGGACTCTGGTGTTGCCGGCGCTCGCTCCGAGTCGTGGCCCGGTCCCGTTTCTTGGGATCGCTCGCCCACTGCCCCAAGTCCCCGCTGGGCTACGGCCATGGCTCGACGCTCGCCGCGCGTGGGGCCTTGTCGCCGGTGGCGCGGGGCTGGCTCTCGTCGGAGCTGGCGCGTTTTTTGGAATGCGGGCCTTTTCTGACAAGCGCACGGCAGACAACGAATGCGACGCCGACCTCTGCACCGAGCTCGGACTGAACGCCATCGGCGCGATGAGAACGGCCGAGGCGGTCTCTACCGTTTCGGTCGCAGCGGGCATCATGGCGCTGAGTGGTGGCGCTTATCTGCTGCTGTCGGGCAAAGCGCATACGGGCCACCAGGCGTCTACCTGGCGAATAGCCCCCGACATCGGGGCTCATGGAGTGAGAGCGTTCGTCGCCTGGTAAAGCTAGGCTACGTCGTACGCAGCCACATTATTGAGTATCATAGAAGACCGCGCTCGGCCGCATGGGCAGCGCGGCACGTCGCGCGCGGTCACGTTTGGAGACGTGAGTGCTTATCCTCAATGGTCATCGATCGCCTTCGCTTCGCGCAATCCACGGCAGCCGTCTTCGCGTTCGCGTGCTCGCTCGGCGCATGCGCGCTCCTCGTTGGGCCCCCCGACGGCCACAGGCTATTCGAATCGAACGACGGCGATACGGCCGTAGCCCCTGAGGCTTCGACCGACGCGTCGGGGTGGGACGCCGACGACTCGTCGTCCGGTCCGCTCGACGCGGCGGCCGACGCGTCCGACGCGATCGAGGAGATGGGCGCCGATGCAGAAGCCGGGCGGACGGCGTTCACGGGGCCCGTCATTACGCTCGCTTCAGGGGAAAATGCTCCAGAGGGCATTGTGCAAACGAGCGGAGCCCTTTATTGGGCCGATTTTGGAGACTCGACGATCCACAGATTGGCTCGTTCTTCGGACGGGTGGTTCGACCCCGTCACCGCGGATTCCGCATCGGGGTCGACTCCATTTGCATCGACAACCTTGGCCTTGGCTCCTCCGCCTACCGACCTGCTCGCCGACACGCTGTACCTTTATGCGCTCGTCGGCGTATTCGTGACGAGTCAGGAGTGCGCCACGTTTCTACCCTATTCGCTCACCGGCGACGGCGGCACACTGGGCTGCGCGTATCCGACCTCCGTCTGTTCACGAAGCGTCAATCGACTTGCGCAGGATGGGTCCAATATTTATTTGAGCGGCGGCCTGTGCGGGTCAGTCGCCCCTTCGTACATTTTCGTCGAGACTGCGCCGGGGACCAACAACCTCGGGTGGACCAAGATCGGGCCGCTTTCGGCCCCCGCCAGCGCGATGGCTGGGGACACGGTCAAGGTCTACTTCGCCATCGGAAATCAGCTGTTCTCGCAGGCGTTGGCGACCACGGCTTTTGATCCGAGTCCGATCGCGCAGAGCCCGTCGTCCCTCGCGACGATCACCGACGTCGCGGTCGATGATGCGAACGTCTATTGGGCCGATGACATGGGCAATGTAGCCGCCGTCTCGAAAGGCGGCACCACGTTTCAACAGCTGCTTGCATCGGGACAGAATCACCCCTTCCGGCTCGCGCAGGACGCGTCGAATCTGTACTGGACCAACGCGGGGACGCAATCGAACGACGGTTCGATCGCGATGGTTCCGAAGATCGGAGGCGGCAGCACCATTCTGGCATCCAACCAGGGCCATCCTTGGGGGATTACCGTCGACGACAATGGCCTTTACTGGACCGATTACGCTACAAGCACCGTGATGATGTTGGCGCGTTGAACGGTGGAGCCCTCGGTCGATTGCGGGCGGCCCGGGCGCAAGATAGCGCCTTGCGGGGCACGACCTCCGCCGCCCGCGCTCACGGCTTGGAATTTTTGGCGAGGTCGACCGCAGCTTGCGGCCAATAGTCGCCCGCCCTGGGGCCCCCGTTGCAGGTGCCGTCCGACTCACCGGGCGGCTTCACCCAGAAGTAAGCGTCCACGAGCGGGTCACCCGTGTGGGTCGTGGGCGCGGGCCCGAGCGCCCGCCCCTTCGGATTGCACCATTCGGCGTCTTGGGTTGCGCCGTTGCCGTTTCGGCCCGTGTCGATGATGAAATGAATTTTGTTGCCGAGAGCCGCGGAGATGGCGTGACCGTACGCGATGGTCTCGTCGGTTGCGACGTAGTTCGAAACGTTGAGCGAAAACCCGTCTGCGTCTTCGACTCCGGCGGCCTTCAACCGCTTGGCCATATCGGGCGCTGGGACCCATTTCGCATTGCCCCCATCGACGTATACGGACACCCCCGGCGTCGCCTCGAGCACGTCGACCGCGTCGTGAATCATGGCGAGCCGTGCCTTTTGATCCGCCGGTGACAGGCACTTGGTCATGAGGCCAAGAGCATCGGGCTCGAGTACGACAATCATCCGGAACGAGTTGGCTCCCTTGGCGAAGGAACGAATCCACTTTTTGTAGGCATCGGCGGAGGTCGACCCGCCCTTGGAATACTGACCGCAATCGCGGTTGGGTACGTTATAGGCCACGACGACCGGGACCATGCCCAAACTGTTCGAAGCATTGCCTAGGTTGTGGACCGCCGGCTCGATGTCTCCGCTCCACTCGCCCATCCACCACCCAGTCGGCTGTTCAGCAATCTTCCGGAGCAACTTTGCATCGGCGGGATGGCTCGTCTGCCATTCCTCGGCCGCACTCGCCGCTTGGCTGTACGGATTGACGTACAGATGAACGCTTTCGAACGGGTTTTGACCTTTGACGTGCGCCGGAACCGACGTAGCAAGGGCGGCAGGAGGTGAGACGGTGGCGGGGGCCGACACCACGCCGGCGGTTCCAGCGGTTGCAGAGGAGGAGGAGGGGGAGGGAACGGCTGCCGCAGCAGAAGCGACGACCGGCTGAGAAGGCGCGGCCATCGACGGCGCGCAGGCGACTACGACGGACACCGAGCCGCCGAAAAAACCGAACAAAGCGAAAGCACCGATCCGCATGGGTGCGGCACTTTACCCGATAGCGGGCGCTTCGGAATCCCACCGCGACGTCTTTCGGTGGTTGACCCTGTGCGCAGGCGTGCGGTACACGGTGCCCGAACGTGTCGGATCTCGGCGCCCAGGGCGATCGACGCGAGCCGGCGCCCTCGGCAGCAGCCACCATGGCCACCACGCCAAACCCGACCGTTGGGCGTGCGTCGAACGGGGTATTGGACCGTCCATCGAAGGGCGCCCTCGTGGCTCTCCTCGGCCTGGGCCTAATCCTGCGCGCCTGGCTCTGCTTCCACGACGATGGGATTTATTGGCCGGACGAGATTTACCAGAGCCTTGAGCCGGCGCACCGCCTCGTCTTTGGATACGGCCTGATCCCGTGGGAATTCGCCGAGGGTGCGCGCAACTGGGCGTTTCCCGGGCTAGTCGCCGCCATTCTCAAAGTCGCGGCTCTGGTGGGAGGCGACCACCCACGGCACTACCTCATCGCCATTCGGCTCGTGTTCTCGGCGATCGGGATGGTCACGGCGTGGGGAACCTATCGGCTTGCCCGTTCCTGCGGAGCGCGGCCGATCGGCGCGGCGCTCGGAGCCATGTTCTTCGCGCTCGCTCCACCGGCCATTTACTTTGCCCCGAGGGCCCTCAGCGAGACCGCCTCGGCGGCGGCGGTCGTCTTCGGATTCGCGTGGGTGCTCCGTCCGGCCGCCCGTCGACGAGACGTGCTGGTGGGCGTGTCGCTGCTCGGGTTCTCCGCGCTTCTTCGGCTTCAAAACGGCATTTTTTGCGTCGGCATACTGGGCCTACTGATCCTGCGCCGAAGGTGGCGTCACGCAGCGATGTGCACCCTCGTACTCGCCGGATGGGCCGTCCTCTATGGTGCGCTCGATTGGCTCACTTGGGGCGAGTGGTTTCACTCGGCAGTCGCGTACCTCCGGTTCAATGTCCTTGAAGGAAAGGCGGCGCAATGGGGCGAATCGGAAAACACGTATTACTTGCGCGTCCTATGGACGTCGATGCCGATCGTGGCCGCGATCGCGACTCCGCTTGCGCTCGTCGCCGCCGTTCGTTCGCCCGGGCTGTTCGGCATCGTGCTCGTCTACTTGCTGTTGCATTCGCTCATCGGGCACAAGGAGCTTCGGTTCGTCTTGCCGCTCCTGCCGTTGTGGTTCGCATTGGCTGGCGCCGGCTTTTCCTGGGTCGCCTCCTGGGTCCCCTTGGACGCCCGATGGCCGGCCATGGTCGCAGCGGTCTGCTCGATCGTCGCAGCAACGCGCTTTCACCAACTGACGTTCGGCGAGCTCGGTCAATACGAACACGATCGATCGCGTGCGAGCGCCTACGACGACTTTGGTCCAGTGAACCGCCTCCTTCTTGCAGCACACGATCAAGCGGATCTCTGCGGCATCGACATCGAGGCGGCTCATCTCGCCTGGACGGGCGGAGCGACCTATCTGCACCGCAACGTACCCATTTTCCCGCGCGGGACGTCCATGAGCGCCGGTTATTACAACTACGTCATCACGTTCGGCCATCCCATCGGATGGGGTCGCATCGTCGCCACGCAAGGAGCCTTAGCGCTCGTGAATCTCCCCCGGTCAACGTGCGTTCCGGACCCGAGCTATCGATGGAAGCTCCCTTGACGACGGAGTCGTAGCGGCGCCGCAGGCCACGTCTCGGATCGGCTCGGGTCTCAGCGTGACACGCCGCGCAAGATGGACGTGGAGGGTGGCCCGTACACCCGATCGCGGATGGCCTGTGCCGCAAGCACCATAGTGGGTCCGGGGTCGCCCAAGAGCGCTTCGTCGACTTCGATGACGCCGTCGGGGCGCTTGCACGCACGCAGGAACGAGAACCCGGCGTGCTCGCAGAGCACCTGCCGCATCCCCGCGTGGGTCACGATGATCTCCGGATCGAGCTGGAGCACCTCCTCGGTGGCGAACTGCGGCCAATCACGGGCGGCGGCAGCGGAGTCGATGAGCCCGGCCGTTCTGAGCACGTCGTCGTAACTCGTCCCCGAAGCGCCTCCGAAAAGGCGGTTGCCGTAGATGCTGAGGTACATGCCGGTCTTGCGATCGGGCCCAGGAATATCCATGGCAACGCTGGCGGCTCGTTCGACGAGCTCTCGAGCGAATGTCTCGCCCCGCTCCGGATGGCCGACGAGCCCTGCGACCTCTCGAATGTTGGGAATCAACGTGGAAAGCCCACGCATCTCGCCGAGGTCGAACACGACGATGCCGGCGTCGCGCAGACGCGCCACGCGGTGGGGGTCCCCCACGACGTTCACGAGCACGAGGTCCGGATGCAGAGCGAGCACCGACTCGACCTTGCCGAGATCGACCGTTGCCTTTCCGGCGTATTTGTACCCGCCTGGACCGTTGTGCGCACTCTGTGCGGTGAACGCGACGACGCGGTCGGGCTCACAGAGCTCGAGGAGCAGGGCGTCGGCGACCGTGCTGGCCGAGACGATGCGCTTGTACTCTCGCGGGGTAGCGACCAGGGTGCCGGAGTGGTCCTGAAGCGGGCGAGGCGATGGGACTATCGCCGTCGCCCCGATGGACGGATGGCGCTTTGCGGCCACAAACGGAACCCAGGCCACGGCCGTTGAAGCAAGGAGAGCCAACGCGAACGCCGTGATGTTCGCCCAGGTCACCCGACGCATCCGGGCGCCCTCGACTGGACTGTCTCGTCCGCCAATCGAAATCCGAGCGCCCCGTTCGCGACCAGACGTACGCCGTAGACGACCTCGACGCTGGCATGGGAAATCACCGATGGAGTTGCGCCCCCAATCAGAAGGTGGCCCCGATCCAGGAGCACTGCTTCGTCGGTCCATTCGAGGGCCTCCTGGAGCGCGTGCAGGACCGCGAGGACGCAATACCCGTCATCCGCCAGTTGGCGGAGCAGCGCGTACAGGCGCAACGCGTGGCCGATGTCCAGCGCCGCAGTCGGCTCGTCGAGCACGAGGACGCGGGCCTCAGTCGCCAGCGCGCGTGCAATGAGGACCCGCTGACGCTCGCCCTGCGAAAGTGTCGTGAAGGCTCGATCGGCAAGCGGGCCGGCGCCGACCACGTCGAGGGCACGACGCCCGGCGGACCGATCGGCGTCCGTAGGGCTCAGCCTCCCCACGTGATGCGCGTAGCGGCCGAGTGCGACTACCTCGGCTACTCGCATCGGCGAGCGCAGCTCGGACTGTTGAGGAACGTACGCGATGGACCGCGCGCGTGTCGCTGCGTCGAGATCGCGCACGGATCGGCCATCGATCACGATGTCCCCTTCGTACGGGGTGACTCCGGCGATGGCCCTCACGAGCGTTGACTTGCCCGCACCGTTCGGACCGAGAATGGCCGTGATCGCGCCAAAGCGCGCTTCGAAGCTGATGCTGTCCAAGATGGCCCGCCCCTCGCGCACGACACGCACATTCGATACGCGGACCACGCCGATCACCATGCACTTTCTCGTTTGGCGCGCGAAAGGAGCACAAGAAAAGCGGGCGCCCCGACCAACCCCGTGATGACGCCGAGCGGTACCTCGCTCCGCCCGGGCAGCGTGCGAGCGACGAGATCGCATGCCGCAACGAATGTGGCACCTGCGATTGCGGAAACCGGCACCAGACGGCGATGTTCGACTCCGAGGGCGGGCCGCAGTGTGTGTGGGATCAAGAGACCGACGAACGCGATGTTGCCGCCGAGTGCGACCGCGCCGGCCGTCAACACGGCGACCCATAGGATGCAATACCGCCTCACCTGCGCGACGTCGACGCCGAGCGACGACGCTTCTTCGTCTCCAGACAACAAGACGTCGACAGGTTTGGCCCAAAACCATGATGCAAGGATCCCCGAAAACACGAGGGGCGCGGCAAGCGCAAGTTGGAGCGGCCCGGTCGTGGCGATTCCGCCGAGCGTAGCCGAGATCACGGCGCGCCCGAGCTCCCAACGCTCTTCCGCTATGCTCGTGATGAGACTCGTCACGCTGAGAAACAACGAAGAAAAGAGAAACCCTGCGAGAATCAACGAAAGAACGTCGCTCGACCGATGCAGGAACGCAAAGAGCAGAGCGAGGCTGAGGAGCGCTCCGGCCAGGCAGCCCACGGGCAGCATGACGTCCGGCGGAACGCCCACAATCCCATAACCGGTCAGCGCGAACTGCATCGCCAATAGCGATGCGTTGCCTCCGAGCATCGCGCCTGCCGAGGTCCCTAACAGCGAAACATCGGCCAAGGGATTACGAAAGAGGCCCTGGACCATGACGCCGGCGACTGCGAGAGATGCGCCCACGAGCAGTGCGGCACCCGCGCGCGAGGCCCGAAGCACCAGCAGCGTCGAGCGCAGCTGGGGGTCACGGAGGCTTCCGGCTCCTTGAACCATGCAGGCGGCCGTGCACAGGATCAGCGCGACGGACAGCACGGCAAGGACCACGACCATGCGGCGTCGCTGCGCCTTCGGAGCCGCTCCGCCCGTAGGGGATGCCGGAACAGTCGGAGTCAAAGTCTTCGCTGCCATGGGGTCCGAATTGCCCACTTCTACAGCCTCCGGACGTCACGCGGCGGTACGCCTTCCATCACCGTCTGACCGAGCGCAGGGACACGGTCGGCTGTCGCACGAGAAAGACCCTATCTCCTGTGGACCTGTTTTATCCATAAGTCCGAACTGGCGATGGCCGGCTCGATCGCGACCGCCAAGAGCGTTTTGGACGTCCTCGTTGAGCGGGGCCGCAACACGCGCGCGTCCGACCCCGACCCAGTGACGGGCGGCTTCGCCTCAGGACTCGAAGGCGAGAGAGGCAGGAGAGAGGGCCAAGGGCTTGCCCCCGCTGCCGAAGGGCATGCGATTCGAGCGCTTCGCAGCCGACCCACTCCGTTCCACCGACTTGGTAACGGCCTGAGGGGACGACGAACGGTTTCGCCTCCGGACGGACTTGGCCTAGCGTACGATTCAGTCGCCATGTTTGGGTCCGACGGTCCGCCCCGGGAGCACAGCCCGGTGAGCGAGCGTCTGCTCGAGACGACCCACTGCAGGACGCTTCCACCCCCGGAGTGGAGGGCGGCGCGCGCCCGCGGCGCTTCGAGCCGACCTCCGACCGTTGCGCTGCCCTTGCCGCGGCGAATCGGGACGCGGGCCGAAGAAGCGTGGCTCCGCGCCCGAGTGGAGGAAGCGCATGCGGCGGGAGACACGAGCACGTTGCGAACGGCATGCACGACGCTGGCGCGATGGCTCGCTTCTCGCGATCGCGATCTCGACGAGGCTGTCGACCTGGCGTCCATGGCGCTGTCGCTCGGCGCCGACCTCGAGCTCAGGCGTGAAGCGTCGGCGTGGCTCGAGAGCCTGGGTGAACCCGCGCGGGCGGCAGGAGTGTTGAAGCCGAATGGGTCGATTGCAGACGAGTCGCCTGAGTTCGCGGACATTCTCGTGCGCGCGGGGCTGCTGAGGACCCGCGCCGGGGCGGCCGCGAGCGCGGCTTTGGCGTTCCAGTCGGCCATGGCGTTGGATAGCGAGGACCCGCTGCCCGCCGAGTGGCTGGGCGCGCTCTCAGCCTGGGATCCCGAATCGGCTCCGCCCTGGGTCGGGTCCGAAGCGTACGTCGAGGCCGCGCGTCGGCACCACGTGCTGCAGCAGACCGACGCGGAGCTCGAGGACCTGTGGCGGGCCTTTGCGACCGATCCAACGAGCGCGGTCGCGGTTCAAGCACTCGGCGGGGCTCTCGAGCAGGGCGGGCGCGTGGCTGCCTCGGACGAGGTATGGCGAGCGCATGCGAAAGCGCTCAGCGGCAGCGCCCTGGCCGGGAGCACGGAGATTCATGAGCGTCGCACGGCCGCCGCGCTCGCTGCCGGCATGCGAGCGCGTGCGCTCGGGGCTGCGCTCGACCGATCGGCTGGGGCGGATCTCGCTGGCGACGAAGGCCAGGCGTTGGAAACGGTACTCCGCGAGGTCGGGCTTCCCAATGCACACTCGATGCGCCGCGAGCTCACGTGCGACCTGCGCTCGAGCGCGCTGGCACTTGAGAGCATCGCGGCGCGATCGCCGACGTCGTGGCGCGCGATGTTGCTGGCTGTCGCCTCAGAGCGCCATCGCCAGTGGGGTGACCGCATGGCCGCACGGAGCGCAGCGGCCGCCGCGACCGAGGCCGATCCCGATGACGCACGGTGTGCGGCCGCTCTCGCCGATGCAGTCATCGGTGACTTCGATCGGCAGGCTGCGTTTGCGATCGAGCGCGCCATTTTGCTGGTGGGTCCAAGACCGGACTGGTGCTCGGCGCTCGCCAACATACTCAGCGCGATAGGCCGTCGCGAGCAGGCGATCGCATGGGACCAGCGTTACGTTAGTTTGCGCCCCGGCGATTGGGACGCCGTGGAGGTGCTGCTCGATCGCCTCGGGTCAGGTGACGCACAGCGCCTCGGGGATGCTCTGGCTTGGGTCTTGTCGCAACCGCTTCCCCTCGGCCTGGTCGTCGTGAGATTCAGCACGGCGCTGCGCGAACTGACGCGGTCCGACATCGATCGCGCCGTCGTCGTCGCACGGCGGGCACTCGACGTATTCGGCCCGAGATCGGCCTGCCTACGCGAGGCCATGCTCGAAGTTGCCGGAGACGCCTCCGATGACGCCTTCGCCGCGGTGATCCTCGAACGGTGGCTTGCGTGTGGCGCAGACGGCGGCCACCGTCGATCGGTGTTCGTCCAGCTGGCGGATCTGAGAGAGCGGCTCGGCGACGAAGAAGGCCAATCGCGGATCATCGCGCGAGCCGTCCGCGAGGGGTTCAGCTCTGCGGAGACGGACGAACACTTGAGGCGCCTCGCCGGGCGACCGGCTACGCCCGACGCACAGTTGTGGCGCATGACGGCTCAAGCCAGTCGTTCGATCGTCGAGCAGAAACCGGAGGTCGAGGCGGCGGCGTGGCGAGAGCTCGGCGCTGCCCTCTGGGATCTGGCCGACGATCGAGTGGGCGCAATTGCCGCCTGGCGACGATCGGCGCGCATCAGCGGCGCGGGCGGTTATACGATTCTGGCGCTCGACATCATCGCGTTCGGAGGGGCGCCATTCGCGTTCGAATACATCGAGCGGGTCGTCGAGACCGAGCCAGACGACGTCAGAGCCGCGGAGATGGCTGCCGAAGCGGCGACGGCTGCGCTATGGTCGGGTGAGTCGCGTACCGCTCTCCAATTGTGCGCCCGGTCGGTCGCTCGCTATCCACGGCAGGGAAGCGCTCTCGAGGTCGCGGAGCCTTCGGCCCGGCGATGCGGTGAGTACGTAGGTCTGTCCGAGCTCTACGACGCTATCGCGGATCGATCCTTCGGCCGCTTCGGCCGGCGTGCCGTGCACTACCGCGGCGCACGCTTTTTTGGCAAGCTCGGCGAACACTCGTTGGCTTTGAAGCACGCGGCGAAGGCCTTCCTCGCGTTGCCCTCGGAGGGATCCACGTTGCACCTGCTCGCGCACGCGGCAGCCCGTGCCGGTGATTCGCCCTTTGCGGTTCAGGCCGTCGAGCAGGTGGCCGAGACGGCAGAGCCCCCCCAAGCGCGTGCCGCATGGTTGCTGCGTGCAGGCGATGTGGCGGGCGACGCCGAGGAGGGGATTCACGTCAAGGTCGACATGGTCTTGCGCGCCATCCATGCCGCCCCGAACGCAGCAATGGTGGCGGTCCTTCGCGACGCCTTGATCGCTTTGCTCGCCCTCGATCCGGACGGGCGCGATCCGCTTCATATGCGCGTGTCTCGTGCCGCGCAGACCCTCGGCGGGGACGCTGGGCCCGAGGCAGCGCGGGTCGCGATCGCCTTCGCGGTCCTCGCACTCGAACTCTTCGACGATGCCGACGGCGCCCTTGCCTCGACCGAAAAAGCACTCGGCTGCGACGGTAGCGTAGATGCCTTCGAAGAGCTATCGGTTTGGGCTGCCCGGTTGGCCCGCGCTCGCGACGCCGCCCAACGAGTGACGGCGATCCTCGTCGAAGCCGAGCGACCCGCTTCCAAGTTCGGCGGCGCAGCAATGCGCCTGCTTTTGACCCTAGCAGACAGACTCGGAGAGGATGGGTTGCGCGCGCGTGCGGCCGTGGCGGCTGCGCTTCGGGATCCAGACGACGACGCGCTCGTGCTTGCAGCCGACGAGGCCGTGCGTGGCGCGCCACAATGGGCCGATCGCCTCGACTCGCACGTATCCATCCAGCGTCGAGCGCAGGCCATTCTTGCCGTCGCACGCGGTCGCGTCGCAAAAAATGCATACGACGAGGCCGTGCCGCTGTTTGAACGCGCGCTGCCCATGGTCGACGAGCGTGATCGCGCCGCAGTGGAGCGCGAACTGCGCGCGTCGCGGCTTGCCGTCGGGCGTGAACCGCCCCTCGAACCTCGTGAGGGTGGCGTGGCGAGGGAAGGAGCAACGTCGCCGAGGACGCGCGGCGACCGATGGATGGAGGTGGCGGAGAGACGCGAAGCGCGAGGCGACGTCGCCGGCGCGCTGAACGCGGCCTGGGAGGCGTGCAGGCTCGATCCTGAGCCCCTCGAGCGATGGACCTCGCTCGAACGGCTCGCGGAGCGAGCCGGTGACGACGCGGCGCGGATTCACGCCCTTCAAAAGGCCGCTCGGCGAATCCCACCGGACGGTCAAGCCGCCGTGCTCAAGCGCCTCGCGCGCGCACTCGACGCGCAAGGCGACACGACCGTTGCGGCCCCCGTCTGGCAAGAAGTGCTGGCGATCGATCCGACCGACGACGACGCCGACGAAGCGCTGGAAGGGGCGATGGCCGCGCACGGACAATATACTCAGCTTGTCGACCATCTGGCTCGGCGAGCCGTTCGCTTGAGCGCCGATCCGAGCCGTCGCGAAACCCTGCGCGCTGTCCGTTTGCGGAGGGCGGCCATTCTCGAGCAACGCCTCGATCGCGCGCGAGACGCACTCGATGAGCTGTCTCGACTCGTCGAAGAGATCCCGGACAGCCCTGGAGCTCTGCGCTATCTCGCCGACCTGCTGGACCGCAGCACCGACCCCGCTGGGGCCGCGCGCTGTTGGCTGGCAGCAGCGCGGCTGGAGTTGGATCCAACGGATCGGGAAGACCTTGAATTACGGGCCGGACGCGCTTTCCTCGCGTCCAACCAGGTGTCCCAGGCGTTGGATCTCGCCGACCGCATGATTGCCTCGCGTCCAAACGGGGGCGCCGCGCTCGGGCTTCGGGTGGATGCGGCGCGGGCGTCGAAAGATGACGTCGCACTCGGCGATGCGCTCGCCGCGCTCGCGAGGGCCGATGGCCTCGATGCGTCGGCTCGGAGCGACCTGCTCGTCGAGGCAGCGATGATCGCGGCCCGAACCGCCGATCTACGCGGAGCTCTGGAACGGGCCCGGGAGGCGGCTCTGGCCTCGCCGCAGCGAGGGACGCCGCAACTTCTTGCGAGGGGGCTCGAATATCGATTTCGGGGCGCGGGCGCGCCCAACGAGGCGCGGCGGACGATCGCCGACCTCGGAGCCATTGAAGAGCCTTTGACGCGCGACGATACGGCACTTCGCTCCTTCCTCCTTGCCGAGGCCTTGGACGTCATCGAAGGGGGGAGTGCGGGGCTGCGCGAGCTCCAGGCGGCGCATGCCTCCGTCGGGGCCCATCCGCTGGTGGCCGTGGGGATCGGCGAGCGGTTGGCTGCGCAAGGAAATCGGGTCGGAGCGCTCGAGCAATATCAGATTGCACTTTCGGGCCCCTTGCTCGACCTTCGCAAGCCGGGCCAGGTCGCCCTTGTCGCGGCCGACGCGGCGAGCCGGGCCGATCGCCCCGACGACGCTCTGATGTTCCTCGAGGTTGCCGAGCGCCACGACGAGAGCCGTTGGGCCGCGCGGGAGAGGCGCGCGTTACTTCAGCGTTCAAAGTCCGCACCTTCGAGTCCGGCCGGTCCGTTGGAAAGACCGGACCCGCCGATCGACGGGGACCGTTCTGGGGCCACCGCTCCTCCGACACCCCCGGCTGAACTGCGACATGCGCTGGGTCGCAGCCTCTCCGCTCGCGGCGATCTCCTCGGTGCCGAGGCCGGGCTGTGGGAGCAGTTGCGCGGCGGCGTCATGCAAGCAGGGGATCGCTTGGCGGAATGGCTCGCTGCATCACCCGATCGGACGCGGGACCTGGTCCGGGTGCGATACGAGCAAGTCGCTATCGAGCCGGGCGACATCGGCAGGCTCGCGCTGCTGCAGAGCGCGGCGCTAGCCGACGGCGATCGCCTTTACGCGAGAGCTCTCGAACACGTCGCTCGCGCGTTCGACGTGCAACGCGGGCCCTTGCCTCCGCCTCCGTTGACGGCTCTTCCGGAACAGGTCGGCGTATTCGGCCTTCTGACTCGTTCATCGGTCGGTGCTTGCGGTGAAGCGCTCGCGCTCCTATGGGAAGAGGCCAAGCAACTGTTCGTGCGGGACCCCCTGAGCTACGACTTGGGTGGCTCCGAGCGCGTCGTTCCAGGTCCCACCTCGACCATCGCGCGCATCTATCAAGCTGCGATCCGGGTTCTTGACGGTCCGCGCATTCCTCTGTTCTTTCGGCCCGCCGGGGGCCAGCCGTCCGGAAAGCTGGCCGTCCTCTCGCAACCCGCGATTCTTCTGACCGCGGATGCGCACGACGAGTCGGCCGCTCTGCTCTTCGCACTCGGACGGTCTATGTCGGATGCTTTGCCCCAGAACGTGCTCTGCCTCGGCCTTCCCGAATCGGAAGCACGGGCAGCCATCGCGGCACTGCGGGCCGCGTTTGGATCGACGGTCCTCGATCGCAGCGTCACCCCGGAGGCGGCCCGTTTGGCGGAAGCATTCTGGCAGATCGTTCCAGCTCGAGCGCAGCGGAGGCTTCAGCAACTGCTCTCCGGCGGCCAGCTGCCTGAATACGAAGAGCTCGTCGTTCGCGCCATGCACGTCGGGCGACGCGTGGGAATGTTTCTCGCGGGCGACTTCGGATTCGCCGCTCGGGAACTGCTCGCCGAGACGCCGTCGCGCCTCGCAGAGCTCGGGTCGCCGCTCGATTTGCGCAGGCTTTGCGAGCGGGAGCCCCTGATGGCAGACTTGTTTCGTTTGGCCGTGAGTCCAGAATACGCTCAAGCCCGATGGCATATGGCGACGAGCGAGACGTGGGATACTGCGCAGGCATCCGAGCTCGATTCACATTGATGTAGATTGTTGTTTTCAGCCGAATCGTAGGATTAGTCATGTGGACTCGAAAGCGCTTGCAGCCGCCGAGGCCGCGCGCAATGCTCGGCGCAGGCGCGATTGTCATCTTCGCCGCGGGCTTTCTGCGCATGGGTGTGGGCGTTGGGTGCCTCACCACACCACCATCAGAACTGGCTCCGACTCTGGAGCAACCGCCGACGGTGTTGCACGACGCGCTCATCCCGCCCGACGATCAGCTTCTTTCCCAATGGCCGCTGGACAATACGTTTATTATCCCGGTGCGACTCGAGGGTCCAAACCAGCATTTCATGTATGACGTTTTTATCGACGACGACGGTAGCGGTCACGCTTTACCGGTATGGGTGGGCGCCGGCGAGGGTCAGTCCGGGTTCGACGGCGGGGTGGTCGTGATTCCCGTCCCGATTCAACCGCCGCCGCCGACGACGGCGGCGTGCCATCGAATCGAAGTCTTCGTGGTGGACGGGTTCGCGACCTTGGAGGCCGGGGCGACCCTGTTTCGTCAGCCCGACAGCATCGGGGGCGACGCCGTCGTGTGGTTCTACACGCCCACCGGCGGCCTCGACGGGTGCGAAACCAGGGACTCGGGCCCGGACGCCGCTTCCCTGGCGGCAGCGGTCGAAGAGGACGGGGCCGATCGTTGAAAGCTCTCGGCCGACACGTCTGGCCGGGTATGGCCGCGGCGACCGCATGGGCAGTGGCGGTCGGCTGCGGACGCATTCGCTCTCTCGAGATGTCGTCCGCGGCCGAAAACGCCTGTCCCCAAAATCCGTGCTCGGCATACGTCCAAGCCAACGACGTGCAGTGCCTTGCGGGCGCTTGCGTGATCGACCCCGCCGAGGCCCCTTCGACCAGCGATCTCGTGGTCCTGATCTCGGTGCCTAGCGACGCGTATTTCGCACCCGGACGGACGTTCGCCATTCCTTTCGATGATTTGGCAAATGCCAACACGGCGAGTTCGACGCAGGCGAGCCCGGCAGAGCTCCCCGCCGTCGGGACTGCATTCGGACTTTATGCAGTATCCCCTCGTTTGGCCCAAACCGTCGATTGGGACTTGGGCACGTCCGGTGTGACTACATCGCTGCCGTTTCACGCGGTATTTCGCCTTCTTTGGCCCGGAAGCTCCGGGACGGAAGCCGCGCTTTTGGGCCTACCGCTCAGTCCCGTGCTCGCAGACTCTGTTCAATTGGTGGATTTCCTTCCCGGACCCGGCGGAGGGCCAGAGACCGAATCCCAGACCTACCTTCAGCCCGGAACCTACGAGCGCACCCTGATCGCGGATCCTCCGTTCGATGAGGCATTCGGTCCCGTGACGCAAGTGGTGACCGTATCGAGCGGCATGTCCGTCGACCAGGAGATCATCGAATCGTACGACACGACCGGCGGGCAAGCGCTTCCTACGTTCGAGATCACGCGCTCGGGGGGGGCGCTGGACGGGTGGACGGCCTACCTTCGTGACCAAAATGACCGAATCGTGTCGAGCCGGGCGCCCCTCAGCGGAACGACCACATCGAACGTGATCCTGGCCGTAAAGCGCTCGACCGACCCGACGCAGCCGGACCTTGACGCACTCTCCCAAACCGAGCTGGTCGTGGCGCCGCCCGCTGGCGCAATCCTGCCGACGGGCGTGTTCAACTTGTTCGGCATGGTCACTCCGATCCTCTATCCGACGTTGCCGGCGACGGTGAACCTGCAAGGACAGATCACATCGCAGTCCGGTTCGCCGGTCGCAGCTGCGATCGTCTTCGAAGCGATATCGATCACGACCCTATCGTCGGTGGACGATCCGACAGGCGTCCAGAACCAGACCTTCGAGTACACCCTTTCCGTAAACACGACGACGGACCCGTCGACGGGAAAGTCGACGTACTCCGCCACGCTTCCATCCGGGTCCTATCGAATCGACGTTCGTCCAACCAACCCCCTCATCGAGGGCTCAGGCGGCATCTTGGATGCGGGCGATGCTGTGACGGCGGCGGTGCAGGTCGCATCATCGGTTTCGCTTCTGCAAGATCAAACGATGGATTTCTCGCTCGGTGGCCTTCAATCCGCGGGCGGCCTCGCGCGCGTGCTTGATGGTCGTCCCCTTTCCGGAGCCGTCGTCGACGCTATTCCATTCGGGTGCACGGCCTCGCTGTCGAAGCTGCCGTCGACCTGGTGTCTTCCGCGGCCGGCTCAAAGCACGACCCTCTCGAATGGCTCGTTCGAATTCGACTTGGACCCAGGGTACTTCACCTTGCGCGTTCGACCCGCCGCGGGGACGCGACTGCCATGGGTCGTCGTCACGCAACCGATCTTCGCTGACGCAACCGGCCCTCTGTCTCTCGCGCCTGTCATTGTGCCCGCGCCCCAATCCCTCGGGCTGACATTGGCCGATCCGGCGGGAAATCCGATTGCCAACGCGCTCGTTCGTTTGTTCCGCCTGCCGTCGTTGCCGTCTGCGACGCTCGCCGTCGAGCTGGGCGAGGCCATCACGGGCATTGACGGAAGCTATGAAATGTACATTGCGCCGCCGTCGCCGTAGCGCGGTCTGATCTTCTGGTATGCTGTGGTTTCGTTCCCGCGATGCCCAATGATGCACGCATTAATCTCGTCGCGCGGGTCGCACGATCCGCGTTTGCTCCGGTGGAGAATCCGGATCGTCCCGTTTCGATTTTGTCGCTGGCCGCAGCGTCGTATGGGTCGCGTCCCTCGGGGGATGCCACCGTTCCCACTGGTTTCGACCCCGTGGCCGTGGCGCTCTTCGAAGCCATTGTAGAAGGTGCCTACGTCGTCGCCAACGCCGATGGCGTTTTCGACGCGGCCGAGAGGCAAGTATTTGAGCGGGTGGTCTTGACGGCGTGCGGTGGCACGGTGCCTCCTCAGCATATCGCTTCCCTGGTAAGCCACCTGGCCGATCAGTTGAAGGTAGATGGGATGGACGCACGCATCGCGTCGATCGCGAAGGCTTCCGTGAAAAAAGATCATGCCCGCGAGATCCTGCGGATCGCTGCGCTCTTGGCGCAGACCAGCGACGACGTAAGCGTCATCGAGCGACAGGTGCTCGGAAAGCTCGCACACCAGTGCGGGCTGGACGGTGCCGAGGTCGATGCTGCCCTGACCGATGTTCGCAGTGCCCTCTCAGCCGCGGAGTCGTCCGAATGAAGAGCTCGGCCGGCCGCCATCGACCGGCTGCGTAGGCGAGCTGCCGCATGCGTCAAGTGAGCCCACCGCGCCAGTCTCGAAGGAGCGCCGCCTCCTCGACCCGTCCCGCCTTCTCCGCGGCGACAGCCAACCGATCGAGTGTGGTTCGAACTTGCACGGAGAGAACCTCTCGGCGTTCGGGGGTGGCGTCCTCGAGGCGAGCGCTGAGAAGCGCGAGAAGTTCGTGTCCGCGGCCGAGCTGCTCGAGGAGCGAGGCCAGTTCGTCCGCAACCCCGTCATTGCCGGGGTCGCTCTGCAACCTTCGCGTGAGCTCGTCGACACGAGCTGCGCGCTGAATATCTGCGGACTCGTTGGATGTCTCGAGGTCGAGCCAATCGAGGGAACGAATCGGCGCGCGCGGCCGGTCCGGTGGATCGTCGGGGTGGTTCTCTGTCGCATCGGTCGCGTCGGCTTCGCTAGGCTCGGCGCCGACCGTCATGGCGAGGTTGCGCTCGCCTTGGATGCCCCGTGTCGCCCGCAGCACATGGTCGCCCACTTCTCGGAAGGCCCGGCGCGCCCGATCGTCGTACGGCCTGAGGCGCAGAGCGACGGCGAGATGGCGTTGTGCGGCCAACGGATCGAGACGATGAGCGAGTTCGAGGTCCGCCGCCTCGATCAGCAAGTCAACGACCTGTCCGATGCGATCGTGGGGCAAGGCGAGGCCGCGCTTTGCGGGCCGTTCCGTGCTCCCGGATACGACGGGAATGGATGCGAGCGAAGCGGCTGCCTCTCGCAGTCCCGCAAAGGCCAGGCTTGCGCCGACGGTGTCCCCCAGCCGCGCGCGCCATCTCGCCTCGAGCCCTTTCGCGACCGCCGCTTCCGGCGCCGCCGCATCGCCGCAGATCGAAGAGATGTGCGCGATGGCCGTTGGCAGGTCGGCGAGACGCTCTGCGAGCGCCCGAGCCAGCTCGAACACGATGGCCGAAGTCGACGTGCCGCGCGCGCGCGCAATCTCGAGCGCCTTCGTCAGGAGAGCCACGCCTCGCGTGGAAGCTCCTTCGCTGAGGAGTGCCTCGGCCAAGCCGGTCAACGCTTCCGGCTCCTCCGGTGCGAATCGAAGCGCGCGCCCGAACAGCGCTTGAGCGCGGAGTGTTAGCCCGCGCGCCTGCCAATCTCGTCCGGCGCGAAGCCAAACGGCGTATTTTTCGCTCGTGGTGCCGGCGAGTGCTTCGAGATGCTCTACGTCGCCGAGAGCCTCGTCGACGCGACCGAGCGCCAAGCGCGCGTGAACGCGCGCCCAACGGGCGGACACCGCGCGGGGAGAGCGGGCAATGGCGCGGTCCAACCACTGGGCCGCGTGCTCCGGATCCTGCGTCCACGCCGCTGCAAGCACGTACGCGCGCGCGGCCAACGCCGGGGAGGGCTCCGCGGCTGCGGCGCGTTCGAGACTCGCCAACGCGCCCGCGAAGTCTCCCGTCTCCCGAAGCAACTCGCCACGGACGATCCCTGGCTCGGCGCCACCCCACATCTCCTCGAGCATCGCTAGGGCTCCCTCCGCGTGGCCAGTCGTTCGGACGTCGATGTCGACCAGGCGAGCGGTAATCTCGCGATGTCGCGGGGCCAAACCTAGAGCCTCGAGGCAGGCGGACCGTGCTCGCGCGGGATCACCCGCGACGAGCAGGTCGTCGGCGTCGCGCAGCAAGCGCGCGACCTCGTAAGCCCGGATCGCCTCGTCCGTCGGCGGTGCCGAAAGCATGTCGCGTGCAGCCTGCAGGAACCAGGTATCTTGTTCCGCAGCGAGAACCGCACAGCAGACACCATGGGCCCCCGGGATTCGGGCACCCGCTTCGGGCAGGAGCGCCATGGAAAGAGCCGCCGCAAGGCGTCGAAACGTGAACAGAGCGCCCGATCGCTCGGCGGCGCGTCCGATCATGGCGGCGACGCAAGCAATGGCGATGCCCGCGGCCGGTGCGGGCAGATTCACACCTCGAGCATTGCCGACGACGAGGACCAGATCGTCCCCGTCGGCGATGGCATGGATGTCGAACGCCACAGCCGGTGCCGGAAGCGAGCCTTCACGATCGCGATCGTCCAGGGCCGACACGCAAATCGTGGCCTTTGCGGACGCAACGGCAACCCAGAGGTCGGGCGCTCCCTCACTGACGATGCCGCGCAAGCGCGGAGTGGCCCAGCGCACCAGTGATCGCGAGCTCAGTTCGATCTCGACCCGCTGAAGCTGTCCTCGACGGTGGCGGAAGCGGTGAACCCCTCCGGAAACGTCGGCCGGGAAGCGCATACCCGGAAATGTCGTCGCGAGCGCTGTGACCCGCAGGCAGCCCAGCCGAACGGGCCTGGCGAGCTCGAGACCGATGCCTTCGCGGGCAATGGCGAGGCAAAGAATGACTTCCTCGCGCGAGGCAATCGTCTCCCTCCCGCGCCTTGCCCGGATTGTTCCCCGCGGTGGAGATGGCGCCCGGGCACCGGGAGGGGGTGGAGCGGACCGCGTCGGCATGCTGTCTGGACTCCCCGGGCTGGCATAGGAATCGTACCCGGCTCCCCGGCGCACAGCGAACTAGCCCTCGTTCCCAAACGCGCGTGCCCACGGCGTCGCTTGACCCGAGCAGGCGCGCATGTGACAAACTGACACGCTTGAGTCGACGACATAGTCCGAGAGACTCGTGCACCGCGTGCGATGACTTGCAGAGGCCCCCGGAACTTGGCCAACACCCAGCTCAAGCCGAGTGGGCGAGTGTGATCCGAATGCAGCCGCGTAGGTTCGAGCACCGCTTCGGGTCCACCGATGCGCTCCCGGGGTCGGCCTGCCGGAACGGGGATGGTCGACTCCCCGCCAAGCGCTGAGCGACGGTCGATGATCTCGAAGGATGCCATTTCGCTCGTACGCGACCGCACGGACATCGTCGCGATCGTTTCCGAAAGCGTTCCATCTTTGAAAAAGCGGGGACGGCGCTTCGTAGGCCTATGCCCCTTCCACAAGGAGAAGACGCCCAGCTTTCACGTCAACCCCGACAGCGGCATCTACCACTGCTTTGGGTGCAAGGAGAGCGGAGATGCCTTTTCGTTTCTAGAGCGCGTCGAAGGCTACAGCTTTGCCGAAGCCGTTCGCGCCCTTGCTGAGCGCGCGGGCGTGGCGCTCGAAGAAGAGCGCGGCGCTGCGCCGAGTGACGCGGAGCGACACAAGAAGGAACGTGACGCCCTCTACGAAGCGATGCAAGTGGCTGCTGCTTGGTACGAAGAGCAGTTGCGCGTGCATCCGAGCCGCTCGTGCGCACTCGATGAGCTTGCTCGGCGCGGTCTCGATCCGAAAAGCGAAACTGCGGCTGCATTTCGCTTGGGATACGCGCCCTCCGGGTGGGAGGGACTCGCGAGCTTCTTGAAGAAACAGGGGGTTTCCCCGGCAGTCGGCGAGGCCGTCGGGCTGCTCGTGCCGCGGTCGAGCGGCTCGAGCTATTACGACCGATTCCGGCACCGCCTCATGTTCGCCGTGCTGGATGCGCAGGGGCGGGTCGTCGCATTCAGCGGCCGTGCCCTTCAGGCGGATAAGAACGTCGGGCACGACGAGGCACTGGATGCGGCTCGGGATCCTCCCCCCAAGTACATCAACTCGCCCGAGAGTCCGATTTACGTCAAAGGGGCGACTCTGTTCGGCCTGTGGCAGGGTCGGCATGCCATCAGGCAAACCGGCCGAGCCATCGTCGTTGAAGGCAACTTCGACGTCGTCAGCCTCCAAGCGCGAGGTGTACCCAACGTGGTCGCTCCACTAGGCACCGCATTCACCGCCGATCAGGCAAAGCTGCTTCGGCGATATGCCGGCAATGCAACGCTCCTTTTTGACGGCGACGCGGCCGGGCGCAAGGCTGCGCGAGCCGCGGAGGATGCGTGCGATAAGGCGGGCCTCGAGGCGGACGTCGCCATGCTGCCGGACGGGATGGATCCGGACGAATACGTTCGCACGAGAGGCGTCCCGGCGCTCAATCACGTTGTCGGGCAGGCGCGTGGCTTGCTCGAATACCTGATCGACGTCGAGCTCGACGATTCGTTCAATGCTGCGGACTTGCGTGACCGGGTCGCGCGGATCGATCGGGTCGCCGCGCTGTTGGTTCGCCAAAAGGATCCCGTGGTTCGGGGCATGCTCAAGGCCTACGCCGACTACGCCGCGAGTCGACTCGATCTGATACGCTCTGCCCCAAATGCGTTCGGGGCACTGGAGCGGAAGGTGGCGAGCTCCGCCCCGGGCGTACGCGTGCGCGCAAGCTCAAGACCTTCCGAGGCGCGTGTCAAGCATCGCGCGCCAGGCTATGAGGAGCGAAAGGCCATCGTCGGCGCTCTCTTGGATTATTCCGTGCTTTTGGACGATTCCGCAGTGAGGGAAACTTTGGGCCTTCTTGAGGGCGAATCGGCACGGATTGTGGCGGCGATGGCGAAGTGCATCCGCGTGGACGAGCGTGGTGAAAAAGTGCTCGACACGGGCGAATTTCTTGCGCAAATGCCATCGGCGATCCAAGCCTTCGCGTCTGCACGACTCGCGGCTCCGGTTCACGACACGCTTGAGGAAGCGCGCGCATCCGTACTCGCGAACGCAAAGAAACTGCGGGAGACCAACGTTGCGCGGGAAACGCTCGAGACCGTACGTGAGCAACAGCGCGTCGTCGGCGACTGGGAGGCCGAAGTGCAACTCGCGAAGCACGTCGACGCGCTCGTGCGTCAGCGGCAAGGCCTGATTCGCAGGTGAGTGAGGGAAAGCGCGTGCGCGTTGGCGCGCAAGGCGCGTGGGGAAGAAGCACCGAGGTAGCGATGGCGACGAAGAACCGTGACCGGAAAGAAGTTCAGCAACTCATTGAGATCGGCAAATCCAAAGGATTTCTGACTTACGATGAGGTGAACGACGCGTTGCCCGCCGACATGGTCGCGGCCGACCAAATGGACGACGTTCTCGGCGTTCTCGGCGACGAGGACATCGAGATCGTCGATGCCGCAACGCAGGTGAAAATAGCGCCTAAGCGAATCGTTGAAGAGCAAGCGGAGCAGAAAGTCGCGCGCGACCGTGAGCAAACCGCGGCGCCACCAAAGGGCGACGAGGAGGTCGACGGGTACTATTCGAAGAGCAACGACCCCGTTCGCATGTACCTGCGCAAGATGGGAAGCGTGTCGCTTCTAACGCGCGAGGGCGAAGTCGAGATTGCCAAGCGAATCGAACAGGGAGAGCACATGGTGCTCTCGGCGATTCTCAACTCGCCGGTCGCCGTTCACGAGATCATGGATCTCGGTGACAAGCTCAGAAAGCATAAGATCCGCGTGCGGGACATCATCCGTGACGCGGAAGACGACAACGCCGAGTTCGACGAGGAGGAAGCCGATCGCCGCATCCTGCGGCTGATCGACAAGGTCAGGCACCTCGACAAAGTAGCCCTCGAGCTCAAAGAGAGCGTGACGACATGCGCCGCCTCTCGCCGCAAGGGCATTGAGGCCGAGATCGACGGCAACCGTCAAAAGATGGTCGAAACCCTCGAGGAGATGCGCCTCAACAAGAAGACCATCGACAAAGTCGTCACCAAACTGCGAGGGTTGATCCAGAAAATCGAGCGCGCCGAAAGCAGCATTCTGGAACTGGCCAAACACGCGGGGGCGGACGTCGACCAGCTCCGAAAGGAGGCGCGGCAGTCTCGCGGTGATGCCTCGACCGAGCGCAAGTACAAGCGCAAGTATGGTTTATCCCCGGACGACGTCCTGGGGGCACACTCCGCGGCTCAAAAGAACCTGAAGAAGGTCGAGGAAGAGCTGCAGCTCGACGTCAAGGAACTGCGCGAAACGTATGAGTCGATCCGGCGAGGGGAGAGGATCGCCGACAAAGCCAAAGCGGAGCTCGTAGAAGCGAATCTTCGTCTCGTCGTGAGCATCGCGAAAAAATACACGAACCGTGGCCTACAATTTCTCGACTTGATCCAAGAGGGCAACATCGGCTTAATGAAGGCCGTCGATAAGTTCGAGTACAAGCGCGGCTACAAATTCTCCACGTACGCGACGTGGTGGATTCGGCAGGCGATTACCCGTGCCATCGCCGATCAGGCGCGAACGATTCGAATTCCGGTCCATATGATCGAAACGATCAACAAGCTCATCCGGACCAGCCGCTATCTCGTCCAGGAGTACGGTCGCGAGCCGACGCCCGAAGAGATCGCCGAGAAGATGGAGCTGCCGCTGGACAAGGTCCGCAAGGTTCTGAAGATCGCCAAGGAGCCGATCAGTCTGGAGACTCCCATCGGCGAGGAGGAAGATTCGCACTTGGGAGACTTCATCGAGGACAAGAGCGTGGTGTCCCCTGCCGAGGCCGTCATCAACATGAACCTCGCGGAACAGACTCGAAAGGTCCTCAAGACGCTGACCCCGCGAGAGGAGAAAGTTCTCCGGATGAGGTTCGGCATCGGAGAAAAGAGCGATCACACCCTGGAAGAGGTAGGCCAGGACTTCGAAGTAACGCGCGAGCGCATCCGGCAAATTGAGGCGAAGGCGCTGCGAAAACTCCGACACCCGTCGCGGAGCAAACAGCTCAAGAGCTTCATCGAAAGCTGAATGGAACATGCGAAACGGGACGCGCCGTCGGCGTCCTTTCGCTGCTGTTGTCGCTCTACCCGGTGTGCGCCGGCGGTCTACCCGGTATGCGCCGGCGGGTGGTCCGCGTTCGGCTCTCGGCACCTCCGAGCGCCGAGCCGATGGGCTTGCTTCGCTTGGGGGGTCGCGAGCGTGGATGGCGGCGCGAGCTGCGAAAGGGCGTTCGCCATTTTATGTTCGCGGTGACGCGCAAATGCGTTCTCTGACGAGCTTGCGAAAGCGCGCAATTTTCACCTGCCAGCACGCAACAGAGACACGCGCGTCCGCAATAAATGTGACCGGATCCCGCTCCACTCGATACGATTGGATCCAGTTCAACGGCTGCGGAATTGCGTCGATTGAAGATCAAACCCGCTCGACAGCCGTAATTAATTCGCGTTCCGCCGAGTTTCCACGGTCCACGGTCGACGGATCGGCGTTTGCTTAGTTGAGCAGTCAGTCGTTTCTAGAATGCGATGTTCCGATCGTCCTCCGACCGGAAGGCGCATGCTTCGCTCCGGTATCCATCGCGTAGCGAGTCGTTCGTTGGGTATGTGTGGTGTAATCGCGGGCGGTAAAATCCCTATGCGCGGCGTCAGGACATGGGTCCTTCTGGGGTTCTTGACGACGGTGGCCGTCGCGACGGTCAGCGTGCGTTCGCAAGCGGCAAACTCGACCAGTTTCATTGCCGGCACGGGCCCCGTCGATCCGGCTGGCTGGGTTCAACTTTTGCCGCTTTTGGCCAAACAAGACACCGTTTTTGGTCGCTTCATTGCGCCGGGAGCTCCGCCGGCCAGCCGGCCTGCCGAAGGGGCGTGCGCGCCCGACATGGTCGACGTGGAAGGCGAGTACTGTCCATACGCCCAACAGCGATGCCTCCGATGGCTCGATCCTGAGACGCGTCTCCAATGCGCCGAATTCGAGAAAACTGCCGAGTCGAGTCGATGCGCCATGGCAGGACAGCAGAAGCACTTCTGTATGGACCGATATGAATGGCCCAACAGAGCGGGCGCACTGCCGACGTATATGGCAAGCTGGCGCGAGGCAAAAACGTCATGCGAGTCGCTCGGCAAGCGGCTGTGCTCCGACACCGAGTGGACGCTGGCCTGCGAGGGACCTGACCGCCTTCCTTATCCGTACGGCAACGGCTACGAGCGTGACGATCGGGCGTGCAACATCGATAAGCCATACATTTGGCCGCATCCCGAGCGGATTTTCGATCCGAAAACTCAAGCCCAAGAGCTCGCGAAGCTCGATCAGCGCGAGCCCAGCGGCTCGCGCCCCGCTTGCGTGAGCCCCTATGGCGTGCACGACATGGTGGGGAACGTGGACGAATGGGTGGTCAACGTGTCCCAGTTCGGCCGGCCGTATGCGAGCGGCTTAAAAGGGGGCTATTGGGGCCCCGTTCGGACACGCTGCCGGCCGATGACGACGGCCCACGATGAGACGTTTCGGTACTACCAAATCGGCTTTCGCTGCTGTGGCGAGCCATGCGCGAACGAGGCCGGAGACGCCCCAGTCGCCCGGTTGTGACCATGGCATCTCGAACCGATCAATCCGCGTCGGCGGCTTGACCGGCATCGGGCAGCCCATCGGGCGGCACATGTCCTCCGCGGACCGGGGGCGGGGCGTCGCCGTATTCGCGGCGCATTTTTGCAGACAGGGCATCGAGCACCATTTGTTCGTGATAGCGCGGCATCTGCGGAATCTGCACGACTACGCCAACCGCGACACCCGTGTCGGGGCCTCGAATCAGCTCGACCGAAGCGGCGCTGGGCTTCGCATTTTCGGGTGACGTATACTCAAAAAGAAGATAGCCGCTGCTTTCGTCCTTTTCGGCGATCTTCCAGCCCTTATCGACGCGGACGAGGCGCAGAGCGGCATTCCACGTGCGCGTATAGCCATACGGTGACTCGTAGGTGGCTTTGGCGCTTGCGTACGGGGTGCGCGCGACGATGAAGACGACTGCAAGGACCCCACCGCAGAGCGCTCCAATCACCGTAGCCTTGGAAGCACGACCCATGTCCGTCTCTCGTCTGGATAGCTCGGACGGGACCCGACCGCCAAAAATCTCTCCTATTCGGTGGCGCCAGCCGTTCGGGGGAGAATCCCCTCAGACTCTTCGAGTTCGCGGATACCGCCTCGCACGGTGGCCAGCGCGATCGCGCCGGCCATGAGGGCGAAGACGCATTGGGTTGCGTACAGCAGAAAGACGTAAGCAGCGCCGGGGCCGGTGACGATGTTTGTCGGGTAAAACATGGTCATTCCCGCGTAGATACCGGCCTGGAAGACGCCGAGCATCCCAGGCGGCCCGGGAATGAGGATCGCGCAACTCAGCATGCCCATCAGCGCGCACGCTTCTCCGAACGACGGCGACGATCCGTCGGCATGCGCGACACCGCAGCCCCACGCCAGCAACCACATTCCGCACACATTCAGGCCCCAATAGAGCGTCGTCTCGAAGAGAAAGCCGAGTGCATCGCCACCCCGACCGAAAACATGCAGTCCATCCGCGAACTTCTCGCAAATACTCGCGAGCCTCTCGGCGGCTTTCATGGACAACTTCCCGACGACAGCAAGGGTGGTGCGGTGCGCCCAGGACCGCGCGAAGTAGAAAACCGCGATCGTGGCAAACAATGCGCCGAAGAGCACCAGCATCGCGTAACCGCTCCACCGAACCTCGGCAACGGTGACCGGCAGACCGACGACCCGGTCCGGAAGCGGTTGGACCGTGGGTACGAAGAGCAGGGCGACCGCCAAAACGATGCTGATGTAAAGGCCATCGATGACCCGTTCGGCGACCACCGAGCTCGTGGCCGCCGTCAACGTAATGGGACGGCTCGACGGTTCGCGGTCGCTAGCAGGCGTCCGGATCATGTAGGGTCGTACGATCTCGCCGATGCGGAACGGCATCACGAGAATCGCCGCGAAGCCGATGCATGAAACCGCAAAGAGCCGCTTACGCGGAACCTCGGCGATCGATCTCAGAAGATAACGCCAGCGAACGCTGCGAAACCAGGTCATCGTGACCCAAGTCACCAGGTAAAGCGATAAGGCCCACCACCGAACGCGCTGAAAGTCGCCCCCTTCGGGCAAGAACTTCAGTCCGCCTTTATGGACGGTGTAAACGATTCCGCAGGTGATGAGGCCCGAGGCGACGAATTTGCCGGCATGACGCCGCAAAAATCCCTGCGGCGAGGCAGGGGGGGCACCGACGCTTCCCATACCGGCCTTAGCCACTGAGGAGCCGATCTAGCACGAGGGAGGCCATTTGCTCGTTCAGACGGCTCGCTGCTCTATTGAAGCGATCCATGGAGGATGGATCGCGGCCCATCCGCCAGAAGCCGATGCGCCTCAGCGGAACCGACCAGGGACCAGAGCCGATCGATCGCGAGGGCGACGCCATCGACGTCGTCCGGCTTGTGCGCGTCGGAACAGGCAGCTTCGTAAGCGTCCTCTTCAAGCAGCTTTTCGGCCGCTCGCTGCGGTAAGCGGCCATATTTCCCGATCAGAGCGCACACGTCGAGAAGCAGGTGAGCTCCGGCGTCGAGCAACGGGTCCAAGCAGCCGTCGTCGCGCCAAACGGATTCGTACCGCTCGGGGTGAGCGAGTACGGGCACGAGTCCCGCGCGCCGAAGGTCGAAGAACCTGTGCTGAGCACGCGCCGGGAAGGCCTTTCCGAACTCGACGAGCACAGCCTTGCCTGTATACGGAAGCCCTTCGCCGCGGATCAAGCGTCCAAAGACGACGTCATCGAAGAAATGCTCGCTCGCGAGGTGTACGAGTGGCAACGCCACGCTTGCCGATAGGGTCGGCTGCATGGCTGCGAACGACCGTTCGATGCTGGCCTTGTCGTTGTCGAACATGCCGGGCCTCATGTGCGGCGTCGCCACGACTTCGCTGAAGCCGGCTTCGTGCAGCCGGTGGAGCATGAGCAGGCCCTCTTCCGGTGTCCGCGCGCCGTCGTCGATTCCCGCGATCCAATGGCAATGCAGATCGACAAAACCTCGCACGATAGCTCTTTTTACCATGCGTGGAGTGTGTGTGCGACGTAACAAATCGGTCTCAGCCGTCATTGAGCCAACGGATTTCTTCGTTGAGCCGCGCACTTCGGTGGGCGAGCTGATACGAATCACGCCCAGCGAATGAGTGACGTCTCGTACGGATGGGTCATCGCTTCGTTGTAGGGGACGACGCGAGCGGCGAAGGCGTGAGCGCCACTTTGGCCCGTCGCGATTTCCCCCGAATATCGCCACTGGCCGTCATCTGTCCGTTCGACAGGGCGCATCCGCACGATGCGCCCTTGCGCAATCTCATGCCCACCACCGGTCGGTCCGTGGTACAGCTCAACGGCAACATCTTGAGGATTAAGCGAGCCGAGATGCACCGTAGCGGTGACTTTGAGCGCTTCGCCGACGGCAACTTCATCGCGTGACTCCAGCCGAACCTCGCGAACGGAAACGCCAGGCCAGGCGTCGCGGACCCGGTCTTTCCAAGCAGTGAGCGCCTTGGCCGCCGCGAGATCGCCGTCCGTCAGGTTGTGGGAAAGCTTGATCCCCGGAACGTAAAAGCGCCGGGCGTACTCGCGAACCATGCGCGCCGTGTTGTAACGCGGAACGAGCTTCGCGATCGCGTGCTTCATGCGCTTGATCCAGCCGCGTGGAAGTCGCCCGACGCCGTCACGATCATAAAATAGGGGGACAACCTCACGCTCGAGAACGTCGTAGAGGAGCTCAGCTTCTCGGGCGTCTCCGCTCGCGTCGAGGTACTCTTCTCCCCGCCCGATGGCCCAGCCGACGTCGCAACCGTGATCGCGCCACGCCTCGGCGAACCAGCCGTCGAGAACGCTTAGGTTGAGGCCCCCGTTGGCCGCGGCCTTCATCCCGCTGGTGCCGCTTGCCTCCAGCGGGCGGCGCGGCGTATTGAGCCATACGTCAACGCCGCTCACGAGCGCGCGTGCCATGCGCATGTCGTAATCCTCGAGGAATACCACGCGGCCACGCAGCCCTGGATCGCGGCTGGCGTGAATGATGGAGCGAATCAGATCCTTGCCGCCACGATCTTGCGGATGCGCCTTGCCGGCGAAAACGAGCTGCATGGGGCGAAGTGGGTTGCCCAAAAGCCTCTTCACTCGCTCGAGATCGCTAAACAAAAGCGTGGCGCGCTTGTAGGTGGCGAAGCGTCGCGCGAAGCCGATCGTCAACGCCTGCGGGTCGAGGACCTCGTCTGCAAGCTCCAATTCCTCCAGTCCGGCGCCACGGCGCTCGGCGGCCGCCCGCGACCACCGCCGAGCGTGTTGAACCAATCGGTGGCGGCGGTGCTCGTGGACCTGCCAAAGCTCGGCGTCGGGGATCTCGTAGGCGCGTTCCCAGAGGTCGGCATGGTCAGGATGCTCGGACCAGCGCGGTCCCAGGTAACGAGTGAATAGAGCTCCCATCTCGGGGGCGACCCACGACGAGGTGTGCACCCCGTTCGTGATCGACTCGATCGGAATTTCGTGCGTCGGTAGCTCGGGCCAAAGGCCCTGCCACATCGCGCGTGAAACCTCGCCGTGCAGCTCGCTTACGCCGTTATAGTGATCCGACGTACGAAACGCGAGGATTGGCATCGAGAACGGGGCGCTTTGGTCGCGGGCATCGATACGTCCTAGGCCGAGCAACTCGGCGTCCGAGATGCCGAGCGCCGACCGGTACGGCTCGAGGTATCGCCGCACGAGGCCGGGATCGAACGCGTCATTTCCTGCGGGCACGGGGGTGTGAGTCGTAAAGATGTTGCCCGCGCTATTCGCTTCGCTGGCCACATGAAACGAGACCTTGCGCTCCCTCATGACGCGCCCGATGCGCTCGATCGCTAGAAACGCTGAGTGTCCCTCGTTCATGTGACAAGCGGTCGGCGATAGCTTCATGGCCTCCAATGCGTGAATGCCGCCAATGCCGAGCATGATTTCCTGCCGGACCCGAAACTCTTGGTCCCCACCGTACAAGGGGCCGGTGATCGCTCGATCGGCCGGTGAGTTTTGCTCGAGATTCGCATCGAGAAGCATAAGCGGGACACGCCCCACCTGCACCTTCCAGAGCTCGGCGTGCACGATGCCATGCGGATACTGCACCCGAATCACAAGGCGATTCCGTGCTTCGTCCAGCACCGGCAGAACCGGCATCCGACGCCAGTCATTGATCGGATAGCGTTCGCCCTGCCAGCCGTCGGTGTTGAGCGCCTGGCGGAAGTATCCCTCCGCGTAGGCTAACCCGACGCCGATGAGCGGTACCCCGAGATCGCTGGCCGCCTTGAGATGGTCGCCGGCCAACACCCCAAGGCCTCCGGAATAAATTGGCAGACACTCGTGAATTCCGTACTCCATCGAGAAGTAAGCAAGTCGCGCACCCGCGGTCTCGGGAAACGATCGCGAAAACCAGCCTTCGCGCTGCAGGTAGCGTTCAAGGAGCTGCCACGTCGCATCGAGCTGACCGGTGAAGGCATCGTCGTTGGAAAGCTCGTCGAGCCGAGGCTGCTCGACGCTTGCGAGAAGTTCGATTGGATTGCCGTGGGCGGCCTCCCAGAGGTCCGGATCCAGGCGCGCAAATAGCTCTTCGCCCGCGGGGGACCACGACCACCAGAGGTTGTATGCAATGTCGCGGAGGCGCTCGAGGGCGGGCGGCAGCCGCGGTACCACGGTGAAATGCCTCAGCGTCGGCATGCCGCGTTGGTAGTCCACGCATGAGGCGTATTCAACGTTGCCGCGGCGCAGCGAGTACGATTCCTTAAGTCGGCGGAAATCGGCTCGTCGGGAGATCGGGACCCCCACGCGGTGGTATGCCTCGACCCATGCCGCGGCTTCGCATTCCAATGGGTGCTTTCGCAATTGTGAAGGAAGTGGCCCGCCATTTGATCCGGCGGCCGGTTGTGGGCATCGCGGCAGCGGCCTGCACCGACGATGGCCAATGGCTGCTGGTACGGCGCGCGGACTTGGACGAATGGGCCCTCCCGGGCGGCACGCTCGAATGGGGCGAGACATTGCGTTCGAGCATCGCTCGTGAGCTCGCAGAGGAAGCCGGCGTCGACCGCTGCGAGATCGTCCGCCTGGTCGGAGTCTTCTCGCGCCTCGATCGCGACCCGCGGCTACACGCTGTAACGATCCTGGTCGAGTGCCGAATCGGGCCTCTCCTGCGTGAACCGTCTAATCCGCTCGAAATCACCGAGGCTCGACTGTTCGCGCCCGCGGACCTTCCAAGGTGGCTGGCCATGGGCATGCACGAAATGCTTCGCGCCGCGATGGACGGCCGAAGCGGCGTCCTGGAGTGACCCCCCCAGGCTGCCCAGTACGGCCGCGATGCGCTCGCCTCCTGCGCCCGCCAGAAGACGGAATTCTGCGACCGGAGTCACGTCTCGACGGTAACGACGTCGGGCGCGAAGCACTGAAGGACGTGAAGACTCCGGCGTTGCCAGTGCATCTTCGGATCCGAAAGAAACCGAATCATGTATTGCGTTTCCTTGGGGAGCTCCTGAAGGTGACCTAACCAAGACACGAATTTCTTGAAACAAGACGAGTTCATGAATTCGAGATTGCGCACATCGATCACGACGACACTCACGTTCTCGCGCAAGGCCGTTTCGTGCACTTCGTCGAGCGTGCGGCCCACGTCTTCGACCGCACTCATGTTCGCGTCTCCCTCGAGAAGCACGTGGAGTGCCTCGTCGCTGCGCGCGATCCGCGAGGAAAATCCGTCGAGGTGCTCTCTCACGACGGCGCCCCCGAATGGGTCCGCGCGATCGCGTTGATGGCCACGCGGTCACCCTCGACGGTCAAGTCCACCTCCATCTCGCCCTCGCATCGAATGCGAGCGAGTCCAAGACCCGACCCGTCAGGCTCGTTCACGGTTGCGCGCAAGAGCCGTTGGTAGAAACCAACGGGATCCGGAGCCGATCGCATCTCCGAGATCCGGCGCTCGAGGATTGCGATGTTCAGCGCATCGCTTCTATTGCTGGTGTGTATGCGGACAATACCTTCGCTTCGGAGGACCTCGATGCGGAGCACCGTCTCACCATGAGATCCGTATTTAACGGCGTTCTCCAGAAGCTCCTGAGTCGCCATGGCGAGCCGCGACGTCGAATCCTCGTCGTCGAGAACCCGCTCATAAAAATCCGACACGAATCGCCGAACCGTAGTCGTCAAGACCACGCTCGGCCGAAACACGAGCTCGAAATAGACGCGTTCATCCGCGTAAAGCTGGGGCATTGCCTCGACCATGCTAAAATGATGGACGGAAACGGGAGAAGCGAAGTCGATGACACTGCACGGCGGCTCCCGCCCGGATGACAAGGTCGACCCCGGGCCGCAGTCCGAGTGTACCAAAATGCACGCCGGAGTCGTCGTCGCCAAGGACGATACCATTCGAGAGCGCGTGACCCGCGTTCTCGAGGCGCACGGTTGGTCGGTGTTGAATTGCACCGACGGCACAACGGCAATCGAAATCGCGACGAAGGAGACGGTCGATGCGATCGTCGCCGAGGTCGATCTCCCCGACATGTCGGGGACTCAGCTCTTTCGCCTTCTGGAGCAAGAGGCCTCTTTGGCGGATGTCGTCCTCGTATTGTTAGCCGCGCCCGGGGACAGCCGGGCACCTCTGTTCGCGAATGCGACGTGTCCACGCGCACACGTGATCCATTCGCCCGAGAGCGAGCTTCCGCCGCTGCTCGACAGGTTCAGCCGGATCACCCCGTTGGGCGGCCGGCCCGCGTCTGAGCCGATTACGAAGGAGCGGTTGACGCGGCGGCTATCGCGGGCGCTCGACGACGCCATGTTCGAAGCCGTCGTAGCCGCCGAAGTGAGAGCCCTTGCCGCGTTCGATGGGTACGAGCAGTTTTTTTTCGGGCTCGAAACTCTTGTGCGCCGTCTTCTGGCTCCGGTTTGGGTCGCTCTGCTCGTCGAAGGACCTACACCCGGCATTTTCCTCAGCGCACCGGTCGTACGGCGGGCTCAGTCCGAAGCCTCGGCTCGGGCGGCATTCGGCGTGGCAGATGACGTTCGGTGCGCCGTGTTTCGCCCAGCCGCGGGCCGAGGTCTCGCTACCGACGTGTGGATCGCGGTCGAGGTCCCGGTGTTCTCCGGGAACAGGCAATGCGGGCAATTCGCGGTCGGGTTGCCCCGGCGGAGCCATACGCGCGCTGGGCGTCGCACCGTTGACCTCATCGCTTCGGAGCTGGGGGGACCGTGGCGCATCGTGTCCTTGCTCGAGGAAGCCCGGCGTACCGCGGCGACCGATCCGCTGACGGGCTTGATGAACCGACGGGCGCTGCTTGAGCAAATTGCTCGCGAGAACAACCGGTCCCAGCGCTACGGTCACGCATTGGCAGTTTTGATTCTCGACATCGACCACTTCAAACAGGTAAATGACGGGCACGGTCATTTCGCGGGGGATCGGGTTATTCAGACCGTAGCCACGACGGCGGCCCATGCACTTCGTCAAAGCGACTATATCGCGCGCTGGGGCGGCGAAGAGTTCTTGATCGCCCTTCCGTGCGCGGAACCCGTCGGCGGACTTACGACGGGCGAGCGATTGCGGCGGGCCATCGAGGGCGCGACGACGACTGCCGCCGATGGAAGCGTTCTGCGCGTTACGGTTTCGATTGGCGTAGCTCACGCTCCGGCACCCTGGGTGTTCGAAGACTTGGCGCGTGGCGCCGATGCAGCCCTCTACGAAGCGAAGGCGCGAGGGCGAAACTGTGTGCGTGCCGTCCCGGACCTCATCGGCCCGGCGCGGCCGATGGACCGTGTGACCGGACCGGAGACGTCGATCGGCGCGAAGCCTTGAAGCGAGAGCCCCACGCGGTACCATTGAGCCTCGGCTCGAGGCCACGATGAGTCATCACGGTTCGGCCGGGCAGGGGAGGCGATGGACGATCGCGATCCTGTCGGACAGTGTGCTCGACGAGTACCAGAACACAGTGTTGTTCGGCGCAAGCGATGCGCTGCGCGAGCTCGGTCACTCGGTGGTCCTCTTTTGTGGCGGCGTCATCGATTCACCGGACCGGTCGTCCTCGCAACGCAATGCGCTTTACGATTTGATCGATCCGACTCGCATCGACGGCGTGATCGTCTTGACGCCGCTCGGCAATCATATCGGGCCGGAGGCGCTGTCGACTTACTGCTCGCGTTTCGCCCCTCTGCCCGTGTGTGCGCTTGCGGTCGAGCTTCCTGGGCGACCTAGCGTGCTCGTCGACAACGCCGGAGGGATGCGACGGCTTCTCGAGCACATGGTGATCGCCCATGCGAAGCAGAGAATCGCATTCGTGCGTGGGCCGGTCGGCAACGAAGAAGCCGAACGGAGGTACGGCGCATATGTTGAAGCGCTCGGACGCCACGGCATTGGGTTCGACCCCCGCCTGGTGACGATCGGTGACTTTAACGCGCCATCGGGTGCCGAAGCCGTACGTATCCTGTGCGAAGAACGACGAGAGCATTTTGACGCCGTCGTGGCGGCGAACGATTTGATGGCGCTCGGCGCGATGGAGGCACTTCAGGCGCGTGCTTTCGATGTACCGCGACGCGTCGGCGTAGCAGGGTTCGACGACATCGATGAGGCGCGGTTCGCGAGCCCCTCGCTGACGACGGTCCGCCAGCCTCTCTACGACTCGGGGCGGCACGCCGCACGCATTCTCGCGGCGATGCTGAACGGGCAGGCGCGGCCCGAACGCCTCGTCCTCGACACGATGCTCGTCTTGCGCGAATCGTGTGGCTGCAACGTCGAGGGAGCCGTACGGACCGAAACACCCGGCGCACTTGCTGAAGTCGCCTCGATCGCCGATCACCTGGTCGCAGGGCGCGAGCAGACCCTTGTGCGGATGGCCAACGTTGTGGCACCTGAACACGCGCGTATAGCGCCCGACTGGATGGAGGCCCTATTCGACGCGTTCGTGGCCGACGTGCGCGACGGCGCCACGAACCACTTCGCGACGTCACTCGACGCAACGCTCCGCCGGGTCGTCGTCGCCGGTGGAAGCGTTCGCCCTTGGCACGCCGTCTTGTCCCTGCTCAGCAGCGCCTCCCTCGCCGCGACAGACGATTTCCGTGGCCGGTTTAGAAGCGACGAAATTCTTCACCGCGGGCGCGCCGTGATTAGCGACCTCCGCGAGCGGCTCCAGGCCCAGCACCGCATTCGGCGCGAGCGGTGGATTCGCACGCTTCACGAGACGAGCGAAGCGCTCATGACGGCGTTCGGGGAAAGCGCTCTCGTGGAGGCGGTTGCAAGGCAGCTACCACGCTTGCAGATACCGGCGTGTGCCTTCTCGGTCTACGAGCAAGCGGGAATCACGAGGCGTGCCAGGCCGCTCTTTCTTTACGACGACGGCCGCCGGATCGATTGCGGCGCCGACGAGCCGACCTTTGACCCGCGACAGCTGGCTCCGCACGGATGGGTCGACCAGCGGCCGCGGACCATCGTGGCGGAGCCGCTCGTCTTCCACGGAGAGCAACTCGGTCTCGCACTCTTTGAGGTCGGCCCGCACGAGGGCGCAGTCTACGAGGGCCTTCGCGAGCTGATCAGCAGCGCGCTCAAGGGAGCTCGGCTGGTCAATCAGGTGGTCGAGGAAGCGACCCGGCGGCAGCGAGCAGAGCGCGAGCGCCTCGAAAAGGAAATGGAGATCGCAGCCCGCATCCAGACGACGATCGTCCCAAAGCAATTTGCGGTTCCACACCTCGACATCGCGGCGATCATGATCCCGGCAACCGAGGTCGGCGGCGACTATTATGATGTCATCCCATCTCCTGCCGGCTGCTGGATAGGAATCGGCGACGTCGCCGGGCACGGATTACAACCGGGGCTCGTGATGCTCATGATCCAGAGCATCGTGGCCGCACTCGTACGCCGCGAGCCGGGTGCCTCCCCGTGCCAAGTTTATAGCGTGCTGAATGCCGTGCTCTACGACAACGTTCACCGGCGCATGGGCCAAGACGAGCACGCGACGCTATCGCTTCTTCGATACGACGGCGCCGGAGCCGTTGTGTACGCCGGAGCGCACGAAGACATCATTGTGCACCGAGCGTCGCGAGGAGAATGCGAGAGGTTCGAAACGCGCGGTCCATGGGTGGGTGCATTTCCGAACGTCGACAGCATGTTGGTCGAGACGACGATCTCACTCGAAGTCGGCGACGTGATGATTCTCTACACAGACGGAGTCACCGAAGGAAAGGATCGGCGTGGAGTGCAGTTCGGTCCGGAGCGCATGTGCGCAATCGTCGAACGCGTCGCCGATCAGCCCGTGCAGGCCATCAGAGACCACCTCATCAGTGCGGTGCGAAGGTGGACCAAGGTTCAGGAAGATGATGTGAGCTTAATCGTCGTCCGTCGGCTGGCGTGATGCTGCAGCGATCGCTTCGGCTTAATCGTCGCCCGTCGGCGGGTGATGCTGCAGCGGTCACATCGGCTTCCTGGCGTCGGACACTGATCGAATGTATAGTTTCGCCTTGTCCGTTCGCACCCGACTTTCGAGGCTCGGCTCTGCACGCTCATCGAATGCCTCAGTCGGTTTTGCCGTCGGCTCAGGGGGCGAGGCGGCCCGCAAAGTTGTCCTCGACGAACTGCGGGATCGCATTCGATCGACGATCGAACGCACTGCCCAGCGCGCTGGGCCGCCACCCATCGAGACGGCGGATCTCCCGTTCTCGACGGTCGAAACCTCCGACGGTCCTTTGCACGTGCGAACGCAGCGGCTCTCGGCGGCGCACCGCACCGGTCGCGTGCCGATCGCATGCGGGGTCGAGGCCGACGCCGATTTGATCGCATTACTGGCGCTAGACCCAGCATTTGCCCGATGCGATTTTCGTCAAGCGCTTTTCCTCGATACTGAAACGACGGGGCTCGCGGGCGGGACTGGAACGGTTGCATTCCTTGTTGGGCTCGCGTGGTGGGAAAGCGGCGCGACGCTCGTGCTCGAGCAGCTTCTCGTGCGATCGCTCGGCCAAGAGGCGCCGATGCTCAGGCGGGTGCATGCCCGCGTTGCAGCGGCCTCGACGTTGGTCACGTTCAACGGCAAGAGCTTCGACATGCCCTTGTTGCGAACTCGGTTCGTCATGGCTCGAATGCAGCCACTCTCCGAGCCTCCGCACCTCGACTTGCTTCATCTAGCGCGCCGCATCCACGGCAAGCGCATACCCCAGGGATGCCGCTTGGTCGCGCTCGAGCGCGCCCTCCTCGGGTTCGAACGTGTGGACGACGTCGCCTCAGGCGACGTGAGCGCGCTCTACCTTCATTTTCTTCGCACGGGCGACTCTCGTGCGCTCATGGGCGTCATCGATCACAACGCTTGGGACGTCGTGGCGATGGCGGCGCTCCTCGGCTTGTACGGAGCTCCGCTCGAAAGTGGCCTCGCGGCCGATGATCTGGCGGGCGTCGCGCGAGCCGTTCATAGGGCGGGTGCGTTGGTGCTCGCCGGTGAGTTTGCGCAAGCCGCCGTCGAGCGCCAGGCGACAGCAGAAACGTTGCGAACGCGGGGCCATATCGCAAAGGCACGGGGTGACCGGGCCCGCGCCCTAGCCGACTTCGAGGCGCACGCCGCAAAAGTCGACGATCCATCGGTGCGCCTCGAGCTGGCAAAGCTGTACGAGCACTGGCTGCGAGCGCCGCACCGCGCGCTGGAGCACGTGCAGCGAGGAACCGGGGAGTCGCCCGACAAGACCCAACGTCGCTTCGAGCGCCTCGAGCGGAAGACGCGTCAGTTCAAACTTGACGTTTGACCCCGTCGCTCATCGTTCGATCGCGGCGAATGCGAGGTCCAGGATCTCCAGCGCGTCATCGATCTGTCGACGGGTAACGATGAGCGCCGGAGCAACACGCAGAACGTTGCCCGAGAGGCCGCCACGGCCGATGAGTAGTCCGCGCGCCTTGGTCTCCTCGAGAAGGCGAAGTGTCGCATCGACGTCGGGCGAGCGGTCGCCCGCCCTCTGATCCCGAACGATCTCGACGCCCTGCATCAATCCGCGTCCACGGACGTCACCGATGACCGCGTGCTTCGTTTTGAGATGTTCGAGCCCCGCACGCAATACCGCCCCCATTTTCGCTGCATTGTCGACGAGCTTGTCGTCCACAATCGCATCGATGGTCGCATTGGCTGCGGCAGAGGAGATCGGATTACCGCCAAACGTCGAGACGTTCCCCGATTTCCACGCAGCAGCAATAGCGGCCGTCGTGACGACGGCACTGATCGGATAACCGTTCGCAATTCCCTTTGCCGCCGTCATCACGTCCGGTTGGAGACCTTCGTGTTCGACGCCCCACATGGCACCGGTCCGTCCGAAGCCCGTCTGCACCTCGTCGCAGATGAAAAGTCCGCCGTACCGTCGCACGATATCGGTCGCTAGCTTCATCCATCCCTCGGGCGGCGTGATGAAGCCGCCGACGCCCAAGATGGGCTCGACGATGATCCCCGCGATGGGCCCCGCTGTGGTGGTCTGAATCAGATCTTCGATGTCCTGTGCGCATTTCAGCTCGCAACTCGGATACGTCTGCGCAAACGGACATCGGTAGCAGTACGGTGCATGGGCATGACGGACCGCAGCGACTTGCGTGGGAACGGCGCGATACTTCAAGCTCCCGCCGAGGGCCTGAGCCAGCAGAGATCGGCCCGAGTATCCGTGGCGCAGCGCAATCAGATCCAACGCCCCGGTGTGCGCTTGGGCGAGCGCAGCCGCGGTTTCGTTCGCCTCGGTGCCACTGGTGCAGAAGAAAGCCTTCTCGAGCTTGCCCGGCGCCAGCTTGACGAGCTTCTCAGCGAGTTCGACCAGGGGGAGGTTGGGGTAGAGGGTCGAAACGTGCCCGAGGCGATCCATCTGTGCGCGCACCGCACCGTTCACCCGCTCGTCGCCATGCCCCAGGCCGACCGTGAGAATGCCGCCAAAAAAATCGAGGTACGCTTTGCCGTCGAAGTCTCGCACCAACATTCCGCGGCCGCTCTCGATGGCGACCGGTTCGGCGTAGTAGGTCGCGACACTCGGAAACAGATATTGCCGGTACCTCGCCGTTACGTCGGCATTCGTCGGCTTCGTCACGCTCACTTCGATCTTCGAACTGGACGGTACATCGGCCGGCGAGGAGCATACAAGCAAGCGGGTGGAGCCGTCATCGCTTGCCGCTTGGCGGCAGCAGGCGTCCGCGGGAAATCGAGGTTGCATCCATCGGTCGATGCAGCACGATGCGGTGTCCGGCCTCACGACCTTTCGCCCACGCGTCGGTACGAGGCTGGCCGGCGTGTCGCACGTGCCGGACGTACGGGTGACGTCGCCGGAAGTAGCCGTCGAGGTCCCCGTCGCGGATCCAGACGAGTCCTTCCGCGCGGTTCCGCGCGGTCTGGCGCGACAGCTTGTCTGCGAACCCGATCATGACACCCGCTAGGAAGGCACGTTGCTCACGGTTGGAGCCGATCCCGTGTATGCGTTTGTGATCGCGCCAGAGGCGCGATGCGGTCTGATGCAAAAAACCGTGAACATATTCAGCGGTTGCGAGGTTCCAGGCCGCTCCGCAAACTTCGAGAATGCTGCCACGCTTTCCGACGAGCGGACGATAGACGGGCACCCAGATCGCCTCGACGAAAAAATGCTTACCGAGGATCATCGCGATGATGCGCTCGTGCTCCGCTACCCGTCCAGTGGCCTGGCCGAGCTGGAGGAACCCGTAGTTTCGGGCGCCAGGCGCGCGGACGGCGTCGAGGTTGTGCTTGAGCATCAGCCGGTGCGCCGCCGACATGGCCGCCTGGGCTTCGTTCCGGTTCGGGCTCTCGGCGAGCGCAAGCAAACGAGCGATGCGATTGACAACTCGGTCTTCGGACGGGCCCGAGCGCCCCTCCGGAACCCCAGAAGCCCGTACGTCGACGCCCAGGCGCGCGCACGTCTCGCGGAATGCAGGTCCGTGCGGCGCCTCGGATGTTTCGCTGAGAATCTCATGCACGTACTGGTGCGCCATCTCGTGTTTGAGCACCTCGATCACCGCGCCCCAGGGCCGCTCAATCACCAGCGAACGCGAAATCTCCAAGGTGCGAGTCCGCGGAAGCCAGCGCCCCAACGTCGAATGGTTCAGGACGATCTCCAGCGTCGGAGGCGAAAGCGCGCTTCGAAAATGCGCGCTGTTCAGCTGATGCCACGCCGCGAGAAGCTCTCGTACGAGAGCCGCTTCGAGGGTCGCAGTAAGCTGCGGTTCCGGCGGCGCCATCCGCAGAGATGCCTACATCAACTTGCGTCCCGATGCCGCGCCCCCGCGGACCCACGGTCCCCTCGCGACTCGACCGCAGCTCTTCGGTTTCTGCCTCGCACGCTCTGCCTCGGACACGCTCTGCCTCGGATACGCTCTGCCTCGGATACGTTTTGCCTCGGAGGGGGGCGCAGGGCAAACGAGGGCGCCCGCTGGGACGGCATTAGTGCATTCCGCCTACCGGTCCGACATCGGGCCGGATCGGCAAGCGCGTCTCCTCCATCCTGACGTCGAGGCGACAGGGCTTTGACAGCGGCACTTTGTGTACAAGTGCGTGCTTTAGGACACATATAGGCACCACTCCGGGTTGACCTGGCGCCGCCGCGATTTCGATGCGGCCGCTGGTCTGCAGCGTTGCCTCAAACCTAGCCGATCCGTTTGGGATTGAAGAGCAGCCTTCTACCAGATCCAGCATCGCGTGCTCGGCCATCTCCGCATTCGCCCGACCGAGCCTCTGGCAATCGTTGGCGAGGATCGTTGCGTTCACGACCTGAACCGCTCGCGCCGAGGACGCGGCCGCTGGCTCGACTGTGGCCTCGCTGACTGCAGGCTGCTTTGGTCCACAAGCAGTAAGCACTGCTAAAGCGAGAACAGCAAAGCGACGCACGCAAATGGCATCATTTCAGGAAGTAGCCAAAGCTGGAAGTTTTTTGCCCCACCCTACGGGTAGCCCTGGCGAAAAGAACCGTCCTCAGATAGTTCCGCACCCCGAATTCGATCCACGGACGGCGAGGCCGTTTCGAGGTTGTTCAATCCACTTTCGTGGCCCTATGACCATGCGAACGGGCGGCTCCAATGGGCCTGCTGGCACTGCCGGCGCCTTCGCCAAAGTAAACGTCGCAGCGAAGTAAACGTCGCAGCGGGCTGGGCGAGCGATGCGTCACGGGGGGGACGCCCGTCAGCGCGCGCGGCAAGCGCCCTTGGATATCGAGTGCGTCGATCCGATTCGTTCCCAATGTCTTGGCGCGACGCACATTAAAGGGCTCATTCGCCGTGGGCCCCGGGCAGGGAAGGCCAAGAAATCACGCGGTACGTCGTTTGCGAACCGCCTGCGAAGAGACTTCTTCCGAGCCGGGCTGGTGCGGCTGCCGCCGTTGAACGGCAAGCCGAATCCGGCGGAGCCGCTCTACTGGGACACCCCGTCGGCGGATGAACTTTCACCGCCCGAGGGGCGCGTACAATCGAGCGCTGTACAATCGAGCGCTTACGGCGATGACGGCGATGACGCTCGGCAGCCATGCCGATCCGAATTCCGAAGGTCCACATGGGCTATGTGCGTAAGCTCGACACCGGTGCCCGCCGGCGCGCGGCCGGACATCGATCCGGGGGTGGCGGCCCGTCTGCTGACACCAGCGGTGTCCGACAATGCTTACGAAATAGCTGTATGGTTGCTTGCAACATCGCGTAATCATTCGGAGCGGGACACGGGTCTCGAACCCGCGACCTTCGGCTTGGGAAGCCGACGCTCTACCAACTGAGCTAGTCCCGCGGAAGGATGGGCTCGTAGCGCTCGACGTACCGACGTGTCAACGATGGAAAAAATGGCCCGGGTGGCAATGTTGGTCCACCCGGGCCACCTCTGGCCCCATCGCTAAAGGCCGCTCCTGTACGGACTGAACCACCGCGTCGTGTCGCATAGCGGCATGCGGCCGGATTTCGTACGGCCGGGCGGCGCGAGCAGCTCGGTCCCACTGACTTCGCGTGCCCCGTTCTTGCGGACCGCTTGGCTTTCCATGGAAGCAACTGCAGGCAACAAAAGTGGCACACGAACCAGCCAATCAGAGGCGCTGCCTCTTCGGACTAGAGCCATTCGTACTTTGCATGACGTTCTCCCTCCTCCGGCACGGGGCCGGCACTCGGGGCTGGCGCAGTTCAACAGATCACGTGGACCAAGCGCCGCCGAGCGAGTGTTTCCTTGCTGAGGTGCGTAAGTGCACCGGGTTGAAGTCGCGCCTCGGCGGTAATCCGCCGTCGAACCATTCGGGACCGCAAGGTCCGTGCGCGACAGCATCCACAGCATAACACGCGACGCGTTTTGGTCTCTTCCCGGATCGCTAGTCGCGATCTTTCCACGGTTGGCTCGCTTCGCCCGAAGGCAGGACGTAGCGTTGCCACAAGGTGCGACCAACCGTTTGGGACATCGCCATCTTCGTCCGCTCGGCGGGCGTCGCAACGCTTGCGCTTGGCCTCGCTTGGCTCATCACGGCGACGACAGACGAGGGGGGGATTTCATGGGGCGAGCGCGCTGGGCGTGCGCTCCCACTTGCACCGCTGTGTGCGGCCGTGGGGGTCTGGGGCGCATTGACGCCTATTCGGGCCCGCGGGGAAGCGATTGCGCTGGGGGCGCTGGGTCGAACGCGCGGGGAGATTGCCGCATATGCTGTGGCTGGGGGCGCGACGAGTGCGCTCATTGCGGCGCTCGCCATATGGACAGTCTCTGGGATTAGCCTCGACGGCTTCTATCCAACAGCGCGACATGCCGCGGAGTGGCGTTGGGACGGCGACGCGTTCGTAGATCCTCTGCGGCATCTGCGCGTCGGCAAGGATAGCGAACCGACTCGAACGCCGAAGGCCGGGTCGTCCCAAGTCCCTTTGGTCACAAGGATCCCCGCAGGTCGAGCAGCAGCTGGACTCTCGACCGCGATCGCCGGGGTAGGCACGGCCATGTGGTGGGCTCACGCACTACTCGCTCAGCCGGGCAGGGCGTCAACGCGCAGCGCCCTTGCCGCAGTTGGCATTTCGGTGGCCGCGACCATCTTCTTGTTTCACGCAGCCGCAGCCCAACTAATTCCAGCGCTAGTGACGATAATTCCGCCCCTGGCGTTGTCATTGACGGCGATTGCGCGCTACCGCCTCACGCCGTAGCCAGGCCCTAACTGAAGTTGCCCCGATCCCCGCATCCTCACGCCATGACGCCTCTTCGTGCAGCGCTTAGTGCGCCGGGATAAACCGGCAGATAGGAGAGAATGAGAGAGTCTCACGTCGAAGGAGTAGCGACCCACGACGACCCCGAGTCATGCGCCGGCGACCGCGAGGGCGGCGGCGAAGCGTTGACAGGGGCACGTGCGG
>JBEKOY010000003.1:0-122195 GCA_049521295.1 Polyangiaceae bacterium | reverse complement strand
GCGGGCCAACCTTTGACAGATAGCGTTCTTGCGACCGGCGGTGCGTTCCACCTCGTCTCGACCGTGCCGGTCACCGTCTACCAGTTTAACGCACTCGAATACCAAGGAGTGGGGGGGCCCGTAGGCAAGAACTGGAGCACGTGCCCAGGCCTTCAGGCCTGCGTTGACCCAGCCGTCTTCCTAGTCCCCACAGATGTGGGCTGCTTCTCGTTCTCGAACGACGCGTCGCTGCTTCTGCCGAGCACGGCGATGACCGGCAACTACCGCGTTGTGGGCCACGAAGGCACGGTCGATACCGACCCAACGACGGGCCAAAGCTTGTCGAACGGGGGTTACATGACCATCACGGCCACGGCCGATGCCACAACCGTCACGGTCACCGTCTCGAGCACTGGGCAGATCGCGGCGGGCGCCGGCGTCGCTGCCACCAACGCGGGAGGTACACTTGCGCTGACGCTCAACTCCGGCGACGTCGCCGAGCTGCTCGGCCCAGGCGGTTCCGACTTGAGCGGGTCGATCGTGCAGGCGAGCGCGCCTGTCCAAGTCATCACGGGCAACCCCTGCTACGAGATCCCGCCGGGCACCCCGGCTTGCGACCACATGGAAGAGTCGGTGTTGCCCGCCGAGACGTTCGGCAAAGACTACGTCGTCACCCGACCCGCCGGTCCGTCGCTCCTCGACGGCACCGGAGCCACCGAGGCGCCCGTCCCGCATCAGGTGCGCTTCTACGGCAACTTCGACAACACCAACCTGACCTACAACCCCGCGGTCCCGGCGGGTTGTCCGACGACGCTCAGCGCCGGCCAGGTCGTCGAGTGCGGTGTCGGTGGCGCGTGCCCGACCACCATCAACGCCGAGAATACCTACACGTGCGGGGTCACCGACGAAGATTTCGAAGTGACCGGCGATCAGCCCTTCGCGGTCGCCACCTTCACGCTGGGCGCTACGCTCATCGACCCTCAGATGATTCAGGGCGATCCTGCTCAAACCTCGGTCGCCGCCGTCGAACAGTACCGTTCGAAGTACGTATTTCTCGCTCCCGAGGACTACATCGCCAACTTCGTCGACATCGTGGCCATCCCGGGCACGGTGATGACGATCGACAACCAGGACTTGGTCGCCGAGCCGCAGGCAATCGGGACGTCTGCCTACAGCGTTTACCGCGCCCAGCTGGGGCCCGGTCAACTGGGCGCACACGTGCTCATCGCGTCTCAGCCGGTCGGCCTCCAGGTCGTGGGCTACGGGGCTTACACGAGCTACCGATATCCCGGGGGGCTCAACCTCGCGCAGATTGCCGCGCCGCCGCCGCCGCCCCGATAAGGCCCCGAGCGCACGCCCGATGGCGTTTGCCGTTGGGACGTCGTACCCGGCCGGTCGACGTACACCCACCGCCGACTCTCCACCAGCAGCGCCCACGCAACGCACATCGCGCCCGGCTGCCGTCCGGACCGCCGTTCACGACGCCCGCGCCTTCCACATACCGGAAGACCTGATTGCCGGCAACGCGATGCATGACGAATCACTGCAATCCCGACAGGCTTGTAAGCTGGCTTGGGCAGGTCACTTGCGTGTACATCACGCTCGGATTGTTCGCGCCCTTCATCCAGCTGATGATGAATTCGCAGCCGGTCTCCATCGTCGCCGAATTCGCGAAGATCGATTGGCAAGCACTGGTCGTGCACGCCATGTACTCCGAATAATTGTAATCGTCCTGCTGTTCGCACTGCAGCATGAGCCCGCCGTACTGGACGCCGAGCTGGGACGTGGAGACCTTCCACTCGGTCGCGCAGGCGTCGTTCGCCCCGACGCCGCCGCCGGGAATCAGCAGGTCGAACTGGCCCGACTGCAAGCCACCTGTGTTGACCACCTGCACGGTGATGCTCTTGCCGCAGATCTGCTCCGACCCCGTGTCCTGCGTGCCGTCGTTGGACTTGCCGGTGAATGTGAGCTGGAAACAGGTTCCGCAGCTCGCGCCGTCGTACGCTGCGAACGCGTATGCCAGCGAGTCGCTCACGATCTGCGGCGCCATGTCGTAGCACTCGTAAGCACTGCCGCCTTGGCACGAGTCCTGGGCGCCGTCGTTGCGCGTGACCCCGTCGGCCGCGCACGTATGCGAGGACCCGCACGATGGCTTGCAGCAGTCCCAGTAGCGGGTCGCGTACCCCGCCGTCCCGCTGGTCGGCGGCGTGCAAGCCGGCACACTGCTCGATGACGCCGACGATTGCTGACTCGACGCGCTCGAGGAGCTCCCCTGCGAGCTGCCGCCGGTCGATCCGCTCGCGCCGTGAGACGTCGTCGACGTGCTCCCCGACCCGTGACTCGACCCCGAGCTCGATCCGCTCCCGGAGCTCCCCGCACCGCTGGATCCGCCCGAGTTCGACGAACCGCCGGCGGGCGCGCCCGTCGACCCGGCGGTGCTTGCGCTGTTGCTCGATCCGCTCCCGGAGCTCCCCGCACCGCTGGATCCGCCCAAGCTCGACGATCCGCTGGCGAGCGTGCCGGTCGACCCGGCGTACGGGTTCGATGCGCTAGACGTGCCGCTAGACGTGCCGCCGCCGGCTGCCGCATTCGAGCTCCCGGTCCCCGTCGACGACCCACCGCTGCAGGCAATCGCAATGATCGATCCGGTGGCGAGAGCCGCGATCGAGGTAACGCTTCGATTCATGATCTGGTCACTTCTCCGGAAAGAGGGTCCGATGAGGCACGGCATCATGCCACGTAGGACCGCGCCGTCATCGGCGTAAGCCATGGCGTACCCCCGGGGCCGTACCGAATGGAAACTGCGAGGGGTGCTATTCGGCGAGAAGACCGGAAGAACCTGCGATTCGCACGCAACGGTCTTGGGGTTTTGTGTCGTTACTGGAAACAGGTGGGTTGGCAGGTCCGGCGTTTTGATGCGAGGAGACGCGCGCGACACGCCGGGGGCTACCGCGCGGCCTTGTTCCGACGCAGCGAGTGTCCATTCGCCTCCTGGCTTTCGCGGCGATTCAACGCGCGAGGTACGACATGAGCGACGACACCTCGTTCGCGGTGGTGCGTGCGTCCTCGAGGCGGATCTCCCCGGACTGCACGCGGTCTGCGAGGCACCGCTCCAGCGACAGCATCCCTTCGCGCTTGCCGGACTGGATGGTTGAGGCGACCTGGGACGTCTTTCCCTCGCGGATGAGCGACGCGACCGCGTGAGTCACGCGGAGCACCTCGATCACCGGGACGCGGCCCTCCCCTCTCGCGCGCGGGAGAAGCCGCTGCACCACGATTGCGCGGAGCGAGTCTGCCAGCTGCGTTCGGATCTGCGCCTTTCCCTCGGCGGGGAAGACATCGACGATCCGCTCAACCGCCGAGGCGGCCGACCGACTGTGCAAGGAAGACAGAATCAGATGGCCCGTTGCGGCTGCCGTAAGCGCAAGGCCGATCGTTTCCTTGTCGCGCATTTCGCCTAGCAAGAGAACGTCCAGATCTTCCCTCAGCGCGTCGCGTAGGCCTGTAGCGAAGTCAGGGACGTCGCGCCCGACCTGACGGCGACGAACCAGGGAGGTTTCCGGCGCGGAGAGGGCGAACTCAATGGGATCCTCGAGCGTCGTGAGTACAATCGAGCGCCTTCGGAGGGCCTCCTGAGCCAGCGCCGCGAGGGTGGTCGACTTGCCGGAGCCGGTCGCGCCGCAGACGAGCACGAGCCCGTGCGGCAAGTCCGCGAGGTCTTCGAGCGGAAGGGGCAAGTGGAGAGACGAGAGCGAGGGCGCCGCGGACGGCAGGAGACGTACGGCCGCGGCAGCTCCAGCCGACGACTGGAAGACGTGGATGCGCACTCGTCCGACGCCGACGACATCCCTGGCGGAGTCGATTGAATGACCGCGAGTGAGGCGGGCGCGCTCACCGTCGTCCAGAGCGAGGATCGTGGCGACGTCTGCGCCTGCCGCTCCGTCGAGGCGGTGAAGTACGCCGTCCACGCGGATGCAGGGAGGGTCGCCGTCCGCGAGGTGGAGATCGCTCGCGCGAAACGCGGCGGCGCGGTTGACGTAGCCCGCGAAGAGCGACACTCCCCTTGATTCGTCCGGGCGCGCGTGGCGTCCGGGGCCGGCGGAGGGGGCGACGATGTCGCTCGGCGGAGCGGAACGGGAAAGCCCCGATCCCGTCGCAGGAAACGCTTCGGAGGCAGCATGCGGCAGCTCGACGGACGCTTCCCGGGTGCGCGCGCTGCGCACGAAGATCGCGTCGAAACCTCCCTCGCGGGCGATCAAGGTCACCTGGAACGAGCCGAGGTTTGCGCCTTCGTAAGCGATCTCGAGGCGGCCCTTGGCGCGCAGGGTCTGCTCGCGCTCCGGGGTCAAGATTTCCCCAAGAAGATCGCGTAGAGTGCCTTCGGATGTTGTTGGGATCGAGAGCCGCTTCGCCACGCCGTACGCGAGCATTTTGGGTTCGCGCTCGGTCCCCAGCCGGAGTTCATTGGCGGCCTGCTGATTCACGATCGCGAGGAGGCTGTCGATCCGAGCCAACTCAAAACTCCTTCAGGGTGGCGTAGCGTTTCGAGGGCCGGCCGTCCCGTTGATCCATCGATTTATCCGCAATCCACCTCATGCGTACTGCAAGGCAGTCATGCGCCGAACGCTGGACCCCGAAAATCGCGGCCCGGTTCGCAACTGGATCCGGGGCGAGCGCCGTGTTGGCATGTCCTGCATGAGCCGTTCGACCGTCCTTCGCCGTTGCCCGGCGTCTGAATGGGCCATCACGCTGCGCTGTTCGGCGGCCTGGTGCCTTGCGTTGGCGTTCTGGCCCTTTTCGCTCTGGGGGTGCGGGTCGCCGGGGTCCGCCGTTGGCGATGGGGGGACTCCGCTTGAGGCCGGCCGGCCATCGGCGACCGGGGCGGGCGACAAGGAGGGCGGCGACGGCAGGGCCGCTCCAGGCTCGGGCAACGACTCCGGCGCGTCCGACGACGGCGGAGAGGACAGCGGAGAGGACAGCGAGGACAGCGGAGAGGACGCCGGCTGCACCTGGAATCTTGGCACGGGAGTGCCTGAGGGCGCCGCTCCCACCCTCGACAACTCCGCCGACATGACGGGAGCGACATTTGGGACCGACGCCTTCGATGCCACGCAGCAGCGCCGCACGGTGCCCATCGACGTCACGACGCCGTTGCCCGGACTCTCGCTGGGGGAGGCCTATTTGACCGGAGTCGCCTCGACCCCAGAGGCCGCGTATTTGATCCTCGCCGTCACCAATTCGGGAACGGACTTCCCGTGTTACGTTCAGACGACGACGTACAACTGGCTGAGCGCGACCGGTGAGGTCCTCAACGCCGCGGGCACCATCTACCTCGACGGCTCGGTCGGAGCGGTGTCAAGCCTGGTTAATTCCGAGACGTGCCTCGCTCCCGGTGAGACAGGCTACTTGACGGATGTCCAACTCGCAACGACCGGCACTCTTTATTCAGAGGTGGCGTCGATCCAAATCGGATTGGAGTCGACGGCCACAGGGAGCACGCCCACCTCAAAACTGGTACCGACTCGTTACGACGTTGGAACATGCTCGGGCATCCGCACGGTGCGTATCGAGGGAACCGCGAGCGCTCCCGGAGTCTCGGTCGGCAACTTCGGAGGGGACTTCGCGCCTACCGTCTTTCTCGATGCGGCCGGCCTCCCAGTCCGGTGGTCTTACTTTTCGCAGATGCAAGCGGCCAATGTCGCGTCCGGCGCCACCACGTATTTCACCGACAACTTGACTGAGCCGGCGGTGTCGAGGGCGCTCGTCTTTCTGTCCTTCGAGCCACCCGATCCTACACTCATGAGTCTGTCGCCGAACCTGCTCCACGAGATGCGAGCGACGCGCGCCGCCCGGCGTGAACGCGCGCGACGATGGCAGCTCGCCGTCCGATCCTTGTCGTCATGGCGACCGCCCGTGGCGTCGCGTTTTGCCGCGGCTTCATCCCCGTAGCGACCCTCGCATGACCTCGCTCGCGGCAGCGGGCTCGACCACGCGGTAGATGACCCTTGTTCGAGTCTCAGGCGCCGAGACGACTCAAGGTTGGCCGCTCCCACCGCGTTGCTGGCACTGCATGTCGAATTCGCGGGGCATGTGCCGTCGCCGGCGGCCCCGGGGAGGCTGCAGGCCGCGAGGCACGGCGAGGTCGAATGGGTCGAAGGTTTCGGGCCCATGCACCGCAAGCTGGATGGTAGACCTGTGCGTCATCCTGCTGCGAGGCGTCCCAGGCGAGTGATCGCACCGAGGGTCCTGTCGTCCCATCCTTGCGCGAAGTTCAGGCGGATGAAGTTCCGGTATTTCTCCCGCGCCGAGAAGAGCGGACCCGGGGCGATGCTGATGCCCTCTGCGAGCGCCCGCCTGTAGAGCGCGACGGCATCGACGTTCTTGGGTAGCTCGAGCCAGGCAACGAAGCCCCCGGCCGGACGGGTGACGCGCGTGTCGCGCGGGAAGTGCTTTGCGACGAGCTCGATGAGCCGGTCGCGCGATTGCCGGTATGCCGCCTTTGCGGAGCGCAGGTGACGGTCGTGACCGCCGCTGGCAAGGTATTGCGCCACCGCGATTTGGGGCAGCGTCGCGCAAGCCATGGTGCTGACCAGCTTGAGCGAGCTCACCTCATCGATCCAGCGCCCCGGTACGGCCCATCCGACCCGCAGCCCGGGTGCGATCGACTTGGACACGGACGAGCACAGCAGAACTTGGCCTCGTACGTCCCACGATTTGATCGCGCGTGGCCTCGAGGGACCGTAAACGAGTTCGCCATAGATGTCGTCCTCGATGAGGGGAACGTCGTGGGCCTCGAGCATTCGCAAGAGCGCGACCTTGCACTCGTCCGGCATGACGTAGCCGAGGGGATTGCTGGCGTGCGGCGTCAGTACCACGCCCTTCACGGAGAACTGCTCGATCGCCATCTCGACCGACTCGAGGCCGATCCCCGTCTCGGGATGCGTCGGGATCTCGATCGCACGCAGACCGAGCGAGCGGATGGCGTGCAGCGTACCGTAGAAGGTCGGCGACTCGACGGCGATCGTATCTCCGGGCCGCGAAATCGCGCGCAAACATAGTACGACCGCTTCCTGGCAACCGCTCGTAATGACCACGTCGTCCGGGGTCATCGTGCAGCCCGCATCGATCCCTCGGCGGGCGATCTGGACGCGCAGCTCGCGGTAACCGGGCGGCACCTCGTATGCGAGAGCGCGCGTTCCGAAGGCGCGCGCGACGATCGGCATGAGCCTTCTGACGGCGCGAGGCGCATCGAGCCGGACATCGGGCGTAGCGCTCCCGAAGGTCACGAGCCTTGGATCGGATGCCGCGTGGACCACCTCCATGGCGATCGCGCCGACCGAGACCTCGGTCGGTAAGACGCGCGGGCGCGACATCGCGGGCGCGTCCGGAGTTCGAGCGGCCATTCGAACGTAGAACCCCGACTGAGGTCGGCTCTCGATGAGCCCACGGTCGAGGAGCTGACCGTAAGCCTCGAGCACAGTCGAGGTGCTGATCGCGAGGCGCCGCGCCGCCTCCCTCACCGAAGGGAGACGATCTCCAGGGGCGTAGAGCCCCTCGCGAATCTCGCGGGCGAGAGTCTCGGCGACGCGCGCGTACAACGTCAGTGCCGAGCCCAAACTGTACGCCTCCTGATTTCGCCATTCTGCATCTGTACCGGGCATCATGATGCCTGCATCGTCCCTTCCGGCAAACCTCGAAAGGAAGGCACCCATGGGATTCCCCGCCATCTGGATGAACGGCCGCATCGTCGCCCCGGCCGACGCCCGCGTTTCGATCTTCGACCACGGACTGCTCTACGGCGACGGCGTGTTCGAAGGGATTCGCTTCTATGGCCGGCGCCCCTTTCGGCTCGACGCGCACCTCAGCCGTCTCGAGCGGTCCGCCGCGGCGATCCACCTCCCACTGGCGCACCCGCGCAATTCGCTGCGGGCTGCGATCGACGCGGTCATCTCGGAAGCCGACGCGCCCGAGGGTTATCTACGGCTGATCGCCACGCGTGGGGAGGGCGACCTGGGACTCGATCCGCGCTCGTGCAGGGATCCGACGACCGTCGTGGCCGCGGCGCCATTGCGCGCTTTCGGGGCCGCGGGGGGCGCGGAGCTCGGCGTCACCGCGATCGTGGCCTCCACCCGGCAGGCGCCGCCCGACGTGACCGACGCCCGAATCAAGAGCCTCAACTATCTGAACCGATTGCTCGCCCGCATCGAGGCCGTTCGCGCGGGGGCGGACGAGGCCTTCGTGCTCAACGTGCAGGGCCACCTCGCGGAGGGCACGACCGATAACGTGTTCCTCGTGCGCGACGGAATCCTGCTTACGCCTCCGGCGTGCGACGGAGCGCTTGAGGGAATCACGCGAGGCGTAGTGTTCGAGCTCGCGAAGGACCTCGGAGTCCCTTTGCGGGAGACATCGCTCGGAACCTATGATTTGCGCGTCGCCGAAGAGGTGTTCGTCGTCGGCACTGGCGCGGAGCTCGTGGCTGTTCGGACGATCGACGGTCGTTCGCTCACGACATGCCCAGGCCCGGTCTTCCGCCGGCTTGCCGAGGCCTTTAGAGTCCTCGTCCGTCGAGAGACGTCCTAGAGATGCCGGATCGAACCATATGTAGAACCGTGGATCGCCTCGCCGCGCCGTCCACGCTGCAGCGGCGCTTTGGACAAAGGGCATTCCTCCCTGCCCGAGTCCGGGTCTTCGCTCGAATCCAGCCATGCTAACGAGGCCGGAATCGATGCCCGAATCGTCCGCGTCGACACCAACCGGGGAATCCGTACAGGCATCCTGGACGGCCGTTGCAAGACTGCAATCCATGCGCGATACGCTTGTGGTGCCCGATTCAGTTGCGGGCGGATTCAATCGCAGAACGGTCCCATCCGTATCGCAGGCCGGTGGGACCGGGCCTCAGGCGGTCGGCACAAAGACGCTGTACGGATTGCGCGGCCACCTCGTGAAAACATGCTGCACTCCACTGTAAAAATGCTGCGCTCCGAATGATTCGGACCGGAGAAACTATTTTTGAGCTTCGAGCTACGTTAGTAGCTACGTAATGCACGTGTACGTGCCCCGCCAAGTGGCGCCCGAACAGCCAGCGGACGACGCAGAGCTTGTCGACCTGGTCCGGCGCCGCAACAAAGACGCCTATCGACTCCTTTACGCACGTTATGCGCGCTACCTAGCGGGGGTCATCTTCCGCCTACTGGGCGCAGACCACGAGCTCGACGACATCGTCCAGGAGTCGTTCGTCGACGCCGTGGAGGGGATGGGCGGGCTGGAGGAGGCCGCTCGCCTTCGTTCCTGGCTTGTAACGATCGCGGTCCGGAAAGTGAACCGGGTGCTCTTGGCTCGCCGACGTCGCAAGCGGCTCGAGGGAAGTTTAGCTATCCTCCTTCCCCACTCGCACACACCTGCCGGGGACTGGTCCGCCGACGAGCTCGTGCGAGCGCTCGATCAAATCCCGCCGAAGCTGCGCATACCCTGGACCTTGAGCCGAATTGAGCAACTGGAGCTAACTGACGTGGCGAGCGCCTGCTCCATTTCAGTAGCCACAGCCAAGCGCCGGATCGGCGAAGCAGACCAACGCTTACGGAGATGGCTTGATGCTCAATGAAGACATCGAGAGGCGGTGCAGGCAGCTAATGCCGCCGTGGGACCCTCTCCGGGAGCGCCGGGTGCTGCGCGAAATCGAGCGAAGCCTCGAACGAAGACAAGCGCGGAGAAAGACGATCCGCCGGTTCACCGTCGCGGCGTCGGTGTTGCTGATCGCTGCAGCGCCGTCTGTTACCTACTTGGTAGCGCTGGAGTTCGGAGCAAGACGGCCTACCGAACGGCCCATCGCACCGGTGCAGGTCGCCACGAGCCAACTCGTACCGGCCCCGGCGCAGCCGGCAGCAAGCTTCGACGTGTTCGAATCTCGTCGGCTGGCCGACGGGACCAATCTCGATTTGTCTCGAAACGCGCGTCTCGACGTTCTGAGTGATTCGAAAAGGAGCGTCGAAGTCGCCCAGAGCGCGGGCTACGTGCGGTACAGTGTGCCGCCCTTGCCCGGGCGATCCTTTCTCGTCGTGGCTCGAGGCGTGAGAGTGCAGGTGAAGGGTACGCGCTTCGTCGTGGGGGTCAATTCCGACAAAGTCTCGGTCAAGGTCGAGAAGGGCTTGGTGCAAGTCGCCGCGAACAGCGGCGAGGTCGAGCTTGGCGTTGGCGACGAACTGAGTACGTGGGCCAACGACGCGGTTCAGCTCGATGCCTCGACGCCAGCGAACGGCATGCCGCCGGCCCGCACCTCGCGGGCTCCCGCCGGGTCGTTTCCTTCGGCGGATGCCCTGTTGGAGCGCGCCGACGCCGAACGGCGCTCGGGGGATCTGGCTGCGGCTGCGGCCACTCTGCGATCCGTGCTCGGACGCTACCCCGACGATCGGCGAGCCGCGCTGGCCTGGTTCACGCTTGGCAAGGTCGAACGTGGTCGCGATCGAGCTGCCGATGGCGCGACGGCCTTTCGCACGAGCTTCGCGCTCGCTCCGGACGGTCCCCTCGGCGAGGACGCGCTTGCGGAAGAGGCGGCGGCATGGGCTGCTGCCGGCGAACCGGCGGAGGCGCGGGCCACCGCCGAGCAGTATCTGCGGCGGTTCCCGAATGGGACCCACGCGGCCCGCATGCAACACATCGTCGAATGACGGGGATCCTCCGGGCGAGGTGGCTCGGGGTCGCACTTGCGGCGACCGCGAGTCTCCCCGCGGTTGCCGTCGCGGATCAGCCTTCGGCGGCCTCTTCGCCGGGACGGCTTCCACCGCAAGGCGCGGGGCCGGGGAGCTCGCCTTCCGCGGTCACCGCGCCCGCTTCGCCGACGGGCTCGGCTCCGCTGCGAGGCCTGGCAGGGGAAAACCAGACTTCGGGAGTGAGTGTCGCGACCAGCAGTTGCACGGACCTTCGAGCCCAGCGCATCGAAGAACTGCTGCGGCTCGAGATCGCTACGCTCGTTCCGGTCGTCGCGGCGCTTCCGCCGTTGGAGGTCGATCTTCTCTGTGAGGGAACCAACGTACGCGTGACGCTCCGCGATCCGGTCACGGTCAAGATCGTCTCGCGGGATGTATTGATCGGCGGCACGGCGGACCCCGAACGAGCGCTCGCGCTCGCGGCTTCGGAGCTGTTTCTCGCATCGTGGGCGGAGCTCCTTATCTTGCAGAGGCCGCGCGAGAAGACCATCGCTTCGGATCTCGCCGTAGTTGCGGCCCAGGCGGCCGTCGAGCGGGCGATGCCGCCGCGTCCGCGCGCTCCGTCCCCCTTCTTAACGATCGATCTGATGGCAATCGGGCGCGAGAGACACCTTTCGGCACCGCTTCCAACGCTCGGAGCCGCAGTCCGAGTCGGTCAAGCGACCGGTGATCAACATCAGTTGTTTGCCGTGGTGGGGTGGGAATGGGGCAGCGTGCAGCGACCGTCGGGCCGCGTCGACGTGGACGCTGCATCCGCAGGAGCGGGAATTGGATGGCGCTTCCACTTCCGAAGGGCGGAGCTCGGCGTGTCCGGAACCATTTCGGTCGTTTATGTCTCCATCCAAGGCGTCTCCTCTTCTCCCGATTACTTTGGTGCACGTCGCGATGGCCTAACCGCCGAAGCCACCGGAACGATGGACGTGAGCGTGACGCTGCGGGCCTTTCGGGTTGGCGCGGCCGTTCAAGGGGGGGCTCTAGCCCCTGGGCCCGTGGGCCTGGTCAACGGTGCGACATCGGTTCGGCTGGATGGTGGGTGGGTAGGCGCGACCTGTTTCGCTGGGCTGCTTTTGTGAAGGGCAGGCGTTGCAAGCCGTTGCGGCCGCTCCGCGGTGCAGCTGCATAAACCCATCCCGAACATAAAGCGGCGCCTTTCGGCCGATTGCCCTGAGCTTTGCACCCTCTGGGCCTGCACTAATGGTTTGTGAACCAACCTGCAGCAAGCCTTCGCACCCCGGAGCCGACCCGTTCCCGATGGCCGTCTTCGCGCCCGCGCCAAGAGAAACCGAGACGCCGGCCTCGCTTCGCGGTGACGCTGGCGGCTACGTGCCTCCTCGTCTGCGCGGGCGATGCCCGGCCGGTTGCTGCCGCCCCAGCGGGCGTTCCCATCAAAGTGTCCTGCATCGGCGAGCAGACCACCCACAGCGATCTCTTCCCAGGAAACACCCAGGACCAGCCGGTCGGGATGCAAGAGTATCCCGCGATGCTTCAGGGCCTCCTCGGATCCGGTTACAACGTGATGAACTTCGGCGATTGCTGCGCCTCGGTCATCAGCGGCTACACCGCGTCCGAAACCCACCCGTACATCAACGGAAATAAGTTTGGACCGAGCGTGAGCTTTGCGCCCGACATCGTAGTCATCGGGTCGTGGGGTCGTCACGACTGGGGAATGTCTGCGCAAAACGCCCTCGCGGCCTTCAAGGCAGGGGACACGACCACCGACTTCACGAAGTTTCAAACGGACTACGACACCTTGGTGTCCAAGTACCTCGCCATTACGCCCCAGCCCAAGATCTTTTGTTCCACGCCGATTCCGATCCCGTTCGGCAATGACGGCCCGGACGACGGCTACAAGACCAGCCCGGCGGCGGCCGCGGTCAAAGCCGTCTGTCAAAAATACAATCTGCCGATCATCGACCTCTTCACGGCGTTCACCGGACACATGGAGTACTACATCAATCCTCCGGAGAAGGACTCCGAAGGGGAGCACACGAGCGTCGCCGGTATGACGGAGACCGCTCAGCTCGTGTACGACGCGATCACCGGCGCGGACGCCGGCGGCATCGTCCTCGCGGCGGATTCCGAGGGTGGCTCGGCGACCGGACCCGATGGGCAAACAGGTGCCGGCGAGGCCGACGCGTCACTCGCGGGGAGCGGCACAGGCTTGGGCGCCGACGACGACGGTGGCGTGGCTCCCGGAAGCAGCGCCGCAAGTTCCAGCGCCAGCACCACAGGCGGGAGCTCGGGCGCGACCGGCGCCGGGTCGAGTGGGCCGCCGGGAACCGTGGTGACGGGCGCTCCGAGTGCCACCACGGCCGCTACGAGCGGCACGAACGACAACCCCCCCGTCCAGTCCGTAACAGGCTCCTCTGGAAGTACAGGTGGAGGATGCAGCACGGCAGCCGGAGTGACCGCATCCGTGACCTGGAGCGGCGCTTTCTGCACCGCCGCCCTTGGCGTGACGCTGATCTCGCGGCGCCGCAGGCGGCGGCCGCCGCTCCGCGAAACTTGACCTTGACTGTCGCCCCCCGCCGAAGCCGGCGGCGCCCATTCGGTGACCTCTGAAGGATCCACGAAAGGATTTTCGTCGCATGAAAACCCATAGAGTTGTACCGGACGGTGAGCGTCCGGGCGCTGGGGATCCGCGCTCGAACCATCGGCGCGCGCGCTCTCCGATCACTTCCCGTGTAACCTGGATCCGCCGAGGGTGTCTGGCGCTGGCGCTGGCGGGCTGCACCGGCAAGATTGGCGGAGCCTTTTTGACCGGCGCCGGGGCGGGGGAAACCACCGGCTCTCCGGGCGGGGATACGGCCACCGGAGCCGGAAGCGGCACTGCGGGCGCGGACGGTGGCCCCGAGGGTCCGTGCGTTGGCTTGACAAGCCGCCGCGCGAGGCGTCTCGCTGGGCGCGAATACGCCAACGTCGTCGGTGGTCTATTGGGACCGACGGCCCAAGCCGCGGTGCTCGCCGCGTGGCCGAGCGAACCGACGGTAGAAGGGTTCGACAACCAAAACAGCGCACTCTTCGTCTCGGCATCTCTACAACAAACCTTGGCCGCTCTCGCGCTTCAGTTGTCGGCCGCCATCGACGTGGTCACGCTCGCCCCGTGCGCAACAACGGCAGGTTCGGCGAGCTGCCTCCAGTCGTTTCTCACATCGTTCACACTGCAGGCGTTCGGCAGGCCTCTGACCGACAGCGAGAATGCCGCCTATCTGGCTCTCGCCAACACCGCGACCGACTATCCCACATCGGTCGCGATGCTCGTCGATATGGTGCTGCAGTCCCCCTACACGTTGTACACGAGCGAGCTCGGCGCCGACGATGGGATCGTCGAAAACGCCGAGGGCGGGTTGACGGGCCCTGACGGGGGCGTGTTGCAAGGCGAAGGGGGCGCCCCACCGTCACTGCCGCCCGTCCAACTGACCTCCTACGAGATTGCCTCACAGCTGTCGTTCCTCCTCACGGGCACCCGCCCCGACGCCACGCTGCTCCAACTGGCGCAGACCACGGACTTGACGAGCGTGTCGGACCTTGAAGCCCAAGCCCAGCGCCTGCTCGCGACCACCGCCGGTCAGGCCTCGCTGGCTCGATTCATCACCGGTTGGATGGACATGGGTCCCATGGCCACCGTGCCGAAGTCCCCCGACGTGTATCCCGAGTACACGCCGACCGTGGCTGCCGCGATGCAGCAGGAGTTCGACCAGTTCGTGACGACGCAGTTGAACGGCGGCAACGGTACGTTCGCTTCGTTTTTGACCGCTACGAGCACCAACATCCCCGCCGCGTTGGATTCCATTTACGGCACCGATCTCCTCGCGTCGGGACAACTCGATCCCACCCATCGCAAGGGCTTGCTCTCGTTGCCCGCGGTGCTGACGTACAACTCGAACGACATCAACTCGGGCCCCATCGAGCGGGGGCTTCTCGTTCGCCGTCAGCTATTCTGTCAGGTCGTCGCGCCGCCGCCGGCGGCGGCGCTCGCCGCCATCGCCTCCGACCCCTTCACGCTCGACGCGGGGATGACGACGCGTCAATTCTTCGAGACCCATGCCAGCCAGCCGGCGTGCGCAGGCTGCCACGCCCAGTTCGATCCGGAAGGGTTCGGCATGGAAGATATGGACGGTCTCGGGCGCTTTCGAACCACCGACAATGGCCTGCCCGTCAATTCGTTGGGACAGCTGACGGGCACGGACGTGGATGGGACATTCACGGGTCCGGCCCAATTGTCCGTCATCCTCTCGCAGAGCCAAGAGGTGACCAGCTGCATGGTGAGTCATTACTTCAGTTTCGATCAGGCACGCGACCCGGCGACCGCGGACCAGTGCACCGTGCAGAATTGGACCGGTCAGCTCGAAAAGAGCGGCGGAAAGATCATTGCACTGGTCAACACCTCGGTGGCCGACAAAACCTTCGTTACCAGAGAGGATGACCGATGAAACCGGGAGGCAATTTCCAGTTCTCTCGCCGAGCGTTGCTCAAGGCCGCGGGGTCCACGCTGCTCGTTCCGACATTTCTGAAGCAGGCATTCGCTCAAACGGCCACGCCGGCCATGCCGAGTCTGATTCTTTTCATGCAAACCGGAGGCACACATCAGGCCAGCTTCTGGCCGACGGGTACGACATACGGTCCGACGTTTACGTCCCCGATTCTCGCGAATATGCTGACCGACACCACGGTCGGTCCGAAAACCACGCTGGTCAGTGGCATTTACCTGAACGAGATCGGAAGCCCGGGCGGAGATGGCCATGACTGGGGTTGGCACGGACTCTTTTCGGGTCACGACAACATCTCGAGCGGTGGCGACCAGTTTGGCGGCGCTCAATCGGTCGACCAGATCTTGATCAATCAATTGCAGTTCACGACGCCGTTCAAGAACATTCATTGTGGCGTTACGGCGGCCAACTACCAGTTGGTCAACGCGGGCCGCGCGTCGTGGGTTTGCGCGTCGCCGGGGCTTCAAGTGGCTCCGCAAATCGACATCTACGCCCTGTACACGCAGCTGTTCGGTGCCGTGACATCGGACGGGGGCGTCCCAACCGATGCGGCCACCCAGGCCGCAACCCTTCGTTTGGCGCAGCAAAAGTCTGTGCTCGACGTGGTCGCTTCGGACCTGCAAGCGTTGGAAAATCGTCTTGGGCCCACCGAGCGCGCGAAGGTCGACATTCACTTGCAAGCCGTGCGTGACTTCGAGACTCGTCTGTCGACGACTTTCACGACCGGAGCCAGCACGAACGCGGCGATGTGCGGCAATGTGCAGCCATCGATCTTGGGGGTGCCCAGCACCGGCCAAGGCAACGAAGCCAACGCGCCGACCTTGTTTACGCTGTTCATGCAATTCATTGCGAGCGCCATCGGCTGCAACATGGTCCAGATCCTGACCTTCCAGGCCGGCCGCGGCGGCGACCATTTTCACTACGACTGGCTCAATCTTCCAGGCATGCGTCCGGATTTTCACAACGACATCGAGCACGCCGACCTCCCGAGCGGCACCGACACCGTGGCCGCTTCGGTCATGGTGGGAGTGGCTCAGTACCAGGCAAACATGGTCTTGAGTCTTGCGCAGCAACTGGCCCAGTTCCCGGCGCCCAACGGACAGACCGCGCTCGATAACACCCTGCTCGTGTACGGCAATGAAATTGCCACGGGCCCGCACGGTCTTCAAGATTACCCGATCGTTCTCATCGGAGGCGCGGCGGGCAAGTTGACCAAAACCGGGTACATGGTGAGCTCGGGCACACAAATGCACCAACGATTGGGGTGCACCATCGAGAACATCATGGGAATGCAATCGGCAGGCTTCGGTCAGGAGCCGGCGTGCGGAGTCATTCAGGGGCTGAGCCTCGCCTGAAACGGCTCGGCTGTTCGCGTCGCGCGAATCTTCAAAGGCGCGCCCGGCGGGGTGCATCCGGTCCAGCGCTCCGCGTCGGCGACTGCGTTGCGCCTTGAAGTGCTCGGTAATATCGCCCTTTTGAATCTACGATGGGCCTGCGCGCCATTTAGAAACGATCCGTCGTCGAGTGCGGCGCGGCGGCTCCGCAGCGAGGTGAAAGTCCTCGCGATCGGCGCCGCTTGCCGCAGAGGCGTGGGGAACTTGGACGCGCTCTCTGCTTGGACACCGCGGTTGGCGCGGCCCTGCGCCGGCGCTAGCGTGTCCCGCGCAGACGTGAGCGCCCCGCTCCGAGGCGCGCCCTGCCTCTGGAGACGAGCCATGCGAGACTCGCTGGAAGACCTGAAAGGCGCGACGGTCATCGAGACCCGCAAGGCGGGCGCTTGGCTGCTTCACAATCCTTCCACGAACCACGGGACGGCCTTTGGCCGAGCGCAGCGGGACGAGCTGCGGGTCCGCGGAATGGTGCCGCATCGCGTGACGACCCTCGAGGAACAAGCGACAACGGCCATCGCTCAGATCCGGGCCAAGGGCAACCCGCTCGAGCAGTACATCGGATTGGCCAGCCTCCAGGATCGCAACGAGGTGCTCTTCTACCGCGTGTTGGTCGACCACGTCGCGGAGTTGATGCCCATCGTGTACACGCCGACTGTGGGGGAGGCGTGCCAGAAGTTCAGCCACATCTACCGCAACGCGCGTGGGCTTTGGATCACGCCGGACGATGTCGGCGACATCCCACGCGTGCTGAAGAACTCGCCGTTTCACGACATCCGCTTGATCGTGGCGACCGATAACGAGCGCATTTTGGGTCTGGGAGATCAGGGGTGCGGCGGCATGGGCATCCCGATCGGCAAGCTGGCGCTGTACGTCGCCGGCGCGGGGATTCATCCCTCCAAGTGCCTGCCCATCAGCCTCGACGTCGGCACCGACAACCCGGACTTGCTGGCGGACCCGCTCTATCTCGGCTACCCGAAACGGCGACTGCGTGGGCGAGAGTACGACGAGTTCATCGAAGCCTTCGTGCGGGGCGTGCGAGAAGTCTTTCCGCGGACGATTCTCCAATGGGAGGATTTCCACAAGGACCGCGCCTTCGTACTCTTGGAGCGATACCGGCGCCGCATCGTGTCCTTCAATGACGACATCCAGGGTACCGCCAGCGTGACGGTGGCCGGGATTCTGGCCGCTTTGCGAATTACCAAGCAGCGGATGGCAGCTCAGCGGATCGTCTTCGTCGGCGCGGGGGCAGCTTGCACAGGGATTGCGCAGCTCTGCGCCATCGCCATGCGCGCCGATGGCGCCGCCGACGACGCGATCCGCCGCGCGCTGGTTGCGATCGACAGCGGGGGTCTCCTGCACGACGGCCGTTCGATCGATGAACCCCACAAGCGGGAGCTCGCACTGCCGCGTGCGGCGATGGTCCGGTACGGCCTCGACCCGAACGCGAATCTCTCGCTGGTGGACGTCGTTCGCGCGGTGAAGCCCACCGTCCTGGTCGGCGCCACGGCACAGGCCGGAGCCTTCACGCGAGAGCTGATCGAAACCATGGCGCGCCACGTGGAGCGCCCCATCGTGCTTCCTCTCAGCAACCCGAACAGCAAGGCCGAATGCACGCCCGAGCAAGCTATTCGTTGGACCGACGGACGGGCGCTCGTGGCCACGGGCAGCCCCTTCGCCGACGTGGAGTACGCGGGGAAGCGCCATGTCATCGGGCAGGCGAACAACGTTTTTATTTTCCCGGGGGTGGGCCTGGGAACCGCGATTGCCGAAGCGCGGGAGGTCTCGACGGAGATGTTTCATATCGCGTCGGCGACGCTCGCAAGGTTCGTGAGCCAGGAGAGGCTTGATGCCGGCGCCATCTATCCAGACCAGGGCGATCTGCGACGCGTGAGCTTCGAGATCGCCTGCGACGTCGTGAGATATGCGAGCGAGAACAACCTCGGCCGCCGCATCGACCCGGAGAACGTGGACGCGGTCGTGCGGCACGCGGTGTGGGAGCCGAGTTACGCTCCGATTCGGCTTACGGGCGAGGAGCCGGCGGTCGTCTCGCGCTAATTCCGGGCCGGCCCCCCTAACCAAGGCCCGCCAAAAATGCGGCGTGCGGAAGAGCGCGCTCAGAGATCGCCACGGCGGCTCGCGTTTTCAGGCGCGGAACGGCGACGAGCCGCCCGTCGCGTCCGCCATATTGGAATATCTGGGGACGAAAAAAATCCGAGAATGGGGCTCGCGTGCCTTAACTGTCCTGTAAGGCGTCCGCTTTACGAGACCACGTCGAGGCTTCCGGAGGGGTTTGAGTGTCGCACGCTGCGGTACACGACAGAGGCAACGATCGCTTGGGAAAGTATCGCCTGCTCGCGGTGCTCGCCCGCGGAGGTATGGGGGACGTGTACCTCGCCGTCGCGGACGGCATGGAGGGCTTCAGCAAGCTGCTCGTCGTCAAGGAGCTGCGGCGCGAGCAGGGTGACGACGATGTTTCGGTGGGCATGTTCATGGACGAAGCGCGGCTCACCGCGCGGTTGAACCATCCGAACATTGTGCAGACGATCGAAGTCGGCAGCGACGGTGAACGCCGCTTCCTCGTCATGGAGCACCTCGACGGCCAGCCGTTGCATAGGGTGCTGCGCCGCGCGCGGCGGAGCGGCCGACCGCTTTCGACCGACCTCCATGTGCGAGTCCTTGCCGACGTGCTCGAGGCCCTCGCGTACGCACACACGTTGACCGAGTTCGACGGCAAGCCACTCGGGGTCGTGCACCGCGACGTAAGTCCGCAAAACGTGTTTTTGACGTACGAAGGGCAGGTCAAACTCATCGACTTTGGAATTGCCAAGACGCACCTGGCCTCACAGCAGACGAGCGCGGGCGTTCTGAAGGGCAAGATCCGGTACATGTCACCCGAGCAGGCGACCGGGCAGCCCATCGACTTCCACGCCGACATCTTCTCCGTCGGCGTGATGCTCTGGGAGGCGCTCCTGGGCCATGGCCCCTGGGAAGGTCAGAGCGACATGCAGACTTTGCACGGCCTCATGATGGGGGCGATCCCGCGGCTGCAGTCCGATCGCCCGCGAGAACTGCCCCCCGGCCTCGCGGCTGCCGCCAATCGGGCCATGTGCGCCATGCCCCAGGAGCGTTACCCCTCGGCGCGCGCCATGCGAGACGACTTGTTGCGCGACCTGTCGTCGGCTGCCGTCGGCGGCTCGAATGAGCTCCGCGAGATCGTCTCAGGCCTCTTTGCCGAAGAGCGCCGCGAGCTCGGCGCCGTGATCGACGCTCAGCTTCGCGCGATGAGTGCCGAGGCGTCGCTGCACCTCGTGAGCCTGACGCGCGTGCGCACGCAGACGCACGAAGGCGCGTCGAACCGTGGCATCGAGGCGAGCTCTCCGGAAGCGGGATCGAGCGCGTCGATGCCGTCGCGCGCCGAGGTGCCAGCGGTACCCGCGTCGCACGGCCCGATGCCCGATCCCCCTCCTGTCACGCGTTCCCGCTCTCGTGTCGTGGCCGCGCTCGTCGTGGCTGCGTTCGTCGTGGCTGCGCTCGTGACGACGGTTGTGTCCGCTATCGTACGAACGAGGTGGGCACCCCCCGTAACCGCCCCGGTTGTCGCGCTTGCCGTTGCGCCAAAGGCCTCGGTCGCGAACGCGGAGCCGCTCGCTCCGGAGCTCGAGGCTTCCCGGACCGTACAGGTGACCGTTCATGCGTTGCCTCAAGCTGCGAAGCTTTACGTCGACAACGTCTTGGTCGAAAACCCGTACGTTGCCCAATTCGCTCGCAGCGGCGCGGTCCATGCCTTGCGCGTCGAAGCACCGGAATACACGGCCAAAACCAGGACCTTCACACAGGCGGAGAACATCGACGTGGAGATTTCGCTCGAGCGCGAGTCGGTCCGGCGGCGTGGCGTGCGCGACGTGCCAGAGGCCGCCGTTCGGCCGATCTCGTCGAGCCCGAGCGTCAGCACCGAGCCACCGCCGTCCGTCCGATCGATCGATGTTCGTGCCCCGCACGTGCGACCGCAACGAGAGCTCGACAAGGTGAACCCTTACGCCCAATGAAGCGCTCCCTTGGGATCATCGTCGTAGTTGGGCTGCCGCTGCTCTGTCCGGATACGTCGTGGGCCGCCTCGCCTGCGGACGCCACCTCCCATGAGGCGTCGATGCACTTCGAGCGCGGCGTCAAGCTCTCGGAGGACGAAGATTGGCGTGCGGCTCTCATCGAGTTCGAGCGCGCCTACGCCCTTGAGCCAAACTATCGTGTCCTCTTCGATATTGGCCAATGCCGATATCAGCTGCACGAGTATCCGGGCGCGCTGGCCGCGTTTCGGCAGTATGTCGCGGACGGCAAGGACGCTATCGCGGCGGATCGGAGGGTGCTCGTCGAGTCGGACATTGACGTCCTGAAGGGTCGCGTCGCGACCGTGCGACTCTCGAGTGGGTTCTCGGGGGCCGACGTCAGCGTAGACGATGTGATCGTCGGAGCGACGCCCTTAGTGGCACCGATCGTCGTCAGCGCAGGGCGACGCAAGCTTACCCTGAGCAAGGCCGGCGGACCGAGCGTCACCCGCTTCATCGACCTAGCGGGGGAGGAAACCGCCGAGGTCACCATCGACCCGCCGGCGGCCTCTGCCGACGTAGCCCGCGCGCCCTTCGCCGCTCCCATTGCGATGAGCGCCACGCCCGAGCCGCGCGCTCACCGCCCCTCCCTCGTTCCGGCTTGGACGGCGTTGAGTCTTGGCGTGGTCGGAGCTGGCGTCGGAGCGTTCTTCGGCGTCTCGGCAATGAGCGACAAGCGCGACCTCGATCGGCAATGCGTGTCGAAGATCTGCCCTCTCTCGAGCCAATCGCTCGTTACGACCTCCGAGCGCAATTCGCTCTATTCGACGATCGGCTTCGTCGCTGGCGCCGCCAGTCTGACGTTCGGGGCGGGCTACCTGATTTTCGCGCCCGGCGCGGCTCGTGCGCGACCCACCGCTCCGCGCCTTGGGCTCTTTATCGACAGACGCTCCGTCGGCGCGGCGGGAGTCTTTTGACGATGACTCCCACAGCCCGAGCGTTTCCGGCAACCGCGGCGGGCGTGCGCATGCTTGCCACCGCCCTGGTGGCGAGCGGGTGCAGTACCATCATCGGCCTCGACGGCTACACGACGCGTTCGGGGGCCCCGGATGACAGCCAAATCGAGAGGCCCGGTGACGCGAGCGCCGAGACCCTCGCCCCCATCTCCGCAGACTCCGGGAGCTGTGAAATCGATGCGTCGCCCGAGTGCTACGCGTGCATCCCGACGCAGCCCTCGCAGTTTCTCAACGCATGCACGACGGCAACGTGCGTCCCGTTCGACGATTCCGTGCGGTTGACCAATCTGCTGGACGATGGCGGCCTGCCGCCGTTGCCGGTTGCCGAAGCGGGAGCCGATTGATGCACGAACAACCTCGGTGAATCTGACATGAGCCGAACCCGATCCTTGCGCATCGCTGCGACCGTGTGTCTGGCTTGCTTCACGTCGACGCGGCTCGCGCGCGCCATCCGCTGCGATGCTCTGCCGAGCGCGAGCAACCCGTCGAGCGGGGCGCTGCCTCCGGTCGTGTACATCGAAGGCGCGAACGCCGTGGGTCCGTTCATTGCGCCGCTGCAGCAGGCATTGTCGGTCGATCCGAACCCCATCAACGTCGTCTACATCGGAGATGGCGGGTGCGTGGGAGCAAACAATTTTTTCACGAGTACGACAATCTCCGCCAAGCCTGCACCCATTTACTACGCAGCCCAGGTTCAGGGCACCTGCAGTTTGCCTACGACCGGCGGTCCAAACAACGGCCCCCCCGTTGCGGACATTGGCACATCGGACGTGTACGCGCCGACCTGCGGCACGTTACCGGGAGGCCAGTTGCCCCCCAACGTCGCCGATTTTCTCGGCCCCATCCAGCCAATGGTCTTTGTCGTACCGAAGGCGTCCTCGCAGCGTTCGATCAGTGCCGCGGCGGCTTACTTCGTGTTCGGCTTCGGGGCCGGCTCGGGAGTTGCTCCGTGGACGATCAACGGCTCGATCTATCGGCGCAATACCTCGTCCGCCGTGCAGGCGTTGCTCGCCGTCGCTATCGGCGTCCCATTGTCCCAATGGGCGGGCGTCGACGCTGGCGCGCTGACCTCGAACACGGCCGCAGGTCTGTCCGGGGCCGCTGCGGTCATCAACTCGCTCGAGACCGATGCGAACCCGGAGCAGGCGATCGGCATTCTTGCCGATACAAACCTCGATTCCACGACGGCCACTCACATCACCCCATTGGCCTACAAAGACTTCGACCAATCCTGCGGCTACTATCCGGACTCGACGGCAGCCGCCCACGATAAATCGAACGTCCGCGACGGTCATTACTCGCTCTGGGGCCCGATTCATTTTTTCACGTACGTCGATAACCGCGGGGTGCCCCAGAACCCGAACGTCCAACGCCTCATCTCGTACATGACGGGGACCGCCGTGGCACCCGGTGGCGTCGACCTCGTTCAGGTCGAAGCGCAGAACAATCTCGTTGCACCCTGTGCCATGCGCGTCAATCGAAGCGTCGAGCTCGGACCGCTTGCCTCGTATGCTCCGTCGGGGTCGTGCGGTTGTTATTACGATTACGTTTCCACGGGCCAATCGACCTGCACGCCGTGCAGCAAAGAATCGGACTGCCCGGCTTCAGCACCGATCTGCAATATTTCCTTTGCCCAGGGCTTTTGCGAGACCCAATGAACTCAATGCTCTGGGGGAATGCAACTCGCCTTACGAGTGCGACCCGTCTGCCGCTCCAATCATAGGCCGAGGATCCCACGGCGCTTGCCGACGACAGCCGTCGTTCAGCTGGGCGCTGACGTTGCCAGCCATCCGTCCAGCCCGCGGAACTCCGCGTAGCGCGCGACGGCCCGCTCGAGCGACGTGAGCGCGGCGCGAGGGTGACGTCCGAAGAGGTCGGCTTCGACGACCACACGGTCATCCTTTTCCCTTCGCCGCCAGAGCCCGGCGATGCGCCCATCGATTGTCACCACCGCCGAGAAGATCCCGTTTCGCGCACGATTGGCGTGCGCGGGATCGAGGAACGCGTCGCGGTCGCGGTACGCGACGGTGAATTCGTCCCAAGGGGGCAGCAGATGCGCGACGGTGCCATACGGGCTCGGAGGACACGACGGGGCGCTCCAGTATTCGCGGGCGCCCGCGACGCGCTTCGCCAAGTCCTTACCGGCAATCTCGAGACCGAGTCGCGCCTCGCCGAGCGGCAAGCCCGCCCACCACGAAAAGTCGACGAGTTGCGCGGGCCCATGGCTGCGGAAGTAGCGACGCGCGAGCTCGCCCAGCGCTTCATCGCGATCGAGTGCGCGCGACTTCGGGATCCACTCGTCGAGCAGAACGAACGTCGACTGGCGCCCGCGCCTCGCGCCAAAGCACAGGATGCCCTACATCGCGAGGGCGCTGAGAACGTGGATCCCGCGCTGTTCTGCCGTTGCGATCTCGGCCTGCTCGAGTAGAGCGTACGCCTCGGGGCGGGTCAGCGAGCGGCCACCCTCGAGCGCCTTCTCGAGTTGCTGCCTGCTTTTTGCGAACGTCGCTTCGTCGAGCTCGAGCTGCCGGTGACGCGCCCGGCATCGCGCCAAGATCCGCGGGGCGAGAAGATGGAGCATCCAGCGGATATCTTTTGATGCGACGAAGTGCAGCGTCCCTCGCAGGGGCCACGAGCGCACGATCGAGCGCTCGGCGATGGCACGCTCGACGTCGCCCTCCGTCGCGCGGGCCGTGCGCAGGCCGATGCCCCACAACGAGCCCCTGTAGTCTTGCGCCTGGACAGCGCCCAGGGACTCCACCGTGTCGGAAGGTCGATCGTGCAGGGGAGCCGTCATGCGCTGGCTGCGAAAGCGTTCGTGGACGATGTCGAGAGGCCTCATTGCGGGCGCGACGGTGTGCGAGCGCCGAAGTGTACTGTCGGCGCTCGAGGGCGACGAACCGGGGCGCGCGGGCGGGTTCCACTTCACGCTGCTCGCCAGCTGCGGCTGGGTGTCTCGCGTGGATGAACACCGAGCTCGGACGGGGACTCCTCGTTTCCGTGTCTTGCGCAATACGTCGAGCCGCTCGCAGAATGTTGCCATGAAGCTCGTCTCATTCGCCCTGCTCTCGGCTTTCACCGCTTGCACGACGCGGTCCAGCCCCACGCTTGAAAGCCCCGGCCTCACGGCGCCGCCTGCGCAGCGCGGCGCCACCGGCTCCGTCGCCGACTCGACCTTGGGGCATCCCGCGGCCGCGACGTCTTCGGACGCTTCCCCTTCCGCGCTCGCCGAGCCGTCGCCGGGCGGCTCCGCGCCCGCCGACGATCTCGTCGGCCAGCGCGCTGCCGAGTTCACGGCGACCGCGCAGGACGGCAGCCTCGTGCGCCTGTCCGCGCTGCGAGGAAAGCCGATCGTCGTATACTTTTATCCCAAAGACGAAACGCCGGGCTGCACCAAGGAAGCGTGCTCGTTTCGCGACGTATGGTCCGCGATCGCTTCCACCGGCGCCGCACTCGTGGGCATCTCGGCCGATCCGACGGCGTCGCACAAGCGCTTCGCCGAGCATTACAAGCTTCCGTTCCTTCTCGTGAGCGATCCGGACGGATCCATCGGCCGCTCGTACGGCGTTCCGTTCGAAGGCCACCACCGCCGCCAGACGATCGTCATTGGCCCGGACGGCAAGGTTCGCAAGGTGTACCGAACCGTCGACGTGACGGTGCACGCGCAGCAGATCTTGGACGACTTGACGCATTTGTCGTAAGCGGCGATGGGCGCGCTGAACGCTGTCGTCGACCCAGTCGCTGGCGTCGAAGAAGAGGCCCGGACGTTCCGGCGGTCTCGTGGAGCGTACCTCGAACGATCCTGCGCGGCCGGCCAAGTCTCCCAGGCTCACGTAGAGCATGGATGTCGGCCGCTCGGTGCGGCCAGTGAGCGCTCAGCGCGTTGCGACGCACGTTCCATCGGGTCGAGTCCGGGTCGCGCAGGGCTCCAAGCCGCTCCCTTCGGAACGCGAGGCGGTGGTATCGTCGCCGACCATGAGCAGCGAGACCTACCACGAGCCGATCGACCTTCTGTCCGAAGAGACGCGAAACATGCACCGCGCCATCGTCTCCCTCAAGGAGGAGCTGGAGGCGGTCGACTGGTATCAGCAGCGCGCCGAGGCGTGCAGCGACGAGCAGCTTCGGGGGGTGCTCGTGCACAATAAGAACGAAGAGATCGAGCACGCGATGATGAACCTCGAGTGGATCCGCCGGCACAGCGAAGTCTTCAACGCGAACATCAAGACCTACATCAACTCGAAAGGGCCTATTCTGGCCGTCGAGAAGCAGCAGACGGCGGCCGAGCGCGGTCCGAGCGCCGGCAGCCCACCCTCGGGGGGCTCGTCCAGCCTGGGCATCGGCAGTCTGAAGGACAGCAAGTGATGGATCTGCTCAAGCGCAAGCACGCACCCCTCACCGACGAGGCCTGGGAGCAGGTCGATCAGGAGGCTCGGCGCGTTCTGAAGCTCAACCTCGCGGGGCGCAAGGTCGTCGACTTCTCGGGGCCGCACGGCTGGAAGCTCGGGGCGGTCAACACGGGGCGGCTCAAGCCGATCGGTAAGGTCGCGGTCGGTGGAGTCTCGCACGCCATCCGCGCCGTTCAGCCTCTCGTCGAGGTCCGGGCTCCCTTCACGATGAAGATCGCCGAGCTCGACGACGCGTCGCGCGGAGCGGACGATTTGGACCTGGATCCGGTGATCGCCGTTGCCGAGCGCGTCGCTCGCGCTGAGGACACGGCCATTTTCCACGGGTTCAAGGACGGGCAGATTACGGGCATCATCGAGGCGAGCCCCCACAAGCCCATCGGCGTGAATGCCATCCTCGAGTGGCCCAGAGCCGTTGTCGCGGCTCTCGAGGCCCTGCGCGCTGCGGGCATGAACGGCCCCTATGCCCTCGCCCTCGGCCTGCAAGCCTACGACGAGCTCGATGCCGACAGCGAGGATGGTTACCCACTTCGGCAACGCTTCCAGCAAAGCTTGCCCGACGTGTCGTTGGTCTGGGCGCCAGCGCTGCAGGGAGGCGCTGTGCTTCTGTCGACGCGCGGGGGGGACTACGAGCTCACCGTCGGGCAAGATCTGTCGGTCGGCTACGCCATCCACGATCGGGCCGACGTAGAGTTGTTCCTCACCGAGTCGTTCACGTTCCGGGTGCTCGAAGAGAAGGCCGCCATATTCCTGAAGCGCGCCTTGCCCCGGGACAGCGCAAGAGCGGAAATCGCGGGCGGGTGACGAGCCTTCGCGGCAAGTCCAAGCCAAGCCGACGGTCCGCTAGCGACCTCTGCCGCGGACCGGATTCACCGGGGGCGAGCCTCCGACGAGTGCCGGATCGGCAGCCAAGTAGAGGTCAATCACGAACGTCAAATCGGTTCGCGGTTGGACATCGGGAGGTTTGCCAGTTTCGCCGAAGGCGAGGCGCCAGGGCACCACGACGCGACGCTGTTCACCGGCGCGCATGCCGAGCATCGCTCTCTCGAACCCGCAGATGATCTTCGCACTGCCGATCATGATCTCGAGCGGTGGTCCGTCTTTCCGGGTGTCATGGACCACGGTGCCGTTTGGCAGCCGGGCGATGTAATGCACGCGAACGCTCTCACCGTCTCCGACGACTTTTCCGCTCCCTGCCTCAATCACTTCGACGCGCAGGCCCGCATCGTCGTGGAAATCCGCCGCGCACCGCTCGCCTTCCAGCCACGGGTCGTCGGCTCGGGCGTTATCGGCCACGGTCTCGCGAGGAAACGTGGCGCCCCCGCAGGACAGACTGAGCGGCACAGCTAGAATGGTCATTGCCAAAAGGCGCCGACCCTTGGTTACCTTGGAACGAATGAGCTGTAAATTCAACATTTTAGCCGATCGTCAGGCACCAGGGTGGCAACGAACGCACAGGGCCAGACACTCTAGCGGTTTAGCCCGGAACGACCACGCCCAATCGACCAAGAGCCGGGCCCCCGGAATGGGTCGATGAGTCCGGCGGCTCGTTCTTTGAATTCCTGCGACGAGTTCGGCGTGCCACGGCGGCCCTAGGATGAGCGCATGCGATTCCCTCTCGTTCATCGACTGATCGTTGCGAGTCTCGCAGCCGCAGTGCGCGCTGGTTCGGCAGATGCGGGCCTGCCCGTGCCCGTTACCATCGCGATCGTCGGTCACGGAGAGATTCGTCTCGTCGTCGCCGACGGCGCGTCCCTTCCGTGCGACGCTTCGGACAATCGGATGCTGATAAACGATCGGGTGAGGGCCGGCGATGAGATCAAGGTCAGCTCGACGAAGGGCTCGGTCTGCGTCGATCACACGTACGGATCGCTGCGCGAGTCGCAATGGGCGGGCCCATCGATCTGGTCGGGCCGGGCGACATGGCCCGGAGGTCCTGAGGCCGTGATTCACGGCACCGTGTCGACCGACGAGCCCTGAAGGGGTGACGCGGGCACGCAACGGGGACGCCGATGCAACGTCGGGGCTTCGGATCGCATGGGCTGGCGGGATCCCATCGGCAGTCTCTGTCGGCCTTCGATGTTGCGGACCGCGAAAGCCTATCGCCAGAGGTTATCGGGCGAGGTTCCATCGGATCGATGCGAGCTTGGAAGAGGACGCATCCGGAAAGCTCCAGTCACGTCTTCCTCCAGACCGTGGCGAGCCAAGGCTGCTGCTCGCGTGGCTTGCCCTCGGGCCGATAGTAGTGCGCGACCTCTGAAAACCCGGCCGCTAGGACCATCGACCGCCAGCGGCTCAGATCCCAGTAGCAGCCATACCGATCGCCATCCCACCCCTCCTCGTTCTGGCCACGGGGGTTCGAACTGAAGAGCACCCCGCCTGTTTTCAACGTGGCTCTGAGCTCCCCCAGCACTCGCGGGAGCTCGCGCCCCGGAATGTGAAAGAGCGACGCGTTCGCAAAGACGCCGTCGAACTCACTCGCGGGGAGCGAGAGTGCCAAGAAATCTTGCTCGAGCACATCGCAACCCGAGTGCCGCCGCGCCATTGCGCAAAACGTACGGCACCCTTCCAGGCCGACCGCTTCGTGACCGAGCGCGCGGAAGTAAACCAGATCGCGTCCTGGGCCGCAGCCGAAGTCCAGAATCCTCAACGGACCTTGCCTTGTGATGTGGTTGAGCAACGCCCCGTAGTTTTGCGAAACGTCGTGGCCCTTGGTGCCCTCCCAGAACGCGACGGCGTTCGTTTCATAGTGAGCGAGCGTTCGGGAGGATACCGGCCGATCCATCCCTCATGACTCACGGAGATGTGGGTGTGCGTCTCGGGTGGCATCGCGCCGAAGCCGTGTCTGCGCTGAGAGGCGCGCGATGATTTCGGCTCGCGCGAGGCCGGCGACTTCGACGACTTTGGTCCTCGACGCCGCCCCCAGAGCCAAGCGGAGCGACCGTTTCGGAACTCCCAGCGCCTTCGCCAACGTCCTGATGAGTTCGTCGTTCGCCGCGCCGTCGACGGGGGGTGCCGCCAGCGCTAGGTCCACCGAAAGACCGTCGGCGCAAAGGACGCAGGATGTCTTCGCCCGCGGCTTCACGCGCACTGTGAGGCGAACGACACCCTTCGTCGCCGATTCGCTGCGTCGCACCTTCGCCATGCTCGTGCCGAGGACCGGGCCAAGCTGGCCCCAATGGGTTCTCTACCCCGCAACGGCCCGACGCACCATGACCAAGCTTGGGTTCGAGCATCAGGGCTCCGCGCGCCACCACGAGCGCAGCAGCGTGTGAGCGGACGTGAGAACGACCGCAATGACGAGCCATCTCACCGCGTGGAGCGGCAGCGATCGCACGATCCATGCGGCCAAGAGAACGCCGGGCAGGCCACCGATCGTGAGACCCACCGCGGCTTTAGGCGCGTACGCCTGCCGCGACACGAAACGCGCGCTCGCGACGGGCATCAAGAAGGCGCACGAGCCCATCATGATCGGAAAGGCGGCCGTCGGGTTCATTCCCAGCAGGCTCACGAGCACCATGCATGGGCCGTACAGACCGACGCCCAGTGTCATCCACGCGCCGAGGACGAAGTTGCCTGCGAGCGCCAGCACCAGGCGTGGCCCACGAAGCGCAAGCGCTTCGCCGCCGGTGGGCAGGACGTGAAGTTGCTCCGCGCAGAGCATCGAGGCGGCCGCGACGAGTGCCACGCCGAGCCCAAGTTGAATGCGTGGCTTCGGCCACGCGACAACGGCACCGGCGCCGACCCAGGCGCCGGCCACCGACGAAGCAATCAGGAGGGCGAGCGTCGTGCCGTCGACGCGAACTATCGCAACGTAAATGAATGCTTGCGCGATCGTCGGGATCGTGTGACCGACGTTCAGCGTCCCGGGGATGAGGCGATCGGGGACGACTCCGCGGAGCCTGAAGAGCGCCGTAGTCGTCGCGAACGAACCGATGCCGAGCGTGTCAAAAAAGTCCGTTACCAGGCCGACGATCACTTCGTACGCGGAAGGCAGGGCGGCGCGCAGCGAGGCGCCCGCGCGGAGCGTTGCCAGCCAGCGATAGACGAAGACCGCGCCCCAGATTCCGAGGAAGAGAAGCAGAATGTCGACGGTCACGAGCGAGGACGTTAGGGCGATTTGGGGTACCGGTATAATGTCCCTTCCGTTCGGAGGACCTCATGCCCGAAGGAACCGGTGGGAACGAGGCGAATTCGCCCGCGCAGCGATGGGTTCTCATGACGCTTGTCGCGGCATCGGCGTGCTCGCCCGCGGCGGACCCGACGCGCGTTCTGGCGGGCGAGGATGCGGTGCCTTCCAGTGAGCTCATGGTCGACGACCACGTCGCCACGGACAACGGCTGGCCGCGCGTCATCCGTGCGGGCAACCTCCAGGTGAAGGTGTATCAGCCTCAGGTCGAGACGTGGGACAATGACAAAATCCGCTCACGAGCGGCCGTCTCGGTACAAACTCCTGCCTCCGCCGTGCCCGTTTATGGCGTCACCTGGCTCTCGGCGCGTACCGACGTTGACCGTGAGAACCGCCTGGTCACTTTGAACGACATACGGGTCGAGAGCGGCAGTTTCCCATCGCAGCCCGATCGCGCCGAAGAGTTCACCGCGGCCATCCGGCAGCACATGGCGACGGGCCCCGTTTACGTCGCGCTCGATCGACTCCAGGCGAGTTTGGCCGTCACGCGCGCCGAATCGAAACGCCCGACCGTGCACGTGCGGAACGACGTACCCCGGATTCTGCTCTCGACCACGCCCGCGATCCTCGTGCTCATCGACGGCCAGCCGGTGCTTCGCCCCGTGACCGACACAGGCCTCCTGCGCATCATCAACACGCGAGCGCTTTTGCTCTTCGACCCGCGGGGCGGTCACTACTATCTTTCCCTGGCGGGCCACTGGATGACGTCCGGCGATCCTGCGGGGCCCTGGGTTGAGGCCCGAGATCTTCATCCATCGACCGCAGTCGCGCTCGATCGCGCGAAGGAGGTGGCGTCGCGCGGTCAGGTGGTCGATCTTCTCGACACCGCCGGGACGCCGCTCACAGACGAACTGGCGCGAGGGGTGACTCCGACCATCTACGTGAGCACAGTGCCGGCCGAGTTGGTCCAGCTGCAGGGCCCACCTCAGCTCCAAGCCATTTCCGGGACCCATCTGCTCGAGGTCACGAACTCCACCTCGGACCTCTTCGTGGACACAGTGGCCCCGCTCTACTACGTGCTCTTGTCAGGCCGATGGTACAGCAGCCCCTCGCTCGAGCGCGGACCGTGGGCCTTCGTACCTGCGAAGAATTTGCCCTCCGACTTCGCGCAAATCCCGGAGAACCATCCGAAGGGGATCGTGCTGGCTTCTGTCGCAGGGACGCCGGAGGCGCAACAAGCGGTCATCGCCAACGAGATTCCGCAGACGGTCACCGTCGACCGTCGCGCGGCGGAACTTACGGTGAGTTACGACGGCGCGCCGAAATGGGCGCCGATCGAAGGCACGAGCCTCGCGTACGCGCTCAACTCGGCGACGCCCGCCATCCGCGTGGCTCCGACCAGCTACTATGCCGTCGACAACGGGATCTGGTTCACGGCCGAGTCGCCGTTGGGGCCATGGATCGGGGCCTCCTCGGTGCCGGACGTCATCTACACCATCCCGCCGAGTTCGCCGCTCTATTACGTGACGTACGTTCGCGTTTATGACTCGACGCCCGATGTCGTTCACGAGGGATATACGCCCGGGTACCTCGGCTCGTACGTCGGCGATGACGATGTCGTGGTCTACGGCACGGGCTTCGTATATCCCTGCTGGGCCGACAACGTCTGGATCGGTTCGCCGTGGACGTTTGGCTTTGACGTGGGGTGGGCCCCCGGCTTCTACTGGGGCTTTGGCTGGGGTTACGGGGTCGGCCTCGCAGTCGGTTTCTGGCCCGGCATGCTCTTCCACCCATGGTGGGGTCCGGCCGGTTGGGGCTGGGGGCACCGCAACGTCGTCGTGCGCAACTACCAGGAGACCAACCTGTACCGAAGCTCCTGGGGACGGAACGTGGTCGGCAACGCCTGGGAGCGGAATGCGGCCAGCAATCGGGCCGCCATGCCGGTGGGCAAGGTCCCGACCTTCGGCGGTGTCTATGCCGGTCACGACGGACAAGTGTACCGGACCGCGCCGGGAGCGGGCTGGGAGCGCAATACCGGTGAAACCTGGCAACGCACGGAACCGACTCGAGATCTCGGACGCGAAGACATGGGACGCCAGGTCGGCGGCGCACACTGGCAAACTTTTCGCAGCGGCGGAGGATTCCAGGGCGGTGCCTTCCACGGAGGCGGTCGCCGTCGTTAGCTCTGCCTGGGCCTTAGGAGCACGGCCGGCTCACGGCCTAAACCGCACAGCAGCGAGCACCGCGCGCACGCCTGCCGAATCGCGAACGATTTTTTGCGGTAGGCTGACCCACGTGGTGGCGGTTGCGCGTCGGAGTGTCCATGCAAGCGCGTGATGGCCGAGCCGGCTTGGGAGTTCGATTTCTGAGGCTGCTCGTCATTGGCTTGACGACATGCGGCGGCTCCGTGTTGCCGGATAAGGGGGCCGATTCGACCGACGCGGCGGTCAATGGTGATGCGGTGGCGTCGAACTTGGATGGGCTCAGCGTCTCATTCGGCGTGTATTGCTGCAGCTCGCCTCTCTTGCCTTCGGATCTGGTGGGAAACGACTCGACGGCGACCGTCGGTTCCGTGCCCGACGACGGCCCGCTCTTCCCTGAAATTTCGGGCACGAACGATTCGAACTACGTCGTCCCAGCCAACGTCTACGTCGGCGCAAGCTCAATCGCGATCGACTTTCTTTCATTTTCGCCCCTAACCGGGGGAGCCTTCGACGGGTACGTTTTTACGTTTTCGAGCGCCACTCCTTCGCCCACTCCGTCGATCGTGGGCGCCACGCTGGATGCCGAAAGCTCGTTTACGAAGAGCGAGGTCATCGTGACCGTTCCGAATTCTCACACCGTCTGCATCAATGCCGCCGGCATTTCGGTCACTCCGCAATCCGTGATTGTCGTGGATCTTGTGCTCGCGGCGCCCGGCGGACGTTAGGAGTGCCTCTGGCCCGGGCCTGCGACCGACGCGATCAACGAAGGACCGCGGGATGTGGCATGCCGCGCCACACCGAGCCGCCATTGTGGCCGCCTCGCGGTTCGAGTCATAGAGTACGGGTGGTGCGGACCGTGTCTCTCGGACCCGTGTCGGCAAAACCCCCGTCGCGATCGGGCCCGATCGGGGCGATTCCACTCTATCGCAGTCCGGTCAATCTCGTGCAGCTTGCCCGATCGACGCTCGAGCCGCTCGAGCGCGAAGCACGCAGTCTCGACGTGACCCTATCGATCGACGGCGTGGCCAGTCTCGATTCGGTATCGGTGGATCCCGAGAAGATGGCGTGGGTGATCGCCACTCTCGCTGGAAACGCGCTCCGCTACGTTCGTCGCGGATCGCGCCGCCTGCCGGGCGGCGACATCGTCGTGCGCCTGTGCTGCGACGAGCCAAGCAAGACGGTCACGATTTCGGTGGAGGACGATGGGCCGGGAATCCCGGCCGACAAGCTGCCGTTCCTTTTCGAACGTCAAGCAGGCTCGCAACACTCAGTTGGACTCGGGCTCACGCTTGTCAATGACATTGTCGTTGCCCACGGCGGCAACGTCAGAGTCGAGAGCAGCACGGACCATCACGCGCATGGCACTACGGTGCGCGTGACGCTCCCGACGACGTAATCGCGGGCGCGCTTGCTTGGAACACCGACTTGAGTAGGGCAGGTGTAAGCAGCGTCGTTGCGATGACGACGCAAACGAGCGCCGAGTAAAGCGGCGGATCCAGCAGGGGCTGGCCGCCGATGACAACCGATCCACCGATGCTTGCGTAAATCAGCGTCACCTCTCCGCGCGGGATCATCCCCACGGCGACCGGCATTCGGCGGACTCCCGAAGCACCCACCGCGCACGCGAGCTTGCCGAGGACTGCAGCCAGCGTCAGCGCGGCGGCGACACCGAGCGCGGGGCCCGAGGCGAGAGCACGCAGGTCGACACGAGTCCCCATGACGACGAAGAACACCGGGACGAGAAACGACGAGACCGGTTCGACCAGCTCGCGCAGCGATCGCTCGCCGCGAGCGACGAAACGCGCCGAGTGGGAGTCTTCGAGAATCAGCCCGGCCGTAAAGGCTCCGACGATCGGGGCAAGGCCGAGCGCATCGGCGACCCACGCGTGCACGAAACACAGGGCGAGCCCGATCGCGACCTGCGCACCGCTCGTTCGCAGTCTCGCGACGGCCGCGAAGAGGTGCGGGGCAGTACGCGAGCCGATGAGGAATGCGACACAGAAGAACGCCGTGGCTTTTGCGAGGGTCGCAGCGAGCGTCGCGAGCGACGGACTCCCGAACGCCCCGGCGGCAGAGACCGACCCGGTGACGAGCGTGAGGATGAGCAGGCCCAGAACATCATCGATGATTGCGGCGCCGAGGATGACGCGCGACTCCGGGGTTCCGGTCTTGCCCAGGTCTTTGAGCACGCGCGCCGTGACTCCCACGCTCGTCGCGGTAAGCGCGGCGCCGACGAAAACGTGCGAATACGTGCTGGCGCTCCGGCGGATCGCTCCACCGACCAACCAGCCGCACGCGAGGCTGAAAACCGTTCCGCAGATCGCCACGGCGAGCGCCGTGCGCCCGACGGCGAAGACCTCTCTTGCGGTGAGTTCGAGCCCCACGTCGAACAGGAGAACGAGCGCGCCAAGCCGCGCGATCATGTCGATCGACGGATCGTCCGGCAGCCTGAGCACGCCGAGGCCGGGCAGATTTCCAAGGACCACGCCGGCCAGCAGCTCGCCCAGCACGGCCACCTGTCCCAGTCGTATGGCGGCGTGACCGCACAGGTTGGCGAGAACGAGAATGAGCGCGAGACCGAACGCGACGGGCGCCACGCGATCGGCGGGCCCCGCCGCGGCCAGCGCCGCGGTTGGCAGCAGCGTCGCGATGACTGCCGCGCACCCCGCGAGCACCTTGTGCGATCTCCACCGACCCAGCCGGACCATCTCGGGAGCGACACTATGTTCGAAGGCAGCGAAGCCCACAGCGAAATCCGGCCGACGTCAGCTCGATTCCATTTCGCTGAAGTCCCCGTCATGGCCGCCGCGACTCGCGGCCGTAGCGGGGCTGGGTCGGGTCGGAGTCAAAACCGGGAGAGCATACCCGGCAAGCTAGGTGGCGTGAGCCTGCGCGCCGGCCGCTATATTGCTTAGCTCTAGTGACCCTCTTGGGTGCCGCGCTGTGCGGCGAACGCCTCCGCCCGGCGCAGAATGTGGATATTGTCGGTCACGGAATTTCCAGTCAGCGTTACGACGAAGGAGTTGCCTGCGTCTTGGACGTCGATATCCACCCACGAGCCGGGAAGCCAATAGGGGTCGTCGCGCAGCGATAGGTCGACCTCACCCAACAGGGCTCGAGCGCCGTGGCAGCGGAGCAGTCTGGCCAGCTGTTCGGCGGTCACGCCAGCGGGGGCGCGCACCACGAGCCTGACCGCGAACACCTGGGCTACGCCACTGCAGTAGTCGACGTGGCATTTCGATTCCGCCTTCAGGACTGCGAGGCTTCGCATGAGCCGCTGCTCATCGGGCCCGGGGGGGAATCCCGCACATTGATAGGATTCGACTTGTGCCGCCCGTGCTGCGATCGGCAAGTGGGCCTCGCACGCGAAAAGGGATGCCATGGCCACGGCGACGACGGCTGGCGTCCACACGCTCATCGGCCGCCATCGGCTCGGTCGGGTCGGCATAGCCGGTATACGCGTGCGGGCCCGAGACGTTTCACGCACTGCACACGCGCTTCGCGGCCTCCGGCGATCGTGCGCCCGCCTTGGCGTTGGCTACGGGTCGAGCCACGCTGCCGAGAGCGAGCCTCGCGTCACGTCACCGTGCGGCGCGCGCTGACCCGGCGCCTCGAATTACCGTGGACGTTGAGGTTGCGGTGGCGCGCCGGCATCGGGCACCATGAAGGGACTGGGCGGAGTAGGCAGCACCGGGGGTGTCGGAGGTGCCGGCGTCGCATTGCCGACAGGTTGAGCGCCGTACGCGCATTCCCATGTGGACCCTTCGCCGGAGGCGACGCACGTGCACGTCGCGCATAGTGCGCCAAGGCAAGCCATGTACTGGCAGCCTTGCCAGGTTCCAACATCGTCCGGGGTCGAGACGAATGCCGGAAGGGCCGGGCATGCTGGCGCATCGTTGGACGGTGGACATGACGCGCTTCCGCTCACCCCGTTGGAGCTGGCGAAGCCGACGCCGACGCTCCCCCCACCGCCGGGCAGACCGCTACCGCCGCTGACGCTGCCGCCCGCGCCGGCGGCGGGGGGCTCGCTGGTACTGCCGCTGCCCGCGCTGGTGCCGGCGGCGGGGGGCCCGCTGCCGCTGTCGTCCGCGCTGCCGCCCGGGGCGGAGGGCCCGCCGCCGCTGCTGACCCCCGGACCGTTGGGCGGCTGCAGGGGCGCCACCCCCGCCCCGGTGATGGCGCTCGCGCCAGCGGCTGACCCAACTTGCGACGCGCCCCCGGCCGATGCAGTGCCGCTGATCGGAACGCTCGGACCAGGCCCACCTGGCTGCTCTTCGGAGCCGGGAGTCACGAGGCCGCCGCAGGCTGCCAACAGGGTCAAAGCCAGCCCCGCGATCGCCGTCTTCATCGCCGAAGCATAGCGCCTTTTGCGCAGAGCACATCTCGGCTAGCTCGACTGTAGCAGCAGCCTTGGTCGGGCTCCGGCCCGAACGGGTCCCACGGGCCCCGACACCCTGCCGCTCGAGATCCGCGCACACGCAAAGCCGAGTAGGCATCGCGCTCCGTGACTATGTCGAATACGGAATGCGTATCCCCCTCAAGGAACGTTCGATAACGTATCCCCACGTGATGGCGCGATGGAATAGGTGCGCGAGCGACCGAGTTGGCGTAAGATCGCCGGCCGCGCATGACCGAGCGGATCGACAAATATCGGCTGGGAAGCAAGACGTGAACTCTCGCGCCATTCTGACTCCCATGGTGGCCGTTGCGCTGCTGGCGGCTCCCGCTTCGGCGGACGAAGGAATGTGGCCGTTCGACATGATCCCGGTGCAACGCATTGCGGCAGATCACCACGTCACCCTTACACCGCAGTGGCTCGACCACGTGCGTCGTGCGAGCGTACGTTTCAATTCAGGTGGCTCCGGATCGTTCGTTTCTCCGCGCGGTCTTTTGCTGACCAACCACCACGTCGCGTCCGACTGTGTCGCCAAGCTCGGTTCGGTGGGGCACGATTATCTCGCCTCGGGTTACGTCGCCGGCAGGGACGGACCTGAAGCGAGATGCCCCGATCTCGAGATCGATCAGCTCGTCTCGATCGCGGAAGTCACCGCGCAGGTGCAGGCAGCCAGACAAGTGAACCTCTCGGACGCCGATGCCAACCGCGCCATCAAGGCCCAGATGGCTTCCATCGAGAAGGATTGCCACGACGCGACGGGACTCCGCTGCGACGTGGTGACGCTCTATGGGGGGGCGATGTACCGCTTGTACCGGTATCACCAGTATACGGACGTGCGTCTTGTCTTTGCTCCCGAGGCGGACATCGCGTTCTTCGGTGGCGATCCAGACAACTTCAATTATCCGCGATACGATTTGGATCTCGCGCTGTTTCGCGTGTACGAGCACAACCAGGCCTTCGCTCCGTCGGACTACTTGCGGTGGAACATTGCGGGGCCGAACGAGGGCGACACGGTGTTCACATCGGGACACCCGGGCCGCACTTCGCGCGACGACACGATGGCCGAGCTCGAGACACTGCGCGACGTCGTCTATCCGCGGCAGCTTGAGGTCCGGCGCGCGTGGCGATTGAACTTGTACCGGTGGTCGGAAAACGGGCCTGAGGCGAGGCGCCAGGCACGCGAAGCCATCTTCGGCGTCGAGAATGCGTTGAAAGCGATCGCCGGCTTCGAGTCGGGGTTGCGCGATCCGAACCTCATTACCAAAAAGCAGAACCAGGAGCAGAGACTGCAAGGAGGCGTCAACGCGAATGCGGACCTCCGGGCCAGGTACGGAGCACTATGGGACGCGGTCAAAGCCGTGCAAAAGACGTACGCCGCGATGTACCCTCGCTATCAGGCGCTCGAGGCGCCTGGTGGATCGCTGCTTCGGATCGCGCGTCACCTCGTGCGCCTACCCGGGCAGCGGACCCTTCGGAACGCGGAGCGCCTGCCGGAATATCGCGAGACCAGCTTGGAGGAGCTGAAGTCGCACGTTCTTTCGCCGGCGGCCATCTATCCGGGCGTCGAAGAAGCATTCGTGAAGGAATGGCTGCTCTTGCTTGTGAGGGAGCTCGGCGAAAGCGATCCGGCGGTGCGGCGGATTCTAGCGGGCGAGACGCCCGAGCGGGCTGCGGAGGCGATCGTCGCCCAGTCCAAGCTCTTCGACTCCTACGCCAGGCACGCCCTTTGGGAGGGCGGGCAAGTCGCCGTGGACGCATCGAGCGACCCGCTGATCGCGGCGATGCGTGCGATCGAGCCTGAAGCGAGGGTCAGCCGCAAGCAATACGACGATGCCGTGGAGGCTCCGATGCGAGCTCTCCGCACGAAGATCGCCGAGGCGATCTTCGCCGTCGAGGGAACCGACGTTGCACCCGATGCGACATTCACGCTGCGTCTGTCGGTCGGGACGGTGAAGGGATACGACCTGTCCGGCAAGGACGTGCCCTGGTCGACGGACTTTGGGGGGATGTACCGCCATGCCACCGGGACGGACCCGTTCCAGCTCCCGCAGCGGTGGCAGGCCGTCAGAACAAAGCTGCGACCGAGTACGCCACTCAACTTCGTATCGACCAACGATATCGTCGGCGGAAGCTCAGGAAGCCCGGTCATCGACACGGCTGGCGATCTCGTCGGTCTCATTTTCGACGGAAACGCCCCCAGCCTGCCCAACCAATTCGTCTATCAGACGACAACCGCCCGGGCGGTGAGCGTCGACTCCGCCGCCATGCTCGAAGCGCTGCGGGTCGTCTACGGAGCCGACGATCTCGTTCGGGAGCTAACCCCTTGATCGGTCCAGCTGAGGGCTTGACATGTTCGGGGCAGCCCCGCAAGCTCGCCGCGAGCACGGGCCTCATGGCGGCTTCCGAGCGCGCAAGGATCGGCCTCTGATTTAGTCGGGGATTCGGGCGATCACGCTCGAGAAGACCACTCGCAGCGCCTCGTATCCCTGCCCCTCGACATCGCCGAGCTCGAGGACCACTGCGCCTGGGTCACCGTTCGCGAATTTTGCCGCAAACACGACGAAAGCGTGCCCGGTGGTGGCGCCGAGCACCGCGTCACGAAGGACGTCGGTTGCCAAATAGATCGTGGATTGGGTCGGGTCCGATTTGCGAGCTTCCGGCTTTTCGGCGAGGATCACTCGGGCCGTGGTCGGAGCGTCGAGATTCTCGTGCAGCCGTAGGACGAAGCAGCGGGAGATGCCCGCGGCCGGCAGATATCGATGCACGGCGCGGGCGAGCTCATCCAAGGTACTTGCGGACGCGATCGAGGCGCCGGCGTCCAGCAGTGCGAGTGCGGCATTCCATCCTTGCAAACGCCTCGCGACGTGAACACCTTCGATCGCGTTGCTCGTCAAGACACGAGCCTCGTGAAAAAGATCTTCGGTTCGCATTCGCAGCTTTGGATCACTTATGGCGCGCACGACGCGCGAGCGCAGCGCGCTCAAGACGTCGTTGCAAACGGACAGGTCGCTGCCGGCCGTCACGAGGCGGCGCAGAAGGGCGTCGTATACGCGCAAAAAAACGTTGGGGCTATCGCCACGAACCTGTTCGCTGATGGCGTTCAGAAGGCGAACGTCCCACTCGCTCCCTGCCGCGCTCATGGTTCCGCGCGCCGCGCGTGCCAATTCGGCGAGAATGTGCTGTCGGCGTCGAAGGATCGCCGCGTCGAACCCGAGCGTAGACCCGGGAGGACTGGAGCTCTTTCGGCCTGCGGCGTATCCGGGCAAGCATCCGCACGAGCGCCGGGTAACGATCTCGGTGCGACGCACGACTTGCTCGGGCTCGGAACGACGGATCCATTGTTCGAGCACCAAACGAACGCTTTCGCGGCCCATGTCTTCGAGTCGCTGCCGGACCGTGGTGAGCGGCGGGAGAGAAAAAGCAGCCTGCTGGACGTCGTCGAATCCGCCGACCGCGATCTCGTCGGGAACACGAATGCCCCGCACGCGAAGCTCCTCGATGGCTGCGAGCGCCATCAGGTCGTTGGCTGCGACGATGGCGCCGACGCTGCTCACGGCAAGCTTGCGCTCGACGAAGAGGATGTCGACCGCTTCTCGTCCCGAGGCTGCATTGAAGTCGCCCGGAACGACGAGCTCCTCGGCGTACGGAATGCCGTTTGCGGCAAGCGTCTCGCGATAGACGCGCAAGCGCAGTTCGGCTTCATCGCTTGCCGGGGGCCCCCGCACGAACGCGATTCGCCGGATCCCGTGCACCTGGATCATGTGTGCGACCAGGGCTTGCATGCCCGACTCGTTGTCCACGCGAACGCTCGACACATCCGGCCCCAGAGCAACGGCAATGCTGCACGTGGGCATGGGGCGGAACTTCTCGCAGAACAACTTGAGGCCGTCGAGCCCGATGGCGTTTCCGAGTGAGCTCGAGAGCAAAGCAACGCAGTCGACGTTGCGAGATCGGGCGAGTTCGAAGACGGCGTTTGCGGGGTTCAGCTTGCCGGGTGGCGCAATCGCACCCCCGACGAAGCACAGCAGCTGCGCGCCACGGTCGTCGGCCTCCTTCGTCACGCCGCGAAGGATCTGACACTGATAAGGGCTGTTCCCGAGCCAGTCGATCAGGAACCCGATGCTCGGCGCTGGCCCGGATCCGGTGAGGCGCTGGGGTGCGATTCGCGGTTGGTCCTGCATCGAGCTCCACGCTAACCTCGATTCATCCGGCGTGACGAGGCGCTCACGGTTTCGGCGCGGCCCCGGCTGCTGAGTCCGAGGGCGGTGGGTCGGCACAGCACCGGAAGCCCTGCTGGTAGTAAACGAAGTCTTGATCGTGGGCGCGGGTCGAGGGTCGGCAGCGGCTCCTCACCGGCCCCCAATAGCCCCCCTTCAAAATCGAAGGGCGTTCTCCGCCTTGGACCGACGCGGTCCATTCGTCCACGTTGCCGGTCATATCGTAAACCCCGAACGAACTCCGGCACAGAGGCCGCTCGCCGGATGCCTCTCCCTGCCAGAGGCGGTCGAGCTCCCGCATGGCGCGTGGTCCGTCCCGAGCTGACAGGGCGTCCGCGTCGACGCTACGCCAGCTGCGATCGATGACGCAGGCGCTCCTGTCCCGGACGTATCCGTACGGGTAGGGGAGAGCCTCCTCGCCTTCGCAAGCGAAGGTCCATTCGTCTTCCGTGCACAAGCGCTTACCCTCGCGGGAGCAAACGTCGCGGGCCTCGTACCAACTCACGACGATCCACGGGTATGCGCCGCGACGATTCGGATATTCGAATCGATCGATGCAAAAATGCATCGCTTGGCTTGGCAGACCCTGCGACACGGCGCGCCACTTCTCCCGATCGAAACGTGCGCATCGCTCTGGAAAATCCCGATTGATCCAGTCGATGCAAACGGACTTTTGGAGCCTATCGATCGATTCGAAGGTGTCGTCACCGGGCACCTTCATGCGGCCCTGCACTTCGACCATTCCGGAGGGGCATGACCCGGTGGTGTCCTCGGCCGAGTCGGTCACGTCGACGCTCTCGACGCTCGCCGAGACGATCTGCCAATGCCGCCCTTCGAGCAGCCGCCACGGGTGCAGAGGCGGAGTTCGACCGAAAGGAGCTTCTTGCAGATCAGCCAGTTCGAATTGCGAACGCGAAGGCGCGTAGGGGAGCAGCCCGACCGCGGCGCTCAACGCGAGCATTGTGAGCAAGCGACCTCGCGGGACCGTGTGCCTGAATCGGAACATCTTCTCCGCTCGATTGCCCGTGGTGCTCGGAGATAGTCGATGGGTTGGGCAGCGACTGTAATCCGGTGTGCGTCCAGGTTACGAGCAAGCGTGCGCGGCCTGCGTGCCAGGTTCGATGAGGGGCCGCAGACGGCCGCAGACCCGATCCGATCGACATCGCCCGACAATTGCGGCATGATCTGCATCCGGTGGCTGGACGGGGTTAGAACGAGGGACCTGGGATGCCACCGGAGCATACGAGCCGCGATTTTGAGAGCGAGCTTCGCGAAGTGCGCTCGCGCGCGAGTCAGATGGGTGTGCGCTGCGAGCGTGCCTTGGCGCTGGCGATCGACGTCATGTCCCAAGGCACCGCTGATTCGTCGGGGCAACCGCAAGAGCTGGCGTCGCAGATTGATCGGGACGAAGTCGACCTCACAGCGCTGGTGGTTCGCGTCCTCGCACTGCGGCAACCGCTCGCGCGCGACCTGCGGCTGTTGACGGCGACGCTGAAGCTCGTTACCGATCTGGAGCGCATCAGCGACGAGGCAAGCCACATCGCAAAGCGTGCGATGGAGGAGCCCGCGAAGACCAGGTTGCTGGCGCGCGACGAGCTCGGGCCGATGGTCACCCGCACGCAGCAGACGCTGCGGAGCGCCCTCCACGGGTTCTTCGACGAGGACCTCCCGAGTGCCGAGAGTACCGTCGCGAGTGGCGACGCCGTGCACGAGCAATACAACGCCGTCGTCGCCGAAATGAGCGATCGAATGGCGAAAGGGGCCGCCGACGTCGTGAGCGGCGTGCTCGTCATCCGGATTGCCAAGCACCTCGAGCGTGTAGCCGGCTACGCGACAAGCGTGGCCGAGGAAGCCATCTTTCTCGTGCGCGGCGAATGCGTTCGCCATTACCGAGCCAGTTCTCCGCCGTAAGGGGCGAATGCCGATCGATCTCCGCATTCGGGAGCCGTGGCTCCGATGAGCGCGGTCGGTGGCTGCGTTCTCGCGCTCTCAGCTCTCGAACGCGCGCCGAAGTCTGGCTATGGCCGCCGACGGTCCCCGGACACGCAATCGGGCAGCGCCTTCCTCGTAGTCCTCCGCGATGACCCGGGCGTTCTCATACACCTCGGCGAGCAAGCCACGCCTGTCGTAAGGCACGACGAGCTCCGCTTCCACCATCGACGTTTCGAAGAACGTGATGATCGCCTCGCGCAGCAAACGGACGTCGCCTGGGTTGTGGGCCGACAGAACCATGGCGCCCTGAGCCTCGTAGGGTCCGAGTGCCCGTCTCGCTTCGGCGCCGAGACGGTCGGCCTTGTTCAACAGGAGTCGACTCGGCACGCGGTCGGCGCCGATATCCCGAAGCACCGTGCGCGTCACTTCGAGCTGGGCGCCCCATGTGGGATCCGTGGCGTCCACGACGTAGAGAAGCAGCGACGCTTCGAGTGCCTCGTCGAGAGTCGATCGAAAGGATGCGACGAGGTCGTGCGGCAGCTTCTTGATGAATCCCACGGTGTCGGAGACCAAAATGCGCGGTTTGGTCTCGGGGTGAAGTGCGCGCACAGTGGTATCGAGCGTAGCGAACAGCTTGTCCTCGACGAGCACATCGCTGTCGGTCAGAGCGCGCATAAGCGACGATTTGCCCGCGTTGGTGTACCCGACCAGCGCGACCCGGAGCTGATCTCTGCGCGCCGAGCGCCGATGGTCTTGCTCCCTTTGAAGAGCGGCCAGTTGCTCGCGCAACTCCGCGATGCGGTCCCGAATTTTCCGGCGATCGAGCTCGATCGCTGCTTCTCCGGCGCCTTTGCCCCGCTGCCGTTCCTTGCCGCCGCTCGCCTCGCGCATCCTCGGGGCGACGTAGTTGAGCCGTGCGATCTCGACTTGCAATCGCGCTTCGCGGCTGCGCGCGTGCCGATGGAAAATATCGACGATAACTCCGGTCCGATCGAGCACCTGGGCGCCTGTGGCGCGTTCGAGATTGCGTGCCTGACTCGGCGTAATTTCGTGATCGACGACGACGACCGTGGCCTTCTCGGGAACCTCGCTGGCGTCACCTCCGCCACCGTCCGGGACAACGCGGACGTCTGCGCCTGCCCCTTGCGAGAATTCGCCGTTGCGGTCGCGGAGGGCCCACCGGGTGCGCGCCTTGGTCTTGACCTCGGGCGCGCCGGACGGGACGACGCCCTTGCCCCCTGTGATCTCGGCGAGCTCTCGCAACTTGCCTTCGCCCACGACCGCTGCGGCGGCCAGAGCGTCCCGCCGCTGAGAGACGTTCGCGACGACGTCGAAGCCGAGCGTCTGGACGAGACGGCCCAGCTCTTGGAGATCCGATGCGTGCTCCGCATCCTCCACGCCAGGAAGCTGAACGCCGACGAGCACGGCGCGCGGACGAAACGCGCTCGCGCCGTGTACGTGCCGTGCGGACACGGGGCTCGATGGCATGACGGATGGCTCGTAGCACGTTGCCAACAAACGGCCGCTGCGACAAGGTTACCTCGCGATTGCGAGACCCGTTCGCCGAACCGTCCGTCGACGTCGGTCGCGAGCAGGGCTCCGGGCGCGCCGAGCCGGCCGGCCGAATGCGAGGGGGCCGTTCGAGTCGCGCCGCCGGCAGCCCGCCTTGCCGTCACCCATCGACCCCGCTGCGGCGCTCTCAGTGGTGCCGCAAGCGGTCGAGCACGGCGAAGAAGTCGGGGAAGGTCTTGGAGACGGTCGAAGGATTTCGGATGCGAATCCCGGGCGCCGCGAGTGCCGTGACGGCGAAGCTCATGGCCATTCGGTGGTCCTCGTATGTTTCGATATCGGCGGCCCGCGGAGCTCCAGGGTAAACAATGAACCCGTCCTCCTCTTCCTCGGCGGTGATTCCCATTCGCCTTAGCTCCGTCACGACTGCCGCAACGCGATCCGTTTCCTTTCGGCGAATGAAGCCGATGCCTGTGACACGGGTCGGACCCACGGCGAACGGTGCTATCGCAGCGAGTGTCTGTGCTGTGTCCGACAGGTTCGACATGTCGGCTTCGATCCCGGCAAGCTTGTTCGGACCGGTCACTTCGGTCTCGTTTTCGGTCTGGCGCACGCGGCAACCCATCCGTTCGAGCAACCGGACGAACGCGAGATCACCCTGCAGCGATCGCGCCCCCAACCCCGGCACGACCACCCGTCCGCCGGTTACGGCCGCGGCCGCAAAAAAATACGAGGCCGCAGACGCGTCGGGCTCTACGTCGTAAATGGCGCCCGCATAGTGGCCCGAGTCGACTTCGAACCGGTGAAAGCCTTCGCGCCGGAGCGTCACGCCGAAGGCCGCCATGGCCTGTGCCGTAACCTCGATATAAGGCTTGGAAACGAGATCGCCGTCGACATCGAGGCTCACTCCGAGCCGGGTGCACGGAGCTACCATGAGCAGCGCGCTGAAGTATTGGCTGCTCACCCCGCCGGTGATTCGAGCCGTCCCACCGTGGAAGCCCGAGCCTTCGACGCGAATGGGCGGGCAGCCATTGGCGCGAATGCTCGTGGCGTTTGCGCCCAGGCTCTGGAGCGCGTCGAGCAGGGGTTGGAGGGGGCGCTTTCGCATGGCCTCGTTTCCGTCGAGTTCGTAGACGCCCTGGCCGAGGGCCATGACGGGTGTGAGAAAGCGCGCGGTCGTTCCTGAGTTACCGACGAATACGGAGGCGCGATCGACGGCGATCCGACCGCCGCTGCCCGTCACGTCGAAGCGACGCATAGCCTCGTTCGGGACGACGCCGATCCCGAGCGCTTGGAGGCCGTGCGCCATGTGCTTCGTGTCGTCGCTGAAGAGCGCGCCGTTTAGCGTCGAGGGACCTTGCGCGAGAGCCGCCAGGACGAGCGCGCGGTTCGTGTAGCTCTTCGATCCCGGCGGGCGAACGCTGCCCTCAATGGGCCGATCTTGGACTTGGATCGAAAGGAGGTCAGGCAGATTGGGGCGGGGAGGCACGTTTGGTCGTACGATAGCGACCCGGCGCCGTCGGCGGTAGGCTCGCGCGCGCGAGCTCGCCGCCCGCGTGCACGTCCGGATCGCCGGTCCCCGTCCGCGTGGCGACACCGTGGTGAGCTGGTTCGTCGAGCGCGCGACGCCAGCCCGCGAATCGATGTCGCAAGCGTCCGTCTTCAAGATGTCGGACCTGCCGCTCTGCCGTCCACGGTCCGTGGACGCAGCTGGACCCGCTTGTTGGTCGTGCGGTATGCGGTTCCCATGAGCATCCGCGCGCGTACGCCGCGTATCACCCCCGTCGTGTGCCTCGTCCTCTGCGCGTGCGAGCCTTCGGTCCCCCCCCATCCGAGCGTCGCCCGAGCCGGTCCTTCCGCCGTGGCGCCGACGGCCTCGTCGGCCGCACCCTCGCCGGAGCGCCGCGTCGAACAATGGCTCGCGAAAATGACCCTCGAGGAGAAGATCGACTACGTCGGCGGCGATCGCGACTTCTTCATCCGCGCCGTGGCGAGCCTGGGGATTCCCGAGATCAAAATGTCCGATGGACCGTCGGGATGCCGAAACTGGGGTCCGAGCACCGCTTATCCAGCGGCCATCGCACTGGCCGCTTCATTCGATTCGAGCCTCGCGGAGCGCGTGGGCCAATCGATCGCTCGCGACTGCCGGGCTCGCGGCGTCCGAATCCTGCTCGCGCCCGGGGTGAACATTCAACGATCGCCGCTCAACGGTCGCAACTTCGAATACTTGGGCGAAGACCCGTTTCTCGCTGGAACGACCGCGGCAGCTTACGTTCGAGGCGTTCAGGGAGAAGGCGTGGTCGCGACCGTCAAACACTTCGCGGCGAACAACCAAGAGTGGGATCGGCGCGGAATCAGCTCGGAAGTGGACGAACGGAGTTTGCGCGAGATTTACCTCCCGGCCTTCGAGCGCACGGTGCGAGAGGGGCACGTGGGCGCCGTGATGACTGCTTACAATTTGCTCAATGGGACCTACTGTTCGGAACATCCCTGGCTGCTTCGGAAAGTGCTCAAGGACCAGTGGGGCTTTCCGGGGATCGCGATGTCCGACTGGCATGCCGTGCAAGACGCTGCGGGCGCCGCAAATGCCGGGCTGGATCTAGAGATGCCCGAAGCACGGTACATGAACCGCGACAAGTTGATTCCTCTCATCCGGGAGCATGCGGTCGATAGTGCGGTCATCGACGACAAGGTTCGTCGCATCCTTCGGACCATCCTCGCGGCGGGCTTCCTGGAGTCCGCCGCGAAGCGCGACGACGTCCCTCTCGATGATCCGAAGAGCTCGTCGGTGGCTCTCGAGGAGGCCCGGCACAGCATTGTCCTGCTCAAGAACTCGCACGACCTTCTGCCGCTCGACCGCGCCAAGATCAAGCGCATCGCGCTGATCGGGCCGAACGCGACGCCTGCGGTCGTCGGGGGATCGGGCAGTGCGTTCGTCTCGCCATTCCACGCCGTGAGTTTGCTCGACGGCCTCACGCGAGCCGCCCGGGGGATTGAGGTCGACTACCACCCCGGCGTCCAACACATCTCTGAGCGCGCGGCGGGGGCAAAGGGTGGCGTCGGTTCCGACGCGCGGCGCGATAGCCTCGAAGGGGGGGCCGAGGTTTCGGCGATCGCTCGTCGTGCCGATGCGGTCGTGGTAGCCGTTGGCTTCGGGCAGAGCGCCGATAGCAACAGCGCGCAGACCGCGTTCGAGCCTTTCTGGCCTCCGCCCTGGGCCCGTCAGGCCGGACTCGTCGAAGCGGAAAACAGCGATAGGCCGTTCGAATTGCCGGCGCCGCAGCTTGAGACTCTACGGCTGGCTGTTGCCGCCAACCCACGCACCATCGTGGTGGTGAACTCCGGAGGAGGGGTCGACGTGCAACCTTTCGCGGACCGCGCGGCTGCGCTGTTGTGGGCGTGGTATCCGGGACAAGAGGGCGGCCGCGCAATCGCCGACGTGCTCTTCGGCGAGGTGAACCCCTCAGGCAAGTTGCCCGTCACGTTCGCCAAGCGATACGCGGATTACCCGAGCGCGCCGTATTACAATGTGGATGGGGGGAAAAAAACGCCGTATACGGAAGGGGTCTTCGTCGGCTATCGAGGCTTCGAAGCCGCCCGCATCGAGCCCGCTTTCCCGTTCGGGTATGGACTGAGCTATACGTCGTTCGGCTACGCCGACCTGCGCACATCGACGTCCGCGGACGGATCGGCACGCGCAGTCCTTACCGTGACGAACCGTGGAACACGCGCCGGCGAGGAGGTCGTGCAGGTTTACGTGGCGCCCCCGAAGACGGGTGTTCCTCGTCCCCCAAAGGAGCTCAAGGGGTTCGCCCGAGTCTCGCTGGCACCGGGCGAGAGCCAATCCATTTCGCTGACGCTCGAGCCTCGGGCGTTTGCGTTCTGGGACGACCAGCAGAAATGCTGGACGGTGACGGCTGGCGCCTACGAAATCCTCGCCGGCGCTTCCTCCGCCGATATCCGGCTTCGTCAGTCGATTGACGTTGTCGCGCGGGTTCTTGCGCCGTGACGCCGTACATGGGCTCGCATCGACCCGTTTGCTCCGGTCGACGCGCCCCGAGCGGTTGCTGCCCCACCCGGTGGGTCGGGTCCGGTTCCAAGCCAAGACTTTGGCCACGTTACGGCAGCAAAGCACCGCGGCGCCTGGCCGACTCTCCCGGAGCGCATCGGGCTGGGCCTGCTAAGGTGGGGCTCTCGATGCGGACCCGGCCCACGGCTTGGTGGCTAGCGCAGCTTCGTCGACGCCGCTCTCGCATGGTCTACGAAAAGCTCGACCTCTCCACGCCCCTCACATTCGCTACTGTTGAGCAGCACTCGGCGGCGGTCGCTTTCTTCAACGCAGCATTTCGGGCGGAGGAATCCGGTCTTCGGCAAGCCCACGAGCTTTCGGACACGGTCGCGCAACGCGATCCGGAGCTCGCAGAATGCCTGCGTCTCTACGGGGACGAAGAGGGCTGGCACCGTCAGCTGCTCACGGAGTTCTTGGGGTGGCTCGGTGGGAACGTGAAGCCCATGGGACGCACGACCCGGACCTTCTACGGACTGTATGCGCGAGCCAAGCGAATGGAGTCGATCGTCCTGGTCAACCTGATGTTCGAGACGATCGGCTCGACCACCTATCGGCTTGCGCTGCGAGGTGCCACGCATCCGGTCGTGCGGCAGATGCTCACCATACTGACGCGCGACGAGTCGTTTCATGTGCCGCTGAACGTCCACTTCCTGCGCGCGGCGCTCGCGTTCGCACCTTCCGTTTCGAAACATCGCCTGCGTGCGTTGCACAACGCGACGTTCGTGGCACTGCTTGCTTCGACGATTCCGAGCCGGCGTCGGGCTGAGCCCTTCGATCGCATTCCACGAGGCGTGCTTGCAAAGGCATACGCGACGGAGCTCGCACGCTTATTTCTCGAGCAAGACGACTTGGGACTCTCGCCCTCGCCGTTGTTTCTCCGCATGTTTGGGCTGGACCGCGAGGATCTTCTCCGGCGCGGACCGTCTGCGGTCAGCGTCGAAGCTGCGGAGCGATCGGCCGAGCGCGCCGACGTCGTCGTCGACGCGTATTGAATGAACCATGCGCCCCGTTGCTCGATTTGCCTGGGGGCTTCTCGCGTACGACGTCGCCGTCGTCGCGTGGGGCGCTTACGTTCGGGCGACGGGCTCCGGCGCCGGATGCGGTCGCCACTGGCCCACCTGCAACGGCGACTTCGTGCCGCGGGTTGCGCGGCTCGAAACACTCGTGGAATTCTCGCACCGTGCGTCCAGTGCGGCTGCGTTCATCCTGACGATCGCGCTGCTGGTCTGGACGCTTCGGGTCTTCCCGCGGGGCCATCGGGTCCGGCGCGGCGCAGCCGCCGCTTGTGCGCTCATGGCCACAGAGGCGCTCATCGGCGCGGGCCTTGTCCTGTTCGAACTCGTCGCGCACGACGCATCCCTCAAGAGAGCGCTGAGCATCGCCCTTCACCTCGTGAACACGTTCTTTCTCTTGGCTTCGACCGCGCTCACCGCGTGGTGGGCATCCGGCGGCGCACCCCTCACGCTCCGCGGCCGGCGGACCTTGCTGGCCAGCGTCGGGCTCCCGCTCGTGGCCATGATCTTCGTAGGGGCGAGCGGTGCCGTGACGGCCCTTGGCGACACCCTTTTTCCGGCTGCGTCGCTTGCGGAAGGCCTCGCCCGAGATCTCGCGCCGAGTGCCCACGTGTTCGTTCGCTTGCGCGCGATTCACCCGATCTTGGCCGTGTGCACGGCGACCGCCACGATCGGTGTGGCGAGCGTCGTGCGGAACCTTCGGCCGACGGGCGAGGTCTCGATGCTGTCCCGGATCACGACGGCGCTCGCGTCCGTTCAGGTCGCCGCCGGTCTGCTGGACGTACTGCTTCGCGCCCCGGTGTTGGTGCAGGTCGTCCATCTCGTGCTTGCCGACGCCGTGTGGATCGCCCTCATCCTCACGGCTGCTGCTGCGCTGGCGAAGGAGGACGGCGGCCCGGCCGTCAGCCCCCCTCGTATTCGCAGCGCGACTCACACGTCTCGAACACCGTCACGCGGACGAGCGGCGGCAGAATCGGCTTGATTCGCTCCCAGATCCAGCGCGCAAGCACTTCGCTGGTGGGGTTGTCCAGCCCGTCCACCTCGTTCAGATAGTGGTGGTCCAGTCGTTCGCTTAGCGGCTTCCACGCGTCATACAGCGTTTGAAAGTCGATAAACCATCCGGTGGCTTCATCCACCGGCCCGTACACGGCGAGCTCCACCCGAAAGCTGTGGCCATGCAATCGTGCGCACTTGTGCCCGGCACGCACGTTCGGCAGCCGGTGGGCTGCTTCAAAGCGGAACTCGTGCACGAGGCGAACGTTCATGGTACAGCCCCGTTGGCAACGGAGAGCCCGAAGACATGTTCATCACCCTTTCGAAGAAGCCGCGCAAAGTGAATCGCAAGAAGACGGCACGCTTCCGCGCCAAGCTGAAGGCGAAGGATCGCGCGCGTCGCAACCGCGTCTATCAGGGTGAGTGAGCCGCAGTCCAATTGAGTCAGAGGGAGCAGCATCGTCGCCAGTGCACGGACAGGGGGCGCCGACGCCGCGTCAGCCGGCGCCTTTCTTCAGCTCGGTCAGCACGAGCTTGGCGATCGCCTTCAACGTATCGAAGACGCCCGTCCCAGTCCGGGCGACGGCCTCGAAGTCGGGGACGGCCGATTTATTGAGCATTTGTTTGAGTTCGTCGGTTGCAGCGACGTTCGGCAGGTCGCGCTTGTTGTATTGGATGACGAAGGGCAGCCGGTCGAGTGCATAGCCCTGTTCTGCCAAGTTCGTGTGTAGGTTTTCGAGGGACTCTTCGTTCGCCTCCATGCGCTCGATCTGGGAATCCGCGACGAAAATCACGCCGTCCACGCCCTTCAGAATGAGCTTTCGCGAAGCATCGTAAAACACCTGTCCCGGGACGGTGTACAAGTGGAAGCGCGTCTTGAATCCTCGGATCTCGCCGAGCGACAGGGGCAAAAAGTCGAAGAACAGCGTCCGCTCGGTTTCGGTAGCGAGCGAGATCATCTTCCCTTTGTGCTCCGGGTTGGTCCGCTCGTAGATGTACTGCAGGTTCGTTGTCTTGCCGCAAAGACCCGGCCCGTAATATACGAGCTTGCAGTTGATCTCGCGGGCCATGTAGTTGATGAAACTCATCGCGGCAGCCTGGCGGGGGTTCCCCGAAACGGGGGCGTTCGGTCAATCGTTGAAGAGATTGTCGATGTCTTCGTCGGTGATCTCTGCGAACGGCGAGTTGGCCCCCGGCTCCTGCACCTTGTTGAGCAGCGATTCGAAGACATGGTTCAGCTCCTCGCTCGCCTTCTTCACTCTCAGCCTGACCAACCCCAACGACGACTTCGAGTCGAATATGACGACCAGAATGACGCGATTTCCGACGAGCTGAATATGGATGTTCGCTCGCTCACCCTCGTGAAACTGCGTCGCGAACTCCTGCTCCTTGAGCAACTTCGCCATACCACCGGTTGCCGCGATGTTGCCGGCTGTCAGCGAGGCCAGGCTCGTCGTGTCGACGTTGTCGATGTCGCCGGAGGCCGCGATGAGCTGACCGTTCTTGTCGACGATGAAGACGACCTTGGCGTTCGCATCCCGAACCAGCCGATCGACGATCGTTTGGATCTGATTGAACTCCTCCTCGTACATCACCATCTGCGGGTCGACCATTCGAGGCCTCAGTGCGGGCAGGGCGTGCGGGTTGCTCGTCACGCCGGTAAGGCGCGGATCACGCCATCGGATTTCACGCTAAACCATGTGACACACGCTGTTGTACCCGTGTGGCCGATTTCAGTAAAGGCGTGAGACTGTCGTCCGCGGGGATGGACGACGAGCCGAGGGACCGCTGTGCGTGACCCGGCGACTGGGATCAAGCGCGTTGGCACATCGACGCGACCCTCGCTCTTCGACTACGACGCTCGGAAGCGCACATGGATCTCGAGCTCCGATTCGGGGTCTTGTCCGCGTGAAGCGGCGACCGCTTCGAAGCCTGGCTCGGCCCGCAATTCCTCGAACACGGCGCGAGCAAGGCGCGGTCGAACGCGCGCGCGCCATCGTTCGAGCCAGGCGTTGCCGTCTTCGTTGCCTTGGTAGTCGTCGTCGAACTCGGCGGAGAGCTCGATTCGAACGACGAAACGCCCTTCCTCGCGATGTGTGCCCATCCGTGGCGCAATCCTAAATGCTACAAGGTGAGCAGTCATGCCGGCAGGCATCGAAGTCGTCCGGTGCGATGAATGCACGGCACACGACGTTGCCGCACACTCCCGCAACGCTCTGGACGCCCCTCTCGCGGGCCTCGCGCTCCTGCGAATATCCAGCATACAAGACGTTGCGCTACTTGTCGGTGCATTCCAGCGTGGGGCCGGGTTCTCGGACGAGTGGCCCCTGCTCAGGCGCGGGTCGGGAGGCCCGGAAGTGCTCGTCGGTCCCGGGACCGTTCATGTGGCGCTCTCGCTCTCTCACCCCGGCGCCTTGATCGGCGCCGACCCAAAACGCATCGTCAACCGTGCGGTTCGTCCCTTGCTCCGGGCGCTGTCCCGGATCGGGGCGACCGCCCATTTTTTTGGCCGCGACTGGGTAAGCGTCGGCCATCGGCCGGTAGCGTGGGTCGGCTTCGCGCACGATACATCGACCGGACGAACGCTGTTCGAGGCGTTCGTTGCCGTTCGCAATCCGTTCGCGATCGCTCAGCGCCCGTCGTTTCGCGACAGGCCCCACGCTACGTTGGAAGAGATTGTGAAGCGGACCGTCGAACCGGCCGATTTGGCGACCGCGATCATCGATAGCTACGTGGAGGGGCACGAGCGGATGAACGTCGACCCCACGGCACCGGCGCTTTCGCCCGGCCCTCCAGACCTTCGCCACGAGCCGGCGTGGACCGCGACATGCGAGGAGGCGATCGGATGGCTGGGGGCTGGACCGGATGAGCGCGGCGTGTTCCGCGTGGGCGGCGACTTGCTCGTGTCTCGCGATGCCCTGAGCCGTCTGGAGGCGCAGGTTGCGGCCCTGCCGCCTGACGCCTCCGCGGTTGCAGTGGGCCGCGTCGTGGACGACGCCCTTGGCGCTCCATATGTCGCTCTCGAGGGCATCCGAACGCTCTCGAGCGTGCGAGACCTCATCGCTCGTGCGCGTCGCGCGTCGTCCGCTCCCATACGCGCGCATCCTTGAAGATTCGTACGAGCTCTCCGTCGAGGTGACCGTCTCGCACACTGCAGTCCAAGATTTCCATCGCGCGATCGATTGGAATGGCCTTCTTGTAGGGCCTGTCGCTCGCAGTCAGGGCATCGTAGATGTCGGCAATGCTCATCATCTTGGCCTGGACGGGAATCTCGTCGGACGACAGCCGGTTCGGGTAACCGGTGCCGTTCAGCCGCTCGTGGTGTGCGCCCGCGATGACCGGCACGCGCCGGAGCGACTTGCCCCATGGAATTCGAGACAGGAATCGAAAGGTATGCGACACGTGCGAGCGAATTTCATCGAACTCGACCGGCGTCAATGAGCCTCGGCCGACCTTGAGGCATGCGAGTTCGCGATCGCTCAGCAACGGGTGTCGATCGCCATTGAGGTCGACGAATGTCTCCTTCGCAACCCACTCGATTCGCTGGAAGTCGTCGCTCGACAGGACGGTTGGTTCGTTCGCAGCACATACCGCCGCCCATGCTTCTTCGAGCGCCGCGCGCTTGAGCGATAGCTCGCGGTCGAGCAGGTCGATGCGGACCGCGGTCGAGCCGGTTTCGAGGAGCTTGATTTTGCGCGCCAGAACGTCCACCTCGATCGAGCGGGCCACGTAATCGAATCGTGCGCGGATCACGCTGAGGTCGTCGTCGTAAAGCTTTCTGGCCTTGACGAGGACCTTCTCGCGCACGCCGATCTTGCCGAAGTCGTGCAGTAGGCTCGCGTATTCGATTTCGCGTAGGTCCTCGACCGTAAACGCCGTACGGCCATAGGGCCCGCTCGATTCGCGGTCGACTGCCCGCGCGAGTTCCACGGTCAGCTCGGCGACACGCCGCGAATGGCCGCTCGTCGTCGGATCGCGCGACTCGATTGCCTCGACGCTCGCCTTCACGAACCCTTCGAACAGCTGTTGAATTTCCTCGTAGAGCAGGGCCGTTTCGAGCGACGCGCCCGCCTGCGAAGCAAGCAGCCCGAGCAGTTCTTCGCTGCGTTCGTCGAACGCCGTCACGAGGTCGGCGACATCGGCCGGACTCGATAGTTTGCGGCTCGGATCCCGCTTCTTGTTGATGAGTTGAAGGACGCCGATGACTTCATCGCGCTGACTGATGAGCGGGGCGACGAGCATCGAGCGCGTGACGTATCCGGCACGACGGTCGAAACTCGGATCGAACTGAAACGTGCTGCCCGCTGGTAGCGCGTACACGTTTGCAAGGTTCAACGTCGCCTTGTGGAGTGCCACCCATCCGGCGACCGACCGCTCGCTGAGCGGCAGGGTGAATTCGGTGGAGTCGAACGTGACACTGTCGTTTTGCGTCAGCTTAAAGCGAAGAACCGAGCCCTGACTATGCGACTCTACGATGTAAATGCTGCCTGCATCTGCGCCGGTGACAAGGCGGCTTTTCTCGAGAATGAGGTCGAGCAGTCGGCCCACGTCGCGCACCGTCGTCATCGCTCGCGCGATATGGATGAGCTCTCCGAGTACTCCCGCGTCTCGACCCGAGCCCCACTCGGCGTTCACGCCCCACGCTCGCGGCTGCGGGCCTCGTGTCGCGCGATGACGTCGGCCGTCGCCCAGAACGCTCGGCAGCAGCCGACGGGGGTTCCCCGAGGAACGCTCCCCATCGCGCTATCTTTCCGCGCGGGACACTGCGTCACTCGTCCGACGGGGCGGCGAGTTTGCGCGACCAGAGGATGGCGTCCTTGCGGCGCCCCGCGGTGGCCAAATGGTTCACCAGCAGCCCCGTGCGGCGAAAGCCGTTGTACAGAAATGCGATGGCCAGGGCGACGTCGTCACTGGGCGCGAGAGAGAAGCAGCTCACGACCTCCTCCGAGAGGAGCCTGTCGCACAAGGCGCGCAAGCCACCGACGGTCGCCGCCTTTTCGCTGTCGCTGCGAGGCGACTGCAAGAGCTCGAGGTAAGCGTTGCAGAAGCAGGCCTGCGACTCGGTGGACGCCACGAACTCGAGCCCCCCGCGCGTGCTGACGAGGACGTAGCGCCGCTCCACGTCTCGTCCAAACGATTCGAACGCCGTTAACGCCCGCCCGCTGCGCAGGGCGGCTGCGACGGCTTTGCGTGCGTCCTGCTCGTCGAGGTTGGCGACACGCGCTTGTACGGATTTTTCTGTCATGTCACGGACCGCGCGCTTGGCTGCGGCGAGCGTTCGCTCCATCCGCTCCTGCGCCGCCGTTAGGGCTTGGCCCGCGCCGATCGGCTGTGCTGCGACGAGTCGCGTTTCGCTCTCCACGGGCGGCTCGTCGCGCGATTTTTGATCGTCTCGTTGCGGTCGGTTGGATTCCACGGGGGAGCCCAACAGAAACGCGTCGCTACGCTTGTAGAATCCCGGGATGTTTCCCTCTTTGGAGAATCCGAGCTTCAGCCACGTTTGGACTTCATCGCGCTCGACGAGCGTGTAGATCTTCTGCACGCCCTCGCGTTGCGCGAGCGACTGGACGAACTGCCGCTTTGCCGTTGACGCGCCGGCACGAAAGTCGACCACGCGCATCGTGCGAGCGCGCCGATTGACGAGCAAGCAGAGCGAAACCGCTTCGTTCTGGATAAACAGCTCATCGACCGGCTTCTGCTGCGATCCGAGTGCTCTGGCCGCCATTCTTGCACCCGAACCCCTTCCGCGGAAAAGCACCGCCGCGGCCTGCAACCCCAGTTCAAAGTTGAAAGGATGCTACCACGGCCGAATTTGGGCGGTCAAGAGAAGCCGAGCCGATTCGGGAACTTGTCTCGCGATTGCAGAATTGGAGAATGGGAACGTCAAACGGCTGCACCATGGAAACGGGAGGCCGCGAAGGCGAACGCGGACGGCTCCGACGAACTCGCGCCCTGTGCGTTCGTCACGTTCTACTCGGTGAGTCTCACGAGCTCCGCGGCGTTCACGCCGAGCTTGCTGAGCGCTTCGTGGGTTCGCTTCTTCGGGATCGAGACGAGCGTCGGCATGCCTCCGGAAAGCCCGAGCAACTGCAAGAAGCTCATTCCGCTTTCGTAGCGAGCCGCAAGAGTCAAGGTATCCATGTCGAGTACGGCCGAAAGGCTTGCTCGTTCCTGACCGAGCAACAGAAGCAGCGTCTTGTCGTACCTGCCGTGTTGCGCCGTGGCGTCGACGAAGGCAAGGGTTCGAAGGGAGTTTGGGACTTCGACCTTGGGGTTCAGATCGACGATTGCGTAGTCCGCAGCGATGCGCCGCGTGATTTCCTCGATGGGTCGCAGCTCAGCGGCGGCTGAATCGACCGCTTGCCAAAGCGATGAGTCGCGGAGTCCACCCGCGAGGTGACGCACGATCAGCCCGAAGAGCGCCGTGTCACGAGGGCGAGCGCGAAGCGCGCGATCAAACCGCTGACCCGTGGCGCTGGAAAGCGCCGTCCGGGTATCGATGGCACGCGCATCGTCGTCGGCCCCGGCGTACGGCTCGGTGCCACCTCGCAACCATTTGGCGGCGCTGCAAAGCCCGTCGAAATCCGTATGGCAAACGATCGTGTCCACCGGGCCGATTCGCGCGATCACTTCCGGCGTGATCATTTCGGGGCATGCGCCGTGCTCTGCCTTGGTCGAGAGGACAAACCGCGGATCCTCGCGGTAGTCGGCGTGCATGACATGGTCATGATGGTCGACCCAGCCGGCCAGTCGCGGGCCAAGCTCTTGGATGAATGGCAGAGTGATCTTCTGGAAGCCGCCGCCTGACGCCTCCGAGGCAAAAGCGACGTCGAGTACGACCACGCGTCCGGTCAGCTCCCGGGGGCGCGGGAGCTTGCGCGGAGAGGCGAAGGCGAGCTCGGATCGTGGCAGATTAGCAAGCGTCTTACCTTTTTAGCACGCGAGCACCGGATCGATCCGCAAGTCGCGGGAACGAGGTGCGCAGGGGGTGAGCTACGCTCTCGACCCGATGAGTCAACCGCCCGCCCGACCTGAGCTGCCCATCCACTTCGACGTCAACGGACTCGTACCCGTGATCGTGCAGGACCATTTGACAGGCGAGGTGCGCATGTTCGCGTTCGCGACGCCCGAAGCGGTGCGAAACACCCTCGATACAGGCCGCGCAACGTTCTGGAGCCGATCGCGAGCCGAGCTGTGGGAAAAAGGCCGCACGAGCGGAAACACGATCCATGTCCTGCGCGTCCTGGTCGACTGCGATGCCGATTGCCTGCTCTATTCGTGCGAGCCTTGCGGAAAAACGTGCCATACCGGCGCGCTAAGTTGCTTCTTTCAGACGCTCGAACCGGCAACCGTCGACGCTGCAAGTCAATCTCAAGCGGCGGATGTGCCTCAGACGATGCTGGTGGCTCTCGAAGGTCTACTCGAAGCGCGCAAGCACTCGACGGCTGGGGCCAGCTATACGAAGTCGCTTTACGATCGCGGTCCGGTCGCGATCGGCGACAAAATCCGCGAAGAAGCGGGCGAACTTGCTGGTGCCATCGAGGGCGAAACAGACGAGCGCGTCGTTCGCGAGGCCGCGGACGCGGTTTACCACATGCTCGTCGGCCTGCGATCACGGGGCATCCCATTTCGTCGGGTGCTTGCCGAGCTGGCGCGTCGCTTCGGCCGGAGCGGACACGATGAAAAGGCATCACGTTGACACTGTTTCGGCCGACGGCCTATTCTCGTCCCGCGCTGAGGGCTTGGCCTCCGCCGCTCGCCCATGACGATCAAAGTCCTCGTATTCGAGAGTGACCCGGCGTTCGCCGAGGAGCTCCGGACGGAGCTCGACACACTCGGATGCGCGACGACCGTAGTCGATGACGGCAACGTCGGCTTGCAGCGAGCCGCCACCGACAAGCCCGATCTGATCCTGCTGTCGATCGAGCTGCCCCGGATGAACGGGTTCTCGGTTTGCAATAAGCTCAAGAAGGATCCCGCGCTCAAGGACGTTCCGCTGATCATCATGTCGGCCGAATCGAGCGACGAGACCTTCGATCAACACAAGAAGCTGCGGACGCGCGCCGAGGACTACGTACACAAGCCGATCGCGTTCGCCGAATTGCAAAACCACATTCAGCAATTCGTCAATCTCGGGGCTTCGCCGACGGATTCTGACGCCGCCATCCTGGTCGAGGAGATCGAGGTGGGTAGCGCAGATTACCTCATCGATGAACAGGGCGAGGACGCCGTCGCCGCGTCGTTCATCGACAACGCGGGCGGCGCGGCGACCGACCGGAGCGAACCCGTCGCCGCCGCGCCTCCCTCGGCGGCCGCCCGGCGGTGGCAGGACGCCGCCGACGACGTGGACGCCTTGGCCGAAACCGCATTCAGCCGGATGACGGGGTTTGACGGTCCCACCCCGAGCGGCTCCGATACGCGTGCGGCGCCGAACGGATCGGTGCCGCCGGACTTGGGGATCACCATCCAGCCCATGGGCTCGGTCACACCGCCGATCGCCCGCCGCGCCAGCGTGCGTCCCGTACCTCCGGGGACCGCCACCGTCGATGCCAACGAGCACGAGCGTCTCCGGGCCGAGTTCGTCGTTCTTCGCGAGCAGACCGAGACGGTTCAGCGGGAGCTCGGAGAGGCGCGACGCACAGCAGATAAGCTGAGGATCGAAGCTGCGGAGGCCGGGAGACTTGGCCGGGAGGTCGACGAGCTGCGCGCAAAGCTCAGTGCTGCGACGAAGTCAGGGGGCATTTCAAGCCGAGATTTTCTGGATCTGCGGGAGGCTCTGAACAAGAAGGACAAGGAGATTCTGTCCTTTCGCGAGCAACTCTCCAGAAAGGATCGGGACATCGTCGAGTCGCAGGACCGTGCGCTCGCGCTCGACCGCGCCAGGGCCGACCTGGAAGAGCGGCTCCTCGTCCTCGAGAGGCAGCTGGCCGAAACGAAGGAGTTCCACGACGCGATTGCCGATGAACGCGACCTCGCCAAGAAGACGGCGGAGGACATGCGCTCGCGGTTCGAGCGGGCCAAGACCGAGGGCGAAGCGCGAGAACGGCAGATCGCGGAGCTGCGGGCGCGGAATGCCGATGAGCGCGTGGCAAGCGAGGTCAAGCTTGCCGCGGTGAGGGCCGAGCTCGACCAGCTTCTTGCGAACGAGCGAGCGGAGCAGGCTCGCACGCTGGATCAGGCTGAGCAGCGCCGGCGAGCCGATCTCGAGCAGATTCGGCGCGAGCGCGACGCATCCCTCGCCGAGCTGCGCGAGCAGGTCGACCGGGAGAAGCGGGAGGCCTTGAGCAGTCAGGCGGCTCAGCTCTGGCAAGAGCACGAGGCCAAAGTTTCAAACATCCAGCGCGCGCATGGGCAAGAACTGGATCGCCTCCGGACCGAGGCCGCCCTGGGCGCGCAGGCGGCACTCGACGAGTTGCGCTCCCGTCACACCGACGAACTGAAAACGCTAGGCGAAGACCGTGATTCACGACTGGCCGCGCTTGAATCGCGCATGAGTCGCGAGATCGCCGAGGCGCGCGAGGTGACGGCGGCCGCCGAGGCCGATGCCGTCGCAGTTCGGAACGAGCTTCAAGCCCTCGGCGAGCGCAAGCGGGCCGCCGACGCGGCAAGCCAAGGCCGAATCGGTGAACTTGAACAGCGGCTTGCTGAGCTTCAAGGCGCTCGCGACGCCCTCGATCAGGGTCTCGCCGCGGCGAGCGATCGAGCGACAGCGCTGCAGAGTGAGCTCGAGAGCTTGCGGCGAGAGCTCGGGGAAGCGAAGGACCGGGTCGCGAGCGAGATCCTGCGAAACGATCAGAATCGGGCGAAGTGGGATGCAGACCGCCAGTCGCTTGATCGAGCCAAGGACGCCTTGGCCGTTGCCCTCGCGCAGATCGAGGAAGTCGAGGGACGTCCATTCGAGTGACGGGGGTCATCGGTCCCGCGCGTTCGATCGGACCACGCAGTTTGCCCGGGTGGCGGCCATCTGCCCTCGACATCGAGTGCGACGAATACGGTGGTATGGTCGTCGCTCGATATCGCATGCCCATTCGTGTTCTCGTCGTCGACGACAGTCCGACCATTCGGAGACTGGTCAGCGCCGTGCTCGAGCGCCACGGCTTCGAGGCCGTGCAGGCCTCCGACGGACAAGCCGCCTTCGAACGTCTCTTGGAATCCACAAGGCCGCCCGACGGCACCGGGTTCGAAGCCTCCACGATCGATGTCGTCCTGGTGGATTTCGTCATGCCCAAGATGAACGGGTTTCAGCTTTGCCGCGCGATGCGCCGGAACGAGCTGTTGCGGGCGACTCCCGTAGTGCTGATGAGCGCGAAATCCGATCGGATTCGAGAACACTTCGTTCAGCAGACCGGAGCCATCGATGCCATCTCGAAACCGTTCGATGCCCAGGCACTCATCGCCGTCATCGAAAACGCGATCCGCCGCACCGAGCAATGGCGCTTACGCGAGGGCGCAATACCGGCCGCTATTCCGGACGATCTCAATAGCGTCGAACCGCCACCCGTTGCCTCTGCCGACGATGCGCCACGCGTGGCTCTCATGGGCAACCTCTCGATTATTCCGATAGGCGCTGTCTTGCAGCTACTTCAAATCGAGGGTCAAAGTGGTGTCTTGCTCGTGACCGACGGTACCATCGAAGTGACGATCACCATCGGGCAGGGCCTCATCGATCTGGTGCAAGCTCGCAACGCCGGAGCCGAGTTCCGTCTCGGCCGGTACTTCGTCGAGCTCGGGCTCGTGACGCCCGAGGACATCGACCGTCTCCTTCACGATCCCTTTTCCGGTCAGGAAGCGGGAGCGTCGAGCCGCAAATTGCTTGGCGACCTGCTGGTGGATTCGGGACGGGTCACGCCCGAGCAGTTGCGTGACGCGCTCGCTCGTCAATCGAGCGAGCTCGTATACGACGTCTTGCGATGGCCGCGGGGACGGTTCGAGTTTCGAAGCGAACCCCCCCCGAGTCTCGCAAGCAGCGCGCGTCTCGCGTTGCCTGTGGCCTCGGTGGTCATGGAGGGCTTCCGTCGCGTCGACGAGTGGCGACTCGTCGAGTCCGGATTGGGGAGTTTCGAGTCCGTTCTGCTCGCAGACGTTGGAGCGGTCGACGCGGTCGGCATCAGCCGTCTGGCAGGGGCAGAGCAAAAGCTGCTTCGAATGGTCGACGGGGAGCGAACGGTCCGCGAGATCGTGGAGCACAGTCACATGTCGAGCTTCGATGCGTGCAAAATCCTTTTTCAGCTGCTCGAGTCTCGTCTCGTGCGTCGGCGAATCGCGTGAGCGAGCCGATCCGGTCCGGCGGCATACTGGTGCAGGTGGACCACGCAGTGTGTTTCGTGCCCGCGTCCATTGCCGTCGAAATCGTCGCTCGCCCTCGGATTACTCCCGTTCCCGGAGCACCGCCCGAGTTGCTGGGAATCGCACTGTATGCCGGGATCATCGTTCCGGTTCTCGCGATCGGCTCGTCCAACGCCGAGATGATCGTGTGCCAACATGGGGGCGAGCTGATCGGGCTCTTTGGCGGCCGCGTCTTGCGGACCGGGTCCTTCGACGTCAAGCGCGACGGTCGCGTTGAGTTCGACGGCCTCAGCGTACCGCCCTTGGACGTTGCCGCAGTGCGGGGACGCATCGAAGCCGGCGCGCTCGCCGCCCGCCGAACAGGTTAGAGTTGCGGCCGACGCGTGGGGCTCAACGCGGACCTCCGATCTCGCTAGTCCCCGGCGCGACGATCACGTCGGCCGGCTCCCAACTGTCCCCCAGGAACGTTCGCCACTGCAGCGCGTACCGCCCTCGTAACAGCATCGGCAGGGAGATCTGAGCTCCCGCCGCAACCCATGCGACCGGCACGCCGTCGATCCACGCGACCCGAAGCTCGTCGCTCGTGTTGATGAGTAGCAGGCCCGCGTCGGGCCGTGGCGTCTGTGCGTCCGGCCGAACCGGGACCGGTGCATCGACAGGGGCCGTCCGAAAAGCTGCGAGCTCGGCCTTCGAGACGAGCATCTCCGCAACGACGGCCGACGGGGGGGCCGCGACGAACTCCAGCGAGGGCGGCGGTGCGCTGAGGTCGAGTGCGGGAATGTCGAAGCGACGAGCGATCGACGTCACGTCGAAGGTCAGCGCCCCGCGGGTCGTCCATCGCAGCTCGGCGTGGACGGGCAGCTCGTCGGGTGCGCAGACGGGCGTCGAAGCCGGAGCGCTCATCAACTCCAACAAGAAGCCGCATAGGAGCGAGCCGCCGTCCCCCAAATCGTGCAGTGTAGCCAGTTCGAGCAGCGCACGCGAAGCCCTCGTCGACACTTCAACGCGGCGCGTCTGCGCGTTCAACCGACGGGGTCCCTCCCCAGTCGAACGCACGTACGCCGCAGAAAGCGGCGCCACGTCCAAGCGCAATTCTCCTAGCAATGCGCGGAGCGCCCCGGGCTCCGCGATTCGATAGGTCGCCTCGCCCGGCCAGAGCAATAGGTAACCGTAGCGATCAATGCGGGCGCGTAGCTCTGTCCCCGACGGAAGAACGAACCCGCCTGAAAGCACGAAGCGCGCCCGGGTCTGCGCCACTTCGATGGCGATGCGAGCTTCGGTTTTTCGGCGAGCAGCATCAATGGCTGAACCGTTGACCTCGGCTGCCCTCGGCGCGCTCGGACCTTCGCCGCTGCGCACCGTGGCTTGCAACGCATACCCCGAGATGGCTCGGGCGTCGCGCCACGCTTCGCGACCCCCCGGTTCGTGCGCAAGCTCGGTGGGCAGATCGGCCGAGAGCGCTTCGCCGCTTCGAAGCGGCTGCGGTCCCGGCCCTGCATCGGGCCCCGCTCCCGGCGACACGCCGGCACCCGCCAGCGCGGGCAACGATGCGAGCGGCGCGGGTTCCGCTCTGGCTTGAGGACTCGTTGCCGCGTCCGGCAGATCGACCGGCGCACTCTTACACGCGAAAACGTGCAACGCCGCCAGGACGACCACCTTAATCCTCATGCGCGATTTCCGTTCGGACATACGGGGTTGGGGGCGGCTTGCCGCGGCCGAGTATGCTAGTCAAGCCTGTCGACGCATGCCGCAACGGGACCACTACGAGGTCCTCGGAGTCCATCGCGACGCCCCCCCCGAGGAGATCAAGAGCGCGTTCAAGAAACTCGCGGCTCAGAGCCATCCCGATCGCCATCAGGGCGACCTGGCGGCACACGAGCGCTTCAAGGAGATCAATCTCGCGTATCAGGTGCTTTCCGATGAAAACCGTCGATCCATGTACGATCGGTTTGGGCATCGCGCCGAGGAGCCCGGCTCTCCGTTCGGTTCCGGCGGACCGTTCGCCGGTGGCTTCGTCGACATCAGCGACATTGCCGTGGACGGGCTCCTCGGCGATCTGCTCGGGGTCTTCGGCGTCGGGCGTGGCGACAAAGGCGACATCAAGCGCGAGATCGAGATTTCCTTCGAGGAGTCGGCCTTCGGATGCGACAAGTCCATGCGCTACGAGCGCATCGTGGCCTGCGGCGACTGTCAGGGGTCGGGGGCGGCTATGGGGACCGTTCCCGACGATTGCCCCACGTGCAACGGGCGTGGCCGGGTGCGCTTGCAGCAGGGGTTGCTCCCGATCGCCGTCGAGCGCGCTTGCCCCAAGTGCCGCGGAACGGGGCGCAGCGTGCGTCACCCGTGTCCCACGTGTCGCGCCAGCGGTCTGGTCCAGTCACGCGAGACCATTTCCGTGCCCATTCCTGCCGGCGTCGAAGAGGGTGCCACCAGGCTGGTGAGCGGCGCCGGCAATCGGGTGCGGCCCGATCGCGCGCCGGGCGATCTCGAAGTGGTCGTGCATGTGCGACCTCATCTGTTCTTTCGACGCGATGGGGATGACGTCGTGTGCACCGTTCCAATTCCGTTCACCCATGCCGCGCTCGGCGGGGATGTCGAGCTGCCGACCCTCGACGGAAAGGGCAAGGTGCGGGTGCCAGCGGGCACTCAACCTGGAGCCGTACTGCGCATCAAAGGCAAAGGGGTTCCGCATCGGGCAGGCCTCGGCAGAGGCGATCAGCGCATCGAGATCGCGATTGAGGTGCCGACTCAGCTCACCGAGCGGCAGCGCCTGATCCTCGAACAATTCGCAAAGGAGCTCGGTGAACACGTTCACCCGCAGCGCAAGACGTTCACCGACAAGCTTCGCGACCTATTCGGTTGAACGCGCGTGGAGATGCGTGAGTTCAACGCCGAAGCAATGCGTAGAGCCCTGCTTCGTCAATGACCGTTGTGCCGTATTTCCTCGCCTCCTCGAGCTTGCTCTTTCCCGTCTTGCCGCCGCAAACGAGGTACGTGGTTGTCCTTCTGACTGCGTCGTGTATCTCGCCACCTGAAGCGCGCACGTCGGCAAGAACATCACCGCGCTTCTTCGACAGTACGCCGGTGACGCAAAAGCTCGACCCTTTGCCGGGGCCCTCCGCCGCGACTTCGGGGCGCGGCTGCGCGCGTCCGACGCCAAGGGCGCAGAGCTTTCGTATCAGCGCGCGTTGCTCGTCATCATACAGGAATGCGACGACGCTTTCGACCATCTTGGGACCGAAGCCCCGTATTGCACCGACGTGCTCGCGCGCTTTCTCCTGCGTCCAGGAGAGCATGCGCTCGAGCGTGACGGCCTCCTCCGCCAGTTGACGTGCCGCCACTTGTCCCACTTGAGGAATTCCCAGGCCGCAGAGCAATCGATCGAGAGTGCGGGTTCGTGAGCGCTGGATCGAAGCGTGAACGTTGCTCGCACTCTTTTTGCCCATGCGCGCCAGCTTGGCGAACGTCTCTTCCTCGAGCGAATAGAGATCGGCGACGTCGTGCACCACGCCTCGATCAACGAGCTGCTCCACGAGCGCGGTGCCCAGGTGATCGATGTCCATCGCGAATCGGCGAGCGAAGTAAAAGATGCGCTGCTTCACCTGTTCGGGACATTGCCTGTTGGGGCAACGCGTCGCGGCCCCGACGCCCAGTTCAGGCTTGTCGTCGTCACGCAGATCGCGCACGACCGCCGCGCCGCACGATGGGCATTGCGCGGGCATCGTGAACCGTTGCTCTTGCCCCGTGCGAGCGGTCGCGTCGACCGCTACGACCTGAGGGATGACATCGCCTGCCTTTTGAATGGTGACGCAATCGCCGATCCGAACGTCGAGTGCGTCGATCAGGTCGGCGTTGTGCAGTGACGCGCGCGACACGGTGGATCCTGCGAGCGCGACGGGGTCCAAGACGGCAACTGGCGTCAGCGTTCCGGTTCGGCCGATCTGCACGACGATGGACAGGAGACGCGTCCGCGCCTGCTCCGCCTTGAATTTGTACGCCATGGCCCACTTCGGAAACTTCGAAGTCGCGCCGAGGATGTCTTGGTGCCGGTAGGCGTCGACTTTGATGACGGCCCCGTCCGTTTCGAACGGGTACTGGGCGCGGGCGCGATCGATGGCGTCGACCTTCGCCGCGACGGCATTCCAATCGCATACCGACTGCCGCCGATGCGTGGGTAGGCCCATTCTCTCGAGCCATTCGAGGCTTTCGTGATGTGTCTCGTGCAACGACGGGCCCTCGACGAGCTGGTAGAAGAGCGCGCGGAGCGGGCGGCGTGCCACTTCACGTGGGTCGAGCATGCGAACGGCGCCGGCGGCGGCATTTCGCGGGTTGGCGAATGGCTCGAGACCTTGCGTTTCGCGCTCCGCATTGAGCGTTTCGAGGTCGCGCCGATAAATGACGATCTCCCCGCGCAGCGTAAGCGTTCCCTGATGCGAGATCCGCAGCGGAACGCTTCTGATGGTGCGGACGTTCGGGGTGATGTCTTCGCCGGTTTCGCCATCCCCCCGCGTGCTGGCCGCCACCAAGCGGCCGCCCTCGTACGTGGCCTCGACGCTTGCGCCGTCGAGCTTGGGTTCAATGCAGAAGCGGGGGTGCTCGCCGTCCGGCAGGCCGTCGAGCACGCGTCGGTGGAATTCGTCGAGCTCTTCCGGCGCGTACGCGTTGTCCAGCGACAGCATGCGCTCGGCATGTTTGACCTGAGCGACGGCCGTTCGCGCCTCGCCCGCGATGCGTTGCGAAGGCGAATCGGCGGTCGCCAGCTCGGGATGCGCTTGCTCGATGACCCGGAGCTCCCGCATCAGTCGATCGAAGTTGGCGTCGGTGACGACGGAGTCGTCCAGGACGTAGTACCTATAGTTGTGCGCATCGATCTCGCGCACGAGCTCCGCGTGGCGTTTCTCCGGGTCAGCCATCGAGGCGCACGATCATAGGCGCTCCGCTGGCCTCTGCACCGACGCCCGTTACAATACCGCGCTACATAGAGACTCGATGCCCGCCAAACCCGAGCCGAACGTCCGAGTTGTACCCATCCTCGCGCAAATCGCGTTCGTCGTTGTTGCGGCGCTTTTCGTCTATGGCTTCGTGGCCGTTGGGAAAGAAGGCGAGACGCGACGAGTCTGCAGTGCACCGTGCTTTCTGCATCCGGACTACATGGCCGCGGACCGACGTGCTCCCGGCTTTTCGCTCCAAGATCTTCACGGAGCGACGGTGACCCTCGACAGCCTTCGCGGCAAGGTCGTCGTCCTGAACTTCTGGACGAAGACGTGCGGTCCTTGTCTCGAGGAAATGCCCGACCTGGCCGAACTAACCAAAATCGTTCGCGACCGGCCCGATGTAGTCGTCGTCGCTGTCTCGGTCGATCAGGGACCGGACGACGTGAAAGCCACGCTCCAGACCGCGCTGCGCGAATCGCCCCCGTTCGACATCTTGTTCGATCCGGATTCCGAGGTAGTTGGCGGGAAATACGGTACCAGTCTATTTCCCGAAACCTGGTTTCTCGACAAGCGAGGCGTCATCCGAGCACGGTTCGACGGCGCCCGCGATTGGACCAATCCGCTCGTTGTCAACTACATTGACGCCTTGCGCGCGGGCGATTTTTGCGACGTCAAGATTGACGGCAAGTCGCTGGCCGGCAAAGCCGCTGCGATCTGCGACGAGATGACCGGAACGTAACCGCGCTCACAAATCGCGCGTCCGCTCCTCGAGTGCCGCAGCTCGCCGTGCATTCACGAGCTCCTCCCGAGTGGCATACGGCTGAGGAGAAGCATCGGTCGCGCGAAGGTATTCCCCCAAATCGACGATATCCCACCCGCGGCGATCGGGGTGTGTCGAGTCCCAGCGGCTTGCCTCGAGGTGGCTCAGCAGCCTGTTGAAGGCTCTGACCGAAGCCCAATGCATGTCGTGCAAGAGCACGATCCCGCCCTGCTTGTAGTCCAGCTGTTCCTGCAGCGATTGCGCGATCTCGTCAGGATCGGCGCGCCGGATATCCTGCACGTCGATGTTCCAGAGCAATAAGTCGAGGTTGCGCTCCCGGAGCGCGTGCTCGAGCCATCGGTCGAGCGCGCCGTAAGGTGGGCGAAACAGGCACGGCCGCGCGCCCGTCGCGCGCTCGATCGCCGCCGCGGAGTCGTCGATTTCGGTGAGCGCCGCCGCGTGGGACAATCCGGTGAGAATCTTGTGGTGGAGCGTGTGATTGCCAATGACGTGCCCGGCCGCAGCGATCCGCTTGGCCCATTCGCGCGATTCGACAGCACGACGATCGTTACCAGAGAGGTATTGTCCGATGAAAAAGAATGTGGCGTGAATCTTGTGCTCGCTCAGGATACGCAGGAGCGTGGGTGCCGTCTCCGGGAAGGGCCCGTCGTCGAACGTGAATGTAACGACCCGCCGCCCGTCCCGGGGCGCGTGTGCAGGGCCCTCGGCAATCAGCCAGGCGCGCTCCGTACTATCGTCGGTGTTGAGCCGTGGCCAGGGTGGCGTCGGATCGGGGATCATGGAGCCATCGCCGGTCGAAAAACCGCGATCCAACGGGGGTCGTGACGGTGCCGGGCTCGCGATCGGCGCGGCAGGCGTTCCGGCGCCGAACGCAAGTTCAGCGTCCGGCCGGCCGAGGCCGATAAAGCTCCCGACCCCGAGTGCCATTACCGGGATCCAGGCTCGCGATAACGAAGGCATCGAGACGACGCCGATCGTATCGGACTGCCTTGGCGCCGGGCCAAATTCGCGGCCATTGCGACGTCGGGCGCGGCATCGGCGAGCTCGCCGAAGCTAACGCCAATCGACTCCCGGAATCCGGGCGTGTTGGGACCAGCCCACGCGCCACCAGGGGTCGCACGACCAGCGGGCGGCAAAGGCATCGCGCACGACCAACTCGGCCAGCTTTCCGCGCGGCGAGAATCCCCAAGGCGGCTCTTGGGAAGTGTCGTCGGGATCTGCGTATTCGCGCCAAACGAAGAATCCCACGAAATCGGGCTCCTCGAGTAGCGGAGCGAGAAGGATGCGGTAGGCATCGGCTTGGGCCGCTTCGTCGACGGGGACTGCGGTCATGCGATCGGGCCATTCCCAAGGCCGGTAGGCCGGATCGGATCGCGTCGTGTAACCGGTCTCTGTGAATACGACGGGCTTGTTCCATAGCTCAGCGAGTTGGTGCATGCGCTCCCGGATGCTGCGCGCCGCGTCCCGTTGCTTGGATGCTGCGGCGTGGCGCTCCTCCGACAAAGGAAAAAACGCGTTGAGACCGATCACATCGAGGTCTCCCAGGATCACGGTTTGGTCTACGTCGTCCCAGTTCGCCGAGTACGTCAGTAACCCGTGGTAGATCCGTCGCACGCCGCGGACGATGCGGGCGAAGCTCGGCGCGCGTGCGGTCGTCACCCACGAGCGCAACTCGACTCCCACCGAAAACATCTCGGTGCGTGTGGCCTCGGCGACCTCGGCCCAAGCTCGGACGAACCGCCCATAGCTCTGCGCCCAGCGCGCCCATCCCTCATCGGTCTTTGGATCGATCTCTCCGCGCCACTCGCCTGTCTCGACCCACAGCGGAGGGACGAGCATGACGTGTAGACCGCGCGCGTGCGCCATTTCGACGGCGTGCGCCACATCGTGACGATTCCGGGCGAACGGCGCCTCGAACGTGAGATCGACGCCGGCCCCGGTCGTGTCCGCGACGCGCCCGAACGGCGTCAGGGCGACCCACGTGCCCCCCATGGCGCGTACCTCGCCGAGTGTTCGGTCGTAAGCCGGGGATCCGTAGCCGACTCCCGGATGATATCCGTTTTCGATCGGGCCGATTGTGATGCCGCGCACTCCGCTTAGCTCCGCGCGCTTCCACGCGTCGCCGCCAGGAGCGGCGGCGGCGAGTTGTGCGGCGATCGACAATACGAAGGGTGCCACTCCAGTCAAAGGCCCTCCTCGAGCAGCGAGTCCGTCAACGATGCCAGGTCGGCCGCAACGGCGTCGGCCCCGGCTCGGATGAGATCTCCGCTGGCGTACGAATGGGAGACCGCGACGCAGCGAAACCCGGCGCTCTTTGCGGAAATGACTCCACCGGTCGAGTCCTCGACCGCCACGGCTTGCCCCTCGTATCCGAGGTGCCGCAGCTCTTCGCGCGCCATCTGAAACGGTGCGGGATCGGGCTTCGAGGCAGTTGCCCGTTCGGCGCTCACGACGAACGCTATCCGCGATCGCGCGCCGATGCGCTCGAGAGCGAACGTGATCTCTCGCTCGAGCGCCCCAGAGACGATCCCGACCGGGCCGCGCGCGCTTCGACGAGCGATCAAGTCATAGGCGCCCGGAAAGACCCGAAACTGATCTTCGAACCGAGCCAAGAAACGCGGGCTCTTCGCGGCCACGAACGCCCCCACCTGCTCTGCGCCGAACGTCCGTCCGTTGCGTGCCAAGACCGCACGGAAGACTCCAGCGTCGTCGAGACTCAAATACTGATCGAAGTATTCGCGTTCCGTAATCTCGAGGCTCTCCTGTGCGAGAACGTCGTTGAACGCCGCGAGATGGACCCGTTCGCTGTCCACGATTACGCCGTCGAAGTCGAGGAGCGTTGCGATCACGTCTTTTCAGTCCTTATCCGTCGGGCTGTCAGTGGCTGACGGACGGGCGAGTCAACCGGACACCAAGACAATGCGGGTCACTTCCGGCGGAGCGTTGACTCGAGCCGGAGGGCCGACCGTGCCAAAGCCTCGGCTCACGTAGAGCGTCGTCGATCCCACCGTATAACGACCGGCGATGTATTCGAAGATGGATCCGAGCACGAAACCGGGATTGATCTGTCCACCGTGCGTGTGGCCGCTCAGTTGCAGCGCAACCTGACCTGCCCAACGATCGACCGTCTGGGGCTGGTGGGACAAAAGTATGCGAGGCGGTCCGGGCGCCACCGTCGACCGCGCACGGTCGAGTCGCGGCCCCATCCTTCCGTATCGGCGCGAGCTTAGGTCGTCTACTCCCAGTAGCGCAAAGCCGCCGCCGTCGGACGGCCGGATGACTCGTCCTTCATCGACGAGCATGCTGATCCCGGCGGCGCGCATCGCGCGCCGGACCCGTTCGGCGCCCGCATAGTAATCATGGTTGCCGAGCGATGCGAAAACGCCGTCGCGTGCGGGCAGGTCGACTAGCCTTCGAGCGACGAGCGGCGCGAACGTGGCGTCGTTGTCCACGAGATCGCCTGTCACGACGATCAGATCGGGTCGTGCCCTACGGGCCAACGCTAGGCCGAGGTCGAGCTCACGCTCGCCGACGAACTCGCCGGCATGGATGTCGCTGATCTGCGCGATCACGTAGCCGTCGAGTGCACGCGGAAGGCCTTCGATGGTCACCGCGAGCTCGGTCAGCTGAAATTCGTACCTTCCCCGCAGGACCCCCCACCCCAGCATCGCGCCGGTCGCACCGAAGAGTGCGAAACCGGCGCCGCCCTCGACCATCTGTCGACGACTGATCGAGCGAGTGCTGGGCAGTGGCGCGCTGCGCCTGGGGCGGATGGCCCAAGACGTCGCGATCAGAATTCCGAGCGGCAGCGACGCAATCGCCAGGGCCACCCCGGCGGTCATGACCGTCATGTGCACGGCGCCCAACGGCCGCCAGTGCGTGCGGCTCGCCTGCCAGTGCAGCAAAAACTGCACCGCGGCGAAGAAGGTTAGGCCCCCGATGAGACCGCGCCGCCTTTGGGCGGCCCACGGGAACGAGCGGACTGCCCAGAAGTAGAAGATGCACGGGGGCAGGATCGTCAGCAGCGTCGACCAGATGAAGGGCATCGAGCGGCGAAACCGAAAGTCACGGCTTGTGTAGCACGCCGCTCACCACCCTCTCGACGCGCCCGTAGTCTCGTTGAACTTGGACGCTCGCGAAACCTGCGCGGGCAAGCAACTCGACCACGGCGGCGGATTCGCCTGCCCCCACTTCGAGCGCCAGGACTCCCGCGGGCGCCAAGTAAGCCGGCGCGTCGATGACGATGCGACGCACGATCGCCAGTCCATCGTCGCCGCCGTCGAGCGCCAGCCGCGGCTCATGGTCACGAATCTCCGGTGGCAACGACGGGATTTCGGCGCTCGCCACGTACGGTGGATTACCGGCGACCAAATCAAACCGACAGGAGGGCTCGACGGCCGAGAACAAATCGCCTCGCCGAAACGAGACGTTGTACGCCCCGAGCCGCAGGGCGTTGTCGCGTGCTACGGCGAGGGCGTCGGCGCTCACGTCCGTCGCAGTAACGCGGGACGTCGGACGCTCGCGCGCAAGTGTGATGGCGACGCAGCCGGTACCGGTACACAAGTCGAGCGCACGCATCGCCATCGACACGTGTCGCGTTCGCTCGAGCGCGGTCTCCACGAGCGTCTCGGTGTCGGGTCTCGGAACGAGGACGCGCCGGTCGACTCGAAACGACCGGCCATAGAATTCGCGCGTACCCAACAGATAGGCAACCGGTTCGCGCGCGCGGCGCCTCCTCACGAGAGCGCGGAAGCGCGCCAACTCGTCAGCCTCGAGCGGCCGCTTCGCATCGACGATGAGTTGGACGCGCGTCGTTGAGAGGGCGTGAGCGAGAAGGACCTCTGCATCGAGGCGCGCCGTATCGACGCCCCGTGCGCGAAAGTCGTCCGCCGCCCAACGAATGATCGCTTCTGTCGTCCACGCCTGCATTTCGAGAGTGGTGGCCTGGGCCACGGTGCTCGTACCCGTAGCGCGCCTGACGGATCGCTTCATCCCCGCATGGATCCGATGCGTTCCCTGCTACATTCGGCGCGAACGTGGACTCGTATTCGGCCAAGCCCCCCCCAGCGCTTTCGGCGCCCGTGCCGCCCGCGGACGTGGCGCCCGCCGCAGGATCGCGCGACGACCCATCGAGTTACCCGCGCGCCCCCGGCGACATCTATCCACGTGGGGCTCGCGAACGGGCGCTGTGCGACATCGCGAGCCACGCCGACTGGGAATACCTCGTCGGTCTCGTGCTTCTGGACTCCGGTGCCGTCGTCGTCGGGAGCTTGCACGCCATCAAGAGGTCGACCGCTCCCGTTCGCTTCGTCGGACCCACCGCGATCGGCTTTGCGTGGGGCCTTACGGTGTCGGGTGCCTGGCTGGCGATGCCCAAGTGTTCCCCCGAATGGGTCGGCGAATCGCCCCGCGAAGGAACGGTTCGCGTCTCATGGCCACTCGCGCTGTCGTTTGCGCTGCTCGCGGGCGCGACCGCTCCCGTGGTGAACGCCGTCATCGCGGGCTACGACACGACGAGCCCGTATTCGACTCTCGAGCGCGAAATGCACCTCGTTGCCGCGGGCCTCGCCGGGTTCGGCGGCGCGCTCATTCCGTATCTATTGCCGCCGCGGACGTGGGCCGCGGTCCAGGAGCTCGATCGAATTCGCCTCGGCCCGGATGGTCGCGGCGGTTGGTGCTTCGGGTACGTCGCGCGATTCTAAAGGGCCGGCCTCAAGTGGCAGGCTTGAGGAAGCGCGCGAGGATCTTCTTTTCGCCCCATCCTGGGAAGAAGGCGACGACCGCGGGCTCGCCGACGCCGACGACCCGCACGACCTGTCCGTCGCCGAAGCGTTGGTGCTTGACTCTGGCGCCACTTCGCAGCGGCACACCGGTGATCTCTTCCGCCGGATCGTCGAAAAATTCGCTATCGATGAAGCGCTCCCCCGGCTTGGGCGCCGTTACGGGCCCGGCCTGCGGGTGACGCCACGAGCCGCGGGCAGGCGCCTCGTCGCGAGCACGGTCCACGTACCTGCTGCCGAAACGAGGCTCGCCGCTCATGGCCGCGGTCGACCTGTGCTCCGTAACGTTGCTCGGCAGCTCGCCGAGAAATCGGCTGGGCCGATTCCATCGTGTAGTGCCGAAAATCTGCCGCATCTGAGTGTGTGTCATCACGAGCTGGCGGCGCGCGCGCGTGATCGCTACGTAGGCGAGGCGGCGCTCCTCTTCGAGCTCGTCGCGCTCACCGGGATCAACGCCTCTGTACGGGAACATCTCTTCTTCCATGCCCGTGAGAAAGACCCTTTCGAACTCGAGACCCTTGGCCCCGTGGACGGTCATGAGAACGACACGCTTGCCGTTTTCGAGGGCGTCCACGTCGTTGACGAGCGTGACGCGCTCCAGAAACCCCGCGGGCGTGGCCTTCTCGCCGGCGGCTTCCGCCTCTGCTTCATAGTCCTGCAACGACCCTATGAGTTCGCGCAGATTTTCGACTCGCGCGTCCGACTCTGCGGAGTCCTCCTTTTCGAGCGCACTCCAATAGCCGGATTCGGCGAGCGCGCGTTCGAGCAGGCCGGTGGGCGGGAGTGACTCGGCCGCGGCCCGCAGACCCTCGAGAAGCTGGCGGAAGGCTTGAAGCTTCTTCTTCGCGGCCGCCCCGAGATCGTCGATCTCGTCGACACGCGCAAGTGCCTCGAACAACGCGACGCCGTTTATGGTGGCCCATGTGGTGAATCGATCGACGGTCGTCTGCCCGATCCCGCGCGACGGCACATTGACGATGCGCAACAGATCGACGTCCGATCGCGGATTGACCAGGACGCGCAAATACGAGAGGGCGTCTTTGATTTCCGCGCGATCGTAGAACTTGGTCCCACCCACGATCTGGTAGGCGACGTTGGCTGCGCGGAGGGCTTCCTCGAGGACGCGCGACTGCGCGTGGATGCGGTAGAAGACGGCGATCTCGCTCAGGTCGACCCCGTCGGCCCCCGCGCTTCGAATGGCGTCGACGACGAACGCGGCTTCGTCGCGCTCGTCGCGCGCCGCCACGAGCAGCACCGGCGCGCCAGCGGCATTGGCCGTCCATAGCTCTTTCGGCTCGCGTTCGTTCGAGCGCGCGATGACTCCGAGAGCGGCCGTAACGATGCACTTCGTTGACCGGTAATTTTGCTCGAGCTTCACGACGGCTGCGTCGGCGTAGTCGTGTCGAAACCCGCGGATGTTGCGAACGTCGGCGCCGCGCCAGCGATAGATGCTCTGATCGTCGTCTCCCACCACGCACAGATTGCGGTGGTCTCTCGCCAGTTCTCGCAGGAGTCGGTACTGCGTGGCGTTGGTGTCCTGGAACTCGTCCACCAGCACGTAGTCGAACCTGCGCCGAATCCGTTCACCCTCGGGCGTGCTGTCGAGCAGCCGGGCGACCAGGAGAATCAGGTCTTCGAAATCCACCGCATTTGCGGCGCGGAGTCTTTCTTCGTACGTGCGAAATATTCGGATCGCTACGTCGTCGATGTACGAGTGCGCCGCCGCCTCTTCTGGGCCGCGTCCCTCTTGCTTGTGCTGGTGAATGTGCGTCAATACCGCGCGCGGTGGATAGCGGCGCTCGTCGAGGTCGAGGTCCTTAAGTGCACGTGCGACGACGGCCCTCTGATCGCTGACGTCGTAGATCACGAAGTTTGGCTGAATGCCGACTGCGGCGCCGTGCGCTCGCAGCAGCTTGGCGCAAGTCGCGTGGAATGTTCCCACCCAGAGAGAGCGCGCGAGATCTGCACCGCAGAGCCGCTCAAGCCGATGGCGCATCTCACCCGCCGCCTTGTTCGTGAATGTCACGGCGAGAATGCGCCACGGGGGGACGTGCACGCACGCCAGCAAGTTCGCAATTCGGTACGTAATGACTCGGGTCTTGCCGCTCCCGGCTCCGGCAAACACCAACAGGGGTCCTTGCACGTGCGCGACCGCGGCGGCCTGAGGGTCGTTCAGCTCCGCCTCGAACATCTCGAGCAACGTAAGCGGGCCCCCGAGCCGAGTCGAGTGCGAGAGGATCCCAGACCGCGGCCGCAATTGTCGGGACAGCGACGAACGCGACTACCGGTAGTCCTCCGACGTGAAGCGGACCTCGGAGAGGCCCCGCGCGTCCATCGCGCCCCGAAGAGCGTCGACGAGAATCGCCACGACGTCGAACCGCGTGCTCGGCGCGTAGTACTCTTCTTCATCGACGATCGGCAGAGCTGCGAGCCGTCGTTCGACTGAATCTCGTTCGGACGGGTCGAGCTCGAAGTGCGCGTTCCAGCCGTCCGCCGTCTCGAGGATGAGCGCCTCGCGTACCATGCCGATCGGGTTGAAAGTGCAGAAGACGGTCGATAGGCAGAGCTTCCACTGAAAAATCTCCCCGTCCGTCACGATCCACGTGCCGCCAAATGCCCGTCGGATGACCTCGCCCAAGTAGGCGCCCGCGGCGGACCCGACCAGATCCATCAGCTCGGCGCGCCGGCCGAGCTCCGGGCGCGCATCGCGAACCCACTGATCCACGAAGCTCAGCGTTTCTTGTGAAAAATCAAGGGTAGCGCCGTACCGCGCGCCGATGAAGCGCACACACGCGGCGGCCAGATCGGCGACTTGCTGAGGCGCGGCATCGACCGGTTCCGGAATGGGATCGGTGAGGACATACGTCCCCTCCGCCTCGTCCTCAAGCCCCTCCGCGTGGGTGGAGCCGTCTTCTCGGGCTCGCGCCGCACGCGCGGCACCCGCGACGTCATCCGTCTCTCGCGTCTCGCCGGTCATCCTACAGAGGGACGTAAGCCCGAACGGTGAGACGCGCAAGCGCGCCAAAATGGGTGCGGCGGACGGATGGTGCGTCGGGCCTGGCGGTTCAGAGCCCGTCGCTCTACGGTGCTGTTCGATGCGCCTCGGGATCTTCAGCGACATTCACGCAAACCTCGAAGCGCTGTCCGCCGTCCTCGAGGCCTATACCACGGAGAAAATCGACATTTTTTACTGCCTTGGCGACACCGTTGGCTACGGAGGCTCGCCCAATGAATGCGCGGATCTCGTTCGGGAGACGGCCAGGACGACCATTTTGGGCAACCACGACGCGGCCGTCAGCGGTCGGATGGACTATTCGTACTATTACGAGGCGGCGCGTCATGCGCTCGATGCGCACGCCGCCATGCTGTCGGAAGCGAACATGGCTTGGCTGAAGGCGCTTCCCTACCAGGAGCGGCTCGACGACTTGGGCGTGCTGCTCTGCCACGGATCGCCCGTCCGTCTCGAAGAGTTCGAGTACATTTTTGCGCCCGAGCAGGCTCGCGAGTGCCTGACAATCTGGGACAGGATTGGACATATTACGCTCATCGGGCACTCTCATCTGTGCAAGGTGTTCGCGCTGACCGAAGGCAACGTTGAAGAACTGCCGGCCGCCGACTTCGACCTCGAACCTCACAAGAAGTACATCGTGAGCGTTGGTTCGGTCGGTCAGCCGCGGGATTTCGACAACCGCGCAAGCTACACGGTTTACGATACCGATAAGAAGCGCTTTGAGTTCAAACGGGTCGAGTACGACATCGAGCTCGCCGCGGACAAGGTTCTGCGCGCCCGTCTCGAGAGAAATTTCGCACATCGGCTCTTCATCGGCGTCTAAGAGGCAAACTCAACCGCGATAATGTGGGGATTGAGCGGCGCAAAAGCGCACTTGAAGCGACGCCGGCCGAGGCCATCGCGCACAGGCAGCGCGCAGTCGATCGAACAGAAAATCGCCCAACCTGCTCGCCCCGTCACGCGAACACACCCCCTGGGGAGAGTCAATTCGTCGTCGCTCGACCGCCTCGGCGGCCGAACGTGCGCTCCCAAGACGCTCGATAGGCGGCGGTTGCGACCTGCGCCGGCCCGTCCCAATCCTGCCTGACGGCCGGGGCGGCACCGGGTAGCTGGTACTCGACCTTGACGTCGTGGATGTTCGGCGAGCCCGGGCGCGGCGACAGGCTGACGACTTCTCCTCCGCCCGGCAATGGGCGCCCTTGGCGAAGGGGTCGGACCTCGCCGGCCTCGAGTCTTCCAGGGCGCGCACGCAACACGCATGCACCCTCGCCATCGGTCGTCTTGCCGTGCACCAGCACCACGTCGAAGGTATCTCCCCCTACTTTTTTTTGGTCTGAGGACACGCGTTTGTACAAGCTTACGGCGCCGAACCGCTGCCGTCGAGGGCTGAGCGCCGTGCCAAAGGATCGAGCGGGCGGGTGGGCGGCGATCGAGACCCCGCCGTGACGCCGCTCCCGGCGACGATGTCCCGCACGAACGTCGAGACCTCCGCCCGAACGCGCAACGTCTCGGCGGCGTCGCCGAGAGTGCCGACGATCGAAAACTGGACCGGAGCTCCCCGCGCATGCGTGAACTTCGAGAGCTTGGCGGTCAGCGTAGAGTGAGCGATGGGCGTGGCCAAGGGTGCGTGGCCCGGGACGATCAGTTCCGCACGTTCGATGCGAATCTCGTCCGGATCCTTTCCGGCCGTCGCAGCGGGCTGGAACAGTTCGAGGGCCAGGCTCGGCCGAACGTGCGGTGACGCTGCCACAAAGTCGAGCCCGCTGTCTGTCAGGGGCCCGACCACAAAGTGTGCGCCGTCGCGTTGATCCCTTACGACCACGCCGCGCGCGATGTCCGTTTCCGTCGTGAGATCGACGTCGAGGAAGCTCGGGGCCTCGGCGCTGTCGACGCGCAATCTTCCGATGACGCGCGGCATCTCGTCCGGCCGCGCCGCCGTGTCGCTCGGCGCGATGATCGCGCGAAAGCGATCGGCCGCGCGTTCGCACCGGCCGACTTCCGATCGAATCTTGAGACTCGCGCATCGGGTTCGGTCATGCATCGCGATCGCTTCACACGTTGCGCGCGCTGGTGCATGCTCGACGCCAGCACAGAGCCGCGCATCGCGCGACGCGATGGCCAGACACGTTGCGTCGTGCCCCTGGCTCGGACGACCCGCGATCGCCCAAGGACAGAGCTCTGCGGTGGCTGCGACCTCGGCAACGGTCGCCTGGCAACGCTCCCGCAGGGCTGAAGCGTCGATGGCTTCGCACAACGTGGAGTCCCTGGCCTTTGCGGCTTCGAGCAGCCGGCACGCGTCCAGGAGAAATGTATCGTACCCGATCGCCTCGATGGCCTCGCCCACGAGCGGATCGAGCCGAGCGCGCGTTTCCACGCAAGCGTTGAGCGAAGTGAACGCGTCGAGCTCCGCCTTCAGGTCTCCTGCGGGAGCGACGGGGTCGACCGTCGACGCGAATTCACCGGCATCGGCGCCGAGAATCTCAGCCATACCGGCTCGGCGCTCGGGCGAAACTCGCATCGGGGCCGGCATGTGATTGCTGTTGCAGCCCAGCGCAGCCGGAGCGAGGGCGGCGATACCGGCGCACAGGAACGCGTATCGCCTGGTGTTCACCGTGCCTTTCTTTCGTTCATGAAGGGGCAGGCTCTTCAAGCGTTGAAACCTGAACGCAGGGACAGTATAGGTTCGTAAGGGAAGCAGAGTGGAAAAAACTATGGATGACACCAAGAATAAGAGCAAAGCGATCGAGCTTGCCGTCGCGACGATCGAGAAAGAATACGGCAAAGGCTCGATCATGCGCCTCAAGGAAGGGGCAAGCCTGGCCGAGGGCATTCAGACCGTCTCGACCGGGAGTATCGGGCTCGATATCGCTCTCGGCATCGGTGGCTATCCACGCGGGCGGATCATCGAGGTGTACGGCCCCGAGTCGAGCGGAAAGACGACATTGACTCTTCATGCCATCGCCCAGGTCCAGAAGGCAGGCGGCGTAGCTGCGTTCATCGACGCCGAGCATGCCCTGGACCCCACGTATGCCCGCAAGCTCGGCGTGAAGACCGACGAGTTGCTGGTCAGCCAGCCCGACTATGGAGAGCAGGCGCTCGAAATCGCCGACATGTTGGTTCGATCCGGTGCTGTGGACCTGGTCGTCATCGATTCGGTGGCTGCGCTCGTGCCGAAGGCCGAAATCGAAGGCGACATGGGGGACAGCCATGTGGGCTTGCAAGCTCGCCTCATGAGCCAGGCCCTTCGGAAGCTTACGGCGACGGTGGCCAGGTCCAATTCTCTCCTGTTTTTCATCAATCAAATCCGGATGAAGATCGGCGTCATGTTCGGAAGTCCAGAGACGACGACGGGAGGCAACGCGCTCAAGTTTTACGCAAGCGTCCGGCTCGACATTCGTCGCATCGGCGCGATCAAGGAGGCGGCTGCCGCGAGCGGAAAAGAGCCGGCGGTGGTCGGGAATCGAACCCGGGTCAAAGTCGTCAAAAATAAACTTGCTCCCCCGTTTCGCGAGGTCGAGTTCGACATCCTTTACGGTCAAGGAATTTCCCGCTCGGGAGATCTGCTCGATCTCGGAGCGGAGCTCGGAATCGTCGAGAAGAGCGGCGCATGGTTCTCGTTCGGCACCGACCGAATCGGCCAAGGGCGCGAGAATGCCAAGACGTACATCGAACAACATCCAGATGTGATGGACAAGATCGAAGCGCTCATCCTCGCGAAGCACGGCATCCGGCGAGGTGCGGTCGCGAATTCCGGGGCGAACGCGACGTCACCGCCAAATGGCGTTGAAGAAAGAGCCATGCCGAAGAAACCAGCACCGGCGGCCAAGCCCGCGAATTAGTGAAGCTTTACCTTATTCGCCACGGTCCGGCGGAGGATCGAGCCGCGAGTCTGAAAGACGAGGATCGCGCCCTTACGCCAGCTGGACGCGAGCGGGTCCGTTCGGTCGCCAAGTTGCTCGTGGAAGTGGGCGAGGCGCCTCTCGGCATCGTGACGAGCCCTCTCGTTCGCGCCGTTCAAACGGCCGAGATCGTCGCTCTGGTGACTCGCCTGACCGATCGGGGCGGCCATGTCGAAGTCAGGCGCGAGATGGAGCCTGGCGGCGACGTGGCCGCTCTTGCTGGCAAGTTTGCATCCGCAGGCAGCAAGCGCGTCATGCTTGTGGGGCACGAGCCTGAACTGTCGATCTCCAGCCGCACTCTCCTTGGCAATTTCGATCGAGTCTTCGACAAGGCCATGGTGGTGGCCGTGCATCTGCCGTTCGAGGGTCGCGAGACTCGTCTGCGCTTCGTCATCGATCCGAAGAACCTTCGGCTCGATCCGGACGCTCGACGCCACGGTTGAGCTGCACGCGACCCGTGCCGCGGGTGCCCGATGTCGCGCGCAAAGCCACCCCTAAGGGGGGCATTGCCCTCACACGCAAGTAATTGTAAATACTATTTAAAATCCCGTTCCTTGACACTCTCCCCCCCATCTTCTAACCCGGCGGGTGGAGGCCACGGATGGGCAGTCGGAGCGTCGTGCCCGTTTTCTACGCGAGTCGCTCGGGGGCGGCTCGCATGGCTGGCCGCGCCACCTCTTTGGCCCGCTCCCAGGTTGCCGCAGCCATCCGAATTCCGGAGCGCGCGGGCGGCCCGTTAAGGTTGGTCTTTCCGCCGGGGTCGCCTCGGCTCTTCGTGCACGAGGGCGCTCGCCAGTCACTGGAGCGCAAACTTCGTGCCGCCTTCGTGGGCTCGGTGATCCTGTCCATCACGGACAATCGACACTCGATCATCACCCACCGCGTCCAGCGCGGAACGCTCTTCGTTCGAGCGCACCATATGTTTCTCGACGCTCCGGCATCGGTCGTCGATGCGCTGGTCCGCTATGTGACGCGGGGCGATCGCGAGGCGAGCGCTGCTCTGGGCGACTTCATCGACGCCAACGGCTTCAGGCTTGCTCGACGCAAGCGGAACGCTCCACTCGTGGCGCGGGGCAAACATCATGATCTCTTGGTCGTGTATGGGGACGTCAATGAGCGATACTTTGGTGGAAGCGTCCACGCCCTGATCACCTGGGGCAAGAAGTCCACGACCAAGGCACCGCGACGCAAGACAATCAAGCTCGGAAGCTACAGTGCCTTCGATCGATTGATCCGCGTCCATCCTGCACTCGATCGCACATGGGTTCCACGGTATTTCGTTGCATACATCGTTTACCACGAGATGCTGCATCACGTGATTCCAGGTAGCCGCGGGCTCGGCCGCGTAAATCTGCACCCCCCCGAATTTAAAGAGCGCGAGAAGCAATTTCGATACTACGAGCGCGCTCTCGAATGGGAGAGGCGTCACGTCGGCCGCTTGCTCCGAGCGTGAACGTCTTACGTCCGAATGCCTTCGGTCGGGCCCTCGCGGGATGATCGAGCCGTGCCCGGGTGTTTCAGTCCACGATAGCGTGGTCATCGCATCTCGTCGCTCGCTCGACTCAACGCGGAGCGCGAGGCTCATCGTTGTCCTGGCGGCTTCGTGGCTTGTTGGGTGCGCTTCCCCGAAGTCCCATCCGACGGCGCCGGCCGCTATGGCAGCGGTCGCGCCGCCGACGAGCGTTTCGTCGGCCGCGCGTAGGGCGGCGCCGAAGACAGAGCCTGCGCGCTCGCATGCGGTCGCGGTGCTGGAGCACAAGACTCTCGGGCCCTTCGTCGCTCGCGGAAGTTCGACGGGGCTGGCCGCTTGGATCGCGCCTGCCGAAAAGGGAGGGGGGGAGGAGCTCGTCGTCATTCCCCTGGCGGAAGACGGGGCGCCACTGCATGACGCCCGAGGGATCGCTCGTGTGCCTCAGGAGGCGACGTCGCTCGTCGTTCAGCCTGCAGGCGGAAAGCTGGGCGGATGGTTCGTGGCCTGGAGCGCTCTGCTGGATCGCGGCGAATCGCTTACTGTGGTCGGCTTGACGCCGGAGGGCACCGTCCGAGGGGCGGCGGCGGACGTGCAGCGCACCAGCGATCACATCCGGTGGTTTCAAATCGTGCCGACCCAAGAGGGGGGCTTGTGCGTTTGGGCCGAGGAGACCACGGCGGGCGACGCCAACGTGCTGGCGGTGGGCATGGACGTCGATGCAAAAGTCCACGGGCGGCCGGTGCGCGTCGCCCGCGGCGTGGACCGGTGGCAGACGGTCCCGGCAGGTCAAGGAGCCGCCCTGGCACTCGTAGCGGTCGGCCCCGTCGACGATCGAGTGCGCGCCGGCGGGAGTTTGACATGGCAGCGCCTCGATGCGGACGGTCATCCAGACGGAGCCAGTGTGCTCGTGACCGGGCGGCCCACCGTCAGCGGAGACGTCGACGTCGTTCCCATCCGTGACGGTTGGCTGATGGCCTGGACCGACCGGACTGGAGAAGATCCACAGATTATGCTCGCCGCGGTGGACGCTCGAGGGCATGTGCGCGGCCCGGCACCCGCGATGAACGCGGTAGGCGGATCGTCCGTCGTAGACCTTGCCGCGGGACCGAAAGGTGTCGCTCTAGCTTGGGCAGAGCCGCACAGCCGTGTGCGTTCGACGAGTGCGCTACATCTTGCGCTGGTCTCTACCGAATTGGAGCTCTCGGCCCTGCCGCTCACCTCGTTCGACATCGCGTCCGGAAGCCCACCCGAGCTGGTTGCTACCGATGTCGGATTCGCCCTTCTGGCGCTCGCCCGCTGCCGCTCTGCCGATCCGAAAGCGACGTGCGCCGGATCGATGGTACCAACATTTACCCGTCTGGACGATCAGCTTCGGGCCGTGCAAGTCGAGCCAATGTTCACAGGCGACGGGCACGCTCCGTCATCCGTTGGTTGGGGGCTGCGCTGCGGCGTCGGCGGGCGATGCTTTGCTCTGGCCGCCTCGAGCGTTGCGCCAACGCCGATCTATACGGTGGACTTTCCCGTCCGCGCATCCGCGTTCTCTGCGCCGCTTACGGAGGAGGGGCCGGTTGGCGCTCCGCGAGTCACCGGGGTGGAAACGATCGCGTCGGGGCAGGCGTATGAGGATCTCGCCGCTGCCCATGTGGGATCGGGAACGCTGGTGGCAACGCTCGCGGGCGCGCTCGACTTGCCGCGCGAACGGCGTCGGTCTCGCGGCGCTCAGATCGTACTTCAATCGGTCGACCGCACCGGGCGGCCGCTCGGCCCGGAGAGGCCTCTGACGTCGCGTGCGTTCTTGACTGGGGGGATTGCGCTGGCTGCCGGCGCACAACCAAGCGATGGCGCCGCGATCGTGTGGGTTGGCCGAGAAGACGGGGATCCGCAAGTGCACGTCGCTCGGACCGATCCGCTCGGGCATTCGATGCAGCAGGCTCGGCTCACGAACGTCGCGGGCGATGCCAGCAGCGTAGCGGTGGCATGGGCCGGCAACGGTTGGATCGTCGCATGGGTAGACGGTCGCAGCGGCAACGGCGAGCTCTACGCCGCCAAGGTCGATCGCAACCTCAAGCGCGTGGGTCGCGAGCAACGTCTCACGAAGGCTCCCGGCGATGCGGGGGACGTTGCCCTATCCATACGAGACGGCATCGCGTGGGTCGCCTGGAGCGATCCGCGTGAGAGTCCGCGTGAAGGAGTGGCCGATATTTTTGTGACGACGCTTCATGCCGAAGACGCCACGCGCGCCGGCGATGAGGTCCGTGTCCTCGCGACGGCGTCTCATTCCCGATCGCCGAGTCTCGCAGCGCTGGCGGGCGGGGGGGCAATACTCGCGTGGATCGAAGATGCACCCTCCGGTCTCGACGCGCCCGGAGCGGCGATGGTCGCGCGTCTCGATGCATCCGCTCACCTCGTCGGCGTGCCTGCTGCGTTGCCATCATCCAAAGACGAGCGGCCGACGAATGTCGTGCTGGACTCGCAGTCCGGCGACGTCCGAGCCGTGATTGCCCACGGCGGGCGCGACGGGCTTACCCTTGATGCGCTGCGGTTGGCGCAGGACGGGACGCCGGTGACGAGTTCGACGCTGCTCGACTTGGACGCATCCTCGTCATTCGACGTGTCCTTGGCCCTCACGACGGACGGACTGGTGTTCGATGACGTTGGGTCGGCCCCTGGCGATCGTCGGGTGAGACGGGCAGCCATCGACTGGAGGCCTTAGTTCGCACGCAGATTTCGACGCGCTGCCGCCGACCAAGGCAGCGAGATGGCATGCGGGCTCCGATCCCTCTATCCTTCTTGCGAAGGAACCCCATGGGAATCGACCCGATCGGAAAGGAAGGAGCATCCGTCCCGACGAGCGTCGGCAGCCCCTCGCCTGCCCTCGAAGCGCAGCGTCCGTTCGATCTTTCTGAGGCGGCTCGGGTTGAGTCCGCCGGGGCCGCCGATGCCCCTCCCACAAGCCTCGACCAGCTGCGCGCCGGCCGCATCACTCTCGAGGGGTATCTCGCCCTGAAGGTCGATGAGGCGACAGTCCACCTGGGCTCGTTGCCGAGCCCCGAGCGCGAGATGATTCGGTCGGTCCTCCTCGAGCGAATAGCGAGCGATCCGATGCTCGTCGACCTCGTGCGTGAAGCAACCGGCGCCGTCCCTCGGCCGCCGCATGACGACTGACGCCCACGGGCCACGGCAGCAGGGCCTCTCGAGCCTTCGTCCGAATTGGAGGGGCGGATCTAGCGCGCGCTCGAGCGGCCACACGGCTGCTGCGAAGCTGGGTCGTCGCGGGTTCGTGCTCGGCGCGGCGGCGGCAGTCGCCTGCTCAGGCGGCGAGCGCATCGCTCGGGGAGGTTCGTTGGACGGATCCGTTTCGTCGAACGTCCGCCTTCTCGAGTGGGATCTGGGCTCGCAACCATGGGGTCAAGCACGCGCAGCGGTTGTCGTGCCGACGTGGGGCGCGCCAACCGAACGGTTTCCGCTGCTTATCGCTCTGCACGGTCGCGGCGAAGCCGTCAAGCCACCCGCCGACGGCGCTCTCGGATGGCCACGCGACTACGCCATGATTCGTGCCATCGACCGCCTGAGAAACGCGCCGCTTCGTGACGAAGACTACGAGGGATGGGTCGACCCGCAACGCCTTGCGCAAACGAACGCTTCCCTCGCTGCGCGACCGTTCGGCGGTCTCGTCGTCGCCTGCCCGTGGATGCCCGACGTCAGCCCAACCTCGACCGGCGAGATCGGGGCGTATGCCCGCTTCTTGCTCGACGTGCTCGTGCCGCGCGTTCGGAGCCAGACGCCCGTCGCCACGTCGTCTGAGTCGACGGGCATCGACGGCGTTTCGCTGGGCGGTGCGGTCGCGCTTCGCATTGGTCTTACCTATCCGGAAGCGTTCGGAGCGGTCGGCGGCATTCAGCCAGCCATCGCCGAAGGACAAACGTCGGAGTGGACAGCGCTAGGCGAAGCGGCACGGACTCGGCGCCACGACCTGAAGCTGCGATTGGTGACGAGCTCCGACGACTATTTCCGGCGAGCCGTTCTGGGCGTCTCGCGCGCATGGGGTGCAGCGGGCATCGGCCACGATCTGATCGATGTGCCGGGTCCCCACGACTACGTCTTCAATCGCGGTCCTGGGTCGATCGAGCTCTTGCTGTGGCACGACCGCGCCCTATCGCGCGGGTGAGGCCGCTTCCTTCCCGGTCAACTGGACCCTGCCGCATCCCCCGCGGAGAATTCGTCGTAGCCATTCTGGCCACGCTACAATTCTTGGATGCGGCGGCTCCTGTGTTTTTCGCTCGGCTTGCTGCTTATGCCGGGCGTGCTGAACGGCTGCGTCGCCGAATTTCCCGATCACGTCGACCTTCAGCCGGCTGCCGCAGACGTCGAATTCGCGACGGAGCCGCCGAGCGCAGGCGCATACTGGCTCGTCGGGTCCGTGACCGGTGTTGCGGCGGCGCACGAAGTCGATGCGGCGCAACAAGCCGCGCGCAACGACATACGGAACAAGGCTGCCGCGCTCGGCGCGTCACTCGTGACGATCGACCAAGATACCGGGGAGGCGCTTCCTTTGCGAGACAAGACAAAGGTCACGTTGGTGGGCAGGGCCTATAAGTCCGTCGACTGAAGACTGTGGGCGACTACCATTGCGGCGCATGTCGTGGTTCGTCGCGCTCGAAGCGCTTGCTCAGCGCCGAGGTGGCGACGACGCTCGCACGATTGGCGGCAAGGCGGCGCGTCTCGTATGGCTTGAGCGTCACGGGTTCGAAGTCCCCACAGCAGTCGTTCTTCCGGCGGAAGCGTTCGCCCAAGCCATTCGCCAGCTACCGGCGGGTAGCGAGCCGAAGTCCCTGCTCCGCGCTGCGAACGGGCGGGCGGGGCACCTACGCGCGGCCGAGGCTCGGCAGCAGATTTTGACCGTACCCTTTCCCAAAGGTCTTGAAGGGGAGCTGTCGGCACTTTGGACCGGGTTAGGCAAACGAGCGCCATGGGGATTGGCTGTGCGATCGAGCGCAACGTGCGAGGACGGGGATCTCGTCTCGATGGCGGGACTGGCCGACAGCGTTCTCGGCGTGCAATCGGGTGAAGCGCTCGCCGCCGCTGTACGACAGGTGTGGTCGTCCATAGCGAGCGGACGCGCGCTGGCGTACCTCGCGGCCCACGGGGTGCGCGATGTCGGCATGGGCCTCGTGGTTCAACGAATGGTCGAGGCGCGGGCGGCGGGCGTGATGTTCACGCGCGCGCCCGATGCTCGCGCCCGAGACCCTCTTGGGGCCGACGAGCGGATCGTCAACGTGGGGTTCGGTCTGGGAGCGCCCGTCGTCAATGGCGTGACCACGCCTGACGTCCTTCGGATCGATTCGCAGGGGCGACTTGCTGGCGCGCTCATCGCGCACAAGGCGCGGGCGACCGTCGTGCGCGACGGCCGCGTTCAGGAAATCGCCGTGGAAGCGCCGAACGAGCCGGCGCTTGGGCCAGAGCGCATCGCACAGCTCGCGCGCCTCGCGGATCGACTCGAGAAGCTCGAGCCGGTTGCCTGGGACGTCGAGTTCGCATGCGACGATGATCGCACATGGATCGTGCAGGCCCGTCCGGCGACCGGCAGAGGATACCCCGAAGGCGGCCATGCCGACACCGTCTGGAGCAATGTCAACGTAGGCGAGGCCCTGCCCGGGGTCGCCACACCGTTCACGTGGTCGGTGGCTGGCGCGTTCAGCGAGGCCGGGTTCCGCCGCGCATTTGCCGCGCTGGGGTGCCGCGTTCCGAAGAACGCCCGTCTCGTCGCCAACGTCCACGGACGGTTCTACCTAAACCTCACTCATTTCATGCGCATCGCTGCGCAAGTGCCATTTCTCGACCCGCGTAAGTTGGTCGAGCTCGGCGGGGGTGGCGGCGCCGACGAACTTGCGACCCAAGTCAAAGGCGTGAGCCGCAGGAGCTTCTACCTGCGCCTGCCGCACACGGCATCGCGACTGCTGCGCGAGCAAATGCGACTCCACGATGACGTCACGTCGTTCGAAGCGTTCGCCGAGCGGCAATGGCGCGCCCAGAGTGCGCTCGATCTGGCGATTTTGCCGGACGAGGGTGTCGCCCGGCGCCTGCGCGACATCCAGGCGCTCCTCGAGCGGACGGGCACGATCATGCTCACGTGCGCGTCCAATACGCTGGGGACGCACCTGGTGCTCAAAGTCGTCCTGGACCGTGTCGCACCGGTCGACGCCGATCGACTGGCACAGTCGCTCACGAGCGGTATCCGCGATCTGGAGAGCGCCCGCCCGGGCATCGGAATCATGCACGTCGCCGCACTCGCTCTTCGCGAACCGGAGGCCCGCGCGGTCATTGAGCGAGAATCCACCACCGGGGTTGACGCCGTTCCGGAGGGAGCCACCCGTCGCGCGCTCCAGAGCTTTCTCGAACTGTATGGCGACCGCGCGGTGCGGGAGGTCGAACTGTCGACGCCACGATGGAAGGAAGACCCGCGCCCGGTTCTAAGGATGCTTCGCGCTGCGCTGCGCACGGACGCGGAGCGGGTCGAGGGCACGGTTGCCCGGACCAAGGCCCAAGCCGGAGTCGAGATGGAGAAGCTCGTTTCGACGCTGAACATCGCCCAACAGACCCTCGTTCGCCATCTGGTCGCTCGCGCACAGCGCGCGGCTCGCCTGCGAGAGCGGATGCGCACCTGGGTAACCCGCGTTCTCGGAATGCTGCGCGATGCCGCGCTCGACGCGGATCGCCGTCTGCTGCGCCGCGACCCCGAGCTCGACGCGGATTGGTGCAAGCTTGTCGAGGCCGGCTCGCCTTTCGCAAGTGTGCCGAGTTCCTTCCTGTTGACCATCGACGAAGTGGTCGGGGCGCTGCGCGCTCCGCCCGCCGACCTCGTGCTCCTCGTTCGCTCGCGCCGGGCCGAGCTCGCGCGCGATCAGGCCCGGCCGGATCCGCCAGCAACGTTCGTGGGGTCGCCTCCCCCGGTCGTACTGCCACCATCGGTCGGGCCCGTCTTGCGCGGGCTGCCTGCCAGTCCGGGGGTGGTCGAAGGCAAGGCCCGAGTTCTACTCCGAGAGGATGAGATGGACGCGCTTCAGCCGGGTGAAATCCTCGTCCTGCATACGACCGACGTGGGCTGGACACCGCTGTTTCTCGTGGCCGCTGGGGTGGTTACCGAGCTTGGTGGCCCGCTCTCGCACGCGGCGGTGGTCGCGCGCGAGTTCGGGGTTCCAAGCGTGGTCAACGTTGTCGGGGCGACCCGCGCGATTCGCGACGGCGATATCCTTCGGGTCGATGGCGATCGAGGCACGGTCGAGTACTTGCGATCGTGAGCGCACGCTGGCACGAGGCCGGCTATGGGTCCTCGGATGCGATGGGTCGCACGTCCCGGGGACGGTGAAACCGTTGGCGAAGTCCTCCTGCGCGCCGGTGCGGATGAACACGCCCTTGCCGATGGCCGTGTATTCTTGGGTCGGCGCCGTGTCCGCTCGGCGACGGAAGCCGTCCGCAACGGGGACGTTCTCCAAATCGCTCCGGCGCGTGCCCGAGCCGCGGGTCCTACGGTTCTCGTAAGGACCGCCGACTTGGTCGCCGTCGACAAACCAGCCGGCGTCGCCACGATCGCGGACCACTCGGGCGCGTCTCACGCCCTCTCGCGTCTCGTTTCCGATGCGCTCGGCCTCGACCCGGCGCGCGTGCACCCGACTTCGCGGCTCGACCGCGAGGTGAGCGGTGTGGTCGTGTTTGCCCTGACGCGCGAGGCGGCCGAACGGCTGGCAACGGCACGGAGCAGGGGCACCTACAGCAGGCGATATGTTGCGATCGCGGCGCGTGCGCCGGACGCGGACCGCGGCACGTGGAGCGCGGCCATCGGTCGCGCACGGGATCCGCGGCTCCGCGAGGCGGAAGGCCGGGATGCGGTAGCCGCGCAGACGCGCTACGTGACCTGTGCGCGCATCGAGAGCGGTATAACGATGCTTGCGGTCATGCCGGTGACCGGGCGCACGCATCAGATTCGCGTTCACGCAGCGTACGCCTCGGCGCCGCTCATCGGCGACCGTTCGTATGGCGGTCCGGTGAGAATCACGCTCCCTGGCGGTCGTGTCATCGAGCCGGGCCGCGTGGCGTTGCATGCTGCTCGTGTCGTCGTGCCCGATGGCCGTGGAGCGCCGCTGACGATCGAGGCTCCCATCCCGAGCGATCTTCGGGGGCTGTGGGACGCGCTTGGCGGCGACGCCGCGGCGTGGGAAGTTGCGACGTCGTGCGTTTTTGCATCCTCGCCGCTTCCGTGCTCGTCTGCGCCGTCGGCGCGTTAGGGGCGCGCGCCGATCAGCCGCGTCGATCGATCGACATGGGCCGTGTGTTCGATGCGGGAAGCGCGCCGGACATCGACATTTCGCCTGCGCCGCCGGACCCGCGACCGATGGCCGAACGGTTCCAGTTGGTTTTCGATCTGCGCTGGGATCGCGGGGACGTCTGGCTGCTCGGCATTCGCACCATCGACCTTCTCAGTCCGCAACCGACGCCGCGGGTGATGGGGCGTTTTGCGCTCGAGCTCTTCGAGGGCCCGACACTCGTCGAGCGAGTCCGTTTTGACTTCCCGCTGCTCGCGTTGCCCGACGCGAGCGATGCCGGAGCGGCTCATGGGCCGGCACTCACACCGAAACTGCGCACACGCATCGGAGTTGTCTTTCCGGCGACCTCGAGGGGCACTCGATTGGACCTTTTGGACCGCGCGACGGGGCGTCGTTGGTCATTGCCGTGGCCCATGCCCGGCACTGAACAACCGGCTCCAGCCACACGGCCCTCGCAGCCTCGAGTGAACGGCACGAGCCCTTAACGTAAGATGGCTCCCGATGAAGTGCTCTTCGTGTCAGAGCCCGATCGACGGATCGCAGCGCTTTTGCGCGTCGTGCGGCGCCACTGTGACCGGGTCGTCGCCGGGCGGAACGTCCGGCGCCCCATTGATTGGACAGAACCTGGGTGGCAAGTATCGCGTCGTCCGGCTCATCGGTGAGGGGGGAATGGGGGCAGTCTACGAGGGAGAGCAACTGCTCGGCAGCGCGAAGCGCAAGGTCGCCGTCAAGACGCTCCACGCGCACTTGTCGCACGACGCGAACCTGGAAGCCCGCTTCGAACGCGAGGTGGCGACGATCGCTGAACTCGAGCACCCCAATACGATTCAGGTTTACGACTTCGGCTCGACGCCGCAGGGCGTTCTGTACATCGTCATGGAGTTCTTGCACGGCGCGAGCCTCTCGCAACGGCTTGTCGCTGAAGGCGCCATGGCTCCAGATCGCGCCACACACGTTCTCGAGCAAGTCTGCGGTTCGCTCGAAGAAGCGCACGGGCGCGGCATCGTCCACCGGGACTTGAAGCCCGACAACGTCGTTCTTGTAGAGCGTGCGGGACAGAAGGACTTCGTAAAAGTGCTCGACTTCGGAATCGCCAAGCGCGCTCGCGAACCGGACGGCAAAGAGCAGAAGCTCACCGAGCAGGGCATGGTCCTCGGCACGCCGCCGTATATGAGCCCAGAACAGTTCACGGCGCGTCCCATCGACGCGCGCAGCGACATCTATTCGCTCGGAGTGCTTGCCTACGAGACGCTCACCGGCAAGCTTCCGTTCAAGGCGGACACGGCGTGGGAGTGGGCCGCACAGCACATGACGCAGCCGCCCACTCCGATCGAGTCGCTTGCCGAGGGAGGGCGTGTTCCTTCCTTCATGCGCAGCGCGATCGCCCGGGCGTTGGCCAAGTCGCCCGACGATCGCTTCCAGACGGTGCGCGAATTCATCGACGTGTTCGCCGGAAGAAGGACCGGCCTCGCGTCCGAAGCGGCTGCAGAGGCGCCACCCCGCGCGAGGACAGAGCTGAGTTCGCCTCTCGACGTCGCCGCAGCCTTCCGCCCATCCGCCGTGATGGTCACGCCCACAAGCGGCAACATGTCACTTTCGACGCCCGCCCCCGTTCCCGCGCTGGGACCGCCTGCCGAACAATCGGCGAAGGGGAGCGGTGGACGCGCGACGCTGTTGGCTGCGGCGGGCGTTGTTGGCGTCGCCAGTGTTGTGGCGATTGCTTTCGCGGTCCACGGAGGTGTCAGTCTCGGCAACGCGCCCGTAGTTCTGCGCGACGACCGCCCGTTGACCGCGCCCGCCACATCCATTGCGCCGGCTGCGTTGATGCCGGATACGGTCAGAAGTGCGGACGACGGGGCGGACATCCCGCCTCTGAGCCGCGGAGGAGCAACGCCGCAACCACGTGCCACGGGCCGCCCGACGCCGATTCCGTCGTCCGTCCCGCACGCCGAGCCGGGGGCATCCGCTTCGGTCGCTACCGCTTCCACGACGCTCACTGCCCCGTCGGCTACCCAGCCGCCGCCGGCGGCCGTCCTAGCGACGCCGGCTTTGCGCACACCGGCTTTGCCGTCGGGCCGATACGACGGCCCGGAGTGCCAGAAAGCTCGTGTACTCAAGGGTTTTGGTAGGCACAGGGAGGCACAGAGCTGGACGCTCGCCTGTCTCGCGAAAGGTGGCATTCCCTAACCCATTCGGGGCAGAACTTGGCAGCTCGAGAAGGAAGGGCGTCGTGACAGCAGTAGACGTCGGGCGAGACAATGCTAGATTAACAGTGTGGACGTAGTCCTTCGAAAGCTCGGAAAGGGCGCGCGGTCCGTGGCGGGGCGCCTGGTTCGAGCTCCTCGCAAGGGCTCGGTGGTCGTCATCGAATTTCCCGACGGTATGCACGAATACGTGACCACCCCCGTCAAGCGCGTGCTGAGGCTCGCCGGCCGCGAGGTCTTCTACATCGAGACCATAAACAGCCGATATCGCCTCGAAGTTCGAGGACGCGAGGCGACCGCCGTCGAAGGTACCGGCTGAGCGGCGCCCCCCGGACGCCCCGCTGACCCGAGCCGATTTGGCACCCGCTTCATTCGAAGCGCTTGACGCTCCATGGAGCGCGGGGTCATCTTGCGCGCAGTGGGAAAGCACGACCGACGGAATTCCGGAAAAACGCGGCGCCTCAAGGGGCAGGTCAAGAAGAAGGCCCGGCTCAAGCGTCAGGCGCAAGAACGCAAAGCTGCGGCTGGGCTCGGCGCGAAGAAAGCTGCGGCTCCGAAGCGCCCTTCCAAGGCCGCCGCGGCCTCGGCCATCGCAGAGAAACTCGGACCCTGATCGCAGCGGTCGCCTCGTCAAAGGCGCGACCGCCGAGTCGCGCCTCGAGCCCGCTTTGCGAGCTCCTCCGGCTCTCGGTGAGTGGGGCGTCGCCGGCAATCCAGCAGGACTCCACATTCCTGGTTTTGATTTAGTTTGACGTTCCAGCCAAATGGACCGTTGGAAACTGCGCGGGCGGCTTCGCCTCGGGCGGCTCTTCGAAGACGACGGGCTCTCCCAGGAGACCGATATCGCCATCGACTCTTTGCTCGGCGACCAGCTCCCACCCGTTGGCGTCGTGCCAACTCTGCTTCAGCGTCGTGGTCCGTAGTTCTTGCTCTTCCGGCCGGTACCACTCCACGTGGACCAGTACCTCGGCGTCGTGGCTTCCCTTCGGGTGAAGTCCCTGAAGCTCGACCTCGGCAATGCGGACCTTGGAGCCCCATGCTCGGTGGTGGGCGACGAAATCCTGCCGCGCAGACGCCGCCACTTTCTCCGCGGCGAGCTCATTTCTGCCGTAGCGGGTGTTCATGTTGAACTCCTGTGCGGTCTCTTGGGCGCGAGCCATCGGGCTCGGCAACGCCGAACACCCGGCGACGGAAACCAAGGCGACGAGAGCGGCAGCGAAGATGCGCATGGACGTTCCGCAAAACATGGTGCCACGGGATGGGCCAAGTTGCTCGCCGCGAATCTGGCTCGTGATCATGGGCGGACTTCGGCGATCGACGGGCCCTCCGAACGAGGCTCGAGAGAGGCGCCGGCTGGCGAGTCGGACACACCTTAGAAGGGTACCGCAGCCACGAAATACGTCTTGTTGATCCCGCCGCTCGCGAGACCTCGCGCGTAGCCGGTCCGGAACGTAAAACCCAAAATGTATCCGAGAGTTAAATCGTACCAGAGCTCACCGCCCACTCCGGTCTTGAATTGGGCGCTGGCCGCGTCGTTGAAGGCGCTGCCGTAATCGACGAACGCCGCGCCGTTGATTCGATTCAGAAAGACGGGCAGGGTCGATGGGCCTCGATCGACGTTCACGATCGGAAAGCGATACTCGGCGTTGAAGAGTGCGTAATCTTGGCCCGTCTCCGCGACAACCGGGTAGCCGCGCAGCACGATGCCGCCCTGTACGAGCGAGTTTTGGACGATGTTGACGACCGGAAAGTCGACGAACCCACCGACATAGAACGGCCCTTGGCCTCCCATGTTGCCCCCGCTCACGCCTCCGCCGACGTGGAGTGCCAAGTTGTGGCGCTGGAGCCACGGGATCGGCAGGTAGGTCGCGAAATTGAACTGCGCTGCGTAGCCTTGAAATTGGCTGCCGATCGCGGGGTCCGATACGTCGAGCGTCGCCCCGACGTCGAACCCGATCTCGTTGGCCACGCTCCACAGATAGCCTGTCGCATTGGAATAACTCCACCCGAGGTGGAGTGTGGCGAGCAGGCCGCGACCGGGAAGGGTCGGTGCATTGTACGGGTTGAGCAGGTCTGCGGGCAGAGGAAGCTCTCCTGCCACGCGTGTCGCCCCATAGGTCAAATTGAACGACTGAGAATCGTACGCGTGCAGGATCGAATACCCGATTCCCGTGCTGGCGCCGGCCTCCTCCTGGATCCACGCAACCGTGGTGCCGCCGAGCTGGTAGTTGCCCTGCGGCGTGATCTGCCGGAAGACGTTGACACCCAAGTCGAAGGGAAGCCGACCGTACACGTAACTGAAACTCCCCTCGAACTCGGGATGGGACCACTCGGTCGTCAAACTTGCACTGAACGAGTGCGTTGCCGCGATGTCGGTCCCGGCGATTGAGACGATGCTGGACTCGCCGAAATTCCCGGGTGTGATCCGAACCGAGTAGTTGTGCGGTCGGATCGTGGGGAACGGGTTGTACGCGTGCGATGGAAACGATTGCGGAGGCGGATCGGCCGGGGGCGCGGGTCGCGTCTCTTCGTAAGGCAAGGCGTCGAGCCACTGGGACTCGTCGAGCGCCATGATGAAGACATCGTAGCCGGAATGCGTGTAGCCGACGTATGCGAGCGACTTTCCGTCCGGCGACGGCTCCGGCTGGTATGCGCCATGGATGACGTTGGTCACCTGCTTGAGCCGGCCCGTCGCGATCTCGTACGCATAAACGTTCGTGACTCCGGTTCGATCGGAGTGAAAGTAAAGCCAGCGTCCGTCCGGCGAGAACACGGGGTCGCCGTCGATGGCACGGTCGTGAGTGACGTGCACAAAGGAGCCGTCGAACGTGTCCACGATGCGCACGTCCCGGTAGCCCCCTCGCTCCCACGACGAATAGGCGAGGTGACGTCCGTCAGGCGCCCAGCGCGGCGTGAACGCCTGGTCGAATCGAGCGCTCGGCACAAGCACGCGGGTGTTGGCGATCGCGTGCACTCCCGTCACATCGGGCGATGAGACGGCGTCTGCTATCATGAGGTAAGTCGTTCCACGATGGTTCGTGGTGAATGCGACGCGACGACCGTCCGGAGAGACGCTCGGATCGATCGCACGCCACCCGTCCGTCCAGCGCACACGTCTTCCCTCCAGCCCGCTCGGGCTCCGTTCGTGAGGGGGAAGCTCGAAGAGATCATCGAACAAGAATAAGTTCTCGTGCACCTCGCCCGTGCTGAACACTGCGGCGCCATCCGGCATGAACGACAGTCCCCCGACGCCGTCCATCCGTATGAGCAGTTCTCGATCCCGTTCGCGCGCGCCCACGATCGCCCCTTGCGGATTGCGGACCAGCGGCAACGCCCAATATCCGGGCAGCGTGTGGCCGTCGTCGACGTAAAAGACCAGATCGCCGGCATGATCCGTCCACGCATTCGAGGGTGCCCAGCGGGGGTGTTCCACGGTATTGCCCGTATGCGTGACTCGGACCCCCTCGCGTAGTCCCCGCTCGCGAATGGCGTCGACTTCGGCGCCGAACGTGCGCGCCATCGAAGCGATCCAAGCTGGGAACAATTCTTCGAACGTTCGACCGGTGACCCGCCGAATTGACCGATTGATGCTGTACGGGATGAGCTGATGCCCGTAGTCGTCGATCATCGCGCGGATCGCTTGCTCACCGTACGTTTCGGCGAGCCACTGCATGAAGAAGGAACCGTACAGGTACCAGATGTTGCCTTGTGGCCACCGGCGTGGTTGATTCGAGAATACGTCCAGTGGGGCGACGTTCGATTCGAGAATATCCGCGCGCATCCACATGTTCCACATGGACGACCGCAATCGCCCTCCGCTGGTTCGCGCGCTTTCCTCGAAAACCGCGAGCCCTTCGAGAAGCCAGCGGGGCTGTGCCTGATTCGGCGCGAGCGTCTTGCCGAGGATGCGATTAACGAGCGCGGGCAGTCCCTCGATGTGGTCTGTGTGTAGAATGTGGGTGTATTCGTGCGTAATGAGTTCGAGATACCAGTCGTCGACGTCGCCCAGAGGCGACATGTCGTCGGGCGCGGTTACGTACAGCGTGATGGCGTCGTAGGGCAGGGCTGTCGCCGAGCCGTTTGCGCTATCCGTTTGGTCGGTGATCACTACCTCGGTTCGTTCGCTCGGCGCCCAACCAACCGCGGGCAGCAGCCGCACGTATACCGATTCCGCAAGAGTCGCGACGCGCTGCGCGATTTCATCCTCGGTCGAGTAATACGTGATTCGGAAGTGGGGCGTTTCGAGCGACTTCCAAAGCAGCTTCGGATCGCCTGTCGCGTTCGCGGTCCGCGCGTGGACAAGCAAAGCAGTCGCAGCGAAAGCCGCGGCGAGATAGGCGACGAACCGACGGAGCAAGTCCCGCTAGACTAGAGCACCTTTCCCCGCCGTTGATTAGGCCGTTGGCGCCGTCGTCGTCGCCCCCGGCGAGCCGGGCTTCGCCCATGTTCGGTGCTCTAGGGCATCGGGCTCAAAGATCGTCGTGAAATAGCGGTTCTCGGTTTCGCACATACCGGTAAACGAGCTGACGCGCCTCGGCGGTGATCTCGGTGAACTGCGCGCCGAAGCCGGGCGGTGCGTCATTTCCAGCATCGCTCGGCTCGCGTCGCCACCTTACGACGGCATTCGCCTCGAACTCGTAGCCCCCCGGAAGCGATACGCGCACCCGGACGGGTTGCCCAATCTTGGGCAACCGATACGTCGAGACGAATAGACCCCCGTGGTCGATGATGTCATTGCCCGACAGGCCCTTGTAGAAGTTGCTCGGGCTGTGGGCGCCGAGCTCGGCAGTCACCGTACCCCCGTCGGCAGCCGCGGAAGCGGGGGCGGCGCCTCTCTGCTGAGCAAACGGCGCCTGAGCAGGCGCCGGCTGCGCAACTGGCCATTGGGCGGCCTTGGCCTGCGGAGAGGGCGATTGCGCGTGCTGTGCCTGAGACGGGTGCACGATGGGGGCACGCGCGGGCTGCGCCACGGTCGGTGGGACTTGTGGCTGCGCTGCGGGCGCCGGGCGTTCGGGCTGCGCTACCATGGTGGGCTGGAACGCCAAGCCCTGCGCGGCCGGTGCGGGCGGGACCACCGCTTGCGCCCCCACTCGGGTCAAGGCATGGACGGTCCCGAGCGCGCCGGCAACGGCTTCGAGAGCGGCTGCAACGGCCTGGTTTTGCGGAGGGTGCGCCTGAAGCTGGGCGAGCGCGCTCTGAATATGCGAGAGCGCGGCTTGCGCGCTCGGCCCGGCTTGGGCTCCGCCGGAACGCTCGATCTGGTGGAGGGCGCCCATGGCTTGGGCGATCGGTGCCGCGAGGTCGAGCATCGGGCGAGGAACGTTTGGATCGCCCTGTAGAGCGCCGAGCCCACGGGCAAGCGACTCTCGTGCAGCGCGCGCTAGCGAGACGACATCGGACAAGTTCGGTTCTCCTCGCGGAGCGTGGTCGGAAGATGCCCGAACCCACTCCGTCGTGACAGGCCAAGAAGGCGGCGGTGTTGCCTCAACCCCTACCATGCGATCGAACCGTAGACGCGCTCTCTGTGCAACGGGAAAGCGTGCTCAGGTGCGTGCATCCATGACGAGGTCCGCGAGCTCACCCGGACCGAGCAGGTCGTCGTCCTCGGTTCGGCCTTCGAGAAGCTCGACGGCATCGTCGCCGGCGCGAACCACGGCGACGCCGTCCGGGCGTATCGCGGCTTCGGAGACGAAAAGTGCTTTGGGGTATTCTCGGGTAGGCCGAACACGCAGAAGGGTCACGAAGCGCGTCCCAATTTCCGTCCACGCTCCGGGCCATGGCGCAGCCGCGCGGACGCGTCGTTCGATCCGCTCCGCCGTCCACGACCAGCGGATCGCAAGCTCTTGATCTTCCGGCTCCGCCGCGCTCGATGCAGCGTTCTCATCCTGGGGGATGGGAATCGGCGCTCGCCCGTCGGCGTACATGCGCACGACATCGCGCAACAGCGCGAGGCTCGGCCGGTCGAGAGCGCGTGCCAGCTTCCACGCGTTCCAGTTGGGTTCGATCCGAAGCTCCCGACGGCCCAGGATCGGGCCCGTATCGTACTCCACGTCGAGGCGGTGAGCCGTAACGCCCGTCATTTCGTCCCCGCAGTCGAGTGCCCAGAAATAGGGGTCCGGCCCGCGGTGACGCGGCAACAGCGACGGATGCACACCGATCGACGACGCCAGACTGAGGATCGCGGGTGGCAACTTCGTCGTCCAGAACCAGCTGACGACGAGCTCGGGCGAAGCGGCGCGTACCGTAGCCAGGGTGTCTTCTGTGTTCGCATCCGGGCGCAGCCACGTTCGTCCGGGCGCAACGCGAGCCGACAGCCGGCGAAGGCCTGGAGCGCACCGGCACGCGGCCGCGTAAACGATCTCATGACCGTCGCCGTGCAGAAGCACGGCGGCGAGCGGCAGGCCAAAGAACGCAATCCTCACCTCGCCGCTCCTCGGCGCGCCCGCGCCTCAGGTCGTCGTGGCGGTCGGAACCAGCACGCTCGCGGGCTCTTCGCCGGACTGACGGAGCAATGCGGTTCGGACCGCGTGCTCGCAGAGCTGCCAGAGCTGTTGGCGATCGGTGACGCGACCCAGAAAGCCAATTGGGATACGGAAGCCTCCCTTGTCGCGCCGTCCCCCCCCATAGGGGCGCCCTTTCTCGTCCGAGCCGAACGCTTGTTCGATCCACGCGGCCGGATCGACACTTGGAGAGTGCGTCCGGAGCGACCCTTCGATGTACTTCTCGCCGATGACCCCGTAGACCACGCACGTGTCGATATCTTCGCGGCGCACCAGAAAGTCGGCAGCCTGAGCAATCGTGTCGCGCTCCGCTTCGCTGACGAAACCGACTCCAGCCATTGCGAAGTTGCGCCGCACGACCAGCGCTTGAAGCGCGCGCGCAATGACATCCATGGCGGTCGGCGCGATGAGTCGCCGCGACAGATCCTGCAACAAGTCCCGGTCGCACACCTCGGCAATGAGCCCTGCGGCTCGAAAGTCGGCCGCTCGCGCGAGCATGAAGTCGTCGGTGTCCGTCGACAGGCCGTGCATGAGTGCCGTAGCGATTCGCCGATCCTCCTCGACGTCTCCATCGAGGGTCGAGAGCTCCTGCAGATATTCGACGAAAATGGTCGCCGTAGCTCCCACGTCCAGCCGCAGGTCGACAAACCGCGCCTTCGGAGGGAGCGCGGCTCGATGGTGGTCGACGATCGTCAGCATCTCGTAGTCTCCGGCGTCGCTCAGATCCGGGTCGATCTCGTGTGCGTCGACCAATGCCACGAAGTCGACGCGCTCGATTTCGTGCACGCTTTTGACCTTGCGAAGCTCCAAGCCCAGAAGTTTCACGAGCGCGCGGTTCTCTCGGTGGCTCAACTCATGGCAATAAGCCACGGTCGTTTGCGCGACCCCGAGCCGTTGCGCGATGTGAGCTTGGGTGATCGCGCAGGCAATTCCATCCGGGTCCGGATGCCCCCGGAGCGCGATGAGCACGTGCTTTCCTCGTGCCGCGGCGAGGGCCTCGGCGAACGCGCGGGCGCGGGACTCGGTCGTCGTCGGACTGGGCAACGCCAAGCGTCGAACGGATTCGGTCATCTTGGGTGGAATGGTGGACACGTTTTCATCTGTAAATCTAGCCACCCTCCCGCCGCACGGATAGTGCTAACGCGCAGCCCTTGTCGAAGACCTGGGAAAAAGAGCTACTAGTCCACTATAAGCGCGCCGGCGGATGCAGGCACGTCCAGTCTTTCGCGCGCCCTCGTCGCTGCGGCTTTGGCGTACCCTTGCCGTTCCGCTTGCGCTGGCGCTTCCGCCGCTTTTTTGGGTCGTTGACGCCTCCCGTCGCGCGTCCGTCACGACGCTCGGTCGCGACCAGGGAATTTTTCAATATGTGGCGTGGGCTTTATCGCGCGGCGCGACGGATTACCGCGACGTTCGGGACGTCAACGGTCCGCTCACGCACCTGATACATCTCATTTTCTTGCGCCTCGGCGGTGCAGACGAGCATCGGTTCAGGCTGCTCGATTTGGCCGTGACGGGCGCGACTTTCGCGTTCGTCGGGTGGTGTGCGCCGGGCGCGTGCTCAGGTCGTGTGCCTCGCGCCTTCGAGCGAGCGGCCTGGGCCTTGGCCGGCTGGGTCACGCTGAGCGGGCAGTATCTCGCCTACGGGTTCTGGGACACGGCTCAGCGCGAAAGCTTCTTCGATTGGTTCTTGCTCCCGAGCCTAGCTCTCCAGCTCGTCGCGCAGAAAGCTCGCGCGTCCGCAGGTCACCGTTGCGACACACGCTGCACGATGCGACTTCTCGTCGTGGTGGGGGCGCTCAGCGTCATCCCATGGTTCGGCAAGCCCACCTTCGCCCTGTTTACCTGCGCACAGATCGCGACCGTGTGGATGGATCGAAGCACGGCAGGGACGCCCTCGAAATCGCTGCTCGCCTTCGCGTTGGGCGGAGCCGCCGGCGGAGCAACGCAGCTCGCGTTCCTCGTCTCATGGGGTGACCCCATGGCGTACGCACGCATCCAGCTCATCGACGTTCCAGCCATGTACCGCTTCATTTGGCCGAGAGCAGCGGCCGACATCTTCTCGGCCCCTTTCTTCGCGACGTACGCGAGCTTCGCCATCGCGGGTGCCGTCGTGTTCTTCGCACTGATTCTGACCGGGGAGATGCCAGTTCGCACTGCGGCAGTCGCGCTCGCTCCCGTTTGCGCGCTCGTCGGTGTTGTCGTCCAGGCGAAGGGATTTCTCTACCATTTTCACCCGGTGACGGCCTGCGTCCACCTGCAGTGGCTCGTGTTTGTGGCCTGGATCTCGGAAAGAGCTGGCGTCGCGCCCAAGCGCTGGGCCGGCGCGCGCCTCGTGCCGATCGCGGTTGCGACCCTGATCTCCCTGCATGTCGGTACGGAGTTGCAGGACTCGCCCACCATTCGCGATCCCTGGCTGCTGTGGGGGGGAGAGACGCCCGAGCGCCGCGCCGCAGCGGACTATTTCGATCATTTCGTGCGGTCCGATTTCTTCCCCACCGACATGCGCGAAGCGGCCGCCTATCTGCGCACCCACACGGCGCCGGGCGACGGCGTTCAGACCTACGGGATGGACCCGTACGTCCTCTTCTTGTCGGCTCGCATGAGCGCGACTCCGTACATCTACGCGTACGACCTGAACGCGGATGCGGCGCTTGCGGGTGGCTCTGGGGGACGCCCCGACGCCGCGCAAGCCGATCGGATCCGCGAGATGAGAGACGCCAGAGAATCGGACCTGCTGCAGCGCGTTCGCGATCGGCCTCCCGCGGCGTTCGTATTCATCGACAACTCGCCGCTCCTTTCGGAGGTCGATGCATGGGACGACTTCGAGGCCCATTGCACGCGCACCGCCGCGTGGGTTCTCACGGGGTATCGAGAGTCAGCGCGCTTCGGCCACGATCATGTCTGGCTCCGCGTCACGTCCGCCACGGTGCATGCGCCGGCGGATGATCGCGCCCGCGACATGCGCTAAGATGACGGGTCCTGGGCAGATATGACGGACGACACAGCTGCTGCGACTGCCGTGAGCCCTGCAAAACCAGGCGACCCCGCAAGCTCTCCGTCGCGGCCGGCGCTCCCGACGGCCTCCTCGCCTCTGCTGCCCGCGACCGAGGTTCCGGACGTCCGCTCGACGGCGCTTTACCTCAATCGCGAGCTGTCCTGGCTCGAGTTCAACGCTCGCGTTCTCGCAGAGGCCGAGAGCGAAAGTGTGCCTCTGCTCGAACGGCTGAAGTACCACGCCATCGTCGTGAGCAATCTCGACGAGTTCTTTATGGTGCGCGTGGCCGGGCTAAAGCAGCAGCTCACCGGTGAAGTCGACGAGATGGCGCCGGATGGGATGACCGTCAGCGAGCAACTCACCGCCATCGCGGCCCGCGTCCATTCGCTGGTCACCACGCAGTCCCGGAGCTTGTCGGCGCTTCTTACGAAATTGGCGGACGCCGGCATCGTCATTCTCAAGAGCGAAGAGCTTTCCGACGAGATGCTCGCGGACCTGGAGGCACGCTTCCACAACGACGTGTTTCCCATTCTCACGCCGATTGCGATTGACCCCGGGCACCCGTTCCCGCGCGTGCGAAACAAGAGTTTGAACCTTGCCGTTATGTTCACGCGCGAGGGGACGCTCGAACACGGGTTCGGTGTCGTTCAGGTGCCGTCGATGTTGCCGCGGCTCTTGCCCATGGCGGGGGTTCGCACGCGGAGCGGTGCGCCCGCCACGCGTGCCTATGTGTTGCTCGAGGACCTCATCGCGCGGCACGCTTCGACCATCTTTCCGGGCGTGCACATCGACGGACTCTACGTCTTCCGCGTGACTCGTAACTTCGACATCGAGGTCGACGAAGAGGAAGCTGAGGATCTGCTGCAGTCGATCCAACAGGAGTTGCGTCGTCGAGAGAGAGGCAACGCCGTTCGTCTCGAGGTCGCGGGGGATCCGCCTGCCGGTTCGCTGGCGAAGCTGGTCAAGGCGCTGAAACTGGATCCCGAAAGGGACGTGTATCCGGTGGCCGGGATCCTGAACGCCGCCGATCTGATGAGCGTGAGCCGTGAGGAAATACGCGGGCTGCGGGACGAGTCGTTCATACCCCACGCCGTGCCCCCCCTTCGCGACGCCGACGACGTCTTCTCGGTTCTGCGCGAGCAGGACGTGCTCCTTCATCATCCCTATGAATCGTTCGACGCGGTCGTGGACCTAGTGGCGCGCGCTGCAGACGACCCCGACGTGCTCGCGATCAAACAGACTCTGTACCGGGCGGGAGGCGATTCACCGATCGTCAAGGCGCTGGTGCGGGCGGCCGAGAGCGGAAAGCAGGTGACCGCGATCGTCGAGCTGAAGGCGCGCTTCGACGAGGAGTCGAACATCGTCTGGGCTCGCATGCTCGAACAGGCCGGCGCGCACGTTGTATATGGCCTGCTCGGGTTGAAGACGCATGCCAAGTGCCTGCTTATCGTTCGGCGGGAGAAGGGCAAGCTTCGGCGTTATGCGCACCTGTCGACCGGGAACTACAATCCGACGACGGCACGGCTCTACACGGATATTTCGCTTTTTACGGCGCGAACCGATCTGTGCGAGGACGTCTCGAGCCTCTTCAACCTCTTGACGGGCTACAGCGCTCCGCCGAAATGGAACAAGATGCTCGTCGCGCCTCTTGGGCTCCACGAGGCGGTCCTCGGGCTCATCGCGCGCGAGGCCGATCACGCCCGGGCGGGGCGTCCCGCGCGAATCGTCGCCAAGATGAACGCGCTCGTGGACGCCGACGTGATGGCCGCGCTGTATTGCGCTTCGCAGGCGGGCGTCGCGATCACGTTGCTCGTTCGTGGGATCTGCTGCCTTCGGCCGGGTGTCCCGGGAGTGAGTGAGACGATTGAAGTTCGGGCGCTGGTGGATCGGTTCCTCGAGCACGGGCGTGCCTTTCACTTCACCAACGGAGGGCGCGACGAGGTGTACCTGGCCAGCGCCGACTGGATGCCGCGCAACTTCCATCGGCGCGTCGAGGCGATGTTTCCTGTCGAGGACCCCGCCATCCGTGCCCGATTGATCGACATTCTGCAGATCCAATGCGCCGACAACGTGAAGAGCTGGGCGCTCCGACCGGATGGCAAGTACGAACGCGTCTCCGCGAAAGCCGGCAGCGCGATCGTTCGGTCTCAAGCGCGGTTCATCGAGATGACCCGCGATCGCTTGAAGGCAGCGGACGGCGTAGCGACGAGCCGAAGGGTTCATCTGCATTCGTTGCCGAACGGTCGAGGCAATTTGGACAGCAAAGCGAGCGAAGCGAGGCGGGTGCGGCGCGAGGCCCGCCAAATGAAGAAAGTCTGAGGCTTTCGAGCAAGGGGGACTCAATCGGGTCCTCCCGCCTGAGAAGCCCGCCGGTCGCCTGGGCCGGCTAGAGTAAGCCTTCCTGCATGGACGCTCCCCGCGCCGTCGTCGTACCGTTCGGTGTCCCTGAGGAGGGACGCGGGCTCGGGCTGGGCTTGGCGGCTCTGGTGCACGCGTTCGTTCGCGTCGAAGGGACTGGAGTTGCGATGGCGCAGCTGCATGCGCGGCGGCCCGAAGACCGGACGGGTGCGGCTCCAGCGCCGGTCGAAGCCTTCATCCCGCCCGCCGCATGGCGAGACATGTCGGGACGAGGAGACGGACCGACGGGCGCGGTGGTTGTCGTGACGGGCTCGTTCGATCCGCCGTTCCATGGGCACGGGACCATTCGCCTGATGGCGTTCGATGCAGGCGACGGTCAGGTGTGCGCAACTCTGGACGCGAACCTCGACGGCGACCGCGCAGGCGCGAGCGTCGTGGATGCGTTCGACCGGCTCTGCGGCCGGTTGCAAGGCGAAGTGGGGGCTCTAGCAGGCATAAGGGAACTCGGGTGGGAGTCGCTCGAGAGCGTGTTGCGCGCCGAGCGTTGCGCTCTGCACGACCCGGCACGTGGTGGTCCCTACGATCGCCTCGCCGCGATGATCCATCTCGGTCGCGCCATTGGCGACGCGCCGCACGCCCGCTACCCGATCGATCGGCTCGCCTCGCTGGCGCTCGAGGCCGCATCGGATCCCTCCATTGACGGAAAGCTCGCCTCGGCCGCCGTCCGGGCGCTTGAGCGGGCAGTGGCCGATGCGTTTACGAACCCCGAGTTGGCCGAGGCGCTCGCGGCCGTCTTGCTTCGAGTCGGGCGGTTCCACGACGCCGAACGGCGAATGAACTCAGCCATTGCAGTTGCGCCGAAGAGGGCCCGTTCCTACGCATTGCTCTCTCAGGCACTCCGCGCTCAAGGCGAGTTGGAGCGTGCGCTCGCCACGCTGCAGGCAGGCGTGAGGTCGGTGGGTGCCGACGTCTTGCTCGACATCGAGCGCGCGACGGTCCTTGCCGCCTCTGGCGACTCCGAGGGCGCCGTCGCTGTTTGGCGCGATGTGCTTGCGTCGGATCCGTTGAACCCCGCTGCCTTCGCGAGGCTCGCCGCGCTCGTTCTCAGGATGCGCGACACGGCAACGGCACAATGGCTGATCGACGCGGCACTTGCCGCCGCCGCTCCCCCGCTCGATGTGATTCGTCACGCCGTTCTGCTCGCACTCGGGACCGAGGCCGAGGGACTGGCTCGCGCTTCACGGGTCGCGCGCCTGTGCACGCAGTGGCTGCGCCGGCTCCCGGGCGATCCCACGGCGTTGATTGTCATGGCGCGGGCGCACCTGGTCCTCGGCGACGAGAAGCAGGCGCGCGCCCACTTGGATCAGGTGGAGCGGGTTGCCCCGAAGTCGGCGGCTGCGGCCGAGGTTCTCGCAATGAGGCTCGCGCTCGACGATCCGTCCGCCGAAATCGAAATCCAAAGCGCACTTCGAGCGGCACAAAGCGCTCCGGTCGAGCGTCTCGCCGAGGTGGCAGTGCGTGCGCGCCGGCTGGCCACCGTCCACGGCGCATGGACCGGATGGCTGGCTACGGCTGTTGCCGATCGGCGGCGCGGCCGCCTTGCCGCCGCCCGAGGCGCGTTGGAGGTCGCGCTCGAGATCGCGCCGGGCGCCGTGATCGCCCACCTGGAGATGGCCCACGTGCTCGCAGAACTCGATGATCCGGGCGGTGCGGTGTCCCATGCGCAAGCCGCCGTGGCGCTCGAGGGCTCGTCGTCGCGGGCGCTCGGTCTGCTCGCGCGCGCGCTCGGACGGGTCGGGCGGACGGCCGAGGCGATGGACGCGGCGCGCGCCGCGTTGGCCATCGAGCCGGAGGACGTGCAAACGCGTGCGTTACTGGCGCGCCTGGGGCGCCGGGAGGACGCCCCAGGCTGGATGGATCGGGCCAAACGGAAGATCGCCGCATGGACGAGGCACTGACCTACCGTCGTTGCGATCTCTCGATCGACCGTCTTCAGCGGTACGTGAAGCGGAGATCGTGGTCGCAGATCCTGAATACGTCGCCCTCGGCGATCGGCCTTCGAGTGATCCGCTGGCCATTGAACGTCACGCCGTTCGTCGAGCCCATGTCGACCATGAAATACACGCCGTTCTGGAATTCGACGAGCGCGTGCTGCCGCGAGACGTTCGGGTCCTTGAGCGTCAAGTCGCTCGACTGCTTGCCCCGGCCAATCGCGAACTTGTCCTTGGTGACGGCGAACCGCTCCCCATTGTAGATGAGCGTCAAGGTCGCGGTTTGCGCCGCAGGTGCAACTTGGCCGTTGCTGCCTCCGTCCGCGGCCGCGCGCGATGCTGCGCCAGGCGACGACGGCAACGGAGGCATCGATCGGAGCGCACCTGTTAGCGCGGGCGCCCGCGAGGCTGCCGGAACCGGTGGCGGAGTCGCGCTCATCGGGGGAAGGGGCGGCATGCCTGATGGGGCCCGAGCGACGACGGCTGGCGGCGGGACGGGGACTGCGCTGGGCCGATGTGGGGCTGGCAGCGGCATCGAGGGCAAAGGGCGCCCGGGGGGCGGCAAGACACGCCCTCCCGGTGGAGGAGGCAGCGGCGCTGGCGCGGGGGCGCGGCCGAGCGCCGGGGGGGGCGCACCCGCGGGCGTGCCGGACGCTTGGGACAGCGCTGCACCTTGCGTTGCGGGGTCGATGCGCTGGGCCGGATAAGGGGTGCGCGGGACTCCGTGGCTACGCTGGCGCGCGTACTGCTTCATCGCCTCATTGACGAGATAGTCGACGCTGCATTCGAGCTCGCGCGCCATTTGCTCGAACGCTTCCCACAGGATCTCACGACACTGAAATGTGCGGGCGTTCTTCTTATTGGGATCCGCGCTCATCGCCTCGGTACGCGCTCCACGGGGTAAAAGTACCGCTCGTCAAACCGTTTGCACAGTGCGCATCAACCGCTGCATCACTGCAACGACGGATTGATGCAAAACCGCACGAATTCGCCGACGGTCGTCACGGTCTTGGTCAGGGTCTCGGCCGCCGCCGGCCCCGCTCGAACGTCACACTGCCATCCGCACTGATCGGCCGGATCGCACTTTGGGACGGGGGTCTTGTCCTCAGCAAGACCGGAGACCGGACCGGCTTCCGATTTCTTTGCAGTGTAATAAGACGCCGCCGCCGTAAGTTTTGCCCCCAACTCCGGCGATTGCAAAAATGAATTGAGGACGTCTCGCGGTCGAGGCCCCCCTGCCGGATCCATCGCCAGGATGAGCGCCCCGTAGGTGATGGGCTCGCTCAAGGCCATTTTCACTTTGTCGGTCGTGGGCAGCCTGTGCATGAAATCGGGCACGTCCTTCGTCCCGATGGTCTTGAGAATCATGCGCGCGGCGTCGAGCCGAACCTGCCACTTTCGGTCGAAGAGTGGGTAGAGTTTCTGCACGATCATCTCTTTGGGCAGCTCGCCCAGTCGCGCCATGGCGACGCCACGCAACCTGTCCGGGTTGGAGTCGTCCCGAACGATGTCGAAGACGACGTTGACTTCGTTCGGAGCGCTCTTGTCGATGCGATTCTCGAGGGCCGCCAGCGCGTCGGTTCGAATTTTTTCGCTCTTGTCCTTGTCGTGGGCATAAGCCAGGCAGAATTCGACGGCGGGTTTTCCGCCAACGCGCTTGATGTCCGTGAAAACTCGCTCGAGCTCGCTCTCTTGATACTGCTTCAGCTGTTCGTTGACCTGTTGCGGCGTCGCGTTGATTTTCTGCTTTTGGTTCGCTTCGATCACCAGTCCACGTTGCTTGTCGAGCCACTGCGGGGAGTCGATTCGTTTGCCGAGCGCGACGAGCGCTTCGCTCGCCCGCTTCTTGGTATCGTCGTCACCGATGTCGGCGATGAGCGCGCACGCGCGCTCGACCTTGGGCGACGATTCCGTGATGACACTCGGCAGCGTCTTGACGCTCGGCGCGCCGAGAAAACGCATGATTTGCTCGACACCGAATTGCTGCGTGCCGTTGTCGATGCGCGACTCGAAATTGGTCTGTACCCACTGCGTCAGCGCGCCTACGAGGGCCGCTTTGGTGGCTTCGTCGCCCACGAGCGGCGGCTCGTGCGAAAGCAACGCAAAGGCGGCGTCCTTGTAGGGGATGCTCGGGTCGACCGCGATCGCTCCAGTCTCAGCCGAGGGAGCGGGCGGCGGTTGTTGCATGGCCGCGATAAGCTTCGGCGCAATATCGTTCACGATGCGTCGCTGTGCATCCTCGCCGAGCACGGCGAGCGCGCCTTGAACGCGACCCTGGGGGCTGTCGTATCCGACGATCAGGTCCTCGAGGCCGACGCGCTTGCCGTTGCGCGGTCTCATTCGAATGAGCGAGAGCGCCGCTTCCGCTCGCAGCGGCCAAGCGTATTTGTCGTACGTGACGATCGCGTAGAGCTTTTCCGGCCCGTTCTCGGTCGTCTCCCACCGATGCACGTCCGAATCGCTGACGGCGCACCCGGTTGCGTTCCAAGCCAGGGCGCATGAAAAAGCTTGCAAGAGCGTCGCGAACCGGGCTCCCCGGTGCGCCGACCCTGTCGCTACGTCTAGCCGCCGCTCTCGCATCGTCGTGCTCGTCTCCTGCCTACGGGATGTCCGGCCCCTGAATCCGCCCGACATGGCCGGAACGCTGGAACCCGCTCCACTCGGGTTCGAGATCCTACGCCTGCGTTCGCCCGATCGGAATTGTTTCGGGAAGTTGACGCCCTTTGGCTGCCTGTCGTACCGTTTGGTGTGTGGCAACGTAGGGAATACCGATGCCGGGCAGTTTCGTGAGCGACCGCGCGTCGCCGCCGGCTCGGCCGGTCGGCCTGCCGTCGGTGCTGCCCAGCAACACGCGCATGCCCACGGTCCTTGGCCATGGAGCGGCGGCCTACGGCCGACCGCGTGAAGTGGCGGCGCTCGTCCTCTGGACATGCGCGCTCTTCTTGTCGCTCGCGCTCGCTTCGTACCGCGGCGATCCGGCCGGTAGTTCGCTGGCCGGTGCGACGCCCGCAGGGGGGGATTGGGTCGGTCCGGTGGGGGCCGCATGCGCACGAGAGCTCGTGTCGCTTGTCGGGCTCGTGTGCTGGGGCCTTCCCCTGGAGCTGATGCTGCTTGGAATCCCCCTGGTTCGCGGTCGTGTCAGCCCGGCAACGTCGGGTCGGATCGCCGGTGACCTCTTGATTGCGGTCGTTGCCTCCGCGCTCATTCAGGTCGGAAGCCCGGGGCGCACGGCGTTCGGCACACACGCGGCGGGTGGCGGCGTCGGCGAGATCTTCGGTGAGCTTGCGCGGTCCCTGTTTTCGACGGCCGGTTCGTTCTTGGTCGGTTTCGCGTGCCTCGGCTTGATTCTTATCGGTCGAGCCGCGTTTTCGTTCATCGCGTTCGCCCGGCTGCTCGCGCGCATGGCGTCCCGCATCGCCGTCTGGGGCGCGGGTACGGCCCGCGCCTTGGCGCACGCCTGGCGGCAGGCGCGCGTCCTCGAGCGCGAGCGCCGGGAGCGTGAGCGTGCTGAACGCGAACCGCACATCGATACTTCGGCGAAGGACGATGCCGTGGTCGCCGCCCTGCCACTCGATGCGGACGAAGGCTTGGTCGAGGCGCTCGTCGAACCCTTGGCCAAGGGGAAACGCCATAGACCCAGGATCGACGAGGTCGTCGAGGAGCCGGTCGCGGAGTGGTTGGCGCCCAGCACACTGATGGAATGCGGGATGCGTGAGAATAAATCGTCGCAGCCGGTTTCGGCGGATGGGGTTCCTGCGTTTTCTGCGGACCTCGCGCCGCCCTCCGCCTCGATCGAGCCGCCGCCCGACGGACCCCTCAGCGACGGGGAATTGGCCGCACCCGTCGTTGCCGCCGAGGCGAAGCCGAAGCGTGCTCGCAAGTCTCCGACCATCGTCGATACGTCGTCGGCGCTCGCCAAGGAAGCGGCTCCGGAGGAAGTTTGCCGTCCAGGCCCGGCGTCGTTCGAGCTTCCGAGTGTTGAGATGCTCGTGGCGGAAAAAATCGAACCGAGCCTCGCGATCGATCGCGACAAGCTGCTCGCGAATGCGCAGAAGCTCATCGAGACGCTCGCGCACTACGGTGTGCAGGGCAAAGTCGAGGACATCCTGCCGGGTCCCACTGTTACGACCTACGAGGTCTCGCCCGCGGCCGGTACGAAGGTCTCGAAGGTCGCAGGTCTTGCGGATGACCTCGCACTCGCTCTCGCGCGCAAAGTGCGCATCGTCGCGCCGATCCCGGGCAAGAATCGCATCGGCTTCGAGTTACCGAACGATCGACGCGTGAAGGTGGTGTTGCGCGACCTGGTCGAAGACCGTCGTTTCCAGACCCTGGAGGTTCCGTTGCCCGTCGTGCTCGGGCGCGACATTTTGGGCAACCCCGTCTACGCGGATCTGGCGAGCATGCCCCACGTGATCGTCGCAGGCGCGACGGGAGCCGGAAAGAGCGTCGGCCTCAACGTCATGCTTCTTTCGCTGCTCTACCGGCGGTCGCCGGACGAGCTGCGCTTGTTGATGATCGACCCGAAGGTCGTCGAGCTAGCTCCCTTCGATCGAATCCCTCACATGCTCTTGCCGGTAGTCACCGATATGAAGCAGGCAGCCACGGCGCTGAAATGGGCCGTCGACGAGATGGAGCGCCGGTACCAGCTTTTCGCCGATGCCGGAACGAAGAACGTGGCGACCTACAATGCGTGGGTTGGGCGAGTCGTTCGTGGCGAGATCAAGAACCCCAACGGCCGGGTCGTGGTGGCCAAGGATCACAATGGGCTGCTCGACGTGATCCCGGCGGAACGCGGGACTGAAGAAGGCAGCCGGCCGCTCCCCGAAAAGCTGCCCTGGATCGTCGTCGTCGTCGACGAGTTCGCCGACCTGATGATGCAGCAAGGAAAGGAAGTCGAGACGGCGGTCGCGAGGATCGCCCAGAAGGCGCGGGCGGCCGGCATGCACGTCATCCTCGCAACGCAGCGACCGAGCACCGACGTCATTACGGGCACCATCAAGGCAAACTTCCCGACGCGCATCGCCTACCGAGTGGCTCAAAAAGTCGACTCTCGAACCATCCTCGACGAACAGGGGGCCGAGCACCTCTTGGGAATGGGTGACATGCTCATCAAGCTCAATGGGACGGGAGAGACGAAACGCGTGCAGTGTCCGTGGGTCAGCGAAGAGGAGGTTCAGCGCGTGGCTGACTTCCTCCGCACCCAGGGCGAGCCCGTCTACGACGACAACATCCTGAAGCCTCGCGACGACGAGGAGGGCGACGCGGACGAAGCCGATGCCGAGCAGGATCCTCTGTACGACGACGCGGTTCGCATTGTGGCGGAGACGAGGCGGTGCTCGACCTCGTGGCTTCAGCGCAAGCTGGGCCTCGGCTACAACCGTGCCGCACGCATCGTGGAGATGATGGAGCGGCGCGGACTGGTCGGCGCGGCCAATGGCGCGAAGGACCGGGAGGTTCTTGTCGACCCGATTTGATGGGGGGAGGGCTGCTCTAGTGGCCCCCGACCTGGCGCTTGGGGGCCGGCGTCGGCGTTGTTTGCGGCCCTTCGGGGGGACCGGCTTGCGGGATCGCCCCGGGAAACTCGACGAACGCCCGAACCGGGCTATGCTTTGCGCGCAATTGCCCCAGACCGAACGAAGAACGGCGTGCGCCGAAGACGCGGCTGACTCGACGGAAGACGGACACGAATCGGAAGACCGGTCCGGGGTAACGTCGACTACCGCGTGGGAACTCGATCAGGCGCAGGCCTCCGCCTCGAACTCTCAGGAATCCCGACTGCCGGACGAGGCCGAGCGCACCCGTTTGATCGCGGACCTCACCCGTCTGATTCGTGTGCCTTGCGTGCCCGAGTTGACGCGTCTTGCTGGTTTGACGCTCATCGGCTGGCTGGCGCGGCGGCGCTCGGACGAAACGCCGCACGCTTTGGGCATCGAAGAGGCCCGCCAGTCAGAAAGCCGCACGCGATCGGCGCGCATCAAGTCGCGCTAGGAGGCGACTCGTGCGGCGCATGCCGGTCCTCGTGGTCGCGGTGCTCGCGGGGATCGTATTCGTGGGCGCCGCGCGCAAATTCGTGCTTCGGTTGCACGCGGCGTCGCGAACGGCTGCCGCGCCGCCTCAGCCGCCCGGATTCCATCGCCCTGTGCCCGTGCGTCGAACGGGTCTCGGCGCTGGGGCTCCGCCGCTCGGTGTGGCTGGGAACCGCGGCGCCCGGACGTTGCATGGAGACGCGCGTCACGCAGGTCGCGCGGCGGGTTCGGCTCCCCGAAGCCTTCCCTCGACGGCGTGGTCACACGATGTGGGTGGCCCTGTAGAGGCTCAGATCACGACTTCCCCGGATGAGTCGACTCTCTACGTCGTGACGTTGGCAGGATCGCTCACCGCCCTTGCTGCGGACGACGGCACCGTTCGGTTTAGCCTAGGGCTGGGTGATCGCGGGTACGGCGCACCTTGCGTCGCGAACGACGGGACACTTTTTGTCGGCAGTGACGCCAAACGGTTCTTCTCCGTCTCGCCCGACGGTCGACTGAAGTGGTATCTCGACACCGACGGCGACGCCGATACCGCCGCCGCGCTTGCATCCGACGACAGCATCGTATTTGCGGCGGGACGAATGCTTTATGACGTTACGCGCGATGGGCAGGTGAAGTGGCGCTTTGCTGCAAAGCGCAAGATCTTCACCGCTCCGGCGGTGGCTTCGAGCGGCAAGGTATTCTTCGGGTCTCAGGACCACCGGGCGTACGCGCTTTCATCCGATGGGCGTTTGGTCTGGACTACCGACCTGGCATCGGACGTAGATGGGGCCCCAGCCATCGCCGACGACGGGTCCGTCTTCATGGGAACGGACGGAGGCGAGGTCGTACGTTTGAACCCCGATGACGGAGCCGTCGCGTGGCGCACGGCCGTGGGAGGCTACGTACGAGGTACTCTGTCGATCACGCGTAACGGCGACGTACTCGCCGGCGTGTACGGGCCGATGCCGCGGACCGTGCGATTGCGCGCGAGCGACGGAGCGCTGCTCGGCCAGCTCTCCATTCAGGGAACCGGCGCGCGCGATTTTGGCGTTCACGGAGGTCCGCTCGAGGACGACAACGGAACCTTGCTCTTCGGCACCCAGGACGACCGTGTGTACGCCATCGACGCAAGCGGTGGACTGCTGTGGAGCTTTACGACGGGTGGGGACGTCGACGCGCCCATCACGCTTCTAAGCGACGGCACCGTCGTCGTTGGCTCCGATGACGGTTTCGTTCGTGCGCTACGTGCCTCTCGGTGATGATGCCGCGCCCCAATGATGCTGCATGGGGGCGCCCCGTGATACCTCTAGGGGCGGCAATGGCCGGCATACCGCTCGCGATCGACACGGACAGCGAAGACGTGGCCTGGGCTCTGCAGACGGCAGAGGCGCTGTGGAGGCGTGACGAGCGGCTCGACGCGGTCGTGTGGTTGCGTCGGGCAGCGCAAGCGGCCAGCGATGCCGAGGACGATGACCGCGCTCTGATGCTGGCGCGTAACGCCGCGGAACTGGTCGAGTGGGTGACGAGGGAACCGGCGCGCAACGCAGTCGTTCCCCACCCGCCGACCAGGGATGCCGCCGACGCACCGGGTCCTAGCGACATCGATCGCGACGACGAGATCACATCGCCGCACGTCGGGTCGACTCCACCCCCCGCGGGACCCACGGCGCAACCGCGCCCGCTGGATCCGGTGGTTCCGGGGCTCTCCTCCAGGCTCCCTCTGCAGATGACGTCGCTGGTTCCAACCCTTCGGGCGCCGAGCCATTCGCCCTCCCTGCCACCTTCGTTGCGTCCGACGGGCGTGCCCGCCGCGCTCACGCCGAGCCGGGAGGGCGCTCCGGTCCTCACCGCGGCCGAGGCGCACGCGGGGATGCTGGACCCATGGGCGGACGGCGAGGGAGCTCGGGCGGCCCGGGGATCCGCGTCGGCCGAAGTGCGGGAACGCGCCCCCTTGCCGCGGCCTTCGCGCCGGCCGCCGCGCGAAGCCGACGAAGTCGTGACGAGCGCGCCGCCTGTCGCGCGCGGCGAGTTGGCCAACGTCGTGGCCTTGCGTCCATGGCCCGAGGAGGTGCTCCGCTCCCTCGCGCGTGACGCCACCGTTCGGAGGCTCGGGAGGGACGAAGAGGTGTCCGGGTTCGCGCTTGCCGTCGTGCTCGAAGGGAGCGTCGATGTGGCCGCCACGATCGTCGACGCAGCGGCCGAGCGGCTGCACGCCGGCGCAGTGCTGCGCGGTCGGGGCACAATCGATGCCATCGCTCCACTGCGGCTCATCGCCTGCGCCGACGAGGCTCGAGTAGCGACATGGAACGAGCGACACGTAGCGGATGCATTCCGCTCCAATGCGCCGCTCGAACGCGAGCTGCGCGGGGCCGGCAATCGCGTCCAGGCGCTGGTCGGGGTGACACTCGGACCGCTCGGCGATCGCCTGGATTCGGCGTTGCGGACCGAGGTGACGAATCGACTGCGACTCGCCTTTATCGCGGAAAATGAGATACTCGCGAAGGCTGGCGAACCGATTCCCGGCTTGGTCGTCGTAGGCACGGGAGAACTCGAGCTTTTCGGCCGTTCCGGCGCTCCGGAGGGTATCCCGTTGAGGTCGGGCGATTTTCTCTTTCCGACGGAGGTCTTGAGGGCCGCGCCAGCCCCGACGTCCGTCCGAGGGGCGAAGGGCGGCGCGCTCATTCTTGTCGCGGACCGAGCGGCGGCTCAGGAGCTCCTCGTGACCTGTCCGCCGCTGCTCGAGATCTTCGCCGGCTCCTGAGGGGCGCCTTCAGCCGCCGGGCGCAGGGGTCGCGTGGTCGTCTTTCGTGCCGTCAGGACGAGGTTCGAGCCGCCATACGAGCTCCTCGTTGCCCTCGGCCCCGGCGAATCGTAGACCGAACCATTTGGCGGCGCGAGCGATGGTGGGGCGTCCATCGCTCGTCGTCCCGGGAAAGCGAATGCGAAACGCGCGCCGCCAAACCGTCGTGTAAGGGAAATAGCGTTCCTCGAGCGGTCCCGGCTTGGTGATCAACTCAATCCGTTCGGGCGCCGTCTCATCGCCCTGATCGTCGATGAGGCGAACGATCCAGGCGCTCTCCGGGCGACTCAAATCGACCCATCGCCACTTCGTTCCGTAAAGCGCGACGTAAAACTCGTGAGTGTCGAGCGCTTCCCGCAGCGTCCGATCGAGCAGGGCTCGGCGCTGTTCGACGGTGAGACGGTAGTCGGCCGCATATCGGACGACGTACGCCCATCGAAAGTCCCAGGACTCGAACGTCGCGGTAACCGCCAATGTGTGCTCGAGCTCGGTAAAGATGATGAGGTTTTCTTCGCGCGTCCACAGCTTGAGCACATGCGGGTAGTCGCTCGGCACGTATTCGCGCGGCCCGGTGGCGAGTGACACTCGCGACTCCGCGCATGCGGACAGGCCGATACCGAGGGCAGGAGCAAAAAGGGCGGCGCCTAACCAGCGCATGGTGCGCGCCGAGCCTAGCTCAACGGCCGATGGGTTCGCACGTCGCGAGCGTACCGGTGCGGTCGGGGGCGCGGCGGCGTCCGAGTTGCCCTGTACGTCCGGATTTCGCTCTGGCATAGTTTGCGGCCCTTATGACAATCGTTATCCAACTCCGGACGGAATCACCGACGGATCTCGTGGCCGATTTGCTCGTCGTCGGCGTGGTGGAGGGCGGAGGCAAGGCGGGCGCGATGCCTGGGCCGGTCAAGGCGATCGACGCGGCGCTCGGGGGGGCGCTCGCAAGGGCCATCGCCAAGGACGAATTCGCGGGCAAGCGGGATCAGAGCGTGGCGCTCGCGACGCTCGGAAGAATCGGAGCGGAAAAGGTCCTCATCTTGGGCCTCGGTCCGAAAAAATCGATTGGGTCCGCCGAGCTGCGCACATTTGCGGCCAAGGCCGCGCGCGCCGCGAATAGCGAAAAAGCCGTGTCGCTGGCGCTGATCATGCCGGCCGGATTCGAAGAGGAGCTCCGGTTCGTCGCCGAAGGGATCGAACTCGGCGCGTATCGGTTCACCAAGTATCTCACCGGGGACCGCAAGCCCAAGGCCGAGCTGTCGAGCGTCGTCGTCGCGGTGCCCGAAAAAGTCAGTGCAAAGGCCAAAGCTGCGGTCTCGCTTGGGCGGAGCGTTGCTGCTGCAGTCAATCTGGCGCGCGACCTGAGCAACGAGCCGCCCAACGTCATTTACCCGGAGACGCTCGCGCGCGCCGCGCAGCACGTGGCAAAGGAACACGGCCTGAAGGCGGAAGTGTTCGATTTCCCCGAGATCCGCCGGCGCGGAATGAAGTTGATCGAGGCTGTCGGCCGGGGAAGCTCCCGGGAGCCGCGGCTCATCCACATCGCATGGACCCCCAAGGGCGCGACCCGGAATCTCGTTTTCGTCGGCAAGGGGATCACGTTCGACAGCGGGGGTCTGAGCATCAAGCCGGCCGCCGGTATGGGTGAAATGAAGCACGACATGAGCGGCGCAGCCAACGTCATCGCGCTGATGGCGGCCGTGGCGGCCGTGAAACCGAAGGTCGAGGTGCATGCGATCGCCGCGTGCGCCGAGAACATGCCGGACGGCAATGCGTATCGCCCAGGCGACATCTGGGGATCTCTCGAAGGAAAGACGGTCGAAATCATCAATACCGACGCAGAAGGCCGGCTCGTTCTCGCCGACGCACTCGCATACGCGCGCACGCTCTCCCCTGACGTGATCGTCGATAACGCGACACTGACCGGTGCATGCGTCGTTGCGCTCGGCAACACCTGCTCCGGTTGGTACGCGAACGACGAGGAGGTTGCGGCGGAGTTCGCAGCGGCTCAAAGGCAGTCCGGGGAGATCATGTGGCGAATGCCGATCCTGGAAGACCTGCGCGAGCAACTCAAGAGCGACGTGGCCGACGTCAAGCAAACGGGAGACCGGTATGGGGGGTCGATCACGGCGACGCTGTTCTTGCGCGAGTTCGTTGGCGACGTTCGATGGGTCCATTGCGACATCGCAGGCCCATCATCCATCGATCGACCGATCGCGTGGATGCAGAGCAAAGGGGCCACGGGCCACGGAGTGCTCACCTTCCTCGCCATGATAGAGCGGTCCGTGCAAGAATGAGCTCGCTCACGGCCCTGCAATCGAAGGACCCTATGTGGCGTTGACGCCGGGGATCCACGGCGTCAGCGGAGCGCGTGGGGCGGGCGTGCTAGGGGTCGGCGTGATGACCGAGACAGCGCACGAGTTGCTGGAGAAGAAGCTCGGTCGGGCCGTCTCCCGGGCGATTGCAGACTTTTCGATGTTCGACGACGGCGATCGCGTCCTCGTCGCCGTGAGCGGGGGCAAGGACAGCTACACGATGCTGCACGTGTTGCGGATGTTGCAGCGGAGGGCACCCATCCGATTCGGGTTGAAGGTGGTCAATGTTGACCAGGGGCATCCCGGCTATCCCGGCGGCGTTCTGCGCCAGTACATGGCCCGCGAAGGTTACGACTTCACCATGATCGAGGAGGATACGCTCTCGATCGTTTCCGAGAAGATTCCAGCCGGCAAGACACCTTGCTCGCTTTGCTCACGGCTGCGTCGCGGGATTCTTTATCGAGTCGCCAAGGAGATGGGTTGCAACAAGATCGCGCTAGGGCATCACCGCGACGATGTGCTGCAGACTCTTTTCCTCAACCTGTTCTTCGCCGGCCAACTCGCCGCGATGCCCCCCCGACTTGTCGCCGACCGCGGACGTCTGGTCGTGGTTCGGCCCTTGGTGTATTGCGCCGAAGACGACATTCGTGACTTTGCGCGATCGGCCGAGTTCCCGATCTTGCCGTGCAACTTGTGCGGTGCCCAGGAGCATCTGCAGCGCAAGGTCGTCGGGAGCCTGCTTGACGGACTCGAGCGTGAACGGCCGGGCACGAAGCGCGTCATGTTGGCGGCGCTTCAGAACGTTCGGCCTTCGCATCTGCTCGACAAGGGCCTCTGGAAGACCCTCGGGTTGCGTGGCGCCATCGATGCCGACGAGGGTTCCGACGCAGCTCCCATGGCGGCGCGGCAACTCGTTCGTGAGTGACGGCTGACGAGTGGCGGGGCGCACGCGATCTCCGCTCGAACGTTTGGCCAGCGCGAGTCGCGCAGCGCAGGCATGTGTGCCTGGCCTCTATGCCTGGACGGTCACTGTCGCACCGCTCGCGTGGGCGCACGACGCGCCTGCCGTGGCACGCCTGGCGGCCCTCGTCGCACCCACAATCCTGGTGGCCGGTGTGGCGAGCGATCGCTCGGCCACTCGAACTCGAGCCGTCTGGCTTTGGGGGTTTGTCGCTGCGTGTGGCGTGGCGTGGGGGTTGGCCCCGGGCGCTCTGGCCCCGAGACATCTGGACCCCTGGCGGGGCATGGCCGGAGCTCTCGGATGGGGCCTGTTTGCCGCAGCATCGGCGTCTCCGCCGCTCGACCGCGACCGGGCTGCGAGCCCCATCGTTCGAGAGGAGCACCCGAATCGGCGTCGGCGAGCGCGCGGTGCGGACGTCGCCGCCATCACCGTGGGCGCGCTGATCGCCCTGTCATTGCAGCTTGTGGGGTGGAGTGTGCCTTATCCGGAGCGCGCATTGCTTATCCGATTCGTGGCGCTCGTGGCCGGTCTGGCGCTCATGGGCGTCGCGACGGACGTCGCGCTGGCATCGCGCTCCGGACTCGCTCGCCGCGCCGCTGGACCGATCCTGCGGAACGCGGTGCTCCCCGCCCTGGTGCTGGGCGTGCTCGCCGTTGCCGGGCTGCTGTTCGCCGGGCGAGACTGATACTCTCGGCAAGGATGCAGGCGGCCGACGCATGGGCGATGGTCCTGGTTTGCGGAGCGGGGGCGTCGTTTCTCGGAGCTGAGCGGGCGCTCGTCTTGGCGCAAGACTTGCGCGCACTCTATGGGCTTGGAGTCGGATTCGTGTGCCTCTGGAAGGCCGCCAATCTGGTCAGATCGGGCGTGAGGACCCGATGAGCCGGGGCGCCGATCGCGCCGTCTTGGCGGCCTGGTGTTTGTCGGCACTCTCCTGCGGGCAACGGCCGGTTGCCCCCAGCCCCAGGAAGTCCCTAGAAGCGGGCGTGGTCGCGCGAGTGGGGGACGCGACGCTGTCGCCGGAAGTCGTTGCAAGCGTGGCCGCAGCCCGAGTGGAGTCGCGGCGCGACGCGCTGCGAGACCTCATCGACGATGCTCTGCTCGCTCGAGCGGCGCAGTCGCAGGGACTCGAGGGCGATCCCGCGGTCGGCTGGTCCTCCACGGCCGCTTTGGCTCGGCTCACGGCGGCGCACTTGCGCGACGACGCGCGAGCGATCGGACCGCCCAGCGGCGACGAGCTCTCGGACCGCCGCGTCGTGCACGCCGTCGTGATCCGTTCGCCGAGCGTTGCGCCGGAACACGCGCGTCTGCTTGCGGCCGCCATCGCGCGCGCCGTCGCGAACGCCGCGAGTCCGGAAGAGTTCGAGCGTCGCGCGTCAAGCGTGCCGCACGAGCTCACGCGAGTGGTCATCGAGCGGCTTGAGCCGTTCGGGCCCGACGGCAAGACGGCCGCCGGCGCCAGGTTGGACAACACGTTCGTCGCCGCCGCGTTCGCGCTTCACGCTCGAGGCGAGACCAGTCCCGTTGTCGAAACGGGCTTTGGTTGGCATGTCATCCGGCTGATCGAACGGGTCGGCGTGGACGCAGCCGGAGCGGCGGAGCGCGGGCGAGAGATGGAAAGCGCGGTCTTCGAACTTCGCGCCCGTTCGGCTTTGGCCGCTCTGGTCGGTGCTCGCAGGGCGAGGACCTCCGTGCAGATTGCGGGGGCCGCTGAGCGGCTGATGGCGGACTCGAGCCGTGCGCCGTGAGTTCGGTACGTGGCCCATCGGCTGCCGTTGCCGCAGAGACGTTGCGCGTATGAGGGACACGCCGCGGGCGGAGCGTCCCGGTTGAGCCGCCGTTCGTGGAACAGCGCATTCGCGGCCATTTTGGAGACGCTCGTCGGCCGCGTGCGGCGCGCTCAAGGGGCGGCTCTCGTCGACGCCGACGGTGAGACGGTGGATTTCGTCGGTCAGCAAGAGCCATTTCTGGCCAAGCTCATCGCAGCCCACATACGCATCACGCTGGAAGCGGCGCGGGGTCAACGTTCTTTGGCCGCAACTTGGCTCATGGTGGTCAGGGACGCGCGCGCAAGCTTTGTCGTTCGCGGTCTCCCCCATGGCTACGCGCTCGTTGTGTGGCTCGCGCGAGGCGCCTGGCTCGGCAGTGGCACGCGCGGCATTGAGGATTGCGCCCGACGGCTAAGCAAGGAGGCCGGGTGGCCTTGGGTCGGGCGCACCGACTGGTATGCGGTCGAAGTCCAGACCGCCGTCGACGGCCGGCCCGATGCACTGCGCGCCGGAGACCGCCTCGAACCACTCGAAATCCTAGGTCGTTACGCTTCCGGACTCACCCGCGGCGAGCGCGGTTGGCGCGTACGGCTGCAAGCGGGTGTTGAGACCACGCTCATTCGCGAACCGGGGGGCTTCTGGTACACGGACGCTCCCTTCGACTGATGGCACCTGGAAGGGCCGACCCTGCCCGCTCGACAAAGTCGTTGACACGGCAAAGCATATGACTACATTCCGCCGCCCAGCCCGAGGCTCGGACCTCCGAGGAGCGGGTAGGGCTCAGCACAACCGTAGTAGTTTCGCGACGTTCCTGGGGTTATTCTGTGAATAACCCTCAGCACGTCGCTGCCGCACGCTGCTTCTGCCGCGCAGCATTCCGGGCGGATCAAAGCGTCGGCTTTCGTCCGCTGTCACCCGGATCGGAACAAACTTCTACGATCGACTTGACCGAAGTCGAGCAAGTTACTAAGGTTCCGCGCCCGAGTTAGGAGCCGACAGTCGGTTCCCTCGCTCCTTGAAAACTGAATCGTACGCTCATTTTAACCCCTTCCGGCGAGGCTGTGCCTCGCTGAGAGGGAGACGAGTGGGTCCCGAGAGCACGCGAAGTCGCGGGTGGCCGCACCGGCCGCACGCCGACTGAAGCGAGCTCCAATTACCAAAGCCAGAGCCCGAGCTCTGCCCGCTCGCGGGCAACTCGGGGACTCGACAGATCTAACTGGAGAGTTTGATCCTGGCTCAGAACGAACGTTAGCGGCGCGCCTAACACATGCAAGTCGCACGAGAAAGGGCTTCGGCCCCGGTAAAGTGGCGCACGGGTGAGTAACACGTGGGTAATCTTCCCTAGAGCGGGGGATAACATTCCGAAAGGAGTGCTAATACCGCATAAGACCACGTCCTCGAAAGAGGATGAGGTTAAAGCAGGCCTCTTCACGAAAGCTTGCACTCTAGGATGAGCCCGCGGCCCATCAGCTAGTTGGTAGGGTAACGGCCTACCAAGGCAAAGACGGGTAGCTGGTCTGAGAGGATGATCAGCCACACTGGAACTGAGACACGGTCCAGACTCCTACGGGAGGCAGCAGTGGGGAATCTTGCGCAATGGGCGAAAGCCTGACGCAGCGACGCCGCGTGGGTGATGAAGGCCTTCGGGTTGTAAAGCCCTGTGGGGAGGGACGAATAAGTCGGAGCCAATACCTCCGGCGATGACGGTACCTCCTTAGCAAGCACCGGCTAACTCTGTGCCAGCAGCCGCGGTAAGACAGAGGGTGCAAACGTTGTTCGGAATTACTGGGCGTAAAGCGTGTGTAGGCGGCCGTGAAAGTCGGATGTGAAAGCCCCGGGCTCAACTCGGGAAGTGCACCCGATACTGCATGGCTTGAGTACCGGAGAGGTTGGTGGAATTCTCGGTGTAGAGGTGAAATTCGTAGATATCGAGAGGAACACCGGTGGCGAAGGCGGCCAACTGGACGAGTACTGACGCTGAGACACGAAAGCGTGGGGAGCAAACAGGATTAGATACCCTGGTAGTCCACGCCGTAAACGATGGGTGCTAGGTGTCACGGGCTTTGACTCCTGTGGTGCCGTAGCCAACGCATTAAGCACCCCGCCTGGGAAGTACGGCCGCAAGGCTAAAACTCAAAGGAATTGACGGGGGCCCGCACAAGCGGTGGAGCATGTGGTTTAATTCGACGCAACGCGAAGAACCTTACCTGGGCTAGAAAACACGCGAACCTGGTAGAAACATCGGGGTGCTCTTCGGAGAACGCGCGGTTAGGTGCTGCATGGCTGTCGTCAGCTCGTGTCGTGAGATGTTGGGTTAAGTCCCGCAACGAGCGC
>JBEKOY010000002.1:0-138938 GCA_049521295.1 Polyangiaceae bacterium | reverse complement strand
GTCCGGGCGGTTGAGCGGGAAGTCGGGATCCGGCGTCCCATCAGCCCGCAAGCGCCAGTCGGCGAACACGCTTGCGCCAAGCCCATGCTTGTCGGTCACTTTGAGAAAGCGCGCCGGGATGATCTGGTCCGTGTCGACGTTGTCCACCGGCAGCAGGACGTACGTCGAGGTCAACGAAGTGAACGGCGTACGCGCTTCGATGGTCATCTGCTGCCTCCCGAGCGTGCGAGCAACGTGCGTGGATCGACAACCCAGCCTGTCACCGCTGCCGCAGCAGCCGTGAGCGGCGAGGCAAGCAGTGTTCGCCCCCCACGCCCCTGACGGCCCTCGAAATTTCGATTGCTGGTGCTCACGGCGTATTGACCCGGACTGAGCTGGTCGCCGTTCATCGCGATGCACATCGAGCAGCCGGCCTCACGCCACTCGGCGCCGGCATCCCGAAACACGACATCGAGGCCCTCGGCTTCGGCTTGGTGCTTGATGGCCTTCGATCCCGGAACGACCAGGACGCGCACGCCCGCGGCAACCTTGCGATGACGCATCATGGCCGCCGCCGCACGCAGATCGCCCAGTCGGGAGTTGGTGCAAGACCCAATGAAGACGACGTCGATTCGCTGCCCCGCGATGGCCGCCCCTGGAACGAGACCCATGTACTCGAGCGCCTTGGCGAGCGCCGCGCGGTCCGACGCATTGCCCATGGAATCCAGCGCTGGGACGCGCCCCGTTACGGGAATGGCCATGGCCGGGTTCGTTCCGTACGTGATCATCGGCGCGAGCGCCGTCGCGTCGAGCGTGACGGCGGCATCGAACTTCGCGCCTTCGTCGCTTCGGAGGGTGCGCCAACAGTCGACGGCGATTCGCCACGCGTCGCCCTTCGGCGCGAACCTCCGGCCGTCGAGCCAGGCGAATGTCGCCTCGTCCGGAGCGATCATCCCGGCGCGGGCGCCGGCCTCGATCGACATGTTGCAGATGGTCATGCGCGCTTCCATGTCGAGCGCTTCAATCGCAGAGCCCCGGTACTCGATGACGTGTCCCGTCGCGCCCCCGGTTCCGATCTTGGCGATCAGCGCCAAAATGACATCCTTTGCGCCCACCCCGGGCGGCAGCGACCCGTCGACGCGCACCTCGAGTGTCTTGGGCTTGCTTTGCAGCAGACACTGCGCGGCCAACACGTGTTCGACCTCACTCGTGCCGATCCCGAACGCAAGCGCCCCGAAGGCGCCGTGCGTCGACGTGTGGCTATCGCCGCACACGATGGTCCGCCCCGGCTGGGTAAGCCCGAGCTCCGGGCCGATGACGTGTACGATTCCCTGGTCCGCCGACTCGAGGTCGTACAGGCAAATGCCGAACTCGGCGCAGTTCGCCTGCAGCTTCGCGAGCTGCGCCTGCGCCTGCGGATCGACGACGGCAAGCTTTCGCGGCAAGGTCGGCGTCGAGTGATCCATCGTGGCGAACGTCCGGTCGGGGCGGCGCACCCGCAGCCCACGGCTACGCAGTCCATCGAACGCCTGCGGCGACGTGACCTCGTGAACCAGATGAAGATCGACGTACAGCACCGTGGGGGCCGAGGCCTCCTCCCTTACGACGTGCGCGCCCCAAACCTTGTCGAACAGCGTCTTCGGTTCCGTCATGGACGACCCTCCTCTATGGGGCCCGTCGGGGCCGGTGCCGCGGCCAAGCGATCGTTCGAAGCCCGGCCCTGTCCGAGGCTCGCGAGCATCCGGTTGAGCGCCTTGAGGTAGGCCTTGGCGCTTGCCACGATGATGTCGGTGTCGGCGGCATTGCCGTGGCAGACGGGTGCGCTCGCGACTTCACGCTGTGCCTTCTGCGCGTGCCGCTCCGAGAGCGCGCGAACGCGCACGCTCACTTCGCCGAGCGCGTCGATCCCCTCGGTGACCGATCGAACCGAAAACTCGATGAGTTCCGAGGGTGCTCGAATGAGTGCATCGATCGCCTTGTAGGCCGCGTCCACGGGCCCCGTGCCGACCGACGCGTGCACGTGCACGCGCCCGTCCGGGCCGCGCAAGCGAACCGTCGCGGTGGGCATTCCCTGCATGCCGCACGCTACCTGCAGCCCTTCGAGCGCGAACAGCTCGTCTTGTGGCTTGGCATCATCGTGGACGAGCGCCTCGAGGTCGGCGTCGGCCACCGCTTTGCGCCGATCGGCGAGCGACTTGAATCGCGCAAAAATGCGGTTGAGCGCGGCGTCGTCGAAGCTGTACCCAAGCTCTCCGAGCCGCGCTGCGAGCGCGGCACGGCCAGAATGCTTGCCGAGCACGAGTCGCGTTTGCGTCGCGCCGACGCTTTCTGGGCGCATGATCTCGTAGGTCGCCTGGTGCTTGAGCATTCCGTCTTGATGGATGCCCGACTCGTGCGCAAACGCGTTCGCTCCGACGATGGCCTTGTTCGGGGGCACGACGACCCCGGTCACAGTGCTGACGAGGCGGCTGACCCGCACGAGCTGGGTCGAGTCGATACCCGTTCGGAGCCCGAACTTCGTGGACCTCGTCGCGAGGGCCATCACGACCTCTTCCAAAGACGTGTTCCCCGCGCGCTCGCCGATGCCGTTGATCGTCACCTCCGCCTGACGGGCGCCCGCGGCGATGCCGGCGAGCGTGTTAGCGGTCGCGAGACCGAGATCGTCGTGGCAATGAACCGAGATGACGACGCCATTCGCCCCAGGAACGTTCGCCCGAATGGCCTGGATCAGTGCTCCGAATTCGTCGGGAGTCGTGTACCCGACGGTGTCGGGGATGTTCAGTGTCGTAGCGCCGGCGCGTATGGCTCGCGCGAGTGCCTCGAAGAGAAACTCTGGTTCGCTGCGGCCAGCGTCCTCGGGGCTGAACTCGACGTCGTTGCACAAGCTCTTCGCGTGGCCGACCATGTCCGCTACCCGGGCAAGCACGTCCACGCGCGTCATCCGAAGCTTGTGCTTCATGTGCAGATCGGATGTCGCCAAGAACACATGGATGCGCGGTCGCGCGGCGGGGCGCACGGCCTCCCACGCTCGGTCGATGTCCGCGCGGCCTGCGCGTGCGAGCCCGCACACGATCGGGGGTAGGTCCCCGGGCCTCCCTTCGACGATCTGGGCGCCTACGGCCTCGGCAATCGCGCGCACCGCCGCCAAGTCGTCGGGCGACGCTGCAGGAAATCCGGCCTCGATGACGTCGACCCCGAGTCGCGCCAAGGCTCGCGCAATTTCGAGCTTCTCGGCCGACGTCATCGTCGCGCCCGGCGACTGCTCACCGTCGCGCAGCGTCGTATCGAAGATCCGCACGTAGTCCGTCTCGGTCGTCGAGGCGGGGTCGTGCCGAGTCATTCTTGCGGCTCGACTTTGACCGGGTCCAAAAATGGCATCATGGCCCTCAGCTTTTCGCCGACGGCCTCGACGAGCAGATCGCGCTCCTTCACCCGCTGTGCGGAGAACCATTTGCGCCCGGTCTCGTTCTCTTCGATCCACTTGCGGGCGAACTGCCCCGAGCGAATCTCTTCGAGGAGTTTGCCCATCGTCTCTTTGGTGCGCGCGTCGACGACGCGTGGGCCCGAGACGTAGTCTCCGTACTCCGCCGTATCGCTGATGGAGTAGCGCATGTATCGAAGGCCTCCGCGGTACATGAGGTCGACGATCAACTTGAGCTCGTGCAAGCACTCGAAGTAAGCCACCTCCGGCTGATAGCCGGCGTCGACGAGCGTGCCGAATGCCGCCTTGACCAACGCGCTTACGCCGCCGCAGAGCACGGCTTGTTCGCCGAATAGGTCCGTCTCCGTTTCCTCGGCGAACGTCGTCTCGAGGACCCCCGCGCGCGCCGCGCCGAGGGCCGCCGCGTACGACAGTGCCAGCTGGTGCGCCGCCCCGCTTGCGTCTTGGTGGACTGCGATGAGCGCCGGCACACCCTGACCGGCCTGGAATGTCTCGCGTACGCGGTGGCCGGGTCCCTTGGGTGCGATCATGCTCACGTCGACGCCGGCTCGTGGCGAGATGGTGCCGAATCGGATGTTGAACCCGTGTGCGAACATGAGTGTCTTGCCGGGGCCGAGGTGGGGCGCGATCTCGGCCGCGTACACCTTGCCCTGCGACGTGTCCGGGATGAGGATCATGACGACGTCGGCCCATGCCGCAGCTTCCGCGACCGGTAGCACCTTGAGCCCGGCGGCCTTTGCCTTCGCGACGCTCTTGCTCGACGCGTGAAGACCGACCCTCACGTCGACGCCGCTGTCCTTCAGGTTCAGCGCGTGCGCATGACCCTGCGAACCGTACCCGATGATCGCGACCTTCTTCGCACGGATGATCGCGAGGTCGCAGTCCTTGTCGTAGAAGATCTTTGCCATTGTCGTCGGTTCCTTTTTCGTATTCGTTGGGCGAGCATGCGCTCGTTTAGGCGGCCCTCATGTCGTCGGGAGGCGGCGGCCGGGTGCTCAGCGGAACGCGATCGGCGGTCGCCTCGGCGCTCCGGACCATCGCGACGACCCCTGTGCGTACCATTTCGACCAAACCAAAGGGCCGCAGTACGTCGACCAAGCCGTCGATCTTGTCTCCCGTTCCCGTGATCTCGGCGACGAGCGCTTCCGGTCCGACGTCGACGACGCGCGCCCGAAAGACGTCGCACAATCGCATCACCTCGCTACGAATGTTGGCGTCTGCGCGCACCTTGATGAGCGCGAGCTCGCGCACCATCGTCGCCGCTTCGCTCGTGTTCTCGACCCACAAGACGTTCACGAGCTTGTACAGGTTGGCTTCGATGCGCCTCGCTCCGTCGTCGTCGGCGTCGAGGACGATCGTCATGCGCGAGACTCCCGGCCGTTCGGTTCGGCCGACCGTCAGCGAGACGATGTTGTAGTTGCGCCGGCGAAGGAGCGACGTCACCCGGTTAAGCACCCCGGGCAGGTCCTCGACGTACGCAATGAACGTATGGCGGGTGGCATGGCTCATGACTCAATCCTTTGGTGTCAGTCTGTGCGCCGGAATTTAGTCTGCAGGAGTCAGGGGTAAAGGTGGAATGCAATCGACGCTTGCCGAACCTAGTCGTCGTCGGCCGTTTCGACGATGGGGCTCGGTCGGCGAATCATGTCGTGAAGATCCGCCCCCGCGGCGACCATGGGGTAAACGCTGTCCTCTTGCTCGACACGGAAGTCGATGACCGCCGTCTCCTTCGCCGCACGAGCGGTCGCCACCACCGCCGGAATCTGGTCGCGCTCGGTGACCCGCATCCCGAGCAAACCGTGAGCGTCGGCCAGTTTCACGAAGTCGGGGCCCCGCATCGGCGTTGCCGCGTAGCGTCCGCCGTAGAAAAACTGCTGCCACTGCCGGACCATGCCGAGGTAGCCGTTGTTGATGACCGCGACGTGGATTTTGATGCCTTCCTGCGCGCAGGTCGAGAGCTCCGCGGCCGTCATCTGGAAGCCGCCATCGCCGACGACGACCCACACCTCTTCCTCGGGCTTCGCGAGTTTGGCGCCGATCGCGGCCGGTAGGGCGAAACCCATGGTCCCGAGCCCTCCCGAGGTGATGAGCTTGCGCGGAAAGTCGTGCTTGTAATACTGCGCTTCCCACATCTGGTGCTGTCCGACGTCGGTCACGACGAGCGCCTTGCCTTCGGTGATGCGCCAGAGGTCGTGCAATACGTGCGCGGCGAAGAGCCGGCCGCAGTGCGGCAGTGTTTGAATGTCGCGAACGGCTGAGTCGCCTTTGAGCTCGTGGATCCGCGCGAGCCACGCGCTGCGGTGGCTTTTCGACAGCGCAGGCAATAGCGCACGGAGCGTGTCGGCGACGTCGCCGACGAGGGGCAGATCGACGTGGACGTTCTTGTTGATTTCCGCCGGATCGAGCTCACAGTGGATCTTCTTAGCCCGTGGCGCGTACGTCTCGAGCTTGCCGGTGACGCGGTCGTCGAACCGCATCCCCAGGGCGACGATGAGATCCGACTCTTGAATGGCTCGGTTCACCCAGGCTTCGCCGTGCATGCCCATCATCCCGAGCGACAGCGGGTGCGTCGCAGGGAAGCCTCCCAAGCCGAGCAACGTCGACGCGACCGGAATGCCCGTCTTCTCGACGAACTCGCCCACGAGTTCGCCAGCACCGGCGGCGATCACACCGTGGCCGCAAAATACGATGGGCCGCTCGGAGTGATCGATCATGTCGGCGGCGCGCTTCACGTCCTCGGGCCGTGCTCGGTGGTCCGGGCGATAGCCGGGCAGCCGCACGGGCCGGCCGTCCCAGACGAAGTCGATCGACGCTTGCTGAGCGTCCTTCGTGATGTCGACGAGGACCGGTCCAGGTCGTCCGGAGCGTGCGACGTAGAACGCCTCCCGGATCGTGGGCGCGATGTCTTCCACCCGCGTCACGAGGTAGTTGTGCTTCGTAATCGGTAGCGTGACGCCCGTGATGTCGGTCTCCTGAAAGGCGTCGCTGCCGATCAGCCGCGACGAGACCTGGCCCGTGATGCACACGATGGGGATCGAGTCGAGCATGGCCGTTGCGATCCCGGTCACGAGATTCGTGGCGCCGGGGCCCGACGTCGCAAGCGCGACACCCACGCGCCCGGAAGCGCGCGCGTAGCCGTCGGCCATGTGCGCTGCGCCTTGCTCGTGCCGAACGAGGACGTGGCGGATCGAGTACTTGAGCATCGCGTCGTAGACCGGCATGATCGCCCCGCCGGGGTAGCCGAAGACGACGTCGACGCCCTCGCGCCCGAGGACCTCCCACATGATTTCTGCGCCGGTGCGCGTGCCTTCGCTCCTCGCGCCGCTACTGCCGCCTTCAGCCATGATGTTGTCCTCCGGACAAGACCGCTCCGCTCTTGGCGGACAAATCGAGAACCGCAGGCGGCCGCGTGATCGCACCTTCCGACGCGGACGAAACCAGTGCGGCGTATTTGCCGAGGACGCCGCCCAGTCGCGTGGTGGCACGTGGTACGAATTCGGCGGCGCGCGCTCGTAGATCCGCGTCGACGTCGAGCCGGCGTGCGGCCACGTCGATCCGCACGATGTCGCCGTCGCGGAGCAAGGCGATCGGGCCGCCGTCCGCAGCTTCGGGTGCGATGTGACCGGCCATCATCCCGTAGGTCGCTCCGCTGAAGCGCCCATCGGTCATGAGCGCGACGGAGTCACCGAGCCCGCGGCCCACGATGGCCGCCGTCACGCCCAGCATCTCGCGCATGCCCGGTCCACCGCGTGGACCCTCGTAGCGGATGACGACGACGTCTCCCGGCTGGACCTTTCCGGCCTGCACGGCGGCGAATGCAGCCTCCTCGCCGTCGAAGACGCGAGCCGGTCCGATGTGCTCACCCCGGTCGTGCCCCGCGAGCTTCAGAACGCAGCCTTCGGGCGCGAGGCTCCCGCGCAGAATGGCAAAGCCGCCGCGTGGCTTGATCGCCTTGGCGACGGAGTAAATGACCTTCTGTCCGGGCTCTTCCCGGGCATCGGCGACCTCCTCGAAAAGGGTGCGCCCCGTGCACGTCCGCGTATCGCTCAGGAGACCCGCGTCCCGAAGGCGCAGCCCCAGCAGCCGTTCGCCTCCGGCGCGGTGCATGTCGACGGCCGTGAAGCGGCCGCCCGGCTTGAGGTCGGCGATGACGGGGGTGCGCGCCGAGATGGGGTCGAAATCGTCGATCGTGAGCGGCACCCCCGCTTCGCGCGCGATCGCCAAGAGATGCAGGACGGCGTTGGTCGATCCGGCGGTCGCCGAAACCGAGACGATAGCGTTCTCGAGAGAGGGTCTCGTGATGAGGCTGTGGGGCCGAAGGTCCTCTCGCACCATACGCATGACCGCACGTCCACAAGCGCGCGCGACCTCGTCCTTTTTGGGGTCAGTCGCCGGGACTTCGTTCGCGCCGAGCGGCGACAATCCGAGGAAGGCGATGGCGGTGGCCATCGTGTTGGCCGTGTACTGCCCACCGCAAGCACCCGCACCCGGGCAGGCCTGGTCTTCGAGCAGGCGCAGGTCGCTGCCCGTCATTCGGCCGGCCGCGTGAGCGCCGACGGCCTCGAAGACGTCCTGAATCGTGACGTCGCGCCCGGCGAACCGACCCGGAGCGATCGCTCCGCCGTACAGCATGAGCGAAGGAACGTCGGCCCGCGCCAGGGCCATGACCGTGCCCGGAATGGTTTTGTCGCAACCGGAAAGCGCGACCATCCCGTCGAGCAGGTGTCCCAATGCGAACAACTCGATCGAGTCCGCGATCACCTCACGGGAGACGAGCGATGCGCGCATCCCCTCCGTGCCCATGGTGATCCCGTCGGAAATGGCAATCGTATTGAACTCGACCGGCGTGCCGCCCGCTTGCCGAATCCCGTCTTTGACCTTCTCGGCAAGCGCTCGCAGATGCACGTTGCACGGCGTTACCTCGGTCCAGGTGTTCGCGACCCCGATGAACGGTTTTTCGAGGTCGGCTTCCGTGAAACCCGCCGCCTTCAGCATGGCGCGTGCCGGCGCTCGAGAGGGTCCCTTTTTCAGAAGGTCGCTTCGCATCGGGCTTGTCTCGTGTGGAAAATCGGTTCAAACAAAAGGTCCAAAAAAAAACCCCCGCTCCCCTTTCTGGGGTGCGGGGGCCGAAGGTGGAGGAGGAAGCCTCAGCTCGGCGGCCCGCACCCAGGCCCAATAAGCGCGAGGCCCGATACGAGCGTGGCGCAGACACCAGAAACTACGACGACACCCCGGCCCCGAACGGGGACGACGCACGGAGCTTCCGCGGCACCCAAGCGAACCATCACGACGAAGGGTGAAGGGGACTGTGCGCCGCGTCAAGCAATATGTTTCGGGTCGCTCCACCTGGCTGGGCTCGCACAGCACGAAAAAGCCTGAATTGTTGCCGGTAACGGGCGTTGTCGCGTGCGACCCATCCGCTCGAAAATACCCCGAGCGCCGCTTGGCCTCGTGGCCAAGACGCTTATCGGGGGATGAGCCGTTCGGTACCTGACAGATAGGGGACGAGGGCCTTGGGCAGGCTGACGGTGCCGTCGGCTCTTTGGTGGTTCTCGAGCAGCGGGATGAGAATGCGGGGACTCGCGATGGCGGTGTTGTTCAGTGTGTACGGATACGACAGTTCGCCCTGTGCTCCTTCTCGCGCCCGGCGAACGCGGATGTTCGATCGTCGGCACTGGAAGTCCCCGAGCGTCGAGCACGAGTGCGTCTCACCATAGGCATTCCGGCCCGGCATCCAAGACTCGATTTCGTGCTTTCGTGTTTGGCCTTGGCCGATCTCGCCCGTGCACGCGATCACGACGCGGTAGGGAATCTCGAGCTTGGCGAGGATGGCCTCGGCGTTGCCGAGCAATTCGTAGTGGTGCTTTTCGGCGACCCCTTCATCGGGCTCGCAAAAAACGACCTGCTCGACCTTGGTGAACTGATGCACCCGGTACAAGCCGCGCGTGTCTTTGCCATGGGCCCCGGCTTCGCGGCGAAAGCACGGCGAGATTCCTGCGTACTTCAGGGGTAGGCGGTCGAGGTCGAGCGTTTCGTCGCAGTGCATGCTGACGAGGGGAACCTCGCTTGTACCAATGAGAAATAGCTCATCGGCCGTGATGGCGTAGGCTTCCTCCCGGCCGAGCGGGAAGAACCCCGTACCGACCATGGCGCGCTCTTTCACCATCACGGGCGGCGCGACCAGTTTCAGCCCGCGCTCGACCAACGTGTCGACGGCCAAGCGCAGCACGGCCAGCTCGAGCAGCGCGCCCAGGCCCACGAGTGCGTAAGAGCGGGCGCCCGCGAACCGCCGCGGCCCTTCCCACTCGACACAGCCGAGCGATTCGAGAAGCGTCACGTGGTCTTTGGGCGCGAAGTCGAACCGGGGCGGCGTCCCGACGCGGCGGATCTCGACGTTGTGATCCTCGCCACGGCCGATGGGCACTTCGGGCCGAGGCACACTCGGCACGCGCAGCATGAGGTCCAAGAACCTCCGCTGAATTTCGTTCAGTCGCGGCTCCAGTTGCTCGATCGCGGTCCGCACTTGTCGGGCCTCGTCCACGAGCTTCGGACGCTCGTCCTTGGCCGCCTTGGGGATGAGCGCGGACAGCTCGTTCTTTCGCGCGCGCTGTCGTTCGAGATCGCGCGTCGCCTCTCGACGCTCCCGATCCGCGTCGAGCACCAGGTCAAGGTCGAGGTCGAGCCCCTTGTTCGCGATGGCCGCACGGACCTGGTCGGCGTTGTCGCGGATGAATTGGATGTCGAGCATGGGTTGGAGTGTCAAAAGGTAGCGGCATGACTGACCGGCCGCCGCCGCTCAAGGGATACGCGGTCGGCCCACGGGTCTCCACTCCGTTGTCGACCGATTCGTGCGGGGCTAAGCGGCTCCGAGCGGTCCGCCCGGTGTTTTCGCGGGCACTTCTGCCCTGACCCGCTCCGCGCGCGCCCAACGTTCGAGCACATCGAGCCGCTTGTTGGTTTCTGCGCGCATGGCCCCGAGCTCGGCGAGCATGCGCTCGATTCCGATTTCGTTCTTCAAGTTGACCCGGAAATCGACGTCCGCCTTGGCCCGATCCTTTGCCGATTGGCGATTTTGGCTCATCACGATGAGCGGCCCCTGAAGCGACACCAGAATGGCAAGGACCAAATTGTACAGGATGAAAGGGTACGGATCGAACCCCGTCACGTTGCCCTGTGCATCGCGTGTGTAGAGGCCGACGCGTTCGGCCCAAGAGGGCGCGTTCACGCAGCACCAGACGACCGTCAAACCCAAGAGCATCAAGATGAAGGCCCAGCTGCCGTTGAGCTCTGCCACTTTGTCGGCGAGGCGCTGGCCCCAGGTCAGGCTCTCTTCGAATTCGCGGACGACGTCCTTGGCCGCTCGTTGGCCAAGGAGCGCGTTCGTCTCGCGCAATCGCTCGGCCATTTCGGCCAAGATGGTCATGGCAGCTCGGGCGGAGCGACTCAGGTGCTCGCCGAGCTGCTCGCGCGTCAGCTCGAGCAAGACCGTATCCACCAGCGCGCGGACGCTCGCGCTCCGCGGTTTGTCGTCGAAGAGCGCTAGCTCACCGAAGAATTCGCCGGTGCGCAGGTCCTTGAGTACGACCGGCGGTGCGCCGCCTGCATCGCTCGGTAAGTAGACTTGGACCGCGCCCGACTGCACGACGTACATGGATGAGCCCGGGTCGTCCTTCGAGAACACGATGTCGCCTGCCCGCAGGCTCTTCTCGGTGAGCCGTGCGGCCAGCGCTTCACGGTCGTCGTCGACGAGCGACTGAAACAGCGGGATCTGGGCCAGCAGGTCCGCGGGACGCATCGTGCACGATGGTGGCGCTTGGATGGGGGGTCGAGCAAGTGCCCCCAGCACCGGGGTGGAGCTTGGTGCCGACGTACGCTCTGGCGCGCACGCGCCCGCGTTCGCGAATGGCCACGCGGGAGGGGGCGAAGCCCGCGTCGCGCAGGCGGGCAAGAAAGCCGTCGGCCGGGTATCCGCTCCACACGCCTAGCGAGCCCCCCGGTACCAGAGCGCGCAGAGCCGTGCCGAGGCCGGCCGGAGTGTAAAGCCGTGCGTTGCTTCGAAAGCTTGCCCAATGCGGGCCGTTGTCGACGTCGAGCAGGATGACGTCGAGGTCACCTGCTTGGCGCGAAAGGACATCGCTCACGTCGCCGATAACGACGGTCACGCGCGGGTCGTCGAGCGGCCTGCCCCCGATCGCCGCAAGCTCTCCACGAGCGAGTCGCTCGACGGCGGCGACCTTTTCGACGACAGCCACGCGCGCGTTGGGGTCGACCACGTCGAGCACCCCGCGGAGCGTGGCGCCGAAGCCGAGTCCTCCGATCAGTACGCGCTGCGCGTGGGTCGCCCCGGATTCGGTCAGGTAGCGTGCCGCGAGCCGCCCGAACGCGAGTTCCGTCTCGAGAGCGGCGCTCGAAAGGAGCACGAGGTTGCCGCAGACGAGCTCGTAGACGCCGGCGTCCTCGCGCAACACGAGGCGTCGGGGCCCATCGTCGATCGGGCGAGAGGTCCACGTCACGTCGACCACCATACGCCCCCCTTCGCGGGGTCGGGGTCGCAGTCGCAGTCGGGGTCGGGGTCGGGGTCGGGGTCGGGGTCGGGGTCGGGGTCGGGGTCGGGGTCGGGGTAGTCGGGGTCGGGGTAGTCGGGGTCGGGGTCGGGGTAGTCGGGGTCGGGGTCGCGGCTTACCTTGACCCGAGCGAATCGCGCCGTTAGACGAGTGGGCGGGACTTCAGCAGATTCCGATGATCAGCGAGTCGCGCGACCAGATTGCCGACCTCCAACGGCGCCTCATGGCGCTAAGGGGGCATCTTTGACATTCCCAAGCTCACGGCCCAGATTTCCGACTTGGAGCGTGAAACCCTGACGCCGGGGTTCTGGGATGACCCCAAGAAGGCGCAAACGGTCACGCGGCGCCGTTCGAACCTCGAGCAGCAAATCGGCGCCATCGACAAGCTTTCCCGTGACGTGGACGACGGGTCCGTGCTCCTCGAACTGGGCGCTGCGGAGGGAGACGACGCCACGGTGGCTGAAGCCGAAGCACAGATTCCCAAGCTCGCGGCGCGTGTTCGCGAGGCGGAGCTCGCGCGAATGCTCTCCGGCCCGGTCGATCACGCGAATGCGATTGTGAGCATCCATCCCGGAACCGGCGGAACCGATGCCAAAGACTGGGCGCAGATGCTTCTTCGCATGTATCTGCGCTGGTGCGAGCGGCGGGGCTACAAGACCGAGATCATCGACTACCAGGAGGGGCTCGAGGCGGGAATCGACGGTGCGAGCTTCAGCGTCCAGGGCGATCATGCGTTCGGTTACTTGCGGAGCGAAAATGGCGTGCACCGTTTGGTCCGCATTTCCCCGTTCGACGCGAACGCGCGCCGGCAAACGGCCTTTGCGGCCATTGAAGTCACGCCGGACATCGAGGACGAAATCGACATCCAAGTGAAGGACGAAGACCTGGAGATCACCACCATGCGGGCCGGTGGCAAGGGCGGCCAGAACGTCAACAAGGTGGAGACGGCAGTCCGAATGAAGCACCTGCCGAGCGGCATCGTCATCGTCTGCCGCGCGGAGCGCTCGCAACACCAGAACCGGCGAATGGCGCTCAAGATGCTGAAGGGCAAGCTCTACGAGATCGAAATGCAGAAGCGTGAAGACCAGGCTGCCGCGCAAGCTGCAAACAAGGCGCAGATTGCCTGGGGCAATCAAATCCGCAGTTACGTGCTGCAACCGTATCGACTCGTGAAAGATCTTCGCACTTCACATCAGAACGGCAACGTCGATGCGGTGCTCGACGGCCAACTCGACGAGTTCATCGAGGCCTACCTCTTGGCCGCCGCCGGCGGGACGCTGCGGAAAGGCGGCGTCACGGACGAAGCGGACGCGCCGTAGGGTGCGACCGTCGGCGCCTCTGTCGCGCTGAACCGCACGCCACCGTCCCAGAACGCGGAGAACATGGATGGCCGACGACCCGAAGACAAGCCACGCACCGGCCGAACGAGCCATCGTCGACGCTCGCCGTGCGAAAGCCGACCGCATGCGAGGGCGTGGGCAGCGGCCCTTCGCCAACGACGTGGCGCCGCGGCTCGGCGGGCGCACGTTCGATATTGCCGAGGCGCGCAGCGTGGCCGACGCGGCGCGCGATGCTGCGGGACACTACGACGAGGCGCGCGTCCGCTCACTTGGGGATGATGCGCTATTTCACGTGCGCGGACGCGTCGTCGCATTCCGATCGACAGGGGGACTGTCGTTTTTGCGTTTGAGGGATCGTACGGGTGAAATTCAGCTTCTCGTGAGCCAGGCGGTCTTGGGGGAGGACTACGAGCGGCTCGTCGATCTGGACGTGGGTGATTTCGTCGAAGCCGAAGGTTCGCTCAGCGCGAGCAAGCGTGGAGAGCTGTCGATCGTACCGCGTCGTCTCCGACTCCTGACAAAGGCCTACCGGCCGCTGCCCGAGAAGTGGCACGGGCTCACGGACGTCGAGCTGCGCTACCGCCAACGTTATGTCGATCTCGTGGCCAACCCGGAGGTGGCCGACGTCTTTCGGGCCCGCAGCCACGTGATCCGAGCCACCCGCGAAATCCTCGAGGAGCACGGGTTCCTCGAAGTCGAGACCCCGACGATGCATTCGGTCATCGGAGGGGCCGTTGCGCGGCCGTTCGTCACGCATCACAACGCGCTCGACATGCCCCTTTTCATGCGAATCGCTCCCGAGCTCTACTTGAAACGCCTGGTGGTGGGAGGCTTGGAGCGAGTCTACGAAATCGGCCGGTCGTATCGCAACGAAGGGGTCAGCACGCGTCACAACCCCGAGTTCACCATCCTCGAATTTTATCAAGCCTATGCCACATACGATGACTTGATGAATTTCGGCGAGGGGCTCTTGCGCGGCATCGATGCGCGGCTTGCCGCGGCGATGCCTGGGCCGCATGCTTCGTGGAAGCGAGGCCGTCCATTCACGTTCGACGAGCCGTTCGAACGCGTGCCCATGGATCGGGCGGTCGCACTGGCGGCCGAGCGCACGGCGATCCCCGAGTGGGTGGCCGCCGTCGAGGCGGCAGGGGGCTCCGCATTGGTATCGCTGTTGAATCCGGGGTTTGCCGGACGAATCAAGGAGTGGGCGCAGGCGTCGCCGCGAGCGCGATCGATCGACTGGTCGAATTTTCGCCAGAGCCTAGGAAAGTGCGTCAGCGACGGGGAGCGATTGTTCGCTTGCTACGAATACGTTGCCGAGCCGTTCCTGACAGAGGACTTCCGGACCCGGGACGGCAAACATTCCATTCCGGTGTTCATCAAGGACTATCCGTTCGAAGTCTCGCCACTCGCGCGACGCAATGACGACCGGCCCGAGCTGACGGATCGCTTCGAGCTTTTCGTTCACGGCCGCGAGCTCTGCAACGCGTTCAGCGAGCTGAACGACCCGGACGACCAAGCGGACCGCTTCCGCGCCCAGATCGAGAAAAAGGCGCGAGGGGATGCGGACGCCATGGACTACGACGACGATTACGTGAAAGCCCTCGAGCACGGAATGCCCCCTACCGCAGGCTTCGGCATGGGAATGGATCGCCTCGTCATGGCGTTGACCAACGCACAGTCGATCCGAGACGTCGTTCTCTTCCCGCTCCTCCGGCCCGAGCCGGGCCAAACCAGAAGTGGCGCGTGAAAGCCCTCCCCGGCTCCGCGCTCCTGTCCGCGGTGGCTGTTGCCGCCATCGCATTTCTCGGCTGGCGCGCTCGGCGTGACTTTGCCCGGGTCGAGGTGGCCCGCGGCGTTCTCCAGAGCGTGGGCGCGGTCCTCGGGGCGGTGTTTCTCGGGCTGACGTATTGGACGGAACGCTTGCCCGTTCTCCACGGATCGGCTTGGAACGTCAGGGACGCCGTCGTCCGCGCCGGCGCCATCGTAGCCGGGGTTCTTTTCCTGGTCGGCACCGTCGTTGCGCTCTTGCCGTGGGCGCTCGATAGCCTGGAGCGCGGCACCTTCGCTTCGTACATCGCGGCGAGGCACGTTCGCGCGAAAAAGAGCGGATTTCTCACGCTCATCAGCGGACTGTCGATCTTTGCCGTCGCGCTGGCATCCTTCTCACTCTCGGGCGCGATCAGCGTCATGGGCGGTTTCAGCGCCGACCTTAAACGCAAGATATTGGGAAATAACGCCCATATCGTAGTCGACACGGCGAGCCAGTCGGGGTGGGAGGACTACGAGCCGGTGATCGACCGCGTACGCGCGATTCCGGGGGTCCTCGGCGCGACTGCCGTGGTCCAAGGCGAGGTCATGGCAGCGAGCACGTCCAACCTCGCCGGAGTCGTCGTCCACGGAATCGACCCGGCGACGATCGGCAACGTGATCGATCTCCGCAAGAACATCGAGGCCCCCGTCAAGGTGTCCGACAAGCTCGGATACCTCGAGGATCCCGATCGGTTGCGTCGCATTCCGGCCGACGAAGTCATTGGCATCGGCCCGGGCGGAGAAGAATACACGAAGGGGCCGGAGCTCCCGCCCATCGGCGACGACCTGGATCCGGCCGTGCGCGCGGTGATCGATGCTCCGCCGCTGCGACCCGGCCTGGTCGTCGGTCGGGAGCTGGCGAAAACGCTGCATGTGTACGTCGGCGACGAAGTGACGCTCGTCTCTCCGCTCGGGGATCTTGGCCCCATGGGCGTCATGCCGAAGACGCGCAAGTATCGAATCGCTGCGATCTTCTACAGTGGCATGTACGAGTACGACGCGACCCACGTCTACACGACGCTCGCCGAAGCGCAGAACTACTTCGCACTGCCCGATCAAATCACCACGATCGAAGTCAAAGTCGACGACGCGGAGAACGCCGACCGGGTGACGCCTCTCGTGGCCGCCGCGGTCCACAATCCCGATCTCAGGGTGCGGGATTGGCGCGAGATCAACAAGAATCTCTTCAGCGCGCTCAAGCTCGAGCGGATTGCGACGTTTCTGATCCTGTCGATCGAAATCATCGTTGCGAGCTTCTGCATCGTCTGCACGCTGCTCTTGATGATGACCGAGAAGGCCAAAGAGATCGCCATTCTCAAGGCACTCGGCGCCACCGACGGGGCCATCCTCCGCACGTTCATGACCGAAGGAGTCATCATCGGTGGAATCGGAACTCTGCTCGGGGTGTCCACGGGCCTGGCGCTGTGCACCGGGCTGGCCTGGTTCGGACTGAGGCTCGACCCGGACGTCTACTACATCGATCGCCTGCCCATCGACGTGAACGGCTGGGACTACGGCGCCGTTACGATCGCTGCACTCACAATCTGCACGATTGCCACGCTGTTTCCCGCCAAGCAAGCGTCGCAACTGCGGCCCGTCGACGGATTGCGGTACGAGTAACAAGCGTTTCCGCCTGGAGACTCACCCGTCATTCGTATCGCAGCGCATCGATCGGATCGAGCTGCGATGCTTTGCGTGCCGGGTAGAGACCGAAAATGATCCCGACCGAAGCGCTGAAGAGCACCGAGGCGAGGATCACTTCCGGCTGGACCAGCATCGGCCAGCCAAACCGATGCGCCAGGCCTTGGGCGATTCCGAGGCCGACGCCGATCCCGAGCGCTCCTCCCGCCAGCGAAAGCACGAGCGCTTCGATGAGAAACTGCGTCAGAACGTTCAACGGTTTTGCGCCGAGCGCCATGCGTAGACCAATTTCGCGCGTTCGTTCGGTCACGCTGACGAGCATGATATTCATGATGCCGATTCCGCCGACGAGCAGCGAGACTGCGGCGACGCTCGCGAGGAGCATCGTCATCGTTTCGGTCCCCTGCTGGCGGGCCCCGGCGATCTCGCTCATGTTGCGGATGGAGAAGTCGTCGTCGTCGCGCGCGGAGAGATGGTGCCGGTCGCGCAGGAGCGCGGTGATGTCCCTTTCCGCTCGATCGACGTCGCCCGACGATGTGGCCTCGACGTAGATCGTCCCCTGAAGATAGTTGTTCAGGCTCCCCTGAATCTTGTGTTCGTACGTCGACACAGGGATGAACGTCGCATCGTCGTAGTCCTGTCCGCTGCTCGACTGCCCCTTCTCAGCGGCGACGCCGACGACGGAAAATGGCGTGCTACCGACTCGAACCGTCTGCCCGACGGGATCCGAGTTCGGACCGAAGAGCTTGTCGGCCACCGTCTGCCCGAGGACCATCACCTTCGCCCCGCCCTCGATGTCCTGTTCGGTCAGCGAGACGCCGGACTGCATCGGCCAGTTGCGGATGAGAAAGTAGTCGGGGGTCGTGCCGGTGACGCCCGTGGTCCAGTTGGCGACGTCGCCCACGAGCGATTGACTCGATCGAAGGGCCGGTGCGGCCCTTTTGACGGTCGCGACCTGGGTGCGAATGGCTTCGACGTCGTCCTTGGTGAGCGAGGGCATCGATCCGAACCCCCCCCGCGCGCCTCCTGACGTCGCCGATCCTGGCAAGATGATAAGCAGGTTCGTGCCCATGGCCGCGAAGGCCTGCTCTACCTGCGATTTGGCTCCGGCCCCGATCGCCATCATCGCGATGACCGCGCCGACGCCGATGATGATCCCGAGGGTCGTCAGGAACGACCGGAGTTTGTTCCGGAAGATCGCTCGTAGAGCCACGCGTAGCGTTTGCCAAAGGAACATCTACGTCTCCCGAGCGGCCGCTGCGGACTTCGGGGTTCGGCGCTCGTCGGTTCGGACCTGCCCGTCCTTCACGACGACGACGCGTGTCGCGAACTGGGCGACGTCCGGTTCGTGGGTGACCAGGACGACCGTGATTCCCTGGCCGCCGAGCTCTTGAAGGATGGCCATGACGTCGAGGCTTGTACGCGAGTCGAGGTTGCCGGTCGGCTCGTCCGCCAGGACCAGGCGCGGCTTCGTGACGAGCGCGCGGGCAATCGCGACGCGCTGCTGCTGACCGCCCGATAGCTGATTGGGGTTGTGCTCAATGCGGTCGCCGAGTCCAACGCTCTCGAGAGCCTCGACCGCGCGCCGGCGGCGTTCGCGGCCGCGCAGGCCCTGGTACATGAGGGGCAGCTCCACGTTCTCGAGCGCGCTCGTGCGCGGCAGCAGATTGAAGCTCTGGAAGACGAAGCCGAGAACGCGGTTGCGTACGTCCGCGAGCTCCGCCTTGCTCAGCCGCGACACTTCGCGTCCGGCGAGAGAATATCGTCCGTCTGTCGGTCGGTCGAGGCACCCGAGCACGTTCATCAGCGTCGACTTGCCCGATCCGGAAGGGCCCATGATGGCGACGAATTCGCCGCCATCGATCGATAGGGTCACGCCGTCGAGCGCGCGCACCACCGTGTCGCCCGCGGTGTAGAAGCGTGAAACCGCCTCCAGCGCGACGAGTGGCTCGCCCATCAGTTGCCGACCCGACTGCGCCGCAGACGCAAGGCATGAGACGAGCGTTCCTGCTGGGCAGATCGAGGGGAGTGGCATCCCGTTTGTCGATGTGTCGCGGCTGCCGGTTCGGTGGGGGTGGCGCCTCGCGAGCGCAGCGAGCCGAGACGGAGCGAAGCGCTCAGGGGGGTTGGACGTGTCGCCGGCAGGATCCTGGTCTTCACTAGAATGGCCTTCGAGGGCCGGCGAGCGAGGTTGCCGCAGGTGCCTTGCCGCTGACATCGGCGTCGATCACGACCCGATCGCCTTCGCTGAGCTCTCCTCCCGTCACCTCGGTGAAGGCGCCGTCGGACAGACCCACGGTCGCGCCAACCGCGACCGGCTCGTTCCCAACGAGCTTCCAGACCGTTTTTGCGTCGGCCGGTTGCTGGTTGCCGTCGTGCCCATGAGGCCACTCGCCGTTGCGGGGGTGCTGCCCGTCGTCGGACGGACGGGCGTTCGCCCAATGCCCGCCGCCCTCGACCCCACCGCGACTGTCACCGGAGCGCCCCCTGCCTTCAGCCGGCGGGGGAGCGCGAACATTGGACTCCGGCGGCGGCCGGAATCGCAAGGCGGCGTTGGGGACGGCGAGGGCATCGTGCCGGTCCGCGTAGACGATCGTCACGTTGGCGGTCATGCCGGGCCGGAGACGCAGATCGGCATTGTCCACGTCGATGACGGCATCGTAGGTGACGACATTTTGTACCGTCGTGGCCGAGTTGCGAATCTGGCTCACGCGCCCGCGGAAGCGCTGGCCCGGAAATGCGTCGACCGTGAATGTCGCAACCATCCCTTCTTCGACGCGCCCGATGTCCCCTTCGGACACGTTGGTGTTGACCTGCATCTTGCGGAGGTCTTCCGCAATGGTGAAGACCGTCGGCGCCTGCAGCGACGCCGCCACGGTTTGCCCGACGTCGACGCTGCGCGAGATCACCGTTCCGTCGATCGGCGACACGATGTTCGTGAACGACAGATTCGTCTCGGCTTGGTGCAGTTGCGCTTGGGCTTGCGCCAGAGCCGCGACGGCCACCTGAACTTGGGCGGTTGTCACGTCTGCGTTCGACTGCGCCGAGTCGACGTCTTGTTTGGCAGCAAGGTTTTCCTTCTCCAGTGCCTGCAACCGCGCGAGCTGTTTGACGGCCAAGTCCGCCTGAGCCCTCGCGCTCTGCAACGCGGCCTTGGCCGATGCATAATTCGCGCTGGCCTGCTCTACCGCCGCTTCGAAGAGCAGGGGATTGATCTTGGCGATGAGCTGGCCCTTTTTGACCGGCGAATTGTAGTCGACCAAGAGCCTCTGAACGTTGCCGGAGACCTGCGTGCCGACCTGCACCGTCACGGTCGCCAGCAGGGTTCCAGTCGCCGTCACACGACCCACGACTCGGCGGCGCGCCACCGGCGCCGTCTGGTAGGTGACGAGCGGCGGGCGGTGCGACCGGTAATAGCGCCACGCGCCCGCACCGAGGCCGATGCTGAGAACGAGCCCCATCGCCCAGGACAAGATCGCACGACGCGTCATGGCCACTCGTTTCGCCACAGTAACAACGTCCCAGCCACGGGGCCTCCGTACCCGCGGCGTCCGCCGCTCGATTTCCGACCTACCGTCCGGACCGTCCTACGAGCGGGGCCAGTCAGCCCAAGCGGTGCGACTCGACGCCGCGGTTCCGTCGAGCTAGTGGTCCGCCCGTGAGCATCCTCACGATTCAGCCGAATACCCACGTCACGGTCGACTACGAGCTGCGAGACGAGGAGGGGGACCTGCTCGACGCCAGCGAAGCCGACGACGGACAGCCCATCCGCTACGTGCACGGCTACGGTATGCTCGTGCCCGGGCTGGAGGCGGCGCTCGGCGGCCTGCGCGTCGGCGACGAGCGCGAGGTCGTCGTCCCGGCCGAGGCGGGCTACGGCGAATACGACGAGGGCCTCTTGCTGGAGGTAGGCCGCGACCAATTGCCCGACCGACCTGGGGTCGCCGTGGGCGACGAGTTCGTCGCAGAATCGCCCGACGGCGAAGAGATCGCCATGAGCGTGGTCGAGGTGCACGATAACCACGTCCTCGTGGACGCAAACCACCCGCTCGCCGGCATGACACTTCGATATGTGGTCCGTGTGCGCGAAGTTCGCGCGGCGACCGTCGATGAAATCGATCGTGCCGCAGCCGATCTGGACGACGCGCACGAGCACGTTCACGGGCCGGACTGCGATCACGGAGAGGAACCAGTGCACATCGCTGGGCGCGACGCCAACTGACGCCGCGAAGATCGGCCCCGCGCGGGGCCTGCCAAGGAGAATGAACGATGCCGACCGGCAATAAGACGATCCAAGCCTGGGATTGGGATGTGCGCGTCCGTGAGAGAAACCTGCGAAGGGGCTTCTTCGACGAGAAGGACCTCGAGCGGCATTTGGCGCAGCTCGTCGATGCCGCCGAGCAGGCGGAGTCTATCGTATTCACACAACCGGCCCTCGGACCGCGCGAGAGCTGAGGCAGGGGGCTGTGGTGGTCGAAGCAAACGCCCGAGACGACTCCGACGAAACGCTCCCCCTAGTTGATTTCTCGACGTTCGTGCTGTCGCTCAGCCACTCGGCGCTGATGCATCTTGGCGAAGCCCCGAACCCGGAGACCGGTCGGGTCGAGAGGAACTTGCCGCTGGCTCGTCAAACGATCGATCTTATCGGCATGCTGGACGAGAAAACCAAGGGCAACTTATCCGGCGAGGAAGAGCGGCTCATCGGGCAGATTCTTTTCGACCTCCGCTTGAGATTCGTCGAGCTTTCAAAAACGTGACCTCTAACGGCATTGTCCGCGCAGCGACGCTAGGCATGGCGGCGCTGATGCTGACCCTATCGGGGGCGTGCAAGTACGCCCGACGCGAAGCGGGGCGAGACGATAGTGCAGTCCTGCCGCCCGGAGCGACGTCCGTCGCGCCTGCGCCCGAACCATCGCCGGCCCGGACGCCCGGCGAGCCGTTACCGGTGGCCGTTCGTGCCGAACCGGTCAGTTTCGCTCCGATTGCGCGGGCAGCGGATCCGAGCGTTGTGACCATCAATACCGTGACGGTCGAAATTTCTCCGTTTACGCATCTTGCACGACGTGAAATGCGCGGGCTCGGCACGGGCTTCGTAGTCGATCGAAATGGCATCGTTCTGACGAACAACCACGTGGTCGAAGGCGCTAACGCCATTCAGGTCAAGCTTTCCGATGATCGCGAGCTCCCCGGCCGAGTCGTAGGCACCGACGCGCCGACCGACGTCGCGGTTATTCGGATCGATGCGAAAGATCTTCGACCTCTGGCGCTCGGCGACTCCGACGCCACCGACGTTGGCGACTGGGTGGTCGCGATCGGCAATCCGTTCGGCCTCGCCCATACTGTGAGCGCTGGAATCATCAGCGCGAAGGGACGAACCCTGGAGGACGGGCCGCTCGATCCGAGCGGATACTACAGTTTTCTGCAAACCGACGCGTCGATCAATCCGGGAAACTCCGGAGGGCCGCTGCTCAATCTCAGGGGCGAGGTCGTCGGCATCAATACGGCAATCCGGGGTGGTGGAGCGCAAGGAATCGGCTTTGCGATTCCGATTAATATGGTCAAGCAGCTTCTTCCGATGCTCCTCCGCGACGGGCACGTCACGCGCAGTGCGCTTGGCCTTCGGATCGCCGATGCACACGAACTGTCGAACGACGATCGCGCGGCGCTGGGGCTCCCGCAGGATACCCGACTCTGGGGCGCCGTCGTCGAATACGTGGCGTCCGGCGGACCCGCGGACCAAGGCAATCTTCAGCCGGGCGACATCATCGTCGCTTTCGAGGGGCGACCGATTGACCACTCGGCGCAGTTGCGCTGGCTTGCCAGCACCGCGGGCGTGGGCCGAACCGTTACGGTTCGCGTCCAGCGGGGAAAGAAGCAATTCGACATCCGGCTGACGCTCGGACGACTGGGGGACGACGCGGTGCCGTCGCTGTCGCCGCCGACTACGCGGCATTAATCGCGAGTCGAGTCCGAAGGCTGCCGCTCGCAGCCTTTTCGCGTGTCCCGGACCTCGTATGGTAATCCGTACGTCGATGGCCCTTCGCCCTGCGAACGCCGATGATCGGCCCACGGTTCAGGTCCCCGGCGCGGAGGCCGACCATCCCTCGTGGACCAAGGTGGCCGTCATCGCGGCGATCGGCTTCGTCGTCGGCCTGGCGTGGCCACGTATCGCCGGCGTTCGACTGGGTCCGAGTCTGCCGGCAGCATCTGCTTCGGCCTCGAGCGCACCGGTCGAATCGACCCCCGCCGCATCGACGAGCGGTAGCATGGGCGCGCCCGCCAACGTGGCCTCGGCCGCCGCTGCGGACGGGGCCTCGTCTTTGTCGGGGGCTGTCCAGCAGCCGGTGCCGGACGTGAGCCCAACCGAAGTCACTGTGCCCCGGGGCTACGTAATCGGATGCAAGACGGCGCAGAACGAATCCCTCAAGGGGGCGGAGTGCGGCGCCCTGTCGGGGCTGGACGCCGTCGTGATGCCGCGCTTGCGCCGGCTCGCGAATTGTCCAGAGGCCTCGGGAGCGGCCGGCAAGCTGCATCTCGTGCTCACCGTCGACTTCGCCCGGGAGAGCTTAACGACCGAGCTGAGCCGCTCGCATCCGATTTCATCCGCCGACGCATGGCTCGGGTGCGCGCGGAGCGACCTGGCGGGTGTACGCATCGCCGGGATTTCCCACGAGCACCCGAAGTACTCGGTCGCATACGCGGTCGCCTTAGCGGGCAGTGCGCCGGCTGCGCCCTCCGCGGTCATCCCGTCTGCCGTTCAGGAGGTCCCGCCCGAGGTCGATTCACGAACCGCTCAGGTAGAATGGGAGGTGGCGATCGTCCGGGACGCGCCGAAGACGGGCAAGGTCATCGCACGTCTGCAGCGCGGCACGACCCTTCGCATCGGCTCCCCCAAGGACGGGTGGTGGCCCGTCAAATACGGAGACGGATACACCAGCGAGGGCTGGGTCTATCGCGGCGCGATTGGACGTTGACCTTCGTCGACGATAGGTCGCCCGCCGCCGTCTTCGTCGTCTTGCGCATCCGTGGTGAACGGCGACGTTCGCGCGCGCCCCTGCTCATCCACGGCAAGCAGCAGTTCGACGCGCTTTTCCGCTGCGTCCAGGCGGAGCTGCGACACGCGAGAAAGCTTGACGCCTTCCTCGAAGAGCCGGAGCGATTCTTCCAGCGCGAGCTCGCCCCGTTCCAGCGTCTGGACGATTTCCGTCAGTCGCTTGATCGCAGCCTCGAACGAGGGCTCGGACGGATCGGGCGAAGGCTCGGGTGTTCGGCGGTTCATGGACTTGGAGGAGAATATGCCGGTAGCCGCGGCGCAAGACGTAACCGCGACTCCCCCGCCGGAACACCGGGCACGAGCGCGTATCCGTCGTCGTCGAACGCGATCGGGATCGCGGTGCCGTCGCTCCGGACCAACAGTGCGATGGCGTTGGATGGGAGCTCCGCCTGGTACGCGGCAACGAGTCGTATCCAAGCCACCTCGCGTCCCGGCTCCCCGTTCACGATCTTGCCGTACGATCGATCGTGGCTAGCCAGCCAACGCACCGCCGGGTCGGGATCCAGCGTGGCCGCGAGTTCGATCGTTTGGCGCGACCCTTGCGCGTCGCGGCCGTCGTCGCCCGCGACCAGCGCGCCGACGATGGCACGGCGGACCTCGGCTTCTGTCTCCCAAGCGAAGGCTTGCACGAGCCGTGCGGTCGCATCCAACGTTTGACTGCGGCCGAGGCCGCGTGCTGCGTGTGCCCGGATAACCGGGTCTGGGGATCCGACGAGCGTCTCGATCCACTGCGTAGGCGCGTTGCCCGCACGCTGGCCGAGCGCCATCGCCGCGAGCGGCGCGTCGGGGCCTCCTGCTTGCGCACGTTCGAACAGAGTGGACGTGGCAATGATTGCGAGGGGATCTCCCTCGATGAGCCCCCCCGCGAGGATGATACGCGTGTCGTCGTCCGCCTCGCGATTCATTCGGCCGAGCAACACCGTTGTGGCTCGGTCGTCGCGACTGGCCGACACGCTCATGGCGATCGCGCGACGCACGCGCGGATCCGGGTCGGCGAGCGCGTCGTCGGCCGTCGTGATGCCGAACGCAAAGCGAAACTGCCCGCCCACCACCCGATCGCCGGCATCGGCGGAACGCGCGAGCGTCGAAAGAAGGTCATCCATCGCCGCGCTGCGCTCTCCGCGCACGTAGCGGCGGACGAAATAGGCGCGTGCGGCGAGCCGGCGTATGGGGGCGCTCCGCGCCGAGGCCTCGATCGCGCCCATCGCCGCTTGGCTTGGCGAATGGGCCAGAGCGCACGCCGCGTCGCCGCCGGCCAGCGGGTCGGAGAGAAGCGTCTGCAGCACGCCCACCGCCGACGTCGAGGTTTGGCGTCCGAGTGCCACCATCGCCGCCGCGCGGATCGCGGTGTCCGCCGACACCATCGCACGAGCGGCCGCCGCTTTGGTGACATCGTCGCCCTGGACGTCATGGGTCAATCGCAATCCGTCGAGTACAGTTGCATCGTCGGCCACGAGCGCGACCACGTTCTTTTCCGCGTCGGCCGCATTCAATCGAACGAGCGCGTCAGCGGCGGCGACTCGCACGCGCGGATCGTGATCCTGTACCGCTGCGCGCGCTACCTCGAGGTCGCGCGCATCTCCGGCTACGGCCAGCGCCGTCACGGCAGCGCTGCGCAGCAACGGATCGCTCGAATGCACGAGACCGACAATCGCATCTAGGGTTCGCAGGTCGGCGATTCGGGCGGCGAGGGCGATCATCCCCGGAGTCGTCAGGGCCACGCCGTTGAGCGCGACCGCCGCGGCCGGCGGCTCGACGGCGAGCGCGTCGAGAGCAGCTCGCTGTCCTGCGCTGCTGCCGCGCGCAATCGCGACCAGCGCATCGATGGCCGCCGGGCTTCCGGAGCGCGCGAGTGCGATGGCGGCTTCGGCCCGGGCAAGCTCGACGCGTGCGGGTCCGACGGCTTCGTCGACGACCGACCTACCCAAAGGGGATCGCGCGATTCGCCCCTCGATCGCGTCGCCGCCCGAATCGGCGCGGACCAGCAATGAGGCGCTCGGAGCGGCGATGATGCCGCCGAGTGCCGCCTGCGCCGACTCCCGATCCGTCCAGGCCGCCAAGCCGCGCACAGCCGCCAGGAGCGCACGCGAATCGGTCCGCGCCATACCCTCGGGGGGCAGCCGCGGGTCGAGACCGCCGGAAGTCGCGCTGGCGGTGATGCGTTCCAGAAGCGCGAGGGCTTCGGGTGCATGCAGTCCCGCCGCGCGCTCGACCCCGCGGAGCCGTTCATTGGGATCGGTCGAACGCATCAATCGAGCGGCTAAGTCGGTCCCGACATGCGCGCGCAAGGTATTTGCGGGCAGAGAGGATGCGGCCAACGATGCGGAGTCGGCGGCGGGACGTGGCTGTGCCTGCGCGCCCCCGACCCACGACGATCCGAGCAGGAGGCATCCCACCCAACGCCGAAGCTTCACGGACGACCCTCGGTCGAAGAGCTCGCAGGTGTGGTGGCGTCCGGGGAGGCCTTGCCTGACGGCGGGCAGCCATGGGTGCGCAGATCGCTGGACCGATCGCCGGGGTACAACGGCCGGGCGTCCGGGTGGTCGAGGAAGCCGTCGCCGTCGTCCTCGGGGCAGCCGTCCACGTCCTGAATTCCGTTTCGATCCTCGGCGAGATCGGGCCACCCCTCGACGTCCTCCGCCACAGCTTTTAGTCCGGTTGCCCGATCGGAAGCGAAGGGCGGGGCGCGGTTGCAGACGGTATGGGTCCCAGCGGCACCGCGGCCGCCGTAACGGTTGGCCCCGCCATGTCGCCCACTTCGTCCGCACGATCGGCTGGGCGGTTGCGTGCGTGCCAACGCTTGATGGCTCCGCTCAGAATCTCGCCGATGAGGGTCCGATATTCGATTTTTGCACCGTTCGCGATGAGGCAAAGATCGCTGTAATCCGGCGTTAGGCCCGGAAGCGGGTTGACTTCGATGACATAGATCCGTCCCTCGGGGGTGAGGCGCAGATCGACACGCGCGACGTCCTGGCAGCCCAGGGCCACGAACGTCGCGCGCGAGGCCCGCTCGACCGCGCGAAGCTCGTCCTTCGTGAGCCTCGCGGGGCACTCGTAGCGCACATGCGCTTGCCATTGCTGCTTGCATTGATAGTCGTACACAGGCCGGTTCCCCGCGTTCAAAAACACGACCTCCATCGGAGGCAGCACCCGCGGTCGACGCTCGCCGAGCAGGCCCACCGTCAGCTCGCGCCCGAACACGTACTCCTCCACCAGAGCTGGCTGCCCGTAGCGATCGATGATCTCTCGTGCCACCTCGCGCACGGACGCCTCGTCGTCGCACACGCTCTTTGGCGTAATGCCTTTGCTCGTGCCCTCTTGATTGGGTTTGACGATGACGGGATAGCGCAAGGTGCGGATCTTTTCGCGGCCCGTCACCAACACTTGAAACGCCGGGGTGTCCACGTCCACGAGAAGCCGCTTCGCGAGCGACTTATCGAGGCAGATGGACAGGGTCGCAGAGTCGCTGCCCGTGTACGGTACGCGGAGCAGTTCGCAGAGGCTCGGCACCTGCGCTTCGCGGCTGCGGCCGACCATTCCCTCGGCGATGTTGAAGACGACGTCGACGTTGGAGGACATTAGCGCGCGCGGGAACTCAGGCGTCGCTTCGAGCGGCACGACCACATGTCCGTGGCTCTCGATGGCCGCCGTCACTGCATGGATGGTCTCCGGCCCATCGTATTCGGCCTCGCGATCGTCGCCGCCGTGCGAGTCGATTCGCTTCATGTTGTAGGCCAAGCCGACGCGCAGGCTCGTGCGTCGCACGCGAGTCGGCCTCGTCCGCGTTCCATCGAGCAACGACGTGAGGCCACGCCGCACGAGCGCCGAGCGCAAGACCGCCAGCACGGTCGCGTCTCGGTTGGCGCCCACCAAGGCGGTCGCGGCGAAAAGAGCCCCGTCTTGCGCGAAGCTCGGGATGGCCGTCGCACTGAGAAACCACACACTTGCGTCCGCCCCGATGCGGAAGTCCAAGGCCGCCACGTCGCGCAGGGCGAACGCGGAAAGTGTGCGGTCGGTCAGATCACGCAAGCGCTCGGCGATTCCCGGAGCGAGACGCGCCGGGACGCGTCGTTGGAGGGCACCCGTGTCGACATTGGCCAGCCGGTAGTCGATGATGTCGTGACGTCGTGGGTAATTCGGATCGATCACCATCTCCACGGCAGGCAGCGGCGGCAGTCCCTCGACGTGAACGATCCGCACGTCGATGCCCGGGATATAACGCTCGACGAGCGCGCCGTCGGGATATTGGGTGAGCAGGTCGTCGAGGACCCGGCCGAGTTCGATGGGGTCCTCGACCACGTTGTCTTGCGCAATGCCTTTGCTCGATCCCTCGAAGTTCGGTTTGACGATGACCGGGAACGTCAGTTCGTCGAGGCCACCGTTTTTCAGGATGGATCGCGAAATGAATCGCCCGCGTGGGCTCGGCACGCCCCAGCCGGCGAGCTGCTTTTTCGTGAGGGCCTTGTCCAACGTGACGCACAGTGTGTACGCGTCGCTACCCGTCGAAGGAATGCCGAGTTCTTCGAAGAGGGCGGGAAAGAAAGCCCGGCGCGTTTTACCCCGGTGCCCTTCGGCCAGGTTGAACACGATGTCCGGAGCGAACGCCTCCAGTCGGGTCACGAGCAGCGAGGCCGGGCCGGTGACGTCAAATGGCTCGACCCGGTGCCCGGACCGCGCGAGAGCGCGCTCGATGGCATGAATGGTCTCCGGGGAATCGAACTCGGCCTCCTCTTCCGAGTCGGCGACGCGAAGATTGTGGGTGAGAGCGATTCGCATCCGCAGAGGACCTCTGACGCGCTGTCACTCGGCGTCTGCGCCGGCGGCGCGCAACTCGACCGGTAGGTCGTGTTGCATCCGTAACCGTTTCGCTTCGAGATAAGGGGCGGAGTGCGGGTTCGGGGCGACGACGATGGGCGTCCGCCCGACCACGTGAACCCCGAGTTCACGCAGCGCCGCCACTTTGGCCGGGTTGTTGGTCAGGAGCCGAACGCTCGCCACCCCGAGATGCTCCAGCATGTCACGTGCGATGTCGTACAGTCGAGCGTCGTCGGGGAGCCCGAGAAGACGGTTCGCGTCGACGGTGTCGTGTCCGTCCGACTGGAGCGCGTAGGCGCGGATCTTGTTGGCCAGCCCGATTCCGCGCCCCTCTTGTCGAAGGTAAAGCACGGCGCCGGCGCCGGCTCGGACTACGGCGGCCATGGCCGCGTCGAGCTGCTCTTTGCAGTCGCACTTGAGCGACCCGAAGACCTCGCTCGTGATGCATTCGGAGTGAACTCGCACCGGGACACCGGTGCGACCACGAACGTCCCCGAAAATCCACGCCAGGTGGTCTTGCGGCAGCGGTTCGGCGTTGGCGGCCGAGACATGCGCGCCTCGGAAGACGTGGCATACGAATTCACCGTATCGCGTCGGAATTTTCGCCTCAGCGAGACACGGGGTCACTGAGCTTTGAGGCCGGATCGCCCGCTTGGGGACGTGCATCTCAATCTCCGTAAGCGTTTTCGAGTCGTTGGGGTGGGCTACGGGCCCTCGCCGCGCGACCCAACAGAACCTAAGGGCGCCGGGCCGCCCCGTCAAATCGGTCGGTTCGCGAAGGGGCCCCTCCGGTCGCGCTGGATGCGGATCGAGCCGCCCGGATGTCGGCACGGCAGAGTCGCGTGAGCATCTCCTCCAAAATGGCGTCCGCGGGCCGGCGAGAGCTCTTCAAGGCGAGATCCGTCTCGGCAAGCACGAGGATCCAGCGTTCGACCTCTTTGGGGCGAACTGACCGAGATCGCGTCGACAGCTCCCGGGCGCGATGCGGTTGGAAGACGCCCGCGCGTCGGGCGGCATCGTCCGTGGAGGCGCCCGAAGCCAGAGCGGTCTGGTATCGCGCGAGCTGCCGCACCGACCAGGCTAGCGCGCCGAGAAGAGGCAGCCCCCGCTCTCGCGGATCGTACGCATCGGCCAGCGTCTGCAGGGCTCGGCCCAGGTCACGGGCTCCGACGGCGTCAACGAGCGCCCAGGTGTCCTCCGCGCGAACTCGGGCAACGCACGCGCCGACCGCCGAGGCGTCGATCGGTCGATGGACGCCGACGTACAACGACAGACGTTCGAGCGCGTCGTCGACCGACGCGAGGTCGGGTCCCGTGAGCGCCGCGAGCAGCTCGGCCACGTCTCGGTCGATCGGGTGCCCCTTGGCACCGCATCGCTGGGCAATCCAGCCCGGTAACGCCCTGGCATCGAGGGGCTCGCAAGCGACGAAAAAACCGAGCTTGCGCGCCGTCTGCACGAGTTTCCGTCTGCCGTCGATCTTGACGGCCACGATGACGAGGCACGTGGAGTCCACGGGGGCGGCGGCGTACTCCGCGATGGTATCGAAGGGCGAGCTCGAATCGGCTCCGTCCCATCGCTCGGCACCCCGGACGAGGACGAACCGGCGGTTCGCCATCATCGGTACGGTGCGTGCCGCCGAGATGACCGTTCCCGCGTCCACCTCACCGGCGGTGAATCTATCCTCGTTGAACGCAGGAACGCCTCTGCCGAGTGCTGCGCGGCGCAGCGCATCGACGACATCGTCGCGCATCGTCTGCTCTTCGCCCGCGACGACGTAGACGGGCGCCAGTCGCCCGCTCTTCGCTTGCGCGATGGCTTCGTCGGGGGTCACGCGCGCCGCCGGATGGGCTACGAGGACCGACGACGCCGGGAAAGCAACAAGCCGACCCCAAGTGCGAGGGTCGCTCCACCGGTTAGGCTCGGACCCTCCAGCCCAGCGGCGACGCACCCGCATCCCTTCGGGTGGTCCTGCAACGACTCTTCGGCCGATTTGTCGTAGGCGGTTTGGGGTACCATGCTGGGCGCCGGTCCCTCGGCGGAGACTGCCGTCGACGTGGCCGCAGCCGCCGGCGTGTCGTTTTCGGCGACCTCTTGCGACCCCCCGTCCAGTCCGCTGCTGACGGCCTGAATCCGCGGGCCCTTTTGCTTGCTTGCCTTGGAGTCCGCGCTGAAATCCATCGCCCCGCGAAACACCGGCGGATTCTCGCCCTTTAGCGTCAGCTTTTGGGCCCCCCCCACGTCGCCGTCCGGGCTTGCGAGGGTCACCAGGTACTCGCCCGCCTCGAAGTAGCCGTCCTTTCGGGCCAAATCGAACTCGAAATACGTGGACCGGAACACCTTGCCGGCGGGGTCCGCGAAGTCGACGTCCATCGACTCGATCTGCTTGGTGACCGTGTCAAGCACCACCCGGTGATGCTCCGGCTCCGCCCCTTTTTTCATGATGGCCCGTTCGTCGACTGCTTCCTTCGAGAAGGTGAAGCGCATCGGCGTGTGCATCAGCGGAGGGGCACGCGGCAAGTCGATTCGCACTTTGACGTGCCACTCCCCGTTCTTCTCGTCGACGGATGGCGTCTTCAGGGCGAAGTTGCCCGCAGCTTGCGCTTGCCCCCCCACTAGGAGGACGATCGCGCACACCGAGGCGAAAGCAACGGCGACGCCGCCGCGGATTACGATACGAAGACACGCACGGAGGGCAGATAGGTAGGCACGGGAGGTCAGGGTCATGCGGCGCCCAGATTACATCGATTCAGGCTCACGATGTGGTGTTTGCGGGGTCGATGGGAGCGGCCCTCGTCCTTCTCCGGCGAGCACGCGCGAGCGAGCGATCATGGGCCTCGATCGCCGGGGTTGTGCCGCGTTGACACGCGCGCCGGCGACAGGCCACACTGAAATGTGCTGGGCCTTTCGGAGTCTTCACCCCGAGGCCGCTACCCTGTGGAGCGTCTCGAATGAGCGACGGCGCATCGGCAATTCCGCCCAAAGGCCCACCGGTCCAAGATCCGTTCGTGGGGCGCGTGATCTGCGATCGCTTCAGGATTACTGGGCTCATCGCGCGCGGCGGGATGGGGCGCGTGTACCGCGCCGAACAAGCTCCGCTCGGCCGCGTCTGCGCAATCAAAGTTCTTAACCCGAATTACGCCGACAGCCAGGATCCGGAATTTCACAAACGGTTCTTCCTCGAGGCGAGCATCGCGTCGAAGCTTACCCACCCGAACACGGTGACGATCTTCGATTACGGCCGAACGGACGACCAGATCTACTACATGGCGATGGAGTACCTGGATGGACAGACGCTCCACCGCGCGATCCGTCAATCCGGGTCCATGCCGGAAGATCGCGTCACCCATATTGCGCGCCAGATTTGCCGCGCCCTGCGCGAAGCGCATGCGATGGGCGTCATTCACCGCGACCTTAAACCAGCGAACATCTACCTGGTGGAACACGGCGACGAGCCGGACTTCGTCAAGGTCCTCGACTTCGGTTTGGTCAAGCAGGTGTCCGACGGGGCGTCCGAGGAGCTCACTCAAGCGGGTCTTTTCATGGGTAGCCCCAAATACATGGCGCCCGAGCAGGTTCGCGGCGAGCGCGTCGACACGCGCACCGACGTCTACGCCCTGGGGGTCATTCTCTACGAGATGGTCACGGGCAAGGTACCGTTCGATCGCCCGAGCAGCGTTCACATTCTCATGGCTCACGTGCATGAGCCGCCGCCTCCCATGCGCGAGGTGAATCCTCGGGCGCAGTTCTCTCCGGCGCTCGAGGCGGTCATTCAGCGGTGTCTGTCCAAGGATCCGGATCAGCGCTTTCGATCCATGGACGAACTTCTCGCGGGCCTGAAGCAGGTAAAGCGCTTGAGCGAAGTCCCTCTGGGAGCCCCATTGGGGCCCGCGATCTCCGGTCCCGTTCGACCGGGGCTCGATAGCAATCCGAGCGATTCGCGTCCGAGCGCGGGTGAGACCAGTTCCACGTCGACCTCGGCCCCCATCCCGACCGCGTCGCCGGGCACCGGATCCGTGCTCGCTTGGCAGCAGTCCGTTCCGAAGCGATCGAAGAGGGCGCTGGCGACCGGTCTCGTTGCCGCTCTTGCGCTCGGGAGTCTGGGCACGGTCGCCGCGCTACGCCTGAACCATTCCTCCTGGGGGCTCTCTCCCTCCGGTCCTGTGACCTCAGCGGTGGCGAGCGTCAGCACGGCCTCGCCGGCCTCACCCCCGCCGCCGTCCGATTCGATCGTAAAGGTTCGGATCAGCACCGATCCCGACGGCGCGACCATCAAAGAGAACGGCGTGTCGATCTGCAGCGGCACGCCGTGCGACGTGCTCTACGCGGACGCGGATCCCTCCCGCGTGCACCAGATCACCGTTACCTTGGCCGGGTATCGGAGCGAAACGAAAGACATCCGGGTCGGCGATAGTCCAATCATCGTGCGACTTACGGCCGATCCGTTGCCATGAGCCTCCGGCCCTGAACCGGCGCGCGTGCTAAGCCTGCGCCCGCGATGGCCGCGGCCCCACTGGTCCTCGTCGACGACGCGACGCCTGCCGCGAGTCTTGCCGCGGCGCCGTGCGTCCTCGTCATCGGCAATTTCGACGGCGTGCACCGTGGCCATCAGGCGGTGCTACGAGAGGCAGTCACCGAAGCGCGCGCCGCTGGCCTGTGCGCGTGCGCCCTGACGTTCGACCCTCATCCCGCCCAAGTCATTGGCGGCGATGCGCCGCCGCTCCTGACCTCTCTCGAGCACCGCGCGGAGCTCATCGGAGCGCTCGGCGTCGATCGCGTGTACGTGCGCCACTTCGACGCGGGCTTCGCCGCTTGGCAACCCGAGCGTTTCGTGCGGGATCTCGTCGTCGGCGCACTCTTGTCGCGTCGCGTCGTCGTGGGCGAGAATTTCCGCTTTGGAGCCAAGCGCGCGGGCGACCTCCGGCTGTTGCGAGCGCTCGGCGCAGAGTGTGGCTTCGAGGCGCGGGTGCATGCGGTAGCTCGCGACGACGTCGGCGCCTTCTCGAGCACCCGGGCGCGAGACGCCATTGCGGCCGGAAATGTCGAGGAGGCCGCTCGCGTCCTCGGTCGCCCGCATTCGATCGAAGGGGTCGTCGTCCAAGGAGATGCGCGCGGTCGGTCACTTGGCTTTCCGACGGCGAATCTCGACCAGATCGCGGAAGTGACGCCTGCAAACGGGATTTATGCGGTCAGGGTCGAGCTGCTGCCGGCAGCAGGTACGCGTCCCCTTGCCCAGGGTGTCACGAGCATCGGAGTCCGTCCAACGATCGTCGACGGCCCGCGGCGCGGGTGGCGAACGGTCGAAACGTACCTATTCGACTTCAAAGGCGACCTCTACGGATCACGCCTACGCTTGCACTTCGTCTCACGATTGCGTCCCGAAAGGAAATTCGACTCGCTGCAAGAGCTGAGAGCTGCGATCGAAAGCGACGTCGTGGGCGCGCGAGCTGCACTCGAGCAGGTCCGCGACTGAGGGATCTCTTGCGTCCGCGCGCCCTGTGCCGCAAAACCCGATCCCATGGACCGCGCGGACCTGGAACGCCTCGACAGGGACGCTCTCATCGCGAGGGCGGAAGGCGTGGGCGTCGCCCGCGCGCGCATTCTGACCCGTCCCGAGCTCGTCGACGAGCTGCTGTTGCGCAGTGCTGTGAATCAAGCCGAAAAAGACCGATCGCGGGGCCTTTTCGGGCGAGCGCGCGACCTGCTCGCGCGCGTGGTCGAGCGCGGGCTGCACCTGCCGGACGCAGCGGAGCGGATTCGCTCGATATCCATGACTTCGCTGCCCGTCGCGCGCCCCAGCGCTCCCGCGGCTCTTCCCACGGTCACACTTGCGGAAATCTACGCTGCGCAGGGTCATCGTCAGCGCGCCGTCGAGACTCTGGAGCGCGTTCTGGCGCGAGAGCCCGACCACGCGCCGGCGCGTGCGCTCGTCGCACGGTTGCGCGATGCCGCCTATCCGATGCCGGCGCCGCCGCTTCCACCCGAGGACGAGGAGGCGATCCTGCGCGAACCGGCCGCCGCGACGCCACCGCCCCGAGCGGACCCGAGCGATCGCGCGGAGCTCGGCGATTTGCCGGAAGAATCGGAGGTGTGGAGAGACGTTGCCTCGTCGAGCGATGCGCGCATTGGAGCAAATGCCGGGACCGCCGATCGGGCTGAGCCGGTCGCGTTGGACGATGCGGCTTTGTCGGCGCGCTGCGACGTGGACGAGTGCGTGGCCATTCCCGTGGCCGAGGCCACGCTCTATGTCTACTGGCAGGTGCGCGAGCGTTCGTTCGAATCCCTTCGTGCGGAAAGACCCGCGGGGGTTGTTTCGATCCGGTCGATCGTCATCACCCCGACGTGGGACGGTCCGCGATCGGCGGTGCGCGACTACGACGTGAATGCGACCTTCGGCGACTTCTTCATCCCGGATGTGCCCGGCGGGGCTGTCGCTCGCGTGGCCGTCGGCCTCCGCGACGGTGAAGTATTCGTGCCCGTCGCGCATTCGCCCGCGTTGGAGATTCCGGAGGGTGCAACGTACCCGCTCCTCGCGACTTCGCTCGTGCGCTGGACCCCTGCGGGTGTTCATCCGGTCGCGGCTCATGATCGCGACTCATCGTCGATCGAGCGCGCCGTCGCGCGCGTGCGTCGCAACGCGGCGGCAGAGGAGCGCGTGCGTCGAGCACCCGAAATCGACCGCGGCAACAGCGAGCGGTGGGCGGAGACGCCGAGTTCGTCGGCCGCCTCGCCTCAAACGACGTCGAACGGATAGCGGCCGTCGACGTAGGTCTTGCTCGCGACGGCCTTGCGGAGCTCGTCATCGTTTTTGTCGATGGCCTCGACGGTCTGGGCGAGCCGCCTTTCCGCCGTCGATACGAAGACGCTCGTCAAGTCGAGCTCGCGGCGGGCCCCTTCGTGGCCGCGCCGTTGGATCGCGCGCGTCGTTCGGGAGATGCACGCGGCAATCGCGTAGAGATCGATCGCCATGTCCGCCGTTCGCTTCTGGGTGTACTGCATCTCGGCGATGTCGCGTCCGTGCTTGCGTAAGACCTTGTCGACGCCGCGAGAGAGCTCGTGCACGTACGCCTCGAAGACCGCCGCCTCGCGGTACAATGCCGGGTCATGTCGGGTCAGCCGTGGGCGGCCGAGCGCTCCGCGAGCCTTTCGGATGGCGAACTCGCCGAGCAGGCCGAATCCCTTGATCGGTTCTCGCATGGCGCGCGCGACCTCGGCGATCTCCTTGGCGGGCGCCTGCATCCCGCTGAGCGCAATGAACGCTCGGAGAATCTCGTTGGTCCCCTCGAATATGAGGTTGACCTGAGCGTCCCTCAGCAGTCGCTCGTAAGGACGGCCGACCATGTATCCGATGCCCGCGGCGATTTGCAGCGCCTCGTGGACGACGCGCCAGCACGTCTCGCTGCCGAACACCTTGCAGATGGCGCTTTCGACCGCGAAGTCTTCGACTCCTGCGTCGACGATTCCGGTGGTGAGGTACGTTATGCTCTCGAGGGCCCAGGTATCGGCCACCATCGTGGCGATCTTGTCTTTGATGAGCCCAAACTCCCCGATGGGTCGTCCGAAGGCACGGCGCTCCTGACAGCGGTCCACCGACAACTTGATGACGCGCTTGCAGAGTCCGACGCAACGGCTCGAAAGCCCGAGTCGGGCACCCGTCAGGACCTCCATCGCGACCTTGTAGCCGCGTCCGGCCTCACCGAGGACGCCTTCAGGTGCCACCCGTACGCCATCGAACGACATGTCGGTCGTCGATGCCCCGCGAATTCCGAGTTTGGGGGTGTTCGCACCCGTTGTCACGCCGGGCCCGCGCTCGACCAGGAACGCCGTGAGCTTCGGTTTGACCCCTTCATCCGGCGGTGACGTACGGGCGAAGACGGTAAATAGATCTCCGATCCCGCCGTTGGTGACCCAGATCTTGCTGCCCGTGATCCGATAGCTTCCGTCGGGCTGTCGCTCGGCATAGGTATCGAGTGCCGCTGCGTCGCTGCCCGCCGCCGTCTCCGTCAACGCGAACGCGGCGACGATCTCGCCGGTCGCGAGCCGCGGCAAATACAGAGATTTCTGCGATTCGCTCCCGAACAGCAACAAGGCCTTCGCCCCCAGGGCCTGGTGCGCTGCGATCGTCACGGCGACGCTCGAATCGGCCGCCGCGATGTCCTGCAGAACGCGTGCATAGGCGCTAGTCGATAGCCCGAGGCCCCCAAACGACGATGGAATCAGCATTCCGAAGCAGCCGAGCTGGCGAAGCCCCCGCAGCACGGGATCGGGAATTCGGCCAAGACGATCGATCTCGCTCGCATCGACCGTTTGCTCCAGGAATCGGCGGATGCGTTCGAGGAGGCCATGCACGGTTGTCACATGGGCGGCGGGCACCTCGGGCCAAGGGAAAATCAGGCTCTCATCGATGGCGCCACAGAAGAGGCTTCGGATAAACGATTCTTGCCGCATCGCTCGCGTTCCACGCGCCGCCTCCCCGCCGAGAGCCCCGAGGTGGTAAGCGAGGCGCGGGCGTCCGGGGGCAGGATACCCCCCAGGATAGCCCAGCATCCGCCGGGCTTGGCACGATGCGACCGTGCGTTTCGCTTTTCGATCGCGTAGGCACGATTCGACATTGCCGCGGTGGGCGCCGGTTGCTAGCCAAGAGAGGGTAGGGCGGTCGTCCGAGACGCCAGGAGCAAGCGCGCGAGGTGTATCGATTCGAGGCGTTCCAGCGGATGCTCGACCGCGCGCGCTCAATGCGCGGCGTCGCCCTGATGGGTATCTGCAACGTGACCCCCGATTCGTTCAGCGATGGCGGTCGTTACCTCGCGCTGGACGCCGCGCGGGCGCGCGTCGACGAGATTTTGGCGGAAGGAGCGGACATCGTGGACGTGGGTGGGGAGTCGACGCGTCCCGGGGCCGTCTCCGTACCTGCCGACGAACAGATCCAACGCGTCCTCGATGTCGTCCGCCACGCGGCGTCCCGGGGCGCCTGCGTGTCGATCGACACGGCCAGCGCGGCCGTCGCCGCCGCCTGCCTGGAGGTCGGCGCGTGCGCCGTGAACGACGTGTCCTGCCTTCGCGATCCGGCGCTCGGCGAGGTGGTCGCGTCGTCCGGGGCGGCGATCGTATTGATGCACACGCGCGGCACCCCCGAGCAGATGCAAGGCTTCAGTCGCTATCCGGAGAGCGGTTACCGGGACGTCGTCGCGGAAGTTTGTGCGGAGTGGGGGGCGGCCGCGGCTCGCGCACGTTCGGTCGGTGTACGGTCGGAGGCGATCGTCATGGACCCGGGGCTCGGCTTTGCAAAGAACGTACGGCAAAGCTTGGAGCTTTTGACCCGTATCGCCGACGTCGTCCAAACGGTCGGCGCCCCCGTCGCCATAGGAGCGAGTCGCAAGTCGTTCTTGATGGCCGTCGAATCCGCCGCGCCGTCAGACCGGTTGGGGGCGTCGATCGCAGCCGCCCTCCACGCCGCTCGCCTGGGTGCATGCATCGTCCGCGTTCACGACGTGCGCCCCACCCGCCAGGCGCTCGACCTGACGGCCCTGCTGAGGAGAGGGTAAGCGGTGCTCGACGGATTCCTCCATCTGTTCGCCCGTCGTTCACTCACGGGGGCGTTGACCGACGTCGCGGACATCTTGCTCGTCGCCTACGTGGCCTATCGCGCCCTGCTCGTTCTGCGGGGTACCCGAGCGATGCAGATGGGACTCGGGCTCGCTGTCCTGTTCTTGTTCAATTATCTATCGAAGTGGGCGGGGTTCATCACGCTGTTCACTCTCCTCAGCGCGCTCCTGTCGCCGATCGTGCTGATCATCGTCGTTCTCTTCCAGAACGACATTCGGCGCGGCTTGCTGCGGGTCGGCGCGCGAGCGTTTCTTAGCGGCCTCTCCCGCCAGCAAGAATCGAAGGTCATCGACGAAGTCGTTTCTGCCGCGACCGAGCTAGGTCGGCATCGCATCGGAGCCCTCATCGCATTCGAGCAGGACGCGAACCTCGACGAGTTCGTGGTCGGACAGGGGACGATCATCGATGCGGCCGTCCAGCGCGAGCTTCTCGTGAGCCTGTTCCTCCCCGAGAGTCTCAATAAGCTTCACGATGGCGCAGTCGTGATTCGCAACTTGCGCATCGCCAAGGCCGGCGTGTTTTTTCCCATGCCGGATACGAAAGTCTTGGACAAGTCGCTGGGGTCTCGGCATCGAGCGGCGCTCGGAATCACCGAGGAGACCGATGCGGTCGTCGTCGTCGTCAGCGAGGAACGAGGGAGCATCAGTTTTTGCTTCAACGGCAATATCGTCACCAATCTCGACGGCGCTTCGCTGCGTCAGGCGTTGCTCGGGTTGTTTGGCCAAAGAGCTCGAAAGCGAGCCAAGCCGGGGCAGAAGCGTTCGGGCAGCGTCACGCAGACCGGGACCGGTAGCTTCCGCGTCGTGAGCGCGCCTTCCGCGGGAGCCTCGGAAGGGCGTCCGGCCCGCATTTCCGACGTCCCACCCCCATCGGGCTCGTCCGGGACGGAGACTGCGCGAAGCGTTGCCGTTGCCGCTCCCACCTCCAGTCGGGGCGACGCATCGGCGCTCGAGAAGGAGCCTTCGTCGAAGCACAACGCCCGTCCCATGAGCGCCGCCAAACCCATCGAGACCCCCATGGCGGTGCCTGTCGCGGATCCGCGCACGCGACCGCGGGAGGACTGATCGATGGCTCTCGACCTCGGATACCGGCTCCGCTCGATCGTGACCGAGAATCTGAACCTCAAACTTTTGTCGCTCGCGTTCGCACTTCTTTTCTATTCGGGCGTTCACGGTTCGCAGGACGCGCAGCGATCCTTATTGCTGAGCGTCGTAGCGCTGACTCCTCCCGATTCCGCCAACCGCGAGCTCGTGACGCCCATACCCGCGCAAATTCGCGTCACCGTGCGCGGTCCTCGCTCTGCGCTCGACGACGTGCACGCCGACGATCTGAGCGTGCAGGTCGATCTGCGGGGCGGCAACGAAGCCCGTCTCACGTTCGACCCGTCGATGATTCCGGTGCCGCCAGGGTTGAAGATCGAGCAAATCGACCCGCCGGCAATCGATCTGAGATGGGAAGATCGGATCGTTCGAGACGTACCGGTCGAAGTCGGGATCATCGGAACGCCTGCGGCCGGGTTCGTCGTCAAAGGGCCGCCTTCGGCCGATCCGTCCGTCGTGCGCACGCGCGGACCGACGAGCGAGGTGATGGTGCTGCAGCGTGCGCGCTCCGACGCGTTCGACGTCACGGGTTTGACCGCCGGAAAATACGCGCGGCGGCTCGCGCTCGACCGGCCGCCCGGGCGCGTCTCGTACGAAATTCCGAGCATTTCGGCCAACGTCGAGGTTGCTCGGGAGGTCCTCGAGCGGCCGTTCGCCCGGGTTGCCGTCGCCCTGGTCGGTCGTTCGGGCGCGAAAGCCCTGCCGCCGCTGGTGGACGTTCGACTCGTGTGCCCGCCGGAGATTGTCCGCGCCTTGCGGCCCGAGGAGATTGTGCCTCGGGTGCAAGTCGAGAATGCGCCCGATCACGGGTCCGCGGTGTTGCCCGTTCAACTGACGATCGAACAATGCGACGTCCAAATCACCCCACCGAGCGTCGTCGTTCGCTGGTGAATGCGGGCTGTCGCTCGCACCGCCTACTTGGCTAAACGAGGCTCGCGGGCTTAGATCGCGCTTCGTTCGATGAGCGAACCCGACCGACTTGGGCTTCGCCGTTCGTCGGACTCCACTCGGCCGTCGCGCAAGGTCACGACGCGGGGCATGCTCGCGGCGAGGGCCGCATTGTGCGTGACGACCACGATGGTCGTTCCGCGCTGCGCGTTGATCGAGAAGAAGAGCTCGTGAATCTGCAAGCTGGTCGCCGAGTCGAGGTTGCCCGTTGGCTCGTCGGCGAGTAGCAGTCTCGGTTCGAGCATGAGCGCTCGCGCGAGCGCGACCCGCTGCTGCTCGCCCCCGGAGAGCTCCCCCGGACGGTGGCGCATCCGCTCGCGAAGGCCGACCTCCTCGAGCAGGGCGCTGGCCCGCGGCTCGAGATCGCGCTTCGTCCTTCCCTGGACCAGCCCCGGCATCATGACGTTCTCGAGGGCGTTGAACTCAGGCAGCAAGTGATGGAACTGGAACACGAAGCCGATCGTCCTGTTGCGCAGATCAGCGAGTCGTGAGCCACCGAGCATCGTCACTTCTTCACCGGCGACACGAATGGACCCCGCCGTGGGGGCATCGAGCGTGCCGATGCAATGCAAGAGCGTCGATTTGCCGGCGCCGGAAGGGCCTACGATGCCCATCATTTCGCCGTCGCGAATCTCGAGGTCGACCCCGCGGAGGACCTCGAGCGTTCTGCCCATGTGGCGGAAGGATTTCTTGACGTCGGTCGCCACGACCAGCGCAGTCTGCACGGAAGAGGTGTTCATTCGGAGGTCGAGGAGCGACGAAGCTCGCGCCGAGGACCTAGCACACGGGCCCCGCGCGCGTCCGTCTTGACCGCACGTCGCGTGGGTGCTTCTCCTTTTTGGTGACCCGTCGAATCTCGCAGTTCTTTCGCGTGCGTGGGTCGTGGCTGCGGCGTCACGGCGCCGTCGCCGTCGCATCGGCCGCCGCGGCAGCCGGTACGTGCGCCGCTCATGGCGAAGTCTCCGGCCACGATCTGGACGCGCTCGCGGCCGGGTTGGGTCGATCGGCGGGTGGCATGATCGTCTCCCCCGCAGACATCCGATGGGAACCCTCGCGTGGATGGGTGGTCGATCTGCTGCTCGGGCGTCGGGCCCTTTTCCTTGCTCGAATTGCAGGCGAGGATGCCCACGACGTTTATACGGCGCGCGTTCGGGTGGGCCCCAACGGCTTTGCGATCGACATCGCGGGCGCGCGCAACCTGACCAACACCCCGCTCGGCGACGACCATGCGCTCGTGGTGCGCGGTCGATGGGCGGCCTTTGCAACGCGTGCATACGGCCAGGAGCAAAGCCTCACGGTGTTGGATTTGAACGGTGAGGGAGCGGAGAACAAGACCAGCGGGCTCTTGGACCGATCGATGGCGGCGATCACCAATTGGCAGCGCACCGGCGCCACCGCCGGGGTGGGTCGTGTCGACGTGACGTTCGACTCGCCCGGACGCGCCGTGGCCCTGCGGCTCGGAGAGACCGCACTGGAAATCACCCTCATCGGCGGCGACGTGCGGCGCGCGCCGATCCCGAGCGTGGCGCGGGTCGACCTGCTCTCCGGTGAGCTCACTTCGGGCGAAGGCATGCACGTGGAGCCGGTCATGCATCTGCCGAAGCGCTTTTCGCATTGGACCGTCGACACGCTCCGCGCCGTCAGCTGGATCGGCCCTGCGCCCATCGCGTGGATCGAGGATCAAGCGCTCTGGCTGTGGGATGGGTACCGGAGGCTCACGTTCTCTTCGAATGGCGCCGTGACCGACGTCATCGCTCGCGAGGAGCCGCCACCGCCGGTGCTCGACACGTCACAAGCCTCGATCGAAGAGGCGCATTGGCCGCCGGCGCCCATCCGGACAATCTGGGAATCGCCCGAGAAAGGCGAGGGCGAATGGACCGTACCCGAGCCCTCGTGGCTACGGCGCGTGCCAGGCGTGTCTGCGGACGCGCCCTCTGCATTCTACCAGACGTTCGTCCGACCGGACGTCGAGAGACCCTACGCGAGAGTCCTGCTCGTCGCCATGGACATGCGCCAGCTCGATCTCGACATGGAGGCGGGGGTCGAAGATCCCGAGCCCCTCACGGGCCCTCCGGGCGCCGGCCGCATCCCAAGGGATCCGGCCGTCTACCGGCGCGTCGCCGCCGCCTTCAACGGTGCGTTCAAGACCGAGCACGGACACTACGGAATGATGGTGCACAAGCGCGTTCTGTTGCCGCCGGTACCGGGAGCCGCGAGCGTCGTTGTGCTCGACGACGGCCGCGCCGGCTTCGGGAGCTGGGGCGCGGAGCGGAAGGTCGGCGGCATCGTGGGTGTGGCGGACGAAGACATTGCTTCGTTTCGTCAGAACCTCGACCCTCTCGTCGACCACGGGCAAGTCAATCCAACGGGCCGCAACCTCTGGGGCTTTACGTTGCCTGGCAAGGGCGTCCAAACGGAACGGACCGCCTTGTGCGTGACGACCAGCGGCCACCTGGTCTACGCGTGGGGAGACGACCTCAGCGCGACGACTCTCGCCAAAGCCATGTCCATGGCGGGCTGCGACTACGCCATGCACCTCGACATGAATCCCTACCACACGGGCTTTCTGTTCGCGGCCATCGATGACCTCGGAGCCAAGAAATACAAATCGACGGTTCTGACGAATGCGATGTCGATCCCGAACGATCGATACATTCAATATGCGCCCAAAGATTTCTTCTACGTATTGACTCACGATCCTGAGCCGCCGCCGCTCGAAGGCGCCGCGGCTTGGGCCCCCGACGGAGGCGACCAGCCCCCGCCTCGGTGGTTGCCCGGACTGTGGGCGACGCGCATGATCGGCGCCCAAGGGGCCGTCGACATCCTGGACGTCGAAGCCGGACGCGCCACGTGGCGCATCCGCGCCGGTGCAAAGGACGCGGTCCTGGCTTCCCCCCTTCGAGAGATCTCGGGCGTCGAGGCGAATCATGTTCTCCTTTCGCTCGGGCTCGGGGTTGCTCCGGAGCGACGGCCACTCGGGTTGGCGACCGGCGGTCGCCTCGCCGTGGCCATCGTGGATGGACCGGAATGGGGGCTGCTGATTGTCGACGAGAGCGGAGGTCTCGTCATCGAACGTGCCGATCGAGCGCCGGAGCTCGGAGCTCACGACGACCTAGCCGAGTTGCCGATCGCGCTCTGGGACGGCAAGCGCGCGACGGACTCTATGGGCGCCGTAGTCGCCCGAGCGGCGATCGGGATCACCCCGTCGGGCCGGGTTGTCGTTGCGCGCGGCACCTTTGCGAGCTCCGCGCCTCTCGCCGATGCGCTCGCCGCCGCTGGATGCACGCGCGCTCTGTCGCTCGACCGGGGGCAGCGCTTTACGGCCAGGCTCGACCGCGCGGGCACGATTGACCCACCCCGGGCGCGATACGATGAGTCCGTCCTTTACGCGGTAAGCATGCCTCTGCGCCCTCGCGCCTTCCGCTTCGACTCCGCGACTGCAGTCGCACAAGCGACTCCGTCGCCGCGTGCCACCCCTTGATCCGTTCAGGCCGCCGCGGCTGCGGGGTCGTGCTCGCTCAGCGTGGTGCGCAACCGACCCATCGCGCGCGCGTGCAGCTGCGAGATCCGCGGCTCGCTTACTCCCAGCCGCGCGGCAATCGTCTTGAACGGAATGCCATCGAAATAGTGCCAACCGACGATGTTGGCCTCGCGCTCGGGCAAGAGCGCCACGGCGCTTTCGAGCGCCAGCCGGTCCATTCGCCGTTCGACTTGTTCTTGCGGCGTGGCGGCCGTCTCGTCGGCCAGACCCTGGGCTTGGGACTCCGGTAGGTCATCGAAGCCGACCACAGCCAGTCCACCGGTTTCGCCGAGTGCTTGCGCCCGGGTCACACGCGTTCGCGCGCGTCGTGTGAGCCAATCCTGCGCGCGCAGCTCATCCACGACCGCGCCGCGGATGCGAATGCGCGCGTACCAGTCGAACGTCGCCCCGTGGTCTGCGCTCTTCCTTAGAGCGTCGACGAGGCCGAACGTGCCGGCGGCCATGAGGTCGTCACGTAGGACGTTCGGCGGTAATTTGCGCAGTACCCGAGAGACCACTTGGTGGACAAGATACATGTACGTTGCGAGTTCCTCGCGCGTCGGCGTGGTCGCAATGGCGGTGCTCTTGGTGGCGCAGGATTTCATCAGGTGGCTCTCCGTCCCCTTGCCACCTATGCTGCGTGCTTCGTGCCAATCGACCCTTGACAATCATTTCAATGGGTTAGACGAATATTAACCGGTACCCCGGGTTACGGATGACCCTCTTTGGTTTGACCCGATCTCGTGGATTCGAATGGTTTCGCGTGGATCGGCCTTAAATCACGATCGACCCACCGGTGGGTCGAGCTCAACCTCACAGACGGTCAGAGCGAGACCTCACTGTCGAAAGGGGGTACATGGGGGTGAGGTATCGGTGACCCATGGTCTGTGGATTTCTCGTCGAACTCGTCTTTCGGTGACCGTGGGGGGGCAGCCTTCTCCTCCGGCACCTCGCTTCGGCCTTCATCCGCCGCTCCAGTACCCGCCTTGTCGTAGAGCGGCGGCTCGCCTGGACGCGAGCGGTCTATCCAACGAGCCTTCGCGTCGCGCACGTCCATATGGACGAAGGTGCTGTTCGGATAGTAGCCGCAGCCGGTATTTCGGAGAGTAACGCAAAAATCGTAGATCGATTTATTGTCTGTTTCTTCTATCCGAAAATCGAGCGCTTTCCCGTAGTTGTGATTCGAGTGCGGCGCGTATTGCGTTGGCGAATAGGCTCGGTAGCCGCTGACGACCTGGATCGGTCTGCCTCCGAAGTGCTCCGAGACGATCCCCATGAGGGCGACCAAGCGCGGATCCGGCGGGTGGGTCGACTCTCCCTGCCGCATCACGTGTTCGAACACGCCGAGTGCCGCGGAGGGGACATGCCCGGCCCCATCCTTGACGCGCACGCGCGCCTCTTGCCCCATGCGGACCACTTCGATGATCCCGTGCGCGCCGCGACCGCGCGGCTTCTGAACCGGATTGGCCGTTGCAATCTCATGATGCTCGGACGTCGCATGTCGGCGGCCGCCGGTGCCCGATCCCCATTTGTCGCCACTGGCGTCCGCCTTCGTCGGTGGCGAAACGCCCGGGATAATCAGTGTCTGCCCCGGCTTGAGGTGCTGGCCGTCCTTGAGATGATTCGCCTCCAGGATGGACTGCTGGCGGACGTGGTAGCGGTGGGCAATTGCCTCCAGCGTGTGTCCGGGCTGGACCACGTGCGTGATGTCGGCGAAGGCCGGCGATGCTGCTCCCATCAGAGTGAGTCCAACCGCGAAGTCGACGACGCGCATAGCGGGCCCACAATCCCTACACCTCGGAAGCGGACGTCGCTAGCGTGCGATGCCTGCGTGCAGCGGGGGCGGCTCTCAACCAACGAGCGGAGGCGCACTCCGCGCTGTGCCGCTGCCGCCTTTTTTGACGCGGTGCTTTGCGGGGTGCCACACTCTGGGGGAGCGACCGAGCGCCGCTCGTATGCAAGGCGAGTCCTCATGGCCGAAGGCAAGAACCTGGTCGGCGTCGATATCGGCGCGAGCTCGATCAAGGTCGTATTGCTCCGCGAATCGCGAAAAAAGCTGCAGGTCGTCCGGTGGGGTTTGGCGCAGTTGCCGCCGCAGACCATCGTCGACGGTCACGTCATGAACGCGGGGGCCGTTACCGAGACGCTGTCGCGCGTCTTCCAGGACGGCAAGATCCAACAGCGCGATGTCGCAATCGGCGTCTACGGCCAGAGCGTCATCGTTCGCAAGATCACCGTGCCGATCATGACCCAGTCCGAACTGGATGAGCAGATCCACTGGGAGGCCGAACAGCACATCCCGTTCGACATCAAGCTGATGTCCATCGACTACGAAGTGCTGCGGCGCAGGCCGGAGGCCGGCCAGATGGACTTGCTGCTGGTGGCCGCGAAAAAGGACGAGATCAACGACTACGCTTCGATCTTGCGCGCCGCGAAGCTCCGGCCGGCCGTCGTCGACATCAACGCGTTCACCATTCAGAACATCTTCGAGTACCAGAACGGTCTGCCGCAAGACGCCACGATCGCTCTTCTGAACGTCGGCGCCGCGGTTTCGTCGCTCAACATCGTGTCGAAGGGCGTGAGCGCGTTCACGCGCGAGATCACCAACGCCGGCAACACCATTACCGAGGAAATTCGGAAGTCGCTGTCGTGCTCGTACGAGCAGGCAGAAGCCTATAAGCACGGAGGTGGCGCGACACAGATCGTGCCTCAGGAGGTCACGCAGATCATCCATCAGGCGTGCCAAGGGCTTGCGGGTGAAATCCAGCGTTCCTTCGATTTCTACTTGGCGACGAGCGGTGAGCAAGAGATCGGCAAGATTTACCTTTCCGGTGGCAGCGCCTACCTGGCGCCGCTCGTTCAGGCGATCGAGCGCCGCGCCCGCGTGCCGGTGCAGCTCTTCGATCCGATGGGCAACATGGAGGTCGACCCGAAGCTGCCCAACGAGCCAAGGCTGCGGGCGATCGCCGCGCAGATGGTCGTGGCGCTCGGGCTTTCTTTGCGTTGCGACAAGGAGCGCCGGCAATGGTCCGCGTAAATCTCTTGCCGGAGCGAAAGCAAGCGGGCCGTCGTCCCGCCGGTGCCGAGCCGTCGCAGGGCTGGCTGATTGCCGTGTTCGGCGCGGCGGTAGGGACGCTCATCCTGTGTCTTTTCGTGCAGAAGATAAAGCAAGACGAGCTTGCGGCGATTATCGCCGACAACGGCCGCATTCAAGGACAGATCGACTCGATTAAGCGTCAGATTGCCGATCACGACGAGATCAAAGCGCGGCTCAAGGACCTGCGCGATCGCGAGGAGGCGATTCAGAAGCTGCAGGCGGCGCGAACCGGGCCGACCTCGACGCTCCTCGAACTCGCCCACCTGCTCACGCCGGGGCGCATTCCGACGGGGGATTCGGCGAAACTCGAGCAGCTCAAGCGCGATGACCCGGCCGAGGCTTACAACCCGAACTGGGACCCGCGCCGACTCTGGCTCACCTCGTATGCCGAGGCGGATCGCGTCGTGCGGATGGGCGGTCTCGCGCGCGACGGCGAAGACGTGAGTGAGCTCGAACGGCGCTTGAAGCTGAGTGACTTCTTCGCGGAGGTAAAACTCTTGCCCGGCAGCAAGATCATCGAGCCCACGAGCCGTCAAGAGCTCTTTCAATTCCAATTGAGCGCGAGAGTGAGGTACTGACATGGCGCCCCCGGCACCTACTTCCGTGCTCGCGAGGATCCCTGCCGCCGGCAAGATCGGTCTTGGAGTGTCGCTCTCGGCGCTCGTACTGTTCGGGTACTGGTTCGTGTTTTACTCGGATACCGCGAGCAAAATCACAGGGGCGGAGCAGCAGAAGAAGGCGCTCGTAGACGGGCTCGCGCAAGAGCAGCAAGCGGAAGCGTCGTACTTCGCCGATCGTGGAGAGCTCGCGCTACGCGAGCAGCATGCTCGAGACATGAATCGGGCGCTGCCGCCCCAAGCCGAGGAGGATGCGTTTCTCTCGAGCGTCCAGCAGGCATCGAACGCGGCCGGTATCGATCTTCAGGGATACGCCCCGACCGACGAGGTGCCGCAGAGTTTTTATTCAAAAATTCCGATGCGCCTCGAGCTCACCGGGAAATTTCATCAGATCGCGAAGTTCGCGTTCGAGCTCAGCAAGATCGAGCGCATCGTCAACGTGGAGAACATCGAGATGACCGATCCGAAACTCGTCGGCGACGAGATCGTGTTGCACGCTCGGTGTTTGGCAACGGCATTCCACGCGACCGCTCCGAAGCCGTCGTCGCGGGGGGGGGCGCAGGGCCCGAAATGATCGACCGACCGAGCGAACGGCGTCCGCGCCAATCGACCGTGGCCGTCGCGTTGCTCGCGGCCGGCTTGCCTCTCGTTTTGCACGCGTGCGGTGGATCGGCAACCAAGTCCCCGCCGCCCCCTCTCGTCCGCGCGCCTCCGATGGCTAGCGTGCTGCCTTCGGGTTTACCGCCGGAATTGAAGGGGCCGGACTTCACGGAGAACGACTTCGTCGAAAGCGACCGCAATCGCGATCCGTTCCGCAGCTATCTCATCCAGAACACGCCGGCGGCCAAGCAGGTCCAAAACCAGCGAAAGATCCAGCTCTCGCAGTACTCGCTCGACGAGCTGAAATTGGTCGCCATCGTCCTCGGAAGCGATCAGCCACGCGCGATGTTCATCGATCCGAGCGGCAAAGGAACGGTCGTTTACAAAGGGACGTTCATCTGCCGTTCCGAGACGGTGCGGATCGGCACGGGCCTAGGGCAAGAATACCAACTCAATTGGCGCGTCGATCGCATTCGTGACGGCGACGTTGTTTTGATCCGCGAGGACCCGGCGCAGCCTCAGATTCCCCCAGCGACGCGCGTCATTCCCCTTCATCCCGACAGCGAGCGGCAACCCGCAGAGCTCGTTCCAGGGTGATCGGGCAGGAGCGGGTAAGCGCGTCAGAAACTGGTTGGCGTGCGATCAAGCAGTGTACCGTCGCTGCTGCGATCCCTGTGCAACCGCACTCCGGGGCGCGAGGAGCCAACATGCGTGGGGCGAAGTCGCTTATGTGCGCTGTTTTCCGGGCGAGACGACCTGCGGGGCTGGCCATGCTTGCTATCGCATCGCCTGCTTTCCTGGGCATAGGGCGCGCGTCGGCATCGGACTCCGGGTCGGCGCCCGCGCCCGGCCACGCCAACCACGTGCGCGACGTGCGCGTGCGAGCCGACGACTCGGTCCCGGGCGGAACGCAAATCGACATCGTCGGTACGTTGACCCCCGCGTACAGCGCTCGCGTCGCCGACGGTGGTCGCCGTTTGCTGCTCGATCTCAGCGATTCGGACGTCGCCGGCGCGCCGGCGGCAATCACCGGGGTGGTGGGCGTGGTTGGCGGTGTCCTCACGGCAGCGTACCCGACGAGCGGTGGCTCGATGACCCGTCTCACAGTGAGCCTGGAGAGAGAGTCGAGCTATCGCCTGGTGCCCGACGGCCCAACTCTTCACGTGCTCCTGGCGCCGAACGACGCGGCGTCGAGCGGACGCGCTGGCGCATCGGCGCCGACCGTGCCCACTTCCAAGCCCCCTTTGAGCGGCGGAACGAACGAAGCGCCGCCGCTGGCGGCGGGCGCCTCCACCTCTTCGACATCGACTTCGACATCGAGTCGGTCGGCGGTCTCGTCGAACGAAGGCGTTCGCGACATTCGCTTCGAGCGCGCGCCGTCGAACACGCCTGGATGCGCTCCCTATGGCTGCGACCGGCTCGTCATCGAGCTCGCGAAAGTCCCCTCGTATTCGCTCGAGACTACGCCGACCGGTCGCCTGCACCTGTCGCTGCACGCGACCCGGTTGCCCACGCGGCTGGCCCGAACGCTCGACGTGAGCGCCTATCGTGGCGCCCTTCGGTCTATCACCGCGTCCGAGGAGGTGGCGAGTGGCGCCGCCGTTTTCGACATCGAGCGCGCGGACGAAACGCCGGGCACGCTATCGTCGGACGCGAGCTCACTCGTCTGGTCATTTCCGGTCCCGAAGTCGAATCTGCCGCTGCCTCCCGTGGCGCAGTTGCACTTCGACGCCGTAGGAAGGGACGGCGGAGTCGTTCGTCAGGTCGTTACCGTGGCGCGCGAGGTCGCCGCGCCGGACATGCCGCGCATCGAAACCTCCATTCACGATGAGGATCCGGTCGTCGAGACGTCGGGCGGGGGGGCCGCCGGGTTCGTATCGAGCGGCGATTCCGTGCTCGGCCAGCAGCGGTACACCGGCCGGCGCATCGACATCGATCTCAAGGACGCCGACATTCACAACGTGCTTCGGCTCTTGGCCGATACCGGTCACGTCAATGTCGTGACGGCCGACGACGTCAGCGGCACGATCACGATTCGGATGCACAACGTTCCGTGGGACCAAGTCCTCGACGTCGTGCTTCAGGCGAAGGGGCTCGGCATGGTCCGGCAAGGGAACCTGATCCGGGTGGCGCCGCTCGCTGAGCTGCAGAAGGAGCGCGAGCTGCGCATCGCTGCTCAAAAACAAGAATACGAGCTTACACCCCTCGAGACACGCCTCATCCCGATCAGCTACGCGCATGCCGGCGAGATGTTGCCGCGAGCCAAGGATCTTTTGTCGCCGCGGGGGTCGCTTGCGGTCGACGAGCGGACCAACGTTCTCATCGCACGCGACATCGCCTCGAACCTGAACTACATCGAGGAGCTCATTCGATCGCTCGACACGCCCACCGCCGAGGTGCTCGTCGAGGCGCGCATCGTGGAAGGAACGAGCAACTACACGCGCGACATCGGCATTCAATGGGGCGGTGACGTCAGCTTCAGTCCTGCAACGGGCAATCCGACCGGGATCGCGTTTCCGAACACAGTGACGGCCGCCGGCGGCGCCTCCGACAACAACACGCCGACGGCGGGTCTCTCGCCGTTCGCGAACACGGTCGGAACACCCAACTTCGCCGTGAACTTGCCCGCCGCGGTCGGCGCAGGGTCCGGCGGCGCTCTCGGGCTGGCGTTCGGGTCCATCGACAACACACTGAACCTCGCCTTGCGGTTGTCGGCCGCAGAATCGAGCGGGCTCGTGCGCATCGTAAGCGCCCCGCGGGTACTCGTACTCGACAACCGGGAGGCGAGAATCAACCAGGGCACTCTCATTCCGTACTCTCAGGTGAGCGCTCTCGGCGTTCAGACGACCTTCCAGGAGGCAAAGCTCCAGCTGCTCGTCAAGCCCCACGTCACCGCGGATGGGTCGGTTTCGATGCACGTGAAGCTCACCCGCGACGAGCCGGACTTCAACCAGACGGCTGCCAACGGCGCTCCGACGATTCTCAAGCGAGAAGCGGAAACCGATCTCTTGGTCATGGACGGACATACCGCGGTCATCGGGGGCATTTACACGCGCAACACCGGACGCAACCTCAATCAAGTTCCTTTCTTCGGAGATATCCCGATCCTGGGCGTCCTGTTTCAGCATCGCCAGGCGAACGACGCTCGCGGCGAGCTCGTCATTTTCATCACCCCGCACATCGTCAACCGCTCGGAAGCATTGGGGCGCTGATCGAGCGAACCGGTCCGCCACCGCAGGGACGCAAAGGGTCCAACTTCTGCCTGGTTTACGCTGGCTTACGCGTCCGCGTCGCCGGGCGTATATCGGTAGGGAAACCCATCGACCGGCTGGGTCGGCACGACGTCGTGGAAACGGCGTACGTCGAGCACGATCGTCCCGTCCTTGTCTTCCGAAAGAATGTCGGCGTGGCGTGCGCCCCAGAGGATGTCGGCTCCTTCGTACTGCTTGCGCGCGTAGACCGGTTGCAGCGACGTGTCGTCGGTGCCGACGAGAGTCGCGATGATTTCGATCTCGTCACGGATGATCGATTCGGGCGTTTCGCCAAACAGGGCGCTGTCGGCGTCGATGCGGTGCATCACGTTCCACGATCGTCTCATTTGGGGGCTCCGTTCGCGGACCAGCCGAAGGTCGTAGAGCTTGTAGAATACGACGCCTTCTGAGGTCTTTTCGGTGCGCGTGAGCGTGATCCGGATGGTCGCCTCGAGAATCAGGTTTCCGCGTTCGTTGCCTACACGCAGCGAGAGCGTGGGAACACCATTCATGGGCCCGATGACCGCGTTTTTCGAGAACACCACCCGCGCCGCGGACCGCGAGAACTTCGCGAAGATGAGGCCCGTCGCTAGGGCGGTCACGACCAGACTCGTCACCGATTCGGCGATCATGACGGCGTTGGCCGCAGCGCTGGCTGGGTACATCGCCCCGTAGCCGATCGTGCCCATCGTCTGGACGCTGAAGCAGAATGCGTCGAAGAAGGACCCTGCGCGCGCGCCGGCCACGCCTCCGATGGCGCGATAGGCGAGCGCGAATACGGCGTTGAGCGCCAGGTAGGAGCCGACGATGGCCGCGATCGCCGCCGTCCAGCCGACGCGCAAGAACTGGTGGTAGGCGTCACGCAGTCGCGTTCGCGGCGCACCGATGACGGTGATCTCTGGGGGGGGCGGCCTCGGCCTCGCCATCGGCATCGGGCCGGCTAGCGCGCAAGGCGATCGCCCGCAACCGAGCTTCAGCTCCGCTCCGCAGGGTGGCGGCCCGACGACTCAACGCTCGCGGCGCCTTGAGTGAACAACGGATTTCCGTGGCGAAATCGATGGGTTACGACCGTTTGCGGCATCTTTTATGCTGGCGCGCCGCGTCACCCCCCGTATACTTCCGCCTACGATGCCGCTGCCCTCCGCGCGTGGCCTGTACGACCCGTCGTTCGAGCGAGATGCCTGCGGTCTCGGCTTCGTCGCGGACCTTCATCGTCCCCCGACCCACGATGTAGTCACGAAGGGCATCGAGATTCTGCGCCGCCTGGCCCATCGCGGCGCCATTGGCTGCGATCCATGCACCAGCGATGGCGCGGGCATTCTTCTCCAAATTCCGCACGCACACTACGAACGCGTGCTTCAGCGCAGCGCGATCGAGCTTCCGAACCAGGGCGACTACGGCGTAGGACAGTGCTTTTTGTCCCGCAACGCCGACGTGCGCGCTGCCGAGGTTCGCTTCATCGAGGACGCTATCCGCCACCATAATCAGAAGGTGATCGGCTGGCGGGACGTTCCCGTCGACGTGAGCGTGCTCGGGCCCGTCGCCCGGGACTCGATGCCGGTGTTTCGGCAGGTGTTCATCGGGCGCATGTGCGCGGTGCCCGCATTTGAACGCACACTGTTCATGATCCGGAAGCGCGCGACCAGCAAGGCCTCCCGGGCGGGGCTGCACGATCCGTACATTGCGAGCCTGTCGTCCAAGACCGTGGTCTACAAGGGTCTCGCCCTTCCGGAGCGCCTCGAGGCTTTCTATTTTGATCTCAAAGCCGACGATACGCGCAGCAAGCTCGCCCTCGTTCACTCACGATTCAGCACCAACACATTTCCGACATGGGAGCGGGCGCACCCCTATCGGCGTATCGCGCACAACGGCGAGATCAATACCCTTCGGGGAAACCAGACCTGGATGCGTGCGCGTGAGTCGCTCCTCGCGAGCGCCGCGTTCGGCGAGCACATTGCCGACTTCAAGCCGATCATCCGGCCCGGTGGCAGCGACTCGGCGTCGCTCGACAACGTCGTCGACTTTCTGGTCACCGGGGGCCGGAGCCTGCCCCACGTGATGATGATGCTCGTGCCCGAGGCGTGGGAAGGTCAACCCGAGATGCCTGCGGAGCGGCGGGCATTCTACGAGTACCATGCGTCGCTCGTCGAGCCGTGGGATGGCCCGGCCGCGCTCCTCTTTACGGACGGTACGTATCTCGGCGCGACACTCGATCGCAACGGTCTACGGCCCTTGAAGTACGTCGTCACGGCCAGCGGCTACGTCGTGGCCGCCAGCGAGTTCGGCGTTCTCGATTTCGAGCCCGAGGACATCATCGAAAAGGGCCGCCTGCAGCCCGGGCGCATGCTGCTCGTCGATTTCGCGAAAGGGAGAATCGTCGGCGACGAAGAGATCAAGCAAGAGGTCGCGGCGGCGAAGCCCTACGCGCAGTGGCTCGAGGCCAACAAAATCGATCTCCGGGCGCTGCCCCCCTCGTCGCCACCTCCGCCGTTCGGCGACGAAGAGCGCCGCCGGTTCCTTCGCGCATTTGGATACACGCGCGAGGACATCCGGCTCCTCCTCGCGTCGATGGCGACCCACGGGGAAGAGCCTACCGGAAGCATGGGGACCGACGCGCCGCTCGCCGTTTTGAGCGAGCGACCCCACCCGCTCTTTCGGTACTTCAAGCAACAGTTCGCCCAAGTCACCAATCCACCGATCGATCCGATCCGTGAAAAGCTCGTGATGACCCTCGTCACCTGTCTCGGTGGCGAGGGGAACTTGCTCGCCGAAACGCCCAAACAGTGTCGGTTGCTCGAGCTCGAGCAACCCGTACTCACCAACGAAGATCTCGCAACCATTGTGGCCCAACCGCTGGCCGACTTTTCGGTCACGGTCCTTCCCATGCTCTTCGACGCGCGGGCCCAGGGCGCGGGCGAAGCGCTCGAGCGGGCGCTGCTTGCGCTGTGCGCCGATGCGGAGCGCGCGGTCGACGAAGGGGCGAGCTTGATCGTGCTGAGCGATAGGGGAGTCGACGCCGCCCGCGCGCCGATTCCGAGCCTTCTCGCGACGAGCGCGGTCCACCACTGGCTTGCTCGGGCCGGCAAGCGCATGCGTGCGGGCCTGATCGTCGAGACCGGGGAAGCGCGCGAGGTCGCCGATCTCGCCCTGCTCATCGGCTACGGCGCTGGAGCCGTTAACCCCTACCTGGCGTTCGAGGCAGTCGACGCACTCGACGCCGAAGCGCCGCGGGCCGAGCGCGGGTTGCACTACGTGCACGCTCTCGACAAGGGGCTTCTCAAGGTCATGAGCAAGATGGGCATATCGTGTCTATCGAGCTACCAGGGGGCACAGATCTTCGAAGCGATCGGCATCGGTCCGGACGTGATCAGCCGCTTCTTCCCGGGCACCGCCTCGCGCATCGGAGGCATCGGTCTCGCAGAGATCGCGAGCGAGGCCTTGCTCCGGCACGCGGGCGCGTTCGATGTCCCTGTCCGCGACGCACAGACCGATGAGGACGCGGTGGACGCGGGCGGCGTTTATGCTTGGCGCGTCGGCGGCGAGCGCCATCTCTGGAACCCGTACACCGTCGCAAGTCTTCAAAAGGCTGTGCGGCTCGAAGATGCGAGGGCCTATCAGGACTATTCGCGGGCGATCAACGAGCAAGGCGACGCGCCCTTTACATTGCGCGGCTGTTGGGACTTTGCGTCCACTCGTCCGGCCGTGCCTCTGGAGCAGGTGGAGCCGGCCACCCAGATCGTGCGGCGGTTCGCGACCGGGGCGATGAGCTTCGGCAGCATCAGTCGCGAAGCGCATGAGAACCTTGCCATCGCAATGAACCGCATTGGGGGAAGGTCCAACAGCGGCGAAGGCGGCGAGGACGAAGCGAGGTTCGTCCCCCTCCCCAACGGGGACAGCAAGCGGAGCGCCATCAAGCAGGTCGCGAGTGCCCGCTTTGGAGTCACGGCGTACTACCTCGTCAACGCCGACGAGCTCCAGATCAAAATCGCCCAGGGCGCCAAGCCTGGCGAGGGCGGCCAGCTCCCTGGACACAAGGTGGACGAGCACATTGCGCGGGTGCGCCACTCCGTGCCGGGCGTGACGCTCATTTCGCCACCGCCGCACCACGACATTTATTCGATCGAGGATCTGGCTCAGCTCATTTACGACCTCAAGTGCGTCAACCCGCGAGCACGCGTGAGCGTGAAGCTCGTGAGCGAGACGGGCGTCGGAACGATTGCGGCGGGTGTCGCGAAGGCGCATGCCGACTCGATTCAAATCGCCGGACACGACGGAGGCACTGGCGCGTCGCCGTTGTCGTCCATCCAACATGCAGGAACACCCTGGGAACTCGGTCTCGCCGAGACGCATCAGGTGCTCGTGATGAACGGGCTTCGGGGTCGCGTTCGCATTCAAGTGGACGGTCAACTCAAGACTGGGCGTGACGTCGCCTTCGCAGCCCTCCTCGGGGCCGACGAATTCGGGTTCGCGACTGCGCCACTGGTGGCGAGCGGATGCATCATGATGCGCAAGTGCCACCTCAACACATGCCCGGTCGGCGTTGCGACTCAGGATCCCGTGTTGCGCGCGCGTTTCCAGGGCACCCCGGAACACGTCATCAACTTCCTGTTTTTCGTTGCCGAAGAGTTGCGGACCATCATGGCGCGCCTCGGCTTCCGAACGCTCGATGAGATGACGGGACACGCCGACGTCATCCGACCGCGTGCACTTCAGCACGCGAAAGCCAAGCTTCTCGACTTCGACGCGGTTTTGATGCGCGTCGTGCCCGAGGCGTCAGCCTTGCACGCGCTGGGCTCGGGGCAGCAGGGTACGGCCGAGCTGTGGTCGAGCGGCGGGTCGACGGATGAGGCGCTCCTCGAAGGTGCGCGGCTGAGCATCAAATACGGCGAGCCGACCACGATGCAGATGGTGCTGACGAATGCGGATCGTGCGTTCGGTGCGCGTCTGGCCGGAGAGCTCGCGCGACGGTACGGTGCCGAGGGACTGAGCGACGGAACGGTCGTCGTGGAGGCGACCGGGACCGCCGGGCAGAGCTTCGGTGCATTTGCGACGCGCGGAATGCTTTTGGTTCTTGAGGGAGCGGCGAACGACTATGTGGGCAAGGGTCTCTCGGGCGGCGTGCTCGCGATACGGCCTCCCGCCCGATCTCGCTTCAAGGCCCACGAGAACGTCATCGTCGGCAACACCTGCTTGTATGGCGCGACCGCGGGCAAGGCGTTCTTCGCCGGTCGGGCAGGAGAGCGCTTCGCGGTGCGCAACAGCGGCGCCGAGTCGGTGGTCGAAGGAGTTGGCGATCACGGTTGCGAGTACATGACCGGTGGCACGGTCATCGTCCTCGGGCCGACGGGACGCAACTTCGCTGCGGGCATGAGCGGCGGGATTGCGTATGTCCTCGACGACGAGCGCGTGCTGGCGGGACGCCTCAGTAAAGCCATGGTCGATCTCGAGCCGATGACACGCGACGACGAGGATCTCGTCCGGGCGCTCGTCGAAGAGCATGCTCAGCACACGACGAGCGTGAGGGCAAAGTTCGTTCTATCGACATGGGCCAAGCGGCACTTTGTGAAGGTCATGCCCCACGAGTGGAAGCGGGTGCTCACGATGCGCGCTGGGCAACCGGTCGCCGCGAAGGCAGCAGGTGGCCATGGGTGATCCGAAGGGCTTTCTGAAGGTTGCACGCGTCGAGGAAGACGAGCGGCCTATCGACGAGCGGGTCCGGGACTGGACCGAGATCGTTCAGCCGGCACCCGAGAGTCAGGTCAGCGAGCAAGCCTCGCGCTGCATGGACTGCGGCATTCCGTTTTGTCACCAGGGCTGTCCTCTCGGAAACCTGATCCCGGAGTGGAATGACTTGGTGCACAAGGGCAAGATCGATCTCGCGGTGACGCGCTTGCTCGCCACGAACAACTTTCCGGAAGTGACCGGCCGAATCTGCCCGGCACCTTGCGAGGCGTCGTGCGTGCTCAACATCCGAGAAGAGCCGGTCACGATCAAGACGATCGAGCGGACCATTGCGGATCATGGATTGCAGCACACGGCAGCCATTCCCCGACCCGCGGCCATTCGAACCGGAAAGCGGGTCGCGGTGGTTGGCTCGGGGCCCGCGGGACTCGCGGCGGCGCAGCAGCTCGCCCGTTCCGGGCACGACGTCGTGGTGTTCGAGCGAGACGACCGGATCGGGGGGCTCCTGCGTTACGGAATCCCTGACTTCAAGATGGAAAAGGACATCATCGATGTCCGCATCGAACAGATGCGTGGTGAAGGGGTAACCTTCCGAGCTGGTGTCGATGTTGCCCGTGATTTCGGAGCCGATCGATTCGTTCGCGATTTCGACGCCATCGTGCTGGCGATGGGAGCGCGCGCTCCTCGCGATCTCGTGACCCCGGGCCGCGAGCTCGGCGGGGTTCACTTCGCAATGGCGTTTCTCGAGCAACAGAACCGGCGCATCGCAGGCGATACACTCGATTCGTCGAGCGCGATCCTGGCGACCGGCAAACGCGTTGTAGTCATCGGGGGTGGCGATACGGGGTCCGACTGCGTCGGAACGTCGCTGCGCCAGGGTGCGGTGAGCGTGACGCAGCTCGAGCTCATGCCCAAGCCCCACCTTATGCGTGTTCCCACCAATCCGTGGCCCGAATGGCCGCTCGTTCTTCGGACGTCGAGCTCGCAGGAGGAGGGCGCGCAGCGCGATTGGGCGGTCTCGACGCGTGGCTTCCGCGGCGAGGGCGGACGTGTGGTCGGCCTCGACGCCGTGCGCGTTGTGTTCGAAGGCGGCAAGATGCGCCCGGTCGAGGGAGCCGATTTGCTAATTCGCTGCGAACTCGTTTTGCTGGCCATGGGCTTCGTTGGACCGGAGCGGCGGGGGCTGGTTGAAGACCTCGGGCTGACCCTCGACGCTCGCGGCAACGTGCGCTCCGATAGGAGCGGCTTGACGAGCGTTCCCGGGGTTTTCGCCGCTGGCGACGTTTCCCGAGGACAATCGCTCGTCGTCTGGGCCATCGCCGACGGTCGCCGGGTAGCCGCCGGTGTCGACGCGTGGCTGAGTCGGGCGCCCGCCAAGCGCGCCGCCGCGGGGTGAAGTGATGTACTATCGGTGACGATGGCCTTCGCCGTCGGCATTGATCTGGGTACGACCAACACGGTCATCGCCGTTGTCCGTGAGGGCGTCGCGGCGACTCTTCACGACCCCGAGCAAGGCCGGCTTCTCCCGTCGGTGGTGTCGTTCCACCCGTCGGGATCCGTTCTGGTCGGGGACCGTGCGCTCGATCGTCGGCTGATCGATGCACCCAATACGATCTACTCCATCAAGCGCCTGATTGGGCGGCCGTGGGACTCCCCCGAGGTGAGGGAAGCCCGCGAGAAGCTGCCATTCGAACTGCGGGAAGGGCAGAAGGGCGGAACGCTGGTGGTCGCGCGGGGCGACACGTTCTCGCTCCCGGAGATCAGCGCCTTCGTGCTCAGGCAGGCCAAGGCGATCGCCGAGTCGGTCATCGGCGAACCGGTCGAGCGTGCGGTCATCACGGTCCCGGCCAATTTCAACGATCTGCAGCGAGCCGCGACGAAGATGGCCGGGCGGCTTTCGGGATTCGACGTCCTTCGAATACTCAACGAGCCGACCGCGGCCGCGCTCGCCTATGGGCCGGGCGTAAAGGCCAATGAACGAGTAGCGATCTATGACTTCGGTGGCGGGACGTTCGACGTGACGCTACTCGATGTGGCCCCCAACGTCTTCGAGGTGCTGGCGACGGCCGGCGACAGCGCGTTGGGCGGCGACGACATCGACGTGGTCATCGCCGAGCGGATGGCCGACGACCTGCTGAAAAAGCATCGCTTCGACGCTCGCGCGAACCGCATGGCGTTTGGCCGTCTGCGAATCCTCGGCGAGCGGATGAAGCGCGAGCTGTCGAGCCGAGAAGACTTCGAGATCGCCGTAAATGACATGGTGGGAGGCGATCGCGGCGCGACGGTAACGTGGCGTTTTCGAATGACGCGCCCCGAGCTCGAATGGGCGTCCCTCGGCATCGTCGAACGCACGTTCAAGGTGTGCCAGCAAGCGCTCGAGGCGGCTGCCATCACGGCGAGCGACCTCGACCGCGTCATTCTGGTCGGAGGCGTGACGCGCATGCCGATGGTCGCGCGCAAGGTCCAGCAATTTTTCCTGCGCCCTCCGGTCGTTCGGATCAATCCCGACGAAGTCGTGGCTCTCGGCGCCGCCATTCAGGCCGGGCTCCTCGATCGCTCGAAGCCGCGCAGCGCCGAATCGAACGCGCACCCCCGCATCGACGAATCCTCGATCATCGCTCACTCGTCGGCCGAAGCCCCCGAATGGGTCGTGCCCTCCGAGCTGCCGATCGTGCAGTCGCCCATTCGGGCCGAGCCCGGTCGCGGGTCATCGACTCCGGATTTGCCGATCGTGCAGTCGGTTCGGGCCGAGCCCGGTCGCGGGTCATCGAGTCCGAATCTGCCGATCGTGCAGTCGCCCATTCGGGCCGAGCCCGGTCGCGGGTCATCGAGTCCGGATCTGCCGATCGTGCATTCGGTTCGGGCCGACGCGGGTCGCGGGCAACGGAATCAAGCTCCCAGCCGAACCACGTCGGAGAGCAGCGAATCTTTGACGGCCAGGGGTGCGGCGGGGCCGAGCGCTCCGTACGCTGAGTTCCTTCCGCGCGTTCCGTCCAAACCCCTTGTTTTCGATGTACCGGAGACGAAATCCCCTCCGGCGGTCGATCGCAGTGCACCCTCTCTTCCGCCGCCCCGCCCTCGTCTGCCGCGTGCATTGGCCTCGCCGTCCGCGGAGCCGTCTCCACTTGCCGTGCCGCCGATTGCGCCGCTTGCCGTGCCGCCGATCGCGCCGCCTCGAACGGCGGAGCCGCAGCCCGCGCGAGCCGCCGCGGTCGTTTCGCAAAGACCGCGCGCACCGCTGTTGATCGACGTGACGCCACTTACGTTGAACGTCGAGACCGTCGGAGGGTTCTGCGACATGCTCATCGACGCCAACACGCCCGTTCCATGCGATCGAACTCGCACATTCGCCACTGCGAGCGACGGCCAAACGACGGTGCGTGTGCGCATCGCTCAAGGCGAAAGCAAGCGCTTTTCGGAGAACACGTTTCTTGGTGAGCTAGAGCTCACCGGGCTCACTGCCGCCGCGCGTGGGGAGGCTCAGATCGCGGTGACGTTCGAGATCGACGTCGACGGCATCCTCAACGTTCGTGCGCGCGACGTGAAGACCGGGAGTGAAACTGGGGCGCGAATCGAGCTCGTGGGCGCCCAGACGGAGCCGGCCGAGATTCAAGCGATGCACAATCGTCAGGCGGCGCACCCGATCGAGCGTGCATCGGCCCGCGGAGCTCCCGCGACGCGGGCCTGATCCTCCCAATGCCGACCAAGGACGCTTTGTGCGTGTTCCTCGAGTCGCTCGCCCGCAAAAATTATTATGACATTTTGCGGGTCTCGCCGGACGCGACTCCGACCGCCATCAAGAGTGCGTTCCATGATTTCTCGCTCCTCTACCATCCCGATTCGTACGTGGCTCTGCCGGCCGATGTCACCGCCGTCGCCCAAGCCATCTTCAAGCGCGGCGTCGAAGCTTACCGTTGCCTCTCGCGTGCGCCGATGCGCGAGCGCTACGATCGGGCGCTCGCACGGGGACGTCTGCGCCTGGATGGTTCGAAGCCATCGAGCAAGCCGCCACCCCGCGTCGCTCGCACACTGGAGACGATCGCGGTGACCCAACGCGGGAGACAGTTCGGCAGAGTAGCCGATCGGCTCCTCGCGATCGGCCGGCTGGACGAAGCTCGCGTGCAGCTTGTCAGCGCGTGTCAATGCGAGCCGAACAACGAGGAGCTCTCGGAACGGCTTCAGATCCTCTACGAGGCTCTGGCGCTCGAGCCGCCGTGAACGGTGTCCCGACTCAGAATCCGCGTTCGATGGCCTCGATGAGCGCTCTCGCACCCTCGAGCGTGGCATCCTCGCTGAGCGCGCGCCGGAGCAACGTGAGCGCTCTTTTGGGGTCGCCTTGGCGGCGCGCGATCTCGCCGAGGTATTGATACGCGAGCGCCCGGCTGATGGGTGCGGTGCCCTTGAGCAGCGTGACCGCGCGCAGGGCGCGGGTGGCAATGTCGAGCTGCCCGACTTCGATCGCCTGAATCGCCACTTCAGAGCAAATGTCGCCGCTCTGCGAGTCGCACTCCAGAGCGTGCGTGAGCGAGAGGGCTTCGGCGGATCCGTCGCCGTATTCGTGTGCCGCGCGCGCGAGCCGTAGGTGGAGCGCTGCCAGTTCGCGTGTGCGGCGCCCTCGATAAGGCAGAATGGCTCGCTCGAGCCGCGCCACGGCCTCGCGCGCCCGGCCCGAGGCCGTATACGCGTCGGCGAGGATCGCCACGCCATCGAGATCGTCCGGCCGCAATTCGAGCGCCTCCTCGAGTGGCAGAATGGCTCCCACCGGGTCTCCGGCCCGCGTCAGAAGCAACCATCCAGCGCGCAAGAGGTGAGCCACGCGGTCGGCTACGACGCCCGTCGCGGCTGCGTCTTCGACGGCGAGGCGCGCCAGTTCACGCCAGGCGCCGGCACCTTCGTAAATGCGCTCGAGACGTGCGCGGACGGCATCGTGCCCAGGCGCTTCGTGCAAGGCGCGCTCGAGCGCTTCGCGCGCGTCCCCTGGTCGGCCGGCTCGCTCGCATGCCTCGGCCAGAGCCAGTGTCGCATCGATCGCGCGATCGCCTTGCTCCAAGTCGACGAGACGCCTCCAGGCGACGATTGCCGCCTCCCATTGCTCGAGCGCCGATTCGAGCGCAGCCGCGGTCCGCAGCACGTCGCGGTCCGCCGCATCGACTCCCAGCAAAGCCGAAAGGATGGCTCGAGAGCCTTCGATGTCGCCGGCAAACGGGAGCACTTGCGCCCGCCGTAGCTGGGTCGCGCGGATCGTTTCATCGTCCCGTTGGCTCTCCGCGGTCGCGCGTGCCCGATCGAGCTGGGCTGCGAACGCCGCCGCGTAGGTCTCTCGATCCATCGAGAACGCGGCCTCGAAATCGTCCAGCGCGCCGCGCTCGTCGCCGCGAGCGGCACGCACCGCGGCGCGGGCTGCGAAGAGCGATGCGCGGCCGAGGTGGTCGGCCGGGATCGACTCGATCGCGCGATCGATCTCGGATAGAGCTCTATCGCGGTCCTCGCCGGAGAGGAGCAAGTCGACCTGACCGAGCAGCAGAGTCAGGTCGTCCGGCGCCGTTTCACGCGCGAGTCCGAGGGCATCGGCGGCCCTGAGAGGCTCTTGCAGCTCCGTCCACCAGATCGCCGCAGCCTCGCGCAATCTCGACACCCGTTCGCTCGCCGCTTCGCGAGCCTTTCCGTCGGCAACGAGCAGCTCCGCGAGGCGCCGCAGATCGCCGCGTTGCCGGTAGAGGTATTCGAGTCGATCGCGAAGCAGAACACTCTGAGGAAACGCGCGAAACCCGATGACCAGCCCGCGCTCGGCGGCGGATTCGTCTCCCGCTTCGACGCGCGCGGTCCAAAGCTCGAGCGCCATCGACTCGGCTCCGGGTCCCTGCTCGAGGCTGAGTCGGCGCTCCAAAATGTCCGCCCGCTCTCCCGCGCTGTCGGCCGCTCCGAGGAGTCGCAAAAGCGAATCGAGCAGGGCGCGATCTTGGGGCTCCCAATCGAGCGCCGTGTAATAGATGTTTCGCGCCTCCAACCGATCCACGGGTTCGCGCAACGCCCCCAAACGCAACGAAAGCGAGGCGATCGACGCGGCGTCGGCGCGATCTTTGGCCGCCTCGATCTGGTGCGCAAGCAGGGCTGCCAGTTCGTCGTGCGAACCCGCACGCTCGAAGATCTCGGCGAGCATGAGTGCCGCGTCACGCTGATTGGGATCTTCGTCCAGGATCTCGCGCAACGCCGTCGCGGCGTCGACTTCGTCGAGACCCAGCTGTCGAGTCAAACGAACCCGCTCGAACCGAAGCTGGGCCCGTTCGCTGACGTCGTCGACGAACTCCGTGATCGAGGCCAACAGGTCCACGAGCTTGCGCGTCTCGTTCATGCGCCTGTACGTGTCGGCGAGCGCCTCCCAGGCCTGTCGATCGGCCGGATCGGCCCGATGCAGCGCCAGATAGGTGTCGGAGGCGAGCTGCAGGTCACCGATCCCATCCGCCGCGATCCGCGCAATCTCGAAGCGGATCCGTCGGGCGTTATCTGGATCGGCCGCGTCGGCGGCCCGCAACTTCAGGGCGAGTGCGGCGCGCAGATCACCCGCTCGTTCCCGGTACTCGGCGAGCGCAGCGAGCGCCCACGACGCGTGGATGGGGTCCGCCTCAACGAAGGCCTCGGATTCCACGAACCGCCCCAAGAGCGCTTCCGCCACGGCGGAATCGCCGACCAGCACGGCCGCCTCGACCGCCTCGCGCAACGTGTCCCCGGAAGCTCCCGGTAGTTGAGCGCGAAGCCGAAGCGCGTCGGCCAGCGTGCGCCCGTACCCCGGCTCGCGTCCCACGCGCTCGTACAGGTCGAGGACCGGCAAGCACATGGGGTTGAGCGCGACGGCAGCACGTAGCGCTCGCTCGGCGACTTCGAACTGGGGATCGACGTCGAGCGCCGTCAAAAGCAGCGCGGCTCCCTCTTCGAGCGTGTGCAGAGACGAGAGGCGCAGCATCGCCAGGCGATAGATCGCGTTGCCGGTGCCTCGAGATCCTCCTTCGCGCGTTTCGATCTCGATGAGCGAAGAGAGCGTCCGCGCGGCTTTCTCTACGTCGCCGATGCGGTCGTACACGCGCTCCAGCGTTTGCAGGAGTGGCTTCGACGACGGGTCGAGCGCCAAAGCCCTCTCGTACAGCGCTGCCGCGCGGGCGTCGTCCCCCGAGTCCGACTCCACGACGGCTCCGAGCCGCCTCAGGAGCTGAGCGGCGACGTCCGTGGTCGCGGCGCGATCGACGAGCAGCGACACCCCTTCTACGTAGCGTTGCACTTGGCCGGTCGATCGGGCGAGCGCCAAGGCCGCGTCCTGAGCGGCTGCGGACAGCGGGTCGATGGCGATCGCCCGCATCCACATGCTCAGGCCTTCTTCCGAACGGCCGAGTCGATCGGAGAGGACACCGGCGAGCTCGATCAACAATTCACGTGATTCAGGTGCGCCGCCTACGCGGGCGAGTCTCGCTTCGAGCACGCGGACGAGCGTCTCGTCGTCCCCCCATGTGCGAAGTGCGCTTTCGAGTCGGGCCTGTTCGAAGTCACTCTGGGCCGCAGCCTCGAGCGCGCTCTCGAGAATCTCGTTGGACCGGCCGCCCTCGCCTCGCCGTGAGGCAATCGCGCTCAGCTCGAGCAGAACCTCACTGCGCGCGATCGTGACCTCGGAGGCTTCCGCGGGCCTTCGCAAGACGACCAGAAGCGCCCGATAGCTCTTCTCCGCGCGCTCGAGCTGTCCGTCGTCCCGCGCGAGGCGGGCAAGCCTCAGCAGGACCTCGGGATTCTGGGGATCCACCCGTGCCGCGGCATCCAGCTCGACGAGCGCGCGCGCGCGATTGCCCGCTGCGAGCTCGAGTTGCGCCAGCTGATAATGCACACCCGCACGCTCTTTCGGCCGTCGCCCGCCGAAGGCATCGATTCGGGATTGCAGTATGGCCCGCGCTTCGTCGCGCCGCCCCGCCCGCGCGAGAGCGTCAGCGAGCTTCAATTTCAACCCGTGGTCGTCGGGCGCCAGATCGGTGGCCTCGTCGAGCAGTGAGACGGCGCGCTCGGGCTCGGCGCATCGCTCCGCGAACAGCTTGGCCGCTTCGAGCAGGCGTTCCAGTCGCGCCGGCTTGTCGGGAGCGTACACGGCCCCCTCTGCGATCACGCGAGCGAGCTTCGACCACTGCTCGTGCTCCCGGTAAAGGCTTGCGAGCCGCGCCCGTAGGGCCTCTTCGCGCGGCGTCTCCGCGATCGCCCGCTCGAGGCGTTCCGCCGCACGCTCCACGTCGCCTGCTCGGACGAGAGCGTCGCCCAGCCGAAGCGTGGCCTCGGCTCGCTGTTCGGGTCGAACGACCGTCGCCCACTTTTCGAGCCACGCTGCAGCGGCCGCGCGGTCGCCGCGACGATCGGCCAGATCGGCAAGAGCATCGAAGGACTCGGCTCTGGGATCCAGGGCCACGACGTTCTGGTGATAGAGTTCGGCGGAGGCGCTGTCGTTCAGCCGCTCGGCGGCAACGAGGGCTGCGCGGTACCAGAAGTCCGCGGGGCGTCGGTCCCCGCCCGCCTGCGCGATCAGCAAGTCGCGAAGGTCCGCAAACCTCCCGCAACCTTCGAGAGCGGTGGCGAGCATTTCGACCGTTCGCTCCTCGACGGGGTTTTCGCGGAGATTGTCCCGCAACGTGTCGATGGCGCGGTCGGGCGCGCCGAGCTCGCCGAGAAGCGCGGCTGCCTCCAGCCGGAGCGCGATGCGCTCGCTGGAGTCGGGTGCCGTGGCGATCTGCCGCTCGCGAAGGCGGAGCAGATCGTGTCCCCGATCGTGCGCGCGGTAGATGGCCGCGAGCCGATCGAGGGCTTCGGCGTCTCGTGGGGACTCCTCGAGGACCGAGAGGTAAAGCGAAATCGCTCGCTCGTAGTCGCCGAGGCGGTCCAACGCCAACCGCGCCGCGCGCTGTCGCATGCTCCGCCGCACGTCGGGCTCGAAGGGCAGGGTGTCGCCCAGGGCGAGCACGTCGACCATCGCTTTGGCGTCTCCGGCGTCGTCATACAGCCCGGCGATGGCATCGAGCGCCCACTCGGTGAACACCGCGTGTTCCACCGACGCCGGACCGGCATCGCGCCAGCGTTGTCTCGAAAGATCGAGGACGTCGTTCGCCAACCGAAGGGCCATCGCGCCGTCGTCGAGCACGTCGCGCGCGATTTCCGTTGCTTCGCGCAACAGCGGCAAACTGCCGCCTTCCGCGCGGGAGAGCGAAACGAGCGTGTCCAACAATGGCTCATCCGGGTGATGGCGCTGCAAATGCGCCAGCGCGTCGAGAAGCGCGATGTTCTCCGGATCTTCCCTGAGGGCCCTTCGCAAGGAGGCCTCGGCCGACGCAGGGTCATGACGTCGATCGCGGTGCCATGCCGCGATTCGTGCATGGACATCGCGCGCCGCTCCGCCAGCCAAATTGGCCGAGGTCGCGACATCGGCAAGGGCGAATGCGGCCGCGTCCCAAGCGTGTGCGTCGGCCGCTGCGCGCTCGAGCGCCTCGATCGCATCGACCGCGCCCTGACTCGACGAGGGCGCCAACTCCACGACGACGCTCGCGGCCGTCTCCCACCGGCCGAGGGCACCTGCCGCGCGGACGGCGGCGCAGGCCGAGGGTCCATCCTTCGAGAGGGACACCACCTGCCGGTAGGCGTCGAGCGCCCCCTCGAGGTCGCCCAAGCGCACCTCGAGAGTGACGCCGATTTTCGTCCAGAACTCCGCCTCGAAGGATTTGTCGTCACGCGTGCGCGCGATGGCCGTTCGGTAGGTCTGAACGAGCCCCGGCCAGCTACCCGCCGCCTCGGCGAGTCGCGCAACTTCCTCTTGAACATGGCGGTCTTTCGGCGCGATCGAGAAGGCTTCTCGCATCGCTTCGAACGCACGGTCGGCGCTGCGCTCGCGATGCTCCGCGAGCCCAGCGGCTTCCAAGAGCACGATCACCTTGTCGCCAGGCGACGCGGCCATTGCGACTCGCTTGTCGGTGAGCGCAAGGATCGCGCGCCAGTCGTCGGATCGTCGCAAGGCCTCGAGCAGCACCCCGATCGCGCCGGCGCCCTGGTCCGGATCTTCGGTCAACGCCAACAGGCCGGCGAGCGCCCGCTCGTTGGTCGCGTCCGACGTCAGCGCGGAGGCATACGCGCTCACTGCTCTGGAGCGTGCCCCGAGCTGCTCTCGGAGGACCTCGCCCAGATGGCTCCAATGATCCGCCTTCCGTTCGGGCTCGATCGCTCGCTGCGCGTTCCGCTCAAGGTGGTCGGCCAGCTCTTGCCAGCGTGCCGTTCGGCGCAGCAGTGTCGAAAGAGCCTCTCTCGCGTCTTGCGCCTCTCCGAATTCGGCCTCGATCGCTCGCCAGATATCGATCGCACGGTTGGGTCGATCGAGCGCATCGCCGTAGAGCATGGCCGCGCGCGCAAGATCGTTGCGCCGGAGCGAGGCGTCCGTCACGCACGCGGCTCGCAACTCGAGCACCCTTGCGAGTCGGTCGCCGCGACCGTCGAGATTGAGCAGATCGACCAGCCCGTCGAGGGCTTCGCGGTCACGCTCGTCGGCGGCCAGGCGAGTCTGCCAGAGGTCCACCGCTCGCGTTGCGTGTCCGAGATGAACGGCCAGGCGGGCCGCGCGTCCGAGCGCCTCCTGTCGCGCGATCGCATCGGGCTCGATCGCAACGATCCGCTCCAGCAGATCGAGCTGCTCGCCGAGGCGCCCGGCCGTCTCGAGAAGGGGCTCGAGCCTTCGCGCGGCCTCCATCACGTCCTGTTCGCGCGCGCCGGGCTCGGCCAAGATCGACGAGAGAAGGGAAATGGCGCCCGCCGCGTCTCCCAGGCGATCGGCGCGCACGCTCGCCGCTTGAAGTGCGAGCTCCACGCGCAAGCGACCGTAGCCGGCGGCGTCGGCCGCAGCGGCGAGCACGGTCGCGAGTTGCTCGAGCTTGCCCGTTCGCTCGGCAAGCTCGGTCATCTTGGCTCGCAGGCCTTCGTCGCCTGGTGCGAGCACGACGGCGCGGCCCGTCTGCTCGAGCGCGCCCGAGATGTCGCCCACGTTCTTGCACAGCTCGGCGATACGAACGTGGTAGAGCGCGCGCTCGCCCGGCTCGTGAACGGCTTCGAGGCGGACCAGAAGCACACGAGCGAGCTCCGCGTCGTTGGATGTAGCCGTGTAGTGATCCTCCAGCCACGCGGCCGCGCGCTGACGGACGGTGCGCAGTTCAGTGGCACGGGACTCGCCCCGCGAAGTCGTCGAAATCGACTCCGAATCTGCGGAGAGGGACGCGGCCTGGAGGATTCGCTCCAGAAGCCTCCACGAGGCCGACGTCGCTCCGCGGGGGAGAGTCGCGCCGCTCTTGTCGAGCAGGGGCTCCAAAAAATTCAAGGCCTCTTCGGGGTCGTCGAGTTCCTCGAGCCAGAGGGTGGCGACGCGCGCCCTGGAACGCCGCGCCGCTTCGCCGTCGAGCGATGGCAGCTGCGCCGACAGAAGGGTCACGAGCTCGCGATGCTTGCCTTGACGTTCATAGAGGCGCTCCAACGCGCCGGATAACCGTGCGTCGTGTGGCCGAAGCTCGCGCAACTGTTCGAGGTAGTCCGTCGCGCGATCGGGACGGTCCGCGAAGTCCTTGGCCGTCTGCGCGGCATCTTCGAGGATAGACGCTCGCCTCTTGCCCGTCGCCGACACGAGGGCCTGGTCGTAGAGCGCAAAGAGATCGTCCCAGCGCTCGGCCGCGTCGAGCAGGAGCTTCAGACGGTCGAATGCCCAGTTCGCTCCCGGGTCGAGCTTCAGGACGCGCTCCAAGACACGCGCGACGGGCGCCGAATCCTCGAACCATTCCTCGTAGAAGTGGACCGCGCGCTCTCCAATGGCGACCGCAAGAGCCGGCGAAATGGGCCGATTGAGCACTTCTTCATAGACGGCCGCGACGTCCTTGTCTGCGCCGGGCACGTCACGCGCGAGCTGCTCGGCGCGATCCCAGAGCCCGGAAACGTGTGGGATCTCTCGCACCGCTCTCATCGCGGTGACGAGCGCGTCGGTCGACTGGCCCGCATCGAACTGCAAGTCGCAGAGCCGCTCGAACCATCCGGTCCGACGCACGTCGTCCGCCGCGCCGGCCGGTATTTCGAGCAAGCCCGCCAAAATCTGTTGCCGGACGGCAGAATCGTCGGTGGCCTCGGCTGCGCGCTCCAACAATCCCAAGGCACCCGCACGCGCAGACGGATCGGCCAGGGCCCGGGTCGCCAGCGCGAGCGCATCGGGGTCGCCCGGCGCTTCCGCCAGCACGGCTGCGAGCGACTCGAGAGCCTCTTGCCACCGGGTCGTTCGCGAGAAGAGCACGTCCGTGATCTCGCGCTCGATGACGAGCCGTTGCGGCCCCTTGGATCGATCGCGACGCGCGCGCATCGCGGACAGCGCAAGATCCGTGGCGCCCGTCGCGAGCCCCAGCCGCGCGATCGCCGAGAGCGCTTCGTCGGACTCCGGGTCAATCGCCAAAAGCCGCTTGTGCAGAGCCAACGCCCGCGCCGGGTCGGCAAATTTCGTCTCGACCGCGCTCGCCCAGTCGAGCATGCGTGCGGCCTGTTCGTGTTCGGGCGCCTGGCTGGCCCGCCATTCGAGGAGCCATTCGTGATCGGCCCGCCGAGCGAGAGAGTTCTCGTCGGCCGCCACGACGAGCGCTTCGAATCCCGACACCGCGTCCGCGCGGGATTCGGCCGAAAGCGAATCGTCCAGCAGCAGGTAGCGGTAGACCTGTGCAGCCAGGTCGGCGCGCGCCGGATCGCTCGCGTGCACCCGTGCGCGCGCAAGCGTCAAGCGTACCCGGACGTCCTTGGGGATGTCGTCTGCGGTCTCCGAACGAGCCAAGGCCTCGTCGAGCGCCCGTTCGAAAGCGTCCAGTGCGCCGGCTGCGAAGCTGAGCGACTCGAACGCACCGAGTACGTCCGAACGGGTGGGAGCCAGTTCGAATGCGCGCCCCGCGTGTCGCGCTGCAGTACCAACGTCCCCCAGCCGATCGGCGAGCACACCTGCCGTGCGCAGCCAAAGCTCGATGCGCTCGGCGTCGTCCGCGCACTGGTGACCAAGCGCCATGTACAACGGCGGCAGTTCGCCCCAGTGTCCGGCTCGCTCGCAAAGCGCCGCAAGACGTGCGGTCACTTCGCCGTCGTCCGGTGCCACTTTGCGGGTGCGTGCGAACAGCGTCAGCGCCTTGTCGTCGTCGCCGTTCGATTCGGCGATCTGGGCGGCCCGCTTCCAAGCGGCCGCGCCCGCCTGCGGGTCCCCCCGCCTCTCGACCTCGAGCTCTCCGAGACGCTCCAGCCACATCACGGCATCGTGGGGATCGCCCGCCGCCTCGGCGCGCCGCCGGAGCAGCGATCGCGTGATGTCCGGAGCGTCGAGCCGATCGGCCGCCCACTGCACGGAGTCGAGATGCTCGCCGGTCAGATCCGGGTCGTCGAGGAGGCGCATGCAATGCATCCGCGCCCGTTCGGGATCCCCGTGCTCGGCGGAAAGCCGAGCGAGCCTCGATTGCAACCCGCGCGATACGTCTCCGCTCGTTTGCGGCAGACGCCACTCGAGCAACTCGCACAAGTCCGTCCAGCGTCCGGAGCCCGAGTAAAGTTCCTCCAAGGCCACCTGGGCATCGATGTCGCCGGCGTCCTCATCGATCGCGGTCCGGTACGTTGTGACAGCGCCGTCGACGTCGGCGAGGTCGTGTCGCTGGATGCCCCCGATGCGGTGCAAGAGGTCGCGACGTCGCGCTCCGCTGGCACGCTCGAGCGTGGCTCGGTAAAGCGCGATGCGCTCGCCCGCGCTGCCTTGCTCGCGCAAGAGCTCGTCGATTCGAACCAGAAGCTCGTTGGAATGCGGCTCGAACGCGAGCGCTCGGCGAAGAAGCGCGATCGCCGAGGGAACGTCCCCGCTCGCGTCGAGCGATTCGGCGGCCGTCTTGGCGAGCACGCTCATCTCGGCGTTGTCGACGGGCCGGTCGCCGATGGCCGCAGCAAGAATCGCCGCCCGTCGCGTCGCGTCCGTTCGTGGGTCGGTTACCTGCTCGAGCCGCTGGAGCCACTCGCCAACCGGACGTTCGTGGGACACCGCCAGAGCGAGGCCGCGAGCGACGAAGTCGACCGCTTGAAGCGCGTCCGCGGACCCAGCCCCGCGGCCCAGGTCGGCCGCTTCGCGAAGCGCACCGAGACGGTCGTCGACACGAGGCGCGAGCGAGCCGCGCAGGTCGAGTGTCCGGAGCAGCGGGGCCCGCGCGCCCTCGATGCGATACAGCGGTTCGAGCACCCGCGCCGCGTCGATCCGATGATTGCCCGATGCCGCCAGCTTCTCGAGCGTCATTCGCGCGGTTCTCTCGTGCACGTCGAAGCTGAGTGCTGCCTCGAACGCTCCGATTGCGCCGGGGACGTCGTGCAAGCGTTGCAGCTTGATAGCCCCCAGCCGCGCGAGCAGCTGCGCGCGCACCGGGCCGTCCTCCAGTGACACCTGGCTGGCTAGTGCACTCGCAAGATCGCCCCAGAGGCGTTGCGCTTCGAGCAACGGGACGAGCAACGCCAGGACGTCTCGTTCGGCGCCGAATCGAGCGATGATGGCCTCGCACGTCGCCGTCCCGGCGGCTGGGTCGCTGGCGTCTTTGACCCAAATCTCCGCGGCCCTCATGAGGTCGCGTCGTGCCTCTGCGTCGGGGGCGTCCTTCGCGCGCTCCTCGAAGAGACGCGCGCGCTTCAGGGGATCGCCCGTCGCCTCGTACAGAGGTTCGAGCGCCTCCAGCGCAACCGCGCGGCTACTCGTATCCAAGAGTCGCTCGTACGCGCGAATGGCGCGCGGCAGGTCCGATAGCTCCACGGCCAATTCCGAAATGCGCACATTGGCGGCTCGGCGTCGCTCAGCATCAAGCTCCGTGGTTGCAATTCTCTCCAACACGTCGCAGAGCCGGCGCGGGTCCTGTCCGTTGTCGAGCACTTCGTGCAAGAGATACGCAGCGGCGAGCACGGCGTCCGCGGGTGCGTCCGACGTCGCCAGCACGCCTTCCAGTATGGGCGTCGCCCGCTTGACGTCGCCGGCACGCAGCAAGACCTCGCCGAGTAGCGCGCTCGTCCTCGATCGGGACACCGGGTCCTTGAGACTCGCGAGCACCCGACCGAGCGTCTTCACGGCGTCGCCGTAGCGTCCCAGCTCGAGCGCCAGGGCGACGTAACGGGCGCCCACGTCGTCTTCGGGGTCCATCGCAAGGGCTTGTTCGAAAGCCTCGAACGCTCCGGCGAGATCTCCCATCCGCTGCTTCAGGCGCCCGAGGCGGTCGAGCAAAGGCGCCCGCTTGGGTCCGCGCGTGTTCTCGAGCTCGACCGACAAGAAGTGAGCGGCCTCTTGGTGAGAGCCGAGCGCTTCGTATGCGTCGGCGAGCGCGGAGGCCGCGCGACCCGCGAGACCCTTGATGCGAACGAGCTTGTGCGCGACGCGGCGTGCGCGGTCGTGAGTCGGATCCAAGCCCAGCAATTGCTCGACGTGAGGCAGGGCGCGTTCGGGCTCCTGAAGCCTGTCCGCGTAAAGCTCGAGCACGCGCTCGAGCAGCGCACGCTTCGTTTCGGCGTCCGGAGGCGGCTCGGATGCGAGCGCCTGCTCGTTCATCCGCACGACGTCGCGGAACCGGTTCGCCTTGAGGAGAATGGGGTCGAGCGCCGCGCGTGCATATTCGTTGCCGGGCTCGAGCCGGAGGATCTGTTGCAGCCATTCGACCAGGCGTTCCTCTGCCCCGCCTGCCTCCTGGAGCAATTCGGTCGCACGCCGCAGCAGGGCAGGCTGTTCGAACCGTGGCCGATGCTGAGCGGAGCTCGCATGCAGCTCGGCCAGTCTCAGAAGCTGATGCGAACGGCGCAGCAGCTCGTCCGCTCTTGCGAACGACGACGTGTGGCCTGGAAATAGCGCCAAGGCGCGCTCGAAGTACGTCACCGCTTTCGCTTCGTCGCCGATCACGTCTGCGATGAAGCGACCCGTCTGGAACAGAAACTCGGCCCCGAACGCCGGAGGAGCCGCTTTCAAACGTTTACCCTGAGCAACGGTCTCGAACGCGAACGCCAACTCGCTCGATCGTTGTTCGTCGCGCGCCGAGGCATGGGCCTTCTCCCACGCGTCGGCGGGCAAGACCCCACGGACCAAGGACGTCAGCATCGCCTCGAGCAGCCGCTCTTCATGGACTGCCCTCGCCTCGGGCGACGAACCTGACGGCTGCGGAGCGGCAACTGCGCGTTGCCGAGGCGGTTGCTGTTGCATTGTGGCTCTCGCTGCCACGGCGAAGAAGCTCACGTCCGCCCGGCACGACAAGAGTAACTCGGAAGCAACGCCAATGAGTAAAAGAATGGCTATCGACCCGATTGGCGCTTGCCGTGTGAGTCAACGCGCGACACGCGCCACACGCGCTAGGGGGCTGGGTGGCTTGTCCGGTTGGGCCGACCGTCTATGCTCGAGCCACGGGGTCATCCGGGCGAGACGTCTCGCGACGGTGGGTCGCCCGATGGTATACTCGGGTGATTTCCGCCTCGTCGAGGAAGCCTACAATCCGTCCGCCTTGCCCCACGACGACAATCTCGCGCAGACCATGCTCGAGGATGGCTTCGAGCGCCCGCTGGAGATCGTCGGTCTCGTTCACGCTGACGGGGGGTACCATGAGATCATGGGCAATCGCGAAGTCGCCGATGTCCGGATTCGCTGCGATCGTGCGAAGCACGTCGCTTAGGACGAGGCCCACGAGTTGGCCGTGATCGTCGAGGACCGGGAAGACATCCTGCCACGTGGCTGCAGCCGCTTTTTGCGTCACCTCGCCCGCCGGCGTCCTCGTGGTGAAGGTCGAATACGGGCGGTCGCGCACGACGACGTCAGCGACTCGCATCCCCGTAAGCACGTCGAAGATGAGGTCATCGCGGTGTGCGGGAGAGTCCCGCTTGGTCGTCACTTGAGCATGATACAGGCTGCGGTGTCGTAGAGCCACGAACGCAATCCCTTCGGCGAACATCAACGGTACGAGCAGATCGTAGCTGCCCGTGAGCTCGCACGTCATGACGAGCGATGCGATCGGCACGTGTGCGAGTCCGCCGTAGAACACCCCCATCCCGACGAGCGCAAACGCTCCCGGCTGGATGCGCGGATCGTGCAGAAGGGTCTGGGCGGCGCGGCCGAAAGCGCCACCGAAGATTCCTCCGATGACGAGCGACGGCCCAAAATCTCCCGCGCTGCCGCCGCTGCCGACCGTCAGGCACGTCGCTACGATTTTGACCGTGCCGAGCAGCACGAGCAGCTGAACGCCTCTCCAGCCGAGCGGAAACCAATCGGCTCCGGTGATCGCGAGCTGCGCCGCCCCGTACCCGCCGCCGAGAATGCCGAGCCCTTGCCCCGGCTGACCGATCTGCGGGCCGATCAAGACGATGATCGGAGTCGCAAAGACTCCGAGGGCAAGGCCGCCCAATCCGGCCTTCGACCATTCCGGAGCGGGCAGCTTGCGAGTCACGGTCTGGACCCAACGCAAAGTCGACAGGAACGTACTGGCCACGACAGACACCAGCACGGCGAGCAGGGCGTACAGCGGAAGGTGAGCCGGGACGAAGGGGTAGCTCGGGGCGTGAGCGAACAGGGTCTGTTCGCCGAAGAACGCGATGAATACGGAATAGGCCACCACGCTCGCCAGGACGCTCGGAACGAGCGCGTCCGCCTCGAAGTCGTCGCGATGCAAGACTTCAACGGCGAGTAGGGCCGCGCCGAGCGGTGTCCGGAAAACGGCCGCCATTCCGGCCGCGGTACCGGCGACCAACAAGATACGCCGCTCGCGATCGGTGGCGTGCAGCAGTTGGCCGACCAGCGAACCGATCGCGCCGCCCATCTGCATGGTGGGCCCCTCGCGACCGCCGGAGCCGCCGGAGCCGAGCGTAAGGATGGACACGATGGCTTTGACGAAAGCCACCCGTTTCCGAACGCTGCCCCGCCGTTGATGAAAAGCTTCGATGATGGCGTCGCTGCCTCCTCCGCGCGTCTCCGGAGCGAGCCAGGTAGAAATGGCCCCGCCGAGCAAGGCGCCTGCGGCGGGCACCACGAGCAGTAGCCAGGGGCGAAAAGGCACTTGCTGCCGGAGTTCTCCGAGAATCGTCTCGCCACCGGCGCGAAGCGGCGCATAGCCGACCCACGACTCGAGAACCAAACGCTCGAAGGCCTCGACGCCCGCAAAGAAAAGCGACCCCAAGAGGCCGGCCGCGGCGCCGACTAGGGCGGCCTGCAGCAGGACCCGTCCGAGGATCTGAAATTCGATCGGCGCTCGCGCGGCACCGAAAAGATGCTTCAGAGCCAGCAGCCGTCGGAGCGCCGCGCGCGGAAGGGTGGCTCGGGCTCGGCTGCGCATTGGGGAAGGTTCGAGCGCATTTCAGTAGCGCGCGTCAGCGCAAGGCGCGACCTGAGTCCGCGCCCACGCGCATCACGGCAAGTCCAGAATTCGGGTCGCCTCCGGGGGCGCCCGAGCGGAAGACCACGATCCCCGAGTCGTCGTGTCCGCGCAGCTTTCGACTCCACGTTGTCACGTACGCCACTCCCCGTGCGCGTGCGACATCCCCGACGATTTCCCAGGTGTGGGGGTCGTCGATCCAATGCCGATCGAAGCGACGGCGATCGAGCCCGCTCAGAATTTCGACGGTCGCGTCGTCGCAGAAGATCGTCGTCGCGGGCGGCAGCGATCGGAGGTAGCCGCCGACGGCCACGCGCTCCGGCCAGCCGCGCTGGATCGACTCCCGCCAGAACCCCATCCACAGTCCGAGCGAGATGCACAAGCCCGCGAGCGAAAACACCACGAGCGCACATCCGGCCACGCTTCCAGCGAATACGGCCCTGCGCGGTCGAACGAAACGACCAAAAAAACCGGTCACTGCCTCGGCGACGGTGGCCAAGCCCTGGGCGGCGAAGGTCGAGTACACCGGGCTCACGGCTACGAAATGTCGGTCGAGCCCGAGCGTGGAACGCATCACCCACGCCAGCGACACGAATCCGAGGCACGCGATCTGCACCGCTACGAATCGGGCCCCTTGCTGGCGCACCGTCCGTGCGACGCCGAAAGGCACGAGCGCGAGCGCGGGCCCCATGACGCGCGCGGGGACGAAGACGGGGTAATGGAGAATGTCGCCCAAGAGTCCAAGAGCGCCTGCGTCGAGAGAACTGCCCTCGTGGGTCGCATCCGTCGCGAAGGCTCGCGTTTGTCCCAGAAAGCCGAACCAACGTCCGTCTACAGGGCGACGCAAAACAGCCCAGATCAGGATGAACCCGACCGGGATCGCGACGGTGACCCAAGCCCGCTTCGCTCGGCCGTCGGGCACGAACCCGCGCAGTCGCCTGCACGCCGGTTCGACGAATGCGAACGCGGCGACCGCCAGCAGCGAGGCCCACGCTTCATACCTAAGCAGGACGCCGGCGCCAAGCATGGCGCCTGCAAGCCAGTGGCGCCGCTCTTGAAAAGCGATGGCCGTGGCGAGCGTGGTCAGCGCGAACAGCGACTCGGGCTGTGCCGTCGTGCCCATTTGCATGGCGATGGGACATGCCGCGGCCAGCAGCGCGGCCATGAGCGCGGTGACGTTCGGCGATGTGCCGAACGGCCCCACCGTGACGTAGGCCGTTCGCCGCACGTACGCGAAGAGGACGGCCGGCAGCAGAGCGGCGAAGACCACGTTGGCCCAGCGAACGTCGTCCATCGTCCCGCCGAGCAGAACGAGAGGAACCTGCAAATAGTGAAATAGGGGCAGCCATACCCAGTGCACCGCAAGGTCTCGCGGATCGGCCAGGATGGCTCGGGCGATCATGTGATGCGCGTAGGCGTCGGTGTCGATGTCCGGACCGGACAGCACGCAGAGAGCCCGCCACGCGGTGAGCGCCGTGAGGGCGACCGTCAACGCCGCGACGCACACCGGGCGTGATCGCATGGGCGCACGCTATATCACGCGCCCGCCATAACCCGAGGGCGCGCGGCGTGTCCGTCCTCGTCCGGTCGCGCGACGCGTCGGGTCGCTCCGACCGCTCTTCCCGGAAGGGTATCGCGAGGACACACCGGTAAGGCACAACCCGATCGATGTGCCTTTGCGATGGCCGCTGCCGAAGGCGGCACCGCATGCGGGCCTTTACGGCGTGCAGTACCGGATCACTTCTTTTACTTCGCCTCGCGCTTCCTTGCGCTTTTCTTTGACCACATCGTCGGTTCCGTCGGGCGCCGAATCGCCGGCCTGAGTACGAAGCGTCTCGGCGAGAACGGTGAGTGTCGACTTCGCGCTGGACGCGTATTCGCGCAGCGGTTCGTCCTGAAGTTGGATCGCTTCGATCGCGCGCCGGGCGCCCTCGACGGCGTCCGCGCCCGGTTGCTGCTCGAGGGGCTTCAGTGCCGACAGAAGTCGATCGCACTCGCCTTTGCGTTCGGCGTTGCAAGAGATCGACAGGATTGCGAGCGCCGCGACGAAAAACGGGGTCGCATTCATGGCATCAGCTCCCTATCTAGCACTGCGGCGAGCGCCGCGAGGAGAGTCGCGCGATCGAATGGCTTGTCCACACGCTGATTGTCGATCCGAAGAAAGAACTCCTCGGCGCGACGGGTGAACGCTCCGCCACTCAGAAAAATCATGCGGCGCGCACTCGGGGGGTCTATGGCCGAGATGCGCTCGTAGACATCCATGCCGGTCAAATCGGGCATCATGAGGTCGCAGAGGATCGCATGGTAGCGCTCGCCCGCCGCGATGCGTTCGATCGCCTCGCGACCGCTCGTGAGCACGACGACGTCGTGCTTCGCTCGGACGATGCGCGAGATGGCGCGTCCGATTGCGGCGTCGTCGTCGACGATGAGCAGTCGGGCCTTGAAGTCGAGTTCCGAGCCGCGTTCTAACGTATTGCCCGACATTGGAGTCCGTCCCACTTGCGCTGGTTGCCGGGTCTCTAGTGTCCGGCTTGGCCGTGGGCGAGCGGTGCGGTAAACGGCTCGGCCAGCCCGTGCCCACTTTACCGCAAGCCGACGGAGAGGGGGACGTTACCTACGGCAGCGTGATCGTCGGCGCGCCGCGCGGCGTGCACGCTGCGCGTTGGGTCTCGGGACTGAGTCTGGACTCCCGATCCGACACGCTTCTCTACTGGGGTGGGGTGGCGCTCGTGCTGCTGGGGTTGTTCGTGAGTCGGCTCTTGCCGTGTGTCGACTACCCCCAGCACCTGGCGCTGAGCGATGTCGCCCGCCGGCTCGGGGACGCGAACGCCCCGGAGCGCCGCCAGTACGAGCTCAATGTTTTTACCTACAATGGACTATTTCATCTCGTCGTAGCCCGGCTGTCGATCCTGTTGCCCATCGAGGTTGCGGGTCGCCTCGTGCTCGCCGCGTCCCTGGCAGCCACGGCGGCGGCGGTGGTCGCACTGCTGAAAGCTTCGCGGCGTCCACCGGAGTACGCCGCGCTGTTTACGCCCGTCCTATTTTCATTTTCAGCGGGATGGGGGTTCGCGAATTACGTACTGGCTACCGCCGTCGCTGCATGGGCGCTCGTATTCGTCGCCCGCGCGGCGATCCGGCCCCGGTGGCAGCCGGCCGTGGCCGTCGGAGCGCTCGGCTTGATGTGCGCCTTCGCGCACGTTTTGGCCATGATCATCCTTTGCGTGTTGGCGACCGCGCTGGCGCTCGAACTGGGCTGGCGCCACTCGAACGGCTCTGCGCCGCCCGGGCGGCGAATCGCGCGAGCGGTTCTCCGCGCGGCCGTCGCCGTCGTCCCGCTGGCGATCGGCTGCGCTTATTGCGTCGCGGTGTACCGCCGCCAGTACCCCTGGGACCCGAACATGTATCGGGATCCCACCATCGAAGGGAGTGCTCCGCCCGCGTGGCAGAAGATTGTCATGTTCGGATCGTTTGCGCTCGATTTGTTCGGCGATGCGACCGACCAAGTCATCCTGTTCATCGCGCTCGGGGTCATGGCCTGGTCCGCCGTCGTGGCTTGGAGGCAGTCGCGGTCCGGACGACGCGTCCCCGAATGCTCCAGCCCCATGCTGCTGCCCTTGGTCGCGACAACGATCGCCTATTTCGCCACGCCGATGGTGCTCTTCGGCACGCATCTCATCTTCCCGCGCCTTGGCCAATGGCTGGTCCTTGCGGCGATCCTCGCGACGCCGCGGTTTCCGCCTGACCTGGCGGCTCGTGGGCGCGGCTACGTCTTGCGTCTCGGCGTCGTGACCGGATTGAATTTCTTGGCCCATTGTGCGCTCTTTGCCTGGGAGACGAACGACGCTTCCGCCGTGATCGACGAGTTGCCGATGGGGGGGGCCGCCACCGCCGTCATCTGGGAGCCGTGGACGCTCGCATTTCGAAACGGCACACTCACCCACTTGGCCGCGTATTATGCGGCTCGTAAACACGGGCAGTGGGCGTTCGCGTTTGCCCGCTATCTCAGTGTTCCCGTCCGGTTCAAACCGAACTCTCAACCGGCGTGGCCGGCCCGCGGCTGGGAATTCGACGCCGAGGCCTACGATCCGCGCTGCAAGTACGCACGGGCGTTCCCGTTGGTCATCATCAAGGCGCCCGACCAAGTGGCGCGCGATGCGAGCGGGGAGTCCGTCGTCCGCACTCTCGTCTTCAAGAAGGACGCGGCCGTCGCGCGCCTGCTGTCGCATCACGGCAAGTTCTGGGCGTTCGATACGGCAGGCTTGCCGGAAGACGGCGCGCTCTAATGCGAATTGCACACGCGATCAGATCGGAGTCGTCGACGTCTCGAACGTCATTCCGGCATCGCGCAGCCGCTCGACCAGGCGCATACCCATGCAGGCGGCCGGTGTCAGCACCCCGCCCTCGTGCGCAATCGCCTCGCGGTCCATCGCGAGACACACCGCAGACTCGACGAGCATCTTTGCCGTCTCGCCGTAACCCGGATCGCTCACGCCGCGCACGACGGCGAACACCTTGGTTGCATGGGCGCGGTCCACGCTGGCGAGACCCACGAGGCGTGACGTGAACCGCCCGGCTTCGCGTGTGCGTCTCGACGGCCCTTGCCCGGGCGCCGGCAGGAGCGCGCGCGCCGCCAGGCGAGCGACGGCCGGAAAGCGCATGGTCGCGCGAATGCCTGCCGTGGCCGCCGATACGGCCATAGCGGCCAACCATCCGCCAGCGCCCGGCCCCAGGCTCGTCATTTCGCTGTAACGGAAGTCGTGACCGTACGCGTAGCCGAGCAGCGCGTTGGTGCGGCGCACGACGCGGGTGTTGACCGCGGCCATCGTAAACGGTGCGGTCCACCCTCCGACGTCGTCGTCCCAATGAACGCCGCGCGCGTCCGGTCCGTCCGGCCCCACGCCGGCGTGCTCCGGGTCGAGCGAATAGGGGTCGCGCAAAAGGCGCCTCACCCGAGGGTCCGACGACGCGGCTTCCGACAGTGCGATCACGCTGGCGATCGTCCCCCCGCTGAGGCCGCCCCGGGTTTCGCAAGCGAAGTACTTCACGACCCGGCAGTGCGTGGCGTGCGTTTTGCGCATGTGCGTCTGGATCATCAGCGTTCCGAGATCCGATGGGATGGCGTCGTATCCGCAACAATGAACGATTCGTGCACCGGTGGCGCGGGCTTGGCCGTGGTACCGGTCGATCATCTCGCGAACGAAGGGCGTCTCGCCCGTGATGTCGCAGTAGTCGGTCGCCGCCGCCACGCACGCGCCGACCAGCTCGGCCCCATGCACTGCGAATGGACCCACGGCGCTCGCGACGACGCGCGTGTCGCGGGCCAGGGCGTCGAGCGACGCTCGGTCTCCGCTGTCGGCGATCACGATAGGCACGTCGCGCGCACGCTCGCAGACCCGTCCGAGGTCGTCGCGCACCTTTTCGAGCTTGCCCCGATCGCGACCCGCGATCGCCCAGCGGACGGCTGGATTGCCGCCGTAGCGGCGCGCCATGGTCTCCGCGACGAGACGGCCCGTGAATCCCGTCGCTCCCCAGATGACCAGGTGCCAGAGGCGATCGGACGCCGCGCGAGAGGTCGTCGAGATGCCCGAACCGCTCATGACCTCGGCTACGGTAGCCCGGCTGCTATCGAAACGGACGCTTTCGTGGTAGCTGCCCGTACTCATGCACGTTTTCGTCGCCGGCGGCGCCGGCTACATCGGCTCCGTTCTGGTGTCGGCGCTGCTCGAACGGGGTCATCGCCTGACGGTCCTCGACCGGCTGTACTTCGGCGACACGCTCGCGCGTGATCGTGCACAATTCGGCGAGAGACTGCGCGTGGTCCGGGGCGACGTGCGCGGCTTCGACCAAGGGTTGCTCGGGTCGGTCGATGCGGTCATCGACCTGTCGGGAATCTCGAACGACCCTTCGTGCGAGCTCGAGCCCGAGCTTACGCGAAGCGTGAACGTCGAGGGCGCCAGGCGGCTCGCGGTTGCTGCGCGGGAGCACGGCGTACGACGATACGTTTTCTCGTCGTCCTGCTCGGTGTACGGTCATGGCGAAGGACTCGGGCTGACCGAGACGAGCGCGCGCCGCCCGGTCTCGCTGTATGCCCGGGCGAAGGCCGAGGCGGAGGACCTCCTTCTCGCGCTCGGTCGCGCGTCCGGTGGATCCATGGAAGTCGTCTGTTTGCGGTTGGCGACCGTGTTCGGCCTGAGTTCGCGGATGCGCTTCGATCTGGCCATCAACGTCATGACCAAGAATGCGTACGTGAAGCGGCGCATCGTGGTCGACGGGGGCGGGCGTCAATGGCGCCCCTTCGTTCACGTGCGCGACGTCGCGCGGGCCTTCGAACTGGCGCTGACATCTCCGGCCCCCGGCGTCGGCGGGGAAGTCTTCAATGTGGGCTCCGACGGGAACAACGTCCAGATCTTGAATCTCGCCTTTCGAGTGCGAGACGCCGTTCCGGGGACCGAAGTCGTTCACGCACCGACGGATCCGGACTTGCGAGACTACAACGTCTCTTTCGAGAAAGTGCATCGGGTGCTCGGGTTTCGCGCCGAGCGAACGGTCGACGATGGGATCCAAGAGGTGCTCGGCGCGCTACGCGACGGAACCGTCGACCCGGAAGACCGGCGAGGGTACACGTTGAGTCAGTATCTGTTCTTGCGAGACGCGGAGCGCGCACACCGCGAGCTGGCCATCGACGGGCGCCTCCTCTCGCCGGCGTCATGATCAAGAAGGTCGAGTTTTACCGCCACCAGCTCGGAGACGAGGAGGCGGTATCCTGGCGGAGTGTTCTCGACACGCTGTTTCTCACGCTGGGTCCCCAGGTAGCCGCCTTCGAGCAGGAGTTGGGCGTATACCTGTCGCGCGGCCGGCCGGGGGCGACGGCCCCGCACGTGGTGGGGGTGACGTCGTGTTCGATGGGACTCTTGCTCGCGCTGCGCGCCCTCGACGTCGGGCCGGGTGACGAAGTGATCACGACCCCGATGACCTTCGCAGCCACGGCGAACGCCATCCTGCACGCCGGGGCGACACCGAAGCTCGTCGATGTGGAGCCCGCCACGGGTCTCATCGACCCCGAGGCGGTTCGTGCCGGGGTCGGGCCGCGCACCGTGGGCATCCTTCCGGTGCACTTGTACGGGCAGCTCGCCGACATGAAGGCCCTTCGCCAGATTGCCGACCGACATGGCCTCTTCATCGTCGAGGACTCGGCGCACGGCATCGAAATGGAGCGCGACGGGGTCCGCCCGGCGGATCTGTCGGAAGCGGCCGTATTCTCTTTTTATGCAACGAAGAACGTGACCTGCGGGGACGGGGGTGCCATCGCGACCCGGGAGCCGCGAATTGCCGATCGATTGAGGCGGCTTAGAAACCATGGTTTGTCCAAGGCAGCGACGGAGCGACACGGGGCCGAATACCGGCATTGGGACCTCGTGGAGCTTGGATACAAGGCGAATCTGACGGATCTTGACGCGGCGCTTCTTCGTCCGCAGCTCGCCCGCGTCGAAGCGAAGCGGGCACAGCGCGAGCAGGTCACGCGCCGCTACGAATCGGGCCTGCGCGAGCGCATCGCCGAGCTACGGGCGCCGTCTCCTGGCGACCGTGGAGTGCCATGGTTGGTCGAGCCGCGCGGACGCAGCAGCCACCACCTGTTTACCATCCACGCGCCTCCCAACGACCGCGACGCGATCCTCGCCGGTCTCGGGGAAGCCGGCATCGGCACCGCCGTCAACTACCGAGCGATCCATCGGCTGGCCTATCTCTCGGAGCGCCTCGGAGCGACCCCGGGTCTATTGCCGGTCGCCGAAGAGATTGGGGATCGCACGATCAGTCTGCCCCTGTACCCCACACTGGGCCATGACGATCAAGACCGCGTTGTGTCGGCGGTAGCCGAGGCATGGACCGGGATCGCCGTACGACGGCGATGACGTCGATGCCGGCCGATGCGATCGAGCCCTCAGAATAGGCCGATGGCAAAGTGGAATGCACCGAAGTCCTCGTACGATTTGCGCGTCACGTTGATGCCGTAATCGAAGACAAGGGGTCCCACGGGCGTGTCGACGCGAACTCCCGCGCCCACGTCGGCGCGTAGCGTGAACGGGTGATTGAACACGTACGTAGGGTCGACCCAGAGATTGCCGAGATCGCCGAAGAGCGATGCTTCGATCGGCAAGCGGATGGGAAATCGGAGCTCCGCCCGTGGATTGAACATCAGATTGCCGCCGCGCTCCGGCACGCTGCACGAGGTCTGGTTGTTCACGCACGTCAGAGCACGCTGGCTGATCTGATCGACATAGTCTTGCGGAATGAAGCTGTCCTGCAACCAGCCCCGCATCGATTCGAACCCGCCCATGAAAAATTCCCGGTCCGGATACGTGCACTCCCAGTGGGCCGGCGGGCCGGGCCCCGGTCGTTCGAAGCACCACGGCGTCACGTTCTCGCCGAGTCGCAGTTCCGCGGCGAACGTGATGCCGTTCGTGACGGGAATGTAGCCCGCCAGCGTTTGCGTGAGCCGGAAGAAGTGGCTCTCGTACTGCTGGTCACCCGTGACCGGGGCGGTGCCTGCGGGGTACGAGTTGACTTGTTCGATCCCGACGACGACGTACGTTCCCCGGTGCGCGTTGAATGTGTTGTCGCGCCGATCCCAGGTGAGTACGATCCGATCGGCGACGACGTTGCTGTCTCCGTCGGGGACGCGCAACAATGTGGCAAGCTCGCTGTTGCCGGGATTTTGCATCAAGTACTCGCTGATCGTCGCGCACGGGCCCGTCGGCGGCGTGGATGTCGTCGACGCCGCAGCGGAGGTGGATGCGGTGGCGGTGGCTGGTGGGGTGCATACGTCGAACAGGTGAACGTCGTTGTTCTCGTAATCGGCACCGATGCTGACCAGGACCTCCCGTATGGGTCGCCAGAAGAGTGTTCCGACCACGGCCGCCTTGCGAAGGGTGAAATCCCGCTCGAGATCGTTGACGTAGATTCCGTCCAACTGCGCGCGGATCGTCGGTCCGAGTCCGATCTCCGGCCACGAAAACGTCAGCGTGTCGCGTGTTGCGATGCGCTGCGCCGTCGTGAGGCCCGCGTAGTTGGCCTTGACGCCTTCGTCGAGGATCAAGAAGTCGGGCAGGTAAGACGCCTGCAGGTGCACCGTCATCGACCAAGCGTCGCCGAGCAAGTTGCGGTGGCCGTATTCGAGTACCCCGCGCACCCCTTCCCCGGTGGAAAGCCCAGGGCGAATTTCGACGTATTGGGAGTCGCGTTCGACCACCTCGACGACGACGTCCTTGTACGGCTGCGGCACGTAGGGGTCGATGAGCGAGACCGTGACGCTCGAGAAGACGCCGAGAGTCGAGACGTGCTCCTGGGTCTTTCGAACGTCGCTTTGGCGATAGGGCTGCCCGATCTCGAGGGCGAATCGCCGCCGAACGACACTCTCCTTCGTATTCTGCAGCCCCCGCACGACAATGGATCGGACGATGACCTGCTCTCCCTCCGTCACGTCGAAGCGCGCCCGCGCCCGCGTGTTGTCGGCCGACGAATCCAACGCGTACTTGACGTCGACGTAGTAATACCCGTGCTCCTTGTACCAATCGACGACCCGTCGGCGGGCGTCCTCGATTTTGGTCGTGCTGGCCGCGTCTCCGAGCCGCAGGTCGGCCGCCTCGGCCAAAGCCCGTTCACTGGCCGCCTTGACGCCCGTAAATGCGAGATCCCAAAGACGGGTGCGGGGTCCCAACTTGATGGGAATGAACAGTTGAACGACCGGGGCACAAGCGATGCCGTGTGCCGGATCCGGACGGCAGGTCAACGCTGAGTCGAGCGGGTCGCTCGGTGCGGGTAGGCCGGTCGAGTCGTACGTACAAGCCTCCGCCGGAAGAGGCGGCATCGGCATCGGTACGCATCGTTCGGGCGGCGAGCGTGGGTCGCATCGAGCCCGCACGACGCCGACCGGACCGACCTCGGCGTGCAAAAACCCTTCGTTGCGGTAGAGCGCCTGGACGTGCTCGATTGCCCGATCGTAGGTGTCCGCGAAGTACGTCACGTCGGGGCGAAGGTCGATCGGCACAGGGCGTGGCCCTCCCGTGACTTGCCCGCTGCCCCCGCCGAGGGTCGCGCTGACCACTCGCGGATCCGGGTTCAAGAACAGGTCCGCCCCGGGTAGCTCTTCGTCGAGATAGCTGTCGATCTCCGTTCCGATGTCTGCCGGCGACCGCGGACCGCCAGCGTTGAGTCTCTTGATCGCGTCGGTCTTCAGGCACGGATAGCTCCGACCCGCCACGCGGACGCGGTCGTACTCGTCGATGTGGAAGACGAGCAGCAAGACGGCATCGGACTCGCCACCGCGTGCTTGGACGCGAACGACGGCGTCCAAAAATCCCCGCTTTTGGTAGAAGGCACGAATTCGATCGGCCAAGTGTGTCGGCGACCGATCCGTCTCGGTCTCGATTCCGAGCACGGTGGTGAGCACGTCCGCATCGTAGTGCTCGTTTCCCTCGAAACGAGCGACGAAAAGCGGACCCGAGTCGATCCGGACCCGCAACACGATCGCCCCGGTACGCGGCCCTGAGACAACCTTTGCAAGATCGTGCGACACGCTGGCCTTGAACCATCCTCGGCCGCGCAGTGTCTGCTCGAGCACGACGTCCGCCTGATCGAGCACGGGCTCGTCCGCGCGAGCGTGAACGCCGACGGCATAGCTTTTCGCGATCTCGAGAATGGCGTCGGCGTTCGAGCCGGACGCGTAGAAAAGTCGCTGGTCGATGGATCGGGGCACGCCTGGAAGCAGATCGAGCACGACGCGAGCATGCGTCGGATCACTCATCTCGTGCGTCGTGATCGCGGCCCGCGCGTTTGGATAGCCGTGCAGCGCACACAGGGCCTCGATTCGCTTTTGCGTGACGTCGATGTCCGCCGCGACGATCTCGCCCCCTTCGACCAAGTTGGTCTGACGCAGGAGCTCGTCCCGATCGACGCTCGTGCCGTGAAGATCCATGGACAGCCGCCCGATGATCTTTCGCGGCACAACCTTCACCACGAGCGCTACGTCCTGACCCTCGACCTCCGCGGAAACACGGCCTCGCGCGAACCGCCCGGACCGCAGCAGCTCGTCGAGCGCGCGCCGTGCGAGGGCGGGTGTCAGGATCTCGCCCGGCTTGACGCTCGTGATCGCCGGGGCCCTCACGTCGTCCCAGACATTCGCCTCGAGCATCACGACGACGCGAACGATGGGCTTTCCGGTCAGGCCCGAAAGGTCCGGCGGTGGGTCGAGACGAGGGGTGGTCGGCGACGGCTCGATCGCGGCTACGGGCGCGATCGGTGTCAAGTCTTGGGCGGCTCGGTCGTCCGCCCGCGCCGGATCTCCGAGCGCGATCGGCAAACAGCCGATGAGGACGGCCAAGAGCAGAACACCGAGGCGCATCCGGTCCGGCTACTCGAAATTGAGTCTCCAGCGAAGATCCAGGCCGAGGTTGCCGAGGGCCGACGATGAGATGTCGTTGATGTTGTCGTACGAGCCCTGCAAACTCAAGCGGTTGTTCAGACGCCACTCGATGTTGGCCCGCAGCTCGCTATCGTCGCTCAGCGCGGCCTGCACGCTCGCGCGAAGCTCGTTCGTGAGGCGCTTGCCGACGGTGACCTGGGGCTCGGTTTTTCCGGTCACAGTGGAGTAGGCGCTTCCAAAACGGAAATCGTCGATGATCGGGATGGCCTGTTTGACCACGCGGTCGGCGCCTGTCGCCGTGCCGATGACGCCCAGCGCCACGCCCTCGATGCCGCTCGCTTGGAGCTGATCAAGCTCGGCCCGGGTCATGCCCACCGCGAGCAGCAGGACGATGTCGTCCTGGGCCAGTGCAGGCTCGCTCGTCAACTCGATGCGCACGTTGTCGGCGTCGCCGTACGCGTGCATGGTGATGCGCCAGAGCGAGCCCCCCTGGGTCGAGTTCGCCGATGCCGCCGCCGGGCCGCCGCCGGTCCCCGCGCCGGCCGCCGTGCCGGCGCTCGTGTCCGTGTATCGGCGGTAGTCTGTCACCGCCGTGATGTCCACGTTCGGGTCGATCCGGGTCGGGTCGTCGAAGCGAATCAGCCCCTGTTGGACTTCGAAGTCGTTGCCTTGAAAGTGGAAGCGTCCGCCGGGTAGCGCCCGTAGGGCGCCCCGCAGTCCGAGGCGCTGGTTGGTACCGGTAACCTCAAGGCCCCCCGTGTCGATGCCGAGCTGAACCTCGATGAGATTGTTCTTGATGACGATGGGAGCCTTGGACGCGATTTGCACGTCGAACACGACGAAATCGAGCGTCGGGTCGTACGCGTCGACGACCGTTCGCTTGGCCCGGGCCGACGCGAGATCCAAGTTGAATGTAATGGGTCTCGTGTAACTCAAGGCGCTGAAGGTCACGTCGCCGGTGATGTGAGGCAATGTGGCGGTCTGGCCGCCCTGGGCTCTGGGATCGTAGGAGATGTGCAGGTCCGCGTCGGCGCTCGCCGAGACGCCGTCCGCCGGCACCAAGCGCACGCCGCGCACCGCGATGCGCGATTCGAGCGAGCCGATCTCCAGGCCCCGGACGGGAACGGCCCCGTGCATGGCGATCGTTCCACCGGCGACTCTCGCGGTGCCGGAGGCCGAAATCTGGCGCGCCGTGGCCTGGATGTCGACCTGGACGTCGGTGATCGCGCTCGGGAAGCCGCGCACCTCGATGTCGTCGCCGATCGCGTGAAGCTCTCCGGCGATCTCCGGCGCTTTTGCGGTACCCGAGAGGTGGACGCGGCCGTCCACGTGCCCGTTGATACGCTCCAGTCTGGGCACGAGCCGAGCCAGAATCGCAAGGTCGAGCGGTTCCAGTCGTGCGTCCACCGACAGAACGGGATCGCTCGTCAGTCGCGTCGCCCCGCCCGTCAGCTCGAATCCACCCCGGAATCCGTCGGGCGTCTCGAGAGTCACTTCGAGCGGCGGCATCGTCAGCGCGTCGTCGGCGAGCACGAGGGGGTCGGACGGCGGCCTGAGCGTCAGCTTCACTCCGCCGCGCGAAGCCATGGTCGGTCCGAGAAACAACCGTGCGCGCGACTTGGACGGGATATCGACCCACCCGTCGTCGACGATGAGCTCGCCCCACACCTGCCCGACGATCGGAGGGGAGACCGAAAGGGACGCGTCGTCGGGGTTCTGGGTCGACACGATGCGGGCGAGCTCCCCCAAGTCGAGCCCACGCATCGAAGCGCGGCCGGTCATTCGAGGCGAGCGTGAACGCGTCATCGTCACGTCCCGCAACGTGACGGCGCCGCCCAGCAGGCTTCCATTGACGGTCCATTCGCCATGTGAAGACGTGTCCGCCAGATAGGCTTGCTTGTCGAACGGTGCGGCGATGAGCCCTCCGCACCGGGTGCGTCCGAAGCTGCGCGACGGGCGGGGCATTCGATCGCTCATCGTGACGTCCAAGTGAGAGGCACCCACGGCGACGTTACGAATGCGTGTACCCGCGACGTCCAACTCGGCGCGCACGAGAAAGCCCGGATTGGGTAGAAAATCGTCGAGATTGCCCGTCACGTGGGCCAATCCCGAAACGTTGCCTTCGAGCTGGCGAGCGGCCGGTCCGAGCGCATCGACTCGCCCGAGTGGCACCCCTTCGACCACCACGTTGGCGGCCAAAGCGCCCCCGCGCCGGATCGTCGCCGATCCGAGGACCGTTCCGGTCGTTCCGGCTCGTGTGCCGGTCGGAGGCCGCACCTTGTTGAGTACGAAGGATCGCACCTCGACGTCCGCTCCGGCCAGGCCGCGCTGCCGATCGTGCCACTGCAAGGCGACGTCTGCGTCCCCTTGCGCGAAGCGCTCTCCGTAGATCTGCACGTCCTTCAGGTGGCTTTTCGCGTTGACGACGATGAAGCCGTTTCCGCACGCGTCCTCGGGCCCGCCGACGGCGATGTGGACGGCTGCCCGGGTGGCCATGGCGGCGTCGAGTCCGTCGAAGCGCGGATCTCCGTCGAGCGCGAACATCGAGAGCAGGTCACGCAACGAAAGCGCGTCGCTCGAGCCCTCCGCGTCGACGACGAATCCCTGCGTTCCGCCGAAGCCGATGCGGGCGGTAGCGACGTCGTACTCGCTCTCGCGACGCTTCGCGCGGATGTCACTGATCGCGATCTGGGGCCCGGTGACGTCCACCTTGACGCGCCCTGCGTTCACGTCGCCGAATGCCACGTCGGCAATGATGAGGCCGACCGCGGACGTGATGTCCCCTTCGGGCTCGGGTCGCTTGAACGTGCCTCCGACATGTGCGCTCGCTTCCAGCATCCCGTGGATCGGCACGGGGCCCAATGGCGAGATATCGTCGAGGTCCGTTCGGACCCTCGGGGCGTCTACGATCAAATCGCCGCTGAAGCCGAGCGAGACCAGCCCGCCGTCGATGCGCGAATGCGGGAGCAGGGCGTGTACGTCGACGAACCGGATCGCGTCCGGTCGCACCGCGAGATGGGCCGCCAACTGCGCTTGCGAAAATCCGAAGAGCCGCTCGCGCGCTCGATCCTCTGCCGGCCGATCGTACACGCCGAAGGAAGCCGTTTTTGCAGTGAGGTCGCCATCGATCCGTAGGGGAAGAAAGGTTCCGGAGAGCACGGGCACATGGATCTCGCGGATGTCCCAACCGACCCACGAATGGTCGTGGACTCCGAGCGCGCGCATGAGCGCGGTGAAGTCGATCCCAGAGACATCCAACCGACTGCGGTCGAGCCTCGCCCCGGGGGAGAGCGGGTCGATGACGGTATCCGAAAGCGTCACCGTGCCATTGGCCAGGCGGACTGTCGTCCGCGGAAGCCGGACGACATTTCGCCGAATCGTCAGATCGCTCTGCAGCTCTTGGGCAAAGGCGTATTGAGCGAGCCTGAGATCGTGTGCCTCGAGCGTTCCGCTCGCGTCGGGGAGAATCGTGTCCTCGGCGTAGCGGAGATCCACGTCGATTCCGGCCCAGCCATCGATGTCGGGAAGTTGCGCAATCCGACTGGCGAGGGCCACAGGCGCCCGGACGCGAAGGTGTCCGTCGAGCCGTGGCCACGCTGCGCCGCCTTGAGGCCATTGGATGTGCACGTGACCCAGCGAGAGCTCCACTCTGCGCTTGTCCCCGACGTCCGCCGGACACGCCGGCGCGTTCCCCTCCGCGGCATCGAGATCGGCGATCGCGATAGCGTTCAGTCGGCGCACGAGGAGCGCATCGGGCTCGATACGCAGGCGTCCATCCACGGAACAGACCACGTCCTCGTCGACCGACGTGGGTCCTGATGCGCTCGAGCGGGTGCTGCGCACCGATGCTTCGGCCGAACGCAGGGCAATTTCGAATGACGCTCCCCGGCTGCGGTCTCGTTCGGTCGTAACGTCCACGTCCAACGATGGGGCACGGATCTGCACGCGGTCGGTATCCAGATCGATCGAAGCGTTGGTCACGGACAGCGTGTTGAAGGGCGCCTCGAGCGGTCGGCCGTCCGATCCGGTCTCCGGCAGCGCAAGGTTCGTGAGCCGACCGTTTCGCACGACGGCGCGGATGCGCGGCGCGTCCGCATCGATTTCGGCAATGCCGAGTTTGCCCCCGAGAAGCGCAAGTAGCTTGGGCGCAATGACGACGCTGTTGCACTCGAGGGCCGGTGGCCCGCCGTCGCTCGAATGAACACGCACGCGGTTGAGGACGACGGCGAGCGGCCAGATTCGAAGCGACGGCGAATACTCTGCGACGATTCCGCGCTCGCGGAGCATTCGCTCTGTTTCGCGGGCCGCCCAGGTGCGCGCTCCGGCCGATCGTACAACGAGGGTGGCCAGAAAGGGCAGGACGCCGACGAGCGCGAGCAGCACGCACGACACTCGAGCCACAAGCCCGCTCCACTCGCGTGGCGGCCGACGCCGGCGCGCCGGAGTCGATGCCACGCGGGGAGAACGGATGTGGGTCGTCGTCATGGCCGTGCAGCCGCCGAGCAGCGCGGGGAGCAACGCGGGCAGAAGCGCGCTTGTGGACTTGGGTTTATACCGGTCCGATGCGGCGTACCACTGCCGGTGTCACGACGACGTTCGGCGCGAGCGATTCGCTCGACGCGAGGATCGCCCGCGCGGACGCTCACGATCCGGACCGCGTCGCACGGATCCTCGAGCCGATGGTGACCGAGGTGCGCAGGGCGAGGCTTCGCGACGTGATCGCGCGTCGGCTCGGAAGCGTCGCCGTGGTGTTCGACCGACCGTACGATCCCCACAATGGAGCCGCTGTGCTCCGCTCGTGCGAGGCGTTTGGAATCCAGCAGCTTCACGTCGTCGAGCGGCCCGGCGTACCCTTCGCCGTCGCCTCGTCGGTCGCACGCGGCGCGGACAAGTGGGTCGATGTCACCTGTCACGGGTCGCCGCAATCGGTGCTCGCGTGGGCCAGGGCGGCCGAAATGCGGCTCGTAGCGGCCCACCCGAGCGGCGAGATCGAGCCGCACCAACTCGCGAGCTATTCGCGCCTGGCGCTCGTGCTCGGCAACGAACGCGAGGGCATCGGCAGCGAACTGGAGGCCGCCTGCCAGGCCCGGGTATCCGTGCCCATGCGTGGCTTCGCGGAGAGCTTGAACGTGAGCGTGACGGCGGCGATCCTTCTGCACGCCGCGACGGAGGGACGTCTCGGGGACATCGGCCAGCACGATCGTCGCCGGCTCTATGCCCGAGGTCTCTACCTGTCCGTCGAGCGAGCGGAGGACATTCTGGCCATCCGGTGAGCGGCCGATCCGAACTTGCCCCGGCCAAAAGGACGCCGATGGGCTTTCATGCCCGTTCGGCGCGAGCGCATTGCGATGTGCGCTCGGGCGATTTACCCTCGCCAAGCGAGCGACGATGGCCGATGACCTATACGCCGTTCTCGGCGTGCCGAAGAACGCGGAAGCGGACGTCATCAAGAAGACGTACCGCAAGCTGGCCGGGCAACTTCATCCGGACAAGAACCCCGGCAATGCAAAGGCGGAGGCGCGTTTCAAAAACGTGAATCACGCCTACGAGGTTCTGAGCGATTCGAAGAAGCGCAAGCTCTACGACGAGTTCGGGGAGGAGGGACTTCGCGAAGGCTTCGACCCCGACCGAGTGCGTGCCTACCGCGATTGGTCGGCTCGTCAGCCGCGAGGCGGCACGGGGCCGAATCGGGGCGCTTCGGGGGGGACGGTAGACCTCGAAGATCTGTTCGGGGGCGCGGGTGGCGGCGGCGGCGGCGGCTTTGGCGAGGTGTTCGGCGACTGGATGGGTCGATCGCGTAAGGCGCGAGGGCCGGCCAAGGGGCATGACCTCGAGAGCGAGATCACGATCGACTTCGCGTCGGCCCTGCGCGGCACGACGCTCGAGCTTCATACGCAGGGTCACGGTGCTGCCCCGGTTACGGTTCGCATTCCGCCGGGCGCGAGCGACGGGAGCCGAGTGCGAATCGCCGGCCAAGGCGCTGCTTCGTCGGGTGGCGGCCCTTCCGGCGATTTGATGCTGACCGTGCACGTAACGCCACACGCCCATTTCAGGCGAGACAACGACGACTTGCATGTCGATCTGCCGATTACGATCGCCGAGGCCTATCACGGCGCGAAAGTGCGCGTGCCCACGGTCGAGGGCGCCGTAACGTTGAAAGTGCCGGCTGGGGCGCAGAGCGGGCAGGTCGTTCGCCTCCGCGGCAAGGGGGTCGCTCGGAAAGGTCGGGATGCGGGGGACCTGTACGTCCACTTCCTCGTGCAGATTCCGAGCGGCGGCGGTACCGAAGTCGCCGAACTCGTCGATCGTCTCGCGGCGTTCCAGGCTGAAGATCCACGGCGCGACCTGCAGCTGTGACGCGTCGACGCGCGCCGGCGATCTGGCCCGCACCTAGCTTAGCGCCGCCGCCCTCTGCGGTCGTTGCGGGACGACTTCTTGGCCGGTTTCGCAGTCTGGGCTTTCGGCGCGCTCTTTCCTCCCGGCCGAGGCGCCGAGTCGGCTCGCTGCCGACCCCCATCGGCTCGTCCCGCGCCCGTCGTCTCACGGTGGGCGCGGTCCTTTCGCGGCTTGGGGTCGAAGCGCTGTCCCGGAGGCTTGCGCGGCCGCTCCGCGTTCGCCCCGTCGCTCACGCGCCGAGCGTAGACGGTCCTCCGCAGAATCGACGCGTCGATCACTTCGACCTTCAGGCGGTCCCCGAGCCCAACGACATCGCCCGATCGGGTCGCAACGACGCGCAAGGCTTCCTCGTCCACTTCCCAGTGGTCGAGCCCGAGGTCTTCGAGACGAATGAGCACATCGACGAACGGCGCGTCGAGCTGGACGAACAACCCCGACCCCACCATCCCCGTGACGGTTCCCTCGAATTTCTCTCCCAGGCGATCTTTCATCATGAACGTGCGGTAGAGGTCGACGATCGCGCGTTCGACTTCCATGGTCCGGCGTTCGGCGATGCTCGACGCCAGCGCGGCCTCGGCCAACGTCTCGCGTGCGTCGTGCCGCGGCCTTCGATGCGCGAGCGCCTCGTGAACCACGCGATGAACGGCCAGATCGGGATACCTTCGGATGGGCGACGTGAAGTGCAAGTAGGCGCGCGATGCGAGCCCGAAATGGCCGACATTCGTCACGTCGTAGGTGGCTTGCTTCATCGAGCGGAGCAAGAGCGAGTTGAGCACCGGGGCGAGAGGATGCTGCGAGAACGACTTGAGCAGGGCGCTCATCTTCTTCGGGTCTCGGGTGTCCTCCTGGTCGAAGTCGATCCCGAGCGATTCGCACAAAGCCGCGAAGCGCTCGAGCTTGCCCTCGTCGGGCGGGGCGTGTACGCGAAATATCGTTGGCAGGTCGCGCTGCTGGCACCACACGGCGACCGTTTCGTTGGCGAGGAGCATGAGCTCTTCGATGAGCTGGTAGGCCTTCTTGACGCCCGGATCCTGGGTCCGCCGTTGGACGTCGATCGGTTCTCGCGTCTGCTCGTCGAGGACGACTTTGGCCTCGGGCAGCTCGAAGTCGAGCGCTCCGCGCTGCATCCGTTGCGCCCGCAACTTGAGAGAGAGCTCGTGCGCAACGCGCAGGCCGTCGACCAGCGCGTCGGCGGCCGGCTGCCGTTGTGCTTCGCTCGACAGGCCGAGCGCGCGGGCGACTCCCCCGTACGTGAGTTTGGCCCGCGAGCGCATGACGCCGCGCACGACGCGGCTCGATTTCGGGTGTCCCGAGTCGTCGAGTTGGACTTCGACGCAAAGACACAGCCTGTCCACGTCGGGAAGGAGCGAACACAGGCCCGCCGACAAGGCTCGCGGCAGCATCGGGATCGCCCGATCCGGAAGGTAGATGCTAAATCCCCGCGCTTTCGCTTCGTCGTCGATTGCCGTGCCCGGCGTCACGTAGGCGCTCACGTCGGCGATGGCGATCCAGGCCTGATAGCCACCCTCAGCTCGCTCGACCCACACGGCGTCGTCGTGATCGCGAGCGTCCTCCGGGTCGATCGTCGGCAGCGGGATGTGTCGGAGGTCTTCGCGGTCGACCCTCAGCGACTCGGGGACGTCGTCGCCGAAGGCATGGGCCTCGGCGATCGCCAGATCGGTGTGTGATTCGTCGATTCTCTCGAGGGCCAGGATCTTCGCCGCCTCGACCGACAGGGCCCCGGGTCGACCGAGAACCGCCTCGATCCTCCCTTCGGGCGCCTCGTCGGGGCGATCCGGCCATCGCGTGATCGCAACGATCACCGCGTCGCCGTCGTTGCCGCTGTTGCCCTCTGGGCCGCTCCAGTCGAGCGAGCGCGGCAGGGTGATGGGGCCGCGAATGCGCGTATCGTCCGGTTCGAGCCAGGCGCTCTTGGTTTTGCGCCGCAGCGTCCCGGCTACGCGTTTCATCCCGCGCGCGAGCACGGCCACGACCTCCCCCTCGGCGCCGCGCGCGCCACGGGATCGCACGCGTACCCGGACCCGGTCGCCGTGCATGGCGCCGCCCATCGAGTCGGGAGGGATGAACACGTCGTCTCCCGCCGTCCCCAGGCTTGCCACGAAGCCGAATCCCCGCGGATGAACCGACAGCAGCCCTTCGCGCTCGGAGCTGCGTGGTCGTTGGCTCGAAGCGGTCAGTTTGAAGCGTCGCCCGGGGCGGGCCGAGAGGACACCTTCGAGGCTTAGGTCGTCGAGCAACCGCTGAAGCGTGAGATAATCGACGTCCGAGACGCGCAACCGCATCGCAATTTCGCGGGCGTGCAACGGTTGCGGCTCGGATCCGAGCAGTTCGAGGATCTCCGCACGGGTCGGGGGTTGCGTGGCCATGCGCCGGCCGACCAGTAGCACGAATGGGCGCAGGGGTTGACGCATCCCACCTCGCGGCGATTCCGGTATAGCAACGTCTTCAGAATGCAATCGCATCGCACGCTCGGAGCCTTCGCGGTCGCGGCGTCCTTGGTCCCCTCGCTCATCGGCCTCGCGGCGAGCGCCATGCTCGCGGTCGACTACCGCAATCCCGTGCCGGTCTTTTGCGCCGAAGGGACCGGTTGCGACGCCCTCAAGCACACGCCGTTCGCGGCCCTGTTCGGAGTTCCCACGCCGCTATTCGGAATCGTTGGGTTCGTCGCCACGGGCGTCGCGTCGCTTTTGCCGGGCCGCACCGCGCGGGTCGGCCAGACGGTGCTTTCGGGTGTCGCGGCGGCCACGGGCATTGTCTTGGCCTCCGCGCAAGTCGTGCTCGGCCATTTCTGCGTCTACTGCTCGATCGCGGATGCGAGCGGCGTGGCATGCGGCGCCGCTTCCGCGTGGAGACTGGTCAGGGCAAGACCGGCCACCGTGCCTCCACCGCTGTGGGCGTGGGTCGGCGCGCTCGCGCTGGCGACGGCCGGGGTCCTTCCGTTCGTCATGGGATCGAAGAAGCCGGGGGTGCCGGGCGTGATCCGTGCGGAGATGGCCGGCACTCCAGCCGGAGAGGTGACGATCGTCGACTTCGTCGATTTCGAGTGTCCGTTTTGTCGAATGACGCACGCGGCGCTGCGGCCCATCCTCGACGAGCACCGCGGTCGCATCCGGATCGTGCGCCGTCAGGTGCCTCTGCGCATGCACGCCCATGCCCTGGACGCAGCCCGCTCGGCGTGTTGCGGCGACCTGTTAGGCAAGGGAGATGCGATGGCCGATGCCCTGTTCGCGGCGCCCGTGGGCGATCTCACTCCGGCGGGTTGCGAGGAGATCGCCGCGCGCATTGGTTTGTCTCTCGAGTCGTTCCGGGCTTGCATCGTCGACCCGCGCACCGACGCGAGCATCGAGGCCGATCGCGCCGAGTTCAAGGCGGCGGGCGGGGTCGCGCTCCCGACCCTCTGGATCGACGGCGAATCGCTCGTCGGTGCGCAACGGTCCGACGTGCTCGAGAGGATGATCGCGAGGGCGCTCGCGCGAACGGGCGGATGAACGCAGCGCTCGAACTGTCGGCTTGGCGCGCCGTCGCCGCGCGCTCCGTTTCGGCCGCGCTCCTCTTGCTCATGGGGTCGGCAATTGGTTGCAACGGCTACTACCCGCCTTGGGACCGAGGGATCGACGTCCAATCCCCGCCGTTGGGCGCCGAGCGGACGTGCGCGAAAGCATGCGCCGCCCGGGCGCCAGCCTGTAGTTCGCACGAATGCGCACGGGGCTGCCGCCTGGTCTTCGACCGCTTCATCGAAAAGCAAGGCGACCGCGTCATTGCGTGCGTGGCGTACGGGGGTCCTCCTTGCGACGACCGGGCGTGGGCCCGGTGTGCGACCCGCGTGGGGGCGCACGCCGACGGCGGGCCGCCCGCGCCGCCCGCGCCGAGCGATGATGAGGTGGACGACGAGCCGTGACGCCCGCTGGCAGCACCGTCCCCGTAAGCCGAGGCGTCGTGGGGGGGAAAACTCAGTACGACGGCCGCGCCACACGAGATCCGGGCGCGACGTCCGTGCTCGCGCGCGACGGCAGCCGCGAGGCGGCCGCCACGTTGGCCTCAGGGTTCGCGTCGGACCCCAAACCACTTCAAGACGGGGGCGCTTCGCCGTCGGAGAGCCGTCCAGGCCGAGGGGCGGGGAGTCTCGATCCGCCGCGGGGGTCTGTGGGCAAGCCAGCATTCGGGGCAACGCCACACGACGGAGTTCGTGCCGTCCGGTTGCTGCGTTTTCGACAAACGCCAGCCCGACGATGGGCTGGCGCTCGCAAGCGTCGTATAACCGTTGCCCATGTCGGGTGGTGATGCACTGCAGTCGACACAGATTTGACGGGTCATGGGACTACGGCTGACGATACGGACCGTGCGGCGCAATACTTGAGGGGGACTGTCGGCTTCGTCGCCCACCTTCACCGCCATCGGTCTACGCCATCGGTCCCGCGACCCCCGCTGGCTGTACACAATCGCACGGTGCCGGGTGGCGGATGACGATTCCGTCAGAGCACTTTGTGGATGACGACCGGTGTCGCGGCACCTCCGTCCGACGACGGTACGACGACATAGATCACGTCGGCTTCGTTGGCCTCAGTCGACAGGACGACCGAGTTGGCTCCGGCCGCGTACGGGCTTACGACGCCGAGACTCACGGCATCCGTAGGGGCAAACACGGTAAGGCTCGTACCGGCCGCCAGAGGGGCCTGGCCGGTCACGCTGAGCAACCCCGCGCCGGTCACGAACGCGGGCATCTGGGCGGCTCCCGTCCCGCCGTCGAGAACGACGACGATCCCACCCGCGCCCGTGAACGCCGTCAGCGTCGGCTCCCAAGACTCCCCCAGGGCGCCGAGATCCACCTCCCCGAGAGCGTTGACTTGATCCGGGACGAGCAGCACTCCGTAATTCTCGATCGTGAGGGTGTCGGTCACGTCCGAATCGGCGCTCGTGTGCGTCGTGGCGAACACACGTCCGGATTGAGCTGCGGCCGCGTTGAGGATCGCGTCGACGTGTGCGGCTGCGGTTGGATCGGCATAACGCTCGTAGGAGAGCACGTGCAAAGGGCTATTTTGTGCCAAGAAGACCGCGTTCGACAGCACCCGCGCCTGAGCCGTTCCGGGCTGTGTGGTCGCGTAGTCGTGCCCGATGAGGACGACGCCTCCGGGCGTGGACCCCACGCATTGGGAATCGGCACAAAGCAGCGACTCGCACGCGGCGCCGCAAGCTCCGCAGTTGAGCGGGTCGGTCGTCGTGTCGACGCACGAGCCATTGCAAGCGGTCCATTCGTCGCAGGATGCAACGCAGACGAAGGTGCCATCGAGCGGCGCACAGACGGGTGCGGCATCCCCGCACACAGTCGTGCAATCGCCGCACTGCAGCGGGCCATTGAACGGCGGAAGGCAGGCTTCGGAGTCGAGGCTTGTCACGTCCTCGACGGAAGTGTCCCCCGTCGTGGCGCCGACCGATGCCTCTCCGGTCGAGGAGTCCGTCGTCGTTGCGTCGACCGACGCCCCGTCGACGGTATTCGCAGGGGCATCCCCGTTGGAATCCCCGAGCGACGCATCGGGGGCGAAGCCGTCTTGCCCGCCGGCGCCGGTAATTTCTTCCGGCGAGTCGTTGACCGACCCATCCGCGGTCGTCGCGTCGGCATTGCCTGCCGACGATTCGGAATAGGCCGATGCATCCTCCGGTGCGTCCGGGCTCTCGACGGAAACGTCCTCGGACGAGCCGCCGTCGCCCGTGTTCCCGACCGAAGCATCCGCGATCGTCGTCGCGCACTCGCCCAATGTGCACGCCATGCCGGACGAGCACTCCGAATCGCACGCACCGCAGTGCAGAGGATCGGTCTGGAGGTCGACGCATTGGAGGCCACATAGGTCGTATCCGGCCGCGCAGGATCCCCCCACGAGCGCGTTGCCGGTTCCGCATCCGAGCGCGGTGAGAGCCGCCGCGACGATGCACGCGCTCGCGAACGACCCACCCCGCAATTGTCCCACTGCGGTCACCGCGTTTCGCCTTGCGTTTGCGGCAACGAAGTCGTGCCGCCCCGGACATTTCTCACCTTCGTAATGATGAACTCGACCCGACGATTCTGTCGCCATTCGTGTTCACTATGGCCCGGGACTCGGGGACGGGTATTGCCATAACCGACGGTGGTTACACGCTTGTCCTCGACCCCGAACCGAACGAGCAGTGCCTTCACGGCTTGCGCGCGATCCTGCGAGAGGCGAATGTTGTACTCTTCGGCGCCGCGTTCGTCGGCGTGGCCCGTGATGTCGACCTGCTCGATATCGGGGTTCGCATTGATGAAATTGGCGAGCCGTTGGAGGATCGGCCACGACGCGCGGTGAACGTGCGCCTGGTCCGTGTCGAAGTGAATGACGTCGTCGTATTCGATTCGATCTTCGACGACGTGAACTTGATCGCCGGCGGGCGGGCAGCCGTTCGTTTTGGGATCGTCCGTATGCACTCCCGGCACGTCCGGACAGGCGTCGTCAACGTCGAGAACGGTGTCGTTGTCCCGGTCGGGCGCCGGTGGCGGCGGCGGCGGCGGCGGCAGTGGCGGGGGAGCTGGGAGCGGCTCCACGTACGAGACCACGACGCGCGGCCGGGGCGAAGCGCCGAGCGCCACGTGGATGCCGACCGACAGCATCCGACCGTCTTGGGGCCGCAGCGTGTCGTCCGGCTGGATGACTTGAAAGTAACCCACGTACGGACCCAGGTCCCAGCGACCTCTGCCGATGCGCCAGTCGTAACCGACGTTCATGTCGACTCCGAGCCGACCGAGGGGTCCGGTCCTGACATATCCGGCACTCAGATCCGCCCACGGGCCCGCGACCTCCGCGAATGGACGAACCCGGACCCCGACCGACACGAGCAGCGCCGTGCCGTCGCCGTGGTTTGCAATCGATGGATCCGCCGGCGCGTTCGTGTGCGGTAGCCATAGGCCGCCTAACTGGATTTCGGGCCCAAACGCGCGGCTCACCGGGACCTCGAGCGCGAATCGCCCGCTCGTGCCCAATCCGTATTCGTGAGCCTGAGGGTCACCCAGCGGTTCGACTCCTGCAACCTCCAAGTGCCACTGCGGAGGCTCTGCGCGTGCGCTTCGGCACCCGTGGAGTGTCGTGAGCACCGCTGTCACTGCGCTCGCGGACGCTCTGGGGATGCGGATCCGCACCGGAGCTCAACGGTAACCGTGCTTCGCCGTCGACGCAACCGATCGCCCAGCACGCATGGGGACGACGCATCCCCAAGGGGTCCCACCGCCGTGGCTTCGCGTCGGCGACACGCCTAGGCGCGCCGAATATGTTGGCGGACCGAACGATTGCAGGCTTTTTACCCTCTCGCAAGGCACGACGACGAGGAATCGAGGAATGCTGCAGCCTGGTGAGGAGGAGCAACGCCGCGAGAGGTGGCAAAAGCCGCAGAAAGCCGACGGGAGCCAACCGGTTCGGTTGCTCTAGCCGGTACCCATCCCATCGCTCACCAGGAGAGCAAAGAGCGCGTGGTCCAGCCACCGACCTTGGCAACGTTCGGCTTCCCGCGCGATTCCCTCGAAACGGAAACCGAGTTTTCGGATGACACTCAGAGAAGCCACGTTGTCCGTGGCGGCTGCGACGCGCACACGGTGCGCGCTGAGCCGCTTGAAGGCCCACGCGACTGCCGCGCGTGCGGCTTCGGTCATGTATCCGCGGCGCGTGACGTCGGCTCGCAGCCAGTAACCGAGCTCTGCGCTCTGATGCAGGTGAGCGATCGACTCGAGGCCAACCACTCCGACGAAGCGGCGCGTGGCGCGCTCCCGAATCGTGAAACGCGCGGCGCGTGCATGGTCCCAGTCGCCCGCGCTCGCCTCGCAGTACCGCCAGCTCGCGTCGAGATCCGTGTTGAAGGGTACCCACGGGAGCCACTTTTCCAAATGGGCACGAGACGAGTCGACTGCGAACCACAGGTCCGACGCGTCCGTCGGCTCGACCGGCGAAAGCAGAAGTCGTTGCGTATCGAGCGGCCGATGTCGAATCTCGGCGCGTTGAGGGACAACCAACATTTCCGTTCGGCAAATTACGACGAATGAAGCTTGCACGCGAACGGCCTCGCGCCCTACGCGCCGTTTGGCTGACCGGCTAGCTTTCCTGAGGACTCGTGTCCCCACGGGGGCTCGCGGATCTCTTTCGCATGCCTTGCCAATTAGGGTACTCGCGGACGATTTCCCGCGCGGGCCGATCGACACCCTCGAGGGGACTTGTCACGAGCTCGCGGCCGTCGCCTGCGAAGTAGATCGACTCGCCGCGGCGGGGCTCGCCCGGGTTGGGTGCGATGCCGCCGTTCTGAAAGAACCGGAGTCCGCCTTCGATGCGCCGGCGAAGCGCCAGGTGACCATGCATGAACTCGCCCGTCCGCCGGTCGCGAACCGCGACGCAGAGCCGATCGCGCACGTGATATTCGGTGTTTCGCGTTACGTACACCCGATGCCGACGTCGCTCGGGCCCCGAATAGGGGTCCGCGTCGAGCACACGCGCGAGGTCCGAGTCGCTGTCCATGGCCGGCTACGATGCGCCGCCCTGGCCGTTGGGCCAACTTTTGCGCCCGCACGTCTTGTGGGCCGGGACCACAATGCCGCTACGCGCGTCGACAGCGCGGCATCGGAGCACTATAGAGTTTCACGGAGAACCATATCCCATGGCCGGCGCCAACGTCCTCGAGATCAATGATCTGAACTTCGAAAGCGAAGTCCTCAAGTCCTCTCTCCCGTTCCTCCTCGACTTCAGCGCGGTATGGTGCGGCCCGTGCCGCGTGCTCGGCCCGATTGTCGAGAAGGTCGCCGACGACTTCAAGGGGCAGGTGCGGGTGGGCAAGCTCGACATCGACGACTCTCCCGCCACGACGTCCAAGTTCGGAATCCGCGGCGTCCCGACCGTGGTCGTATTCAAGGACGGCAAGGAGTCGGGGCGTCTCGTGGGCGTTGCGAACAAGGAAACGCTGGTCAAGCTTCTCGGCGTTTGACGCGCACGTCCTCTGCGGCTCGAACGATTCGCCGACGAGTCGGCACAGCATGACGACATCGACTGCGCAGACGACGATCGATCCCGGAGGTCACGCCGTTCGGCGGCGCGCCAGGATGTCGCGGTTTCTGCGCATCTTGATCGTCGCCACCGGCATCGTGCACGTGCCGGTGGCGCTGGGTGTCGGTGAGCTCCTGACTCGAGTCGGTGCGCCGGCACCGCGAATCGCAGGCGCCGCATTCGCCGCCGCCAGTGTCGCGCTGTTTCTCGGACGAGCGCGAGCGGGTATGCCCGATCGCAAGCGCAACGGAGTGCTCGTCCGCCTTCTCGACATTCCGTACTTCGTTCATTGGTGCGCGGCGCTCTTCGCTTTCGTTCCGTCGGTCGTCGCCACAATCGTCGTTCCCGTCTTCGAGTGGGTCGGCGGTGCACCGGTGCACGCACCCATGGGCGCCTACATGTGGAGCTACGTGTTGGGGTTGGTCGTCTGCGGCTATGGCGTTCTGGTCCGCCGCCGCTGGTACCGCGTCGTCGAGCGGCCCGTTTGGGTGGATGGTCTCGATCCCAGGCTCGAAGGCTTTCGCATTGCACACCTCTCGGACCTTCACATTGGCACGCTCACGCCGCGTTCTTGGGGGCTTGCGTGGGCCGAATCCGCGAATCGACGCCGTCCGGACGTTGCCGTCGTCACGGGCGACATGGTGACGAGTGGGACCGATTTCCATGCGGACGTGGCCGACGTCGTCGGATCGTTGCGAGCGCCCGATGGCGTTTTTGCGTCGATGGGCAATCACGACTACTTCGGGGGGGACGGCTACCCGTTGCTCTCGTTGCTTCGCGATCGGGGCGTGCGCGTCCTCCGAAACGAGGGTTGCGTCATCGATCGTGGCGGCGCACTTCTTTGGCTGACCGCGATCGACGACACGTGGACGCGACGCGACGATCTCGCAGCGGCCATGCGCGGGCGGCCGGCGGGAGCGACGACCGTGCTGCTCGCCCACGATCCGACGCGCTTCGACGCCGCGGCGGACAGCGGAGCGCAAGTGGTCTTGGCCGGGCATACCCATGGCGGACAGATTGGCATACCGTTTCTCACCCGATTCGCGAATCTTGGCTTCGTCTACAAATATGGCCTCGGCTTTTACCGTTACGCGAACTCTGTGCTGTACGTGCACCCCGGTTTGGGGACGACGGGTCCCCCGATCCGGCTCGGCGTTGCTCCCGAGGTCACCATTCTCGTTCTCCGAAGCGCCCGCCCGTCCTCGGCACCGATGCACGATCCGGCTGGCTTTTCGAGTACCGATGCGTCCGCGTCGCGCGGCCGACGCTGAGCGATCGCTAGGCTGGCCCTCGACCCCCAGTCGCCCGTGTTCGAGCCATCCCATCCGTCTCGACCGGCCGCGTTGCGCGGCCGTTGGGTACGCGATCGCTACGGCCCGATCCAGTCGTCCGTGTCGACCCATTCCATACGCGCGAGCGGCAGGTCGCCGGAGTAGACGACGAGCGGCGCGACGGCGCGCGCAATGCTGCGAAACGCCGGAGGCAAAGAGCCGACGACGCTCTGCGGGTGCTCGGCTGCCGTGCTCGTGACCGCATCGATCGCCCACTGCACGATCGATCGGTTCTCTCGCGGTAGTTCGACGATGGGGGCGTCGTCGGACAGGTCGGACGCCCGCCGTGCCGCTTCGAGCGCCTCGCGCAACCCGCCGAGGTGGTCGATGAGGTGGTACTGAATCGCTTCCTGCCCCATCCAAACGCGTCCTCGCCCGACCGCGTCGATGGCTTGCTTGGGCATGCCGCGTCCCTCGCTCACGCGGTCCAGGAACGTGTCGTAGACCTGATCCACCTTGAGCTCTAGCTCGCGCTTCTCCTCGGGCGTGAAGCCGCGGAAGATCGTTTCGGCGTCCGCGCGGGGCGCGGTCTTGTACGTGTCGACGGTGACGCCGATTTTGTCGAGCAATCCGCTGACGTCCGCTTTGCCGTAATAGACGCCGATCGAACCCGTGATCGTGAGGGGCAAAGCAAAGATATTTCGGCTCGCGCTGGCGACGTAGTAGCCACCGCTCGCGGCGACGGTCCCCATCGAGACGATGAGCGGCTTCTTCTTTGCGAGCAGCGAGAGCTCGCGCCACATGACGTCACTCGCGATCGACGAGCCTCCCGGACTCTCGATGCGCAGGACGACGGCCCGGATGGTCGAATCGTCCTTGGCCTGCCGGATCGCGTCGGCCATCGAGTACGAACCGACCAGGCGCAGATCGAGAAGCGGCACGTGCTGCGATCGTCCGTCGACGATGTCCCCATCCAGGTAAAGGATGGCGACGCTCGGCCGCGGCCCGAAGGTGTTCGGCGCTCGCCCGTCGTCGTCGTATTTGCCGTACGCGATCCCGCGCCCGACGAGTTCCTGGGTCGCGCGTTCCAACTCGTCATCGAAGGCGAAGCCGTCGACGAGACCGGCCGTGCGGGCCTCCGTCGCGGTGAAGGGGCCGGCGCGCGTGATCTCGCGGACCCGCTCGTCGGTCATGTGGCGGTATAGCGCCAGGTTGCGGTCGAAGACGGCTTCCTGCTGCCGCAGCATGTCGATGTGGTCTTCGTTGGCGACCGGCCCCGCGTGCTCCTGGGTGAACTGTTCGGGTGCGGTCTTGTGCGGGCCGATCCGGACGAAATCGGCGCGAATACCGATTTTATCGAGAAGTCCTTTGAGATACACGTATTCGGACTTGAGGCCGGCGTAGCGGACGTCGCCCGCGGGAGTAACGACGATGCGGTCCGCGCTCGCGCACGCATAGAGCGTTTTGGGCCCCGCGTCCTCCCATGAGCACAGCACCTTCTTGCCGTGCGCCCGGATCACCCGGATCGCGTCCGCAATCTCTTCCGCGTGTGCAAACGAGCTCGCCGGCTCGGCGCGCAAGACCAGCGTCACGGCCGCGACGTCTCGAGCGGTCGCAAGCGCCCAGAGCCGGCGGAGCAGTGCGACGTGCTCGCGCGTCGACGGCGTCGTCTCGAGGCGGATCCACACGGCGCGCGCCGGCCGCGGGATGCCGGGCTGCGCGTAACCGGCAATCGCCGCTGTGACGTACCCGGCGGCCGTCTGGTTGCCTCCCAACCCATCGCCCACGAGAGCTCCGCCGCCCGCGCTCAGACCATCGAAATGAAGTTCGAGCCCGGCCGTACCGACGACGCCCCGCCGCGCATCGCTCGAAACGTGAGCCACGTCGATTCCCGCGAAAGCACGACCGACGTCAGGGATGTCGACGCCGATCGTGCCCCCTTCGGTCCATTGAGCGCTGCCTTCCCAGTATTGCGCGTCGATCCCGATGTCGACGTCGCGTCGTCCCGTGGGTCGCACCGAGAGCGCGAGGGTGTAACGACCATCAAGGATCGGAAGCGCATCCGACGACTGGGGCTGCATCGCGGGCAGAATCGTCGGGCTCGGCCGATTGAAATCATGGGCCACGGCCGAGAGGCCAAGATGCGTGTTCGGGCGCCAAGAGAGGGCCGCGCTGATTCCAAAGAGTCCGTCGAGTGCCTGGTTTTGCGAATACGATCGCTCGAGTGTCAGCCCGAACGCAGCGTGATGTCCGAGACGAGCGGCGAGCCCCCAAGTGATCCACACATAGTCGTTGCCTCGATAGGGGAATCCAACGCCCTCGCCGAGCGCCGCTCCCCACGGCGGCTGGACCAAGTCCACGCGTAGCGCCGTCGCCACCCCGAAGAACAGGGGGGTGCCTGCCTGCCACGCATGGCCGCAGCCGACCTTGACGGCCTGATTGGGGCAATCGATCCACGTCCAGCGAAGCTCGGGCGCGGGCAGCCACGCTAGGTTTGCGGGGTTGAGCACGACCGCATCGGTGGTGTCGTCGGAGGCCACACTCCGCCCCGGCGAGTCGATGTGCTCGGCGCTCGTCGGCAGAGGCTCCCCCGCCTGCGCGCGGAAGGGCGCCACGAGCCCGGCGATCCCGACTGCCGCTAGGCCGAGGGCACGTGTCGTCCGCATGAGTCTGAGCCTCGTAACAGACCGGGGGGAGCCTGTCTCGCCGACCGCGCAAACCGCGCCGACCGGGTGGCGGGCAAGCCGCGGGGTCGCGCACGCCCGCGGCACGGGCCACGCGGATCCGTATACCTCGCTTATTCGCACGCGGAGACGCTGTTGCCGCCGGTGTCGGTGTTGGGCGTGCAGGTCGTGTCTGGGAACGCCGCGCAGCTGTTGGCATTCGATGGGCTGCATTGGGGAAAGCACATCGTGTCCCCGAATCCGTCATAATCGATGCATACGCTCGACAGGCCGTTCTGGCTGGTTGCATTCGCGTAATTGCCGGCACAGTCGGAATTGGAAGAACATGTCAGTGGCGAGCACCAGTAGGGGCAGTTCGCGACGGCGCAGTAGCCGTCGGATATGCACTGGACCTCGGGTCCGACGCAGTTGTAATTCCATACGCACGGATCGCCGGTGCCGACCGCCTCGCAGTGCGCACACGCACTCGTTCCAATCGGGTCCGACGCGCTCGTCACCACACCGCACGACGCGAGGGTGAGATAGATCTGCATCGACGCGGGTGGTGCCGTGCAGTCGCACGGCGGGTTGATGCAGTTCTCGACGCAGGTGGCCATCTTCGCGCAATTCACGTCACCTTGGCAGGCGGTGTACGCGCCGCAGCACGAAGTCTTCCAGCAGCTCGCGCACGTCGAGTCGGACGCCGCGGTCGCGCAGAGGATGGCGTTTCCGCCTCCCGTCGAGCCCGAATCATCGACCAGAAGGACGCCCGCGTCGTGGCCTATCGGGCCGCCGCCCTTCGTGATGCTCGAAGCGGAGGAGCTCGCATCCTCGGACCCCGTGGTGAACGTTTCGGTGCCGACCACGAGCTCGCACCCGGTGACGGCCGGGGCGAAGAGTGCGGCACAGATCGCGATCGACGCCGTTGCGCGGACGTGGAGAACGCTCACGGAAAGCTCCCGGCGATGCCGCCCGATCCAGGCCCTGCCCAGGGTCTCACTTCGAAGTGCGCCGTCTTCGGAGCGGCCTCCGAGTGCGCCGTAATGAGCAAAATCGTGCCGATCGCAAGCGCCGCCACACCCGTACCAAAGCCCACGGTCGACACGAGCGGGTCGGTTTTGTACGCGTTGATGTCGCCCTGGGATGAAGTCGGGCACACGCGATTCGCATCGCATGCGGTATCGAGGCTCGACTTTGCGCCAAGGGCGAGTATTCCGAATAGGGTTCCGACCACTACACCCGCTCCACCCACCCCAAACATGACGTACGCAGGGACCCGATTGGGTGACTGCGCCGTCGCGGACGAGGACGGAAGCGGTGCAGGCTGAAATGCAGCGGCGGGGGCGGGTGCGGCTGCGCCCGCAGGGCCAGTGGCCGGAGGCGCGTCGAGTCGAAGCGTGAGCGACTGCACTTGGCCCTCACCCACCGACGTCGTCGCGTCCGCGGCAGTGAGCCCGGCGGCCGTTGCCGTAATGCGATGCGTTCCCGGATCGGTGGGCCGGTCGTTGTCGAGCACGACCGAGGGGACGTCCTCGCCATCGACGGTGACCTGGACGTCTGCGGTGGTGCCGGGCGGCCGATCCACGTGGATGCGAAGCTTGCCAATTCGGGGACTCGTCGAATCGAGCAGCGGTTGCGCTTGCAGCTTGGCATCGGTCCAGGACTTCGGCGCATTCGGCGGCAGAGTCTCGTGGACGAGGCGATTGAGAATTTCGGTCCCTGCGACCAGCTTTCCGAGCTTGATGTCGCACTGCGCCAGCGGAAGAGCGGTCGTCGGAGCGTGCACGAGCGATTCGGCGCGCGTCAGCTTGTCGACCGCGCCAGGGCAGTCCCCGCCCAGCGCGAGCTTCACGCCCTCGGTGCCCAGCATGCGAGCCGTGGCTTTCTGTTCATCGGTTGGCGTCGGCGCTTCATCGGCCGCGGCTGTGCTGCCGACAAGCAGCATCGCGGCGATGAAACACGTCGAACGGCGTACGCTTTTCATGCGCGGATCCCCTCCATACCGGACGCTTTGGACCGGAGACTCAGTACCCGAGATCGATCGCCGGAGTGGGCTTGCTTGTGGGCTTCGAGGCGGGCGAAGCCGGTGGAAACGCGGGAGCAGGGGCGTGCGCGCTGGGTGGGGCGGGGGGTCGCGGGGATGCGGGGGCGTGCTCCGCGGAAGGCTCCGAAATCACGCGCCGAGCCGAGGCCGAGGTGGCCGGCGCGGCCGCGGTCGCGATCGCCGTTGCCCTGGGCAGGGCCATGGCCGGCTCGGGCGGAGGCGCGGCCAGTACGGTCGACGGTGAGGGGGTCGGCGAATCCGGCGGTTGCGAGGCATGGGCGGGGCCGGTGGAGTGCGGGTCGCCGCCGCGCGACAGTGCGAAAAAGGTGATGGCGGCCGCAACGATCAAACCGCTGAAGAGACTCACGACGATCGCCACGCCGAGGTTTCTTCGAGGGACACCCGCGGCCGTGATGGCGACGTTCGCCTCGGCCAAGCTCTGCGCGGGCGCGGCCGGCGGCAACCGCCACGGAGCGTCTGAGTCTGCGAGGGTGGGTGCGACGCCCGGAGAAGCTCCGGAGGAGGCGTCGACACCGGGTGAGCTCGCCGCGCGTCCAGTCGCTGCGCGAAGTGTATCGATGAATTCCTGGGCTGACGCGCACCGGCTGCCGGGGTCGCGCGCGCAGACCCGCTGAAGCCAGACGTCGAGACCTGCCGAAACATTGGCCGACAGCCGCAGGCTCGGCAGTGGCTCGGTACAAATCTTGAGCAGGATGTCGCCGAACGATTCGCCGTAGAACGCGACTCGCGCGGTGAGCATCGTGTACGCGACGATTCCGAGCGAATACAAGTCGGTGCGATGATCGACGTTCTTGAGCCCGCGCGCCTGCTCGGGGCTCATGTAGAGCGGCGTTCCGAGCACAGCGCCGGTCTTGGTCGCCGATTGGTCGCCCCCGCCAAGCGAAAATTTGGCGACGCCGAAGTCGAGGACCTTGACGACATAGCCTTCGTCGTCGGGCGATCGGGAGAGGAATATGTTGTCGGGTTTGATGTCGCGGTGCACGATTCCAACGGCGTGCGCGCGCCCGAGCGCCTTGCAGCATTGGGCGAGCACGTTCACCGTCTCGGCCACCGAGATCGGGCCGGCTCGATCGATGCGCTGCTGGAGGCTTTCGCCGGAGAGCAACTCCATCGCGATGTACGGTGTTCCGTCCTCCAACGTTCCGTTGTCGTGGACCTGCACGACATGACGCGATTGCAGGCGTGCGGCCGCTTTGGCCTCCGCGTCGAAGCGCCGAAGCGCCTCCGGGGATCGAGCGAACTCGCGCGAGATGAGCTTGATGGCGATTTGATGGCCCAGCCCGAGGTGCGTGGCGCTCCATACCGAGCCCATGCCGCCCTGGCCGATGCACGCGTCGAGCCGGAATTTCCCAGCCACGACATGGCCCGCCCTCGCAAGCTCCGTCGTCTCCGAGTCTTGCATACGCTCGCTCGCCCAGCCTAAAAAGAAACCCAAATCCGAGCATGGTGTCAAGCCGGCGCAAGGCATCCACCGAATTTCCAATGCCGCGAGCCCGAGCCAATCCGCACGCGCGCCGTAGCGCCCGACTGCCCTCGCCCTTTCGCCCGTTCGAATCGTGCACACACGATCGCACGCGTGGCAGCGGCTCCCCTACGATGCGATTCGGCCGCCCATTTCACGACGCGACTTCTCATCGGTCCCCGATTGGAGCTTTATGGCTTGAAGGGGCGGATAAGCCGATGGGGGTCGTCGTCACGGCGATGGCCGATGCACGCAGGTCTTACGAAATTCATGACCGTAGGCCGGACGCCTGAACCATGCGTGCACTCGCGATCAACTGCGGCTCGTCGTCGCTCAAGTACGCGATGTTCGACGTGGCCGGCACTGTCGAGGGCGAGATCGCGCGGGGCAGCGTCGAGCGCATCGGACAAACGGTCCCCGACCACGGCTCCGCCGTGCATTCGCTGCTGGACGACCTCGAGAAAAGCGGCCGCCGACCGGACGTCGTCGGCCATCGCATCGTCCACGGCGGCGTCCGGCACTCGGCGCCCACAATCGTCGACGACGCGCTGCTGGTCGAGCTCGAGGGTCTCGTGCCGTTCGCACCGCTTCACTTGCCGGCCGAGCTTCTCGCCATTCGTGCGGTCACCGAGCGTTGGCGAAGCCTGCGACAGGTGGCTTGTTTCGATACGGCATTCCACCGCACGTTGTCCGAGGTTGCCCAGCGGTACGCGGTCCCCGAGGCCATCCATGCCGCGGGCGTCCGGCGGTACGGCTTCCATGGGTTATCGTACGAGTTCGTGGTGGCGACTCTCGGGGCAGAGCTCGGGCGCGCCGTCGTCGCGCATCTCGGCAGCGGCGCGAGCATGGCGGCGGTCCGCGACGGTCAATCGGTCGACACGACGATGGGCTTCACCCCGTCGGGCGGGCTCGTCATGGCGACGCGCCTCGGAGACGTCGACCCGGGGCTCCTGATCTATCTCGCCCGCCACGGGTACGATCCGCATGCTCTCGCCGAACTCGTGGACGAGCGCGCGGGTCTGCTCGGGTTGAGCGGCACGACGGCGGACGTGCGTGATCTGCTTTCCCGACGCGACGTGGACCCCCGCGCGCGTCTCGCGCTCGACGTCTTTGCGTGGAGCGCCCGAAAGTGGGTCGGCGCGATGGCGGCCGCGCTCGGGGGGATCGATACGCTCGTGTTCACCGGTGGCATTGGACAGCATGCGGCCCCCGTCCGCGCGGACATCGCCCGGGGGCTCGAGCACCTTGGAGTCCGTGTCGACGACGCACGGAACGGGCGCGGCGACGCTGTCATTAGCCCCGACGCTTCGCCGTGCGTCGTTCGGGTGGTGGCGACCGACGAAGAGCGGATGGTGGCTCGTCACGCCGCTCGGCTTGCGTCCGAGTCCGGGGTTCCGCCCGACGTGGGGGTGCCACGCTGAGCCAATAGCGACATCGCTGTCCTGTCCCCGACCCATGCAATGTGCAACTAGCCCGTGATTTGGCATATGGGCTCAAGCTTGCATAAGCTCGTTTGCGGCGTAGGCGATGCGCTCGGGAGGGTTCGATGAACGGGTGTTCACGCGAAGCGATTGTTGCCGCTGCCATCGCAATCGTGGCGGGTGGCTGCTCCGGAAGCAGCTCAAACCCGGAGGCGGCGTTCGCGGGGGGGGCGGCCGGCAACAGCACGGGGAATGGCGGAGCCACGGTCCCGGCGGGTTCGGCCAATACCGGTTCCGGGTCGTCAGCCGGCTCGGGGACCGGCGCTGCCGCCGCATTGCCACCCGAAGTGAAGGTCGAAAGCGAATACCAATCGCCGGTGGCCACCGGAAACGTCGTGTGGATTGCAAACCCCACGAGCGGACGTGTTGCGTACATCGACGCGAAAAGCTTCGAAGTGAAGACGGCGCCGGCGGGTGACGGGCCCACGGTTCTCGCGGCGGTCCCCGATCCCAACCCCGCGGACAACCCGCCCCACGACCTGGCGATCGTGTTGAACGTCGTGTCTCAGGACGCCACTCTCTTTTCGCTCGTTCCGCCCGCGAGCGGCCCCGACATCGACGGGCAACTCACGATGACGAGCCTCCCCGCAACGTCGTACGCGAACGCATGGGCGGTCTCGACGAGCGGTCGCTGGGCCATCGCCTGGACCAACACGACCTTGGTGTCGAATCCGGACCCCGAACAGGGCTACCAATCCATCGAAGTCCTGGACGTCACCGGAGCCATTGCGCCGACGTCCCTTTCCGTCGGGTTTCTCCCGGTCCAGATGGTCTTTTCGGGCGACGAAACCCACGCGTACGCCGTCACGAGCGACGGCATCACGGTGATCGATTTGGTGGCGGGTTCCGCGACTGCCAATTATCCCCTCGGGGCGACCCCGAGCGGCTTGCCGGACGCTTCCCCGGACTCCGAATCGCTGGAGACCACGGAAGCGGGCCTCGACGGCGCTCTCGCAGCACCCGACGACGCGACGGCGATGACCGCTTCGGGCAGCCCGGATGTCTCATTTACGCCGGACGCGAGCTACGCGCTCGTGCGGCAAGATGGCGTGCAATCGCTTGCGGTCATATCGATGGCCGACGGCAAGACGACTGCGGTCTCGCTCCCGGACTTTCCGACCGACCTCACGATGTCCCCGACGGGGACTTTTGCCGTCGCGGTGCTCCGCGACACGGCCACGGTCGTCGTCATTCCCATTCCCGGCATCGTCAGCGATCCGACGTCGTTCACCACGACCACGATCCAGGGGCAGACGATCGGACGCGCCGTCGTAACCCGTCAGGGTGACACGGCGCTTCTGTTCACGACCGCCGCTCCTGTCGACCAGATGACCGTCCTGACGTTCCAGCCGACGCCCACCTACCGCACGATCCCGCTGCACGCGCCCGTGCTGGCCGTCTTCCCCACGAGCGACGCCCAGAATGCCGTCGTCCTGCACCAGCTACCCGCCGGCTCGACGGACAAGGGCGCCTTCAGCGTCGTGCCGATCGCGAGCGAACTGCCCGCCGTCCTCGTTCCCTTGACCGCTGCGCCGACCGCCGTCGCGCTGACCGACGATCGCGCGCTCGTCACCATCCGCGACGACACGACCGCCACCTACGCCGTGTACATGGCAGCGATGCCCTCGCTCGTGAGCACGGAGTACCCGCTGGCAAGTCCGCCGCTCGCGGTCGGCATCGTGCTCGGAGCGTCCAGCGACGCCGGTGCAACCACCGGCGCGACCGGTTATGTCGCCCAGAGCTACTCCGAGGGAAGAATCACGTTCATCGATCTGAGTCCCGACGACGACGGGGGATCGCGCACGATCACGGGGTTCGATCTCAACGCCGGCATCGTCGAAGCCGTCGAAGGGACCGACCGATGAGCGCGCAATCCGGGTTGCGGTCGGCCCTTGCCGCACTCGCCGCCGTCTGCGTGATCGCCGGGTGCGGATCGCGTCCGGCGTATTGGGACTCTCCGGTCACTATCACGACGACCGTAGGTCTTCCGAGCGGCGTCGCACTCGTCGACGACACGGACCACCGCCTCGTCGTTCTGACGGCGGACGCCGACTTGAACCTCACGGCTCGTTCTTACCCAATCGGGCACAACGTCGCGACGACCGCCACATCCGCCGACGGGTCGACCCTGTTCGTCCTGTCGGCGGGCGACACGAATCCGACGAACGCGCAAGACGGCCCGTCGCTGACGACGATTCAAGTCGATCCGACGACGTCCAAAGTCACCCCCCAGCAGTACGCGATGTCGCAGCCCTGCACGAGTCTCGCCGTCGACCCGCTGGGGCATTGGGCCGTGGCGTACGCGCAGACGGGCTTCGTCCAGAACCAGAACGAGCTCGTCATCTTCGACCTCACGTTGTCGCCGGCGAGCGCGACGGGGGCCAACCCCAATCCGATCACGCACACGCTGCAGAGCTTCGGCGGGACTCCGCAGCAACTCACCTTCACCCCTCCGCTGCTCGTCGATCCGGCGTTGGGCGTGGCCGTGCCCGGCGGCAGCGTAAACGGAGATCGACGACTGCTCGTGATTGAGACGCAAATTGACGTCAGCCTGCTGGATCTTGACCACGCGTTCGATAACCCCCCGCGCCCGGAGTTCACGATTCCCCTGACGCCCGAAGCCAGCACGCAATCGACGACGCCGGCGGGCGTCGCCATCGACGGGTTCGATGCGACAGACAGCGCCGACGCCGTTCTCGCCGTTCGCACGTCGAACGATACGAACGTCTACATCGTCTCGTTCGGTCCACCGGGCCCAACGGACAAAAACGATTTCAGCCCGGTCGTCAGTCAAACCCCCGTGGGCGGCATCGTGTCGGACATCGCGTTCGTGCACGCGAACGGCGCGTTGCGTCTCGCGGTCCTCATCCCCCAATTGACGGCCGCGCTCCTCGTCGACCCTTCCGCGGCCGGTAGTGGGGTCATTCCGCCCACCGTAAGCCTGCCGCAACCCTACTCGACCTTGTCCCTCGTCACGCCCGCCGCCGGGGCAGGGGCGGCGGCGTCGGACGTGGCGCTGCTTTGGAACGGAGTCAGTACCAACGGGGTCGCGCTCTGGACTCTCGGACAGGCGTTGACGCAATCGTACTTCAGCATCGACGTACCCGGCGTGTCCGTCCCGATCCAGACGGTGAGCGACGTACCCAATTCATCGAGCTTGATGGTGCTCGAGCCGTCGAACGGCAGTGGATTCTTCGTCCTCAATCTCCAATCGGATGAAGTAGCCCCTCTTACCGCGACGACGACCCCGACGCTGTCCATCGCGCCGGACGGCGGTCGCGTATGGGCATTCGTGCCGGGTGAGACCGAGCTCGCGATGATCGACTTCAGCACCCTGAACCCGATACCGCTCAACGACACGGCACCGATTGACGCCGCGTACGACATCGCCATTGCCGGTGCGAGTCCCGCGAGGGCGCTGGTCGCCCTGCATCTGGAGGGAAGCGTGGGCGCGACGGTCTTCAATGCACTGACCCCGAACACGACGCCGCCGCGCCGCACGTCGTCGCTGCTACTGGAGGCCCCATGAAAGCGTACGCAATCCCCGCCGCGATGGCGGTCGTCGTCCTGGGGGGTCCGGCGGCTCGGGCTCAGTCCGAGCCGGAAGCCGAGTGGAGGCCGTCGACTCGCGCGGGCGATTGGCGTGAGCAGGTCGCCCGTTTCGAGGTCGGGTACCGCGGCGTGTTCGTCACCAATGCCGGATACAACCCGTTTTCGACGGACGACTATTTTTCGGGCGCTTCGCTCACTCTTTCGCGCACCGTGTACACACATGGGCGCTTCGCTTTCGCGCCAGGCGTCTCCTGGGACTACGGCGCGACCGAGACTACCGCGCGCGGCGATTCGACGTCTCTCAAGGTGAACCGACTCACCGTGCCGCTCGAGGGGCGTGCGCACTTTGGGCCCTTCGGATACGTGTTCGTGCGCGTCGCCCCCGGCGTCGCAGGGGAGCGCTCCGAAGTGGACGATCCGTCCGCGCCTTCGGCGCTGACGAAGTCGGTCTGGCTGTTCACGACGGACGCAAGCGCGGGCTATGCGGTCCCTGTGTTGCCGCTACCCGAGCACCCCGGGCGAGCCGTGCGAATCTGGCTTCAGGGCGACGCGGGGTATTCGTGGGTCGTCGACAACCGGTTGGCGCTCACGCCCGCGACGTCCAACGACGGGCAAACGGCCGCTGCGGTCGACCTGGGGTCGCTCGGCCTGCGCGGCGCGTTCCTCCGTTTCGCCTTGGCAGTCAGCTATTGAAACGATCCCCTCGCTTGCGATACCCGAGCGCGAGCAGCGGCAAGTGGTGTACCTGCCGGCGCCGGCTCCGGGCCGATTCGAGCGGGCTACGCGATTCGCGCGCGCCGGATGACGACGCCCGATCCGCCTGTCCTCAGAAGTTGCTCACCCTCGCGAAGCGTCACCGCCGGAGGCGCCGGGCGAACCGCTTCGGCGGTCCGCTGCGCAGTCGTCGCCGGGCGCCTCGTCGACTGTACGCCGACGGCGCTCCTCGCCGACTCGACACGAGAAGCGGAGGCGCGTCGCTCGGATGAGGGCGGCAGCTCGTCGTCGCGGCGGGTCTCGACGGACGCCGGCTCCAAAAGCTCACCCGGCTTCGTGATGTCAAACGGGTCTCGACTCTTGCGCGATGCGTCCGGCGTGGGGGGCGCCGACTCGTCGAGCCCCTCGTGCACCGCACCGGTTCGCTTGGGCCCGTCATCCGACCGATCCCGGTCGCGAACCCTTTCGAGAGGTCGGCGCGCGGCCGCGGAGATGCGGGCTTTGTCTCGCTCGAGCGCCGTCAGCGCCTCAGCGATCTCGGCGATAGAGGCTCTTCGCAACGTGTCGACCACATCGAATAAGAATTCGTGCGTGAGCTCGCGCACTTGGCGATCGTGAACGGATCCGGTCCACTTCGCTGCGAATCGGTCGGCAAGTTGCTCCACGGCGGACGCCAACTCACGCCCTTCAGATACGGCATGTTCGCGCATAACTACGATTACCCATACTTGACGCTTTAATTCGTCCAGTCAAGCCATCGCGACTCAGGCGAGCCCGCTCAACCGGAGAAGAGGCTCCAGACTCGGCCTTCGGCCCCGGAATTCGACGAAGAGATCCAACATCTCGCGGGATCCTCCCTGGGCTAGGATGGTGTCGCGAAATCGCAGGCCGATGTCCGGTGAAAAGCCACTTTCTTCGAAGGCGGCGAAGGCGTCCGCACTCAACACCTCGGCCCACTTATAGCTATAGTACCCGGCCGCATATCCGCCTGCAAACACGTGAGAGAAGCTGTTCGGCATTCGATTCCACGGTGGTGGCTGCAAAACGCTGATTTCGCTCCGCACTTGCCCGAGCACCTGCAGGATCCGGCCGCCGGCCGCCGGATCGTAATCGCGGTGCACTCGCAGGTCGAACAAGCCGAACTCGAGCTGTCGCATCGTCGCGAGCGCGGCATGAAACGTACGGCTTGCCCTCAACTTTTCCAGTAACGATTCCGGCAATTTTTCCCCGGTTTGCCAGTGGCGAGCAAACCCGCTCAGTGCGACGCGATCGTAACACCAGTTTTCCATGAACTGGCTCGGCAGCTCCACGGCGTCCCACTCGACTCCGCGGATGCCAGCCACGGCAGGTTCGTCGACCCGCGTAAGCAGGTGGTGCAGCCCATGACCGAACTCGTGGAACAGCGTGACGACTTCTTCATGAGTCAAAAGCGCTGGCTCGCCGGCGAGAGGCGGTGCGAAGTTGCATGTAAGATAGGCCACGGGGGCCTGGATGGCGGTTGAGAGCCGGCGCCGCCCAACGCACTCATCCATCCACGCGCCGCCGCGCTTGTCGTCGCGCGCATAAGGGTCCAGGTAGAAGGCGCCGATTCGACGGCCGTTGTCGTCGAGCACCGCGTACGTCGTCACGTCCGGATGCCACGTGGCGATGCCGCCGACCGGCTCGATGCGAATACCGTAGAGGCGTTGCACGAGCTCGAACATGCCCCGAAGGACCTTCGGCGCTTGAAAATAAGGGCGGATCGCCTCATCGGAAAAACCGAGCCTCTGCTCCTTCAACTTCTCCGTGTAGTACGGCAGGTCCCAGGGCTGGAAGTCGGAAGGCCCCCCTCGCTGCCGCGCAAACGCCGCCAGTTCGTCGAGCTCGGCCTGCGCTCGCCCGCGAGCGCGCCGGCCGAGGTCCAGCAGGAATCGCTCGACCTCCTCCGGCGAGTCGGCCATCTTCGTCGCAAGCGACATCTCGGCGTAATTCGAAAACCCCAGGATGAGCGCTTGCTCGTGGCGCAGCGCGAGGATCTCCTCCATGAGAGCGCTGTTGTCGAATTGGCCTGCCAGCGGGCCTGCATCCGACGCCCGCGTCGAGTACGCTTCGTACAGTTCCCGACGCAGGTCGCGATCGTCGGCGTAACTCACTACCGCGTCGTACGTCGGGAAATCGAGAGTCAGCCGGAAGCCTTCGAGGCCCTTGGCGGCCGCGCGCGATCGAGCGAGGGCCTTGCCTTGCGCGGTCATGCCGGAAAGCGCCGATTCGTCCAGCACGTGCTTGCTCCAAGCCTGGGCGGAGTCCAGCACATTTTCCTGGAACTTGGATTGCAATTGGGATAGCCGCAACGCTACGTCGCGAAACCGCTTGCGCCGATCATCGGGCAGCGCGACCCCCGAGAGAGTGAAGTCACGCAACGCGTCGTGGACGACCTTTCGGCGCACGCGCGAAAGCTCGGGGCCGCTCTCGGCTTTCGATAGGCGTTCGTAGGCGCGATAAAGGACCTCGTTCTGCGACAATTCGAGGTGGTAGCCGGTGACCTTCGGCAGACAGGCGTTGTATGCCGCGCGCCACTCGGCGGTGCTCGTGACGGCAAAGAGGTGCGAAACGGGCCCCCACGCGCGCGCCAGGCGGTCGCTCATGTCGTCGAGCGGTTCCATCAGCCGCTCCCAGGTTACGGGCTCGTCCGGGCGGCTGACGTCCTCGAGGACGGCACGCAAGCGGGACCGGTTCTCGGATAGGACGAGGTCGATCGCCAGCTCCGCGTGATCCGGACGGATTCGATCGAAGTCGGGCAGATCGTCCGCCTTCTGGACGACGAGGGGGTTCTCCATGTGCCGCAGATCAGTCATACGGGTCCGGCGTTCCAGACGCCGGACCCGCCACCCAATCTAATCAGCGGCCGGCATCTCTGCCACGGGCGTTTCTGGCCGAGTTTTCCGAGGCGCTCGCCCGGACGCCTCGTGCACGGCCGCCGGCACGCCGTGGCGACCGGTGGCTCGGCGCACGGCGGACCTCGGCGTTTTCAGCGGCGATCTGCGGCTGGGCCTCGCGTTGGCGGAGCGGTCTCCATCATTCCGCCTCGGTCCGGTCTGGTGCCGATCGTCGTAGATCCAGCGTGAACGGGAATTCCGGATTGGGCTCTTCGCGGGGTGGACGACGATGGCCGGGCGTGTGTCCGAATGCCCAAAAGCGAGCCGCTCGGCGGGTCTCTGCCTCGAAGCTGTTTCGCGGGAACTGCGAGACCGAGAGGCCGCCCGGATGGGTCACATGGTACTGGCACCCGAGGATGGCGTGTTCGTTCCACCCGTCGATGACGTCGACGACGAGCGGAGAGTGAACGCCGATCCCGGGATGCAAAGCCGCGGGCGGCCGCCAGGCGCGGTAGCGAACCCCGCCGACCATTTCGCCGTTCGTTCCGGTCGGACGCAACGGGACCCGCCGCCCGTTGCACGCAATCACGTGGCGGCCGTCGACAATGCCGCTCGCCTTCACCTCGAGCCGCTCGACCGACGAGTCGACGGAGCGCGATGTCACGCCGGCCGTGCTCTCCTCCCCCAATACGTGCCACGGCTCGATCGCTTGTCGGAGCTCGAGGACGATCCCCGTTTTACCCTCGACGCGCCCGAGCAGCGGAAAGCGGAACTCGTGATGGGGACGGAACCAGGCGGGATCGAAGTCGAATCCGTCCCGCTTGAGGTCGCCGAGCACGTCTTCGAAATCGTCCTGCACGAAATGCGGCAGCATGAAGCGATCGTGGAGTTCGGTTCCCCATCGGATGAGCGGCGTCTCGTAGGGCTTGGTCCAGAACGACGCGACCAGAGCCCTCACGAGCAGCTGCTGGGTGAGACTCATGCGCGGATGCGGCGGCATTTCGAACGAGCGAAGCTCCACCAAGCCGTGACGCCCTGCGATGCCCTCGGGGCTGAACAGCTTGTCGATGCAGAACTCCGCGCGATGGGTATTTCCGGTGACGTCGACCAGCAAGTTGCGCAGCGTTCGGTCGACAAACCACGGGGGGACCTGTCCAGGTGGGCGGGCGTTCGCGGCGAGCTGTTGGAAGGCAATCTCGAGCTCGTACAGAGCGTCGTTTCGGGCTTCGTCGACCCGCGGCGCTTGGCTGGTCGGGCCGATGAACAATCCCGAGAACAGGTACGAAAGCGACGGATGATTGAGCCAGTAGTTGACGAGGCTCTTCAGAAGGTGTGGACGTCGCAGGACGGGGCTGTCGGTCGTCGTCGGACCCCCGAGCACGACATGATTGCCGCCGCCGGTGCCGCAATGGCGGCCGTCCATCATGAACTTCTCCGCGCGCAACTCGGTCTTGTGGGCTTCCTCGTAGAGAGTCGTCGTGTTGTGGACGAGCTCTTGCCAGTTGGCGGACGGATGAATGTTCACTTCGATGACGCCGGGATCCGGCGTGACTTGGAGTCGACCGATCCGCGGATCGGACGGAGGGTGATAGCCCTCGATGCGAACGGCGCGGCCCGCCGTTTGCGCGGCCGATTCGACCGCCGCGCAGAGCGACAGGTACGCCTCCACGGTCTCGAGAGGCGGCATGAAAACGTGCAAGACGCCGTTTCGTGGCTCGATGCACAGGGCGGTGCGCACGACACGCGGGTCCGATTGAAAGCGCTCCGGGGGCGCAGACGACTCGGGGGTCGGGCTCGCTCGCACCGATTGCCTCGTGGGCACCGTCGCGAAGCGCTCGGGAGGCGGCAATGGCTTCGTCTCGGCCGAAGGGTCCGGCAGGATCAAGTGTGGATAATCGCCGGCTGCCACCCAGGGCAGCGAGTCGAGCGGGAGCCGGTAACCCATCGGCGAATCGCCGGGTAGAAGATACATGCGCTCTCGGCGCAGAAACCAGGCGCCGCTCTTCCAAGCGGGTCCTTTGTCTGGGTCGGCCGCGGTCCCGAGCTCTCTCAGCGGCAGTGCATAGCCCACGATCGCCTTGAGGCCCTCTTCGAACACGCGAGCGAGACGCGCCCGCTCGCCTTCGTCTTCGAGCCGCGAGTCGTGAGGGTCGGCGTTGACCGGCAGCCGCCGCTCCCGCCAAAGGTAATACCAAGCGTCTTCGTACGCCGGCAGGGCGAAGCGCTTGTCGACGCCGAGGATCTCCGCAACGAGCCCAACGAAAGCCATCGCGTCGGCGGCCGTCGCATCCCCCGTAGCGGCCCGTGCGAACAATTCCGGATTTTGCCAGATCGGCAAACCGTCTTTTCGAAAATAGCAGGAAAGCGCCCAGCGCGGCAGCGGTTCCCCCGGATACCACTTCCCCTGGCCTTCGTGAATGAGACCGTGGCGCGTGAATCGCTCGTAGAGTCGGTGGGTGAGCGCGCTCGCGTAACGCCGCTTTGTGGGCCCCAAGGCTGCGATCGTCCATTCGGCCGCCTCGGGGTCGTCGTTCGCGACGAACGTCGGTTCCCCACCCATGGTGAGTCGTACGTCGTTCGTGGCGAGTACCCGATCGACCGCCGCCCCAAGCGCATCGATCTCGGACCAGGCTTGCTCGCTGTAGGGCAGCGTGACGCGCGGAGCTTCGTATGCGCGGCGTACATCCATCGTGAACGCGAGCGTCTCTTCGAGGCGATCCTGCTCGCTTCGCTTGTGCCACGAGAACGTCCCCGTCACGGCCGCAGCCGTCTCTGGATCCGGCGTGCAAGCGAGCGGAATGTGACCCTCGCTCGCGAGCAAGCCGCTGGTGGCGTCCAACCCCACCCAGCCGGCGCCCGGCAAGAACACCTCGGCCCAGGCGTGCAAGTCGACCCCGTCGTGCGCGACACCGGCCGGTCCGTGCAGCGGCTTCTCGTCGGCCTTCAACTGAATGGAATAGCCGGATGCGAACCGCGCCGCGAGCCCCAGATGGCGGAGCGTTTGCACCAACAGCCACGCAAAGTCTCGGCACGAGCCGTGGCCTCGTTCGAGGGTCTCCTCGGGCGCGAAAACGCCCGGCTCCATCCGCACGTCGTAGCGAAGCGTCGAGTGCACGTGGCGGTTCAAGTCGACGAGAAGATCGATGAGCCTCTGACCGGGCACGGCCATTCGAGATCGGGCCCGCTCGACGAAGTCGGCGAAGCGCGCGCCGAATGCTCCCGTTTGCAGATACGGGATCAGATCTCGCTTCAACGCCGGGGCGTACGTGAGGGGGAAGTGCTGGGCGTCGTCATCGAGAAAGAAATCGAACGGATTGATCACCGTCAGATCGGCGACCAGGTCGACCTCCACGAGCAACTCGGCCGCCGGCTTCGGGATCACGATCCGCGCCTGATAGTTTCCGAACGGGTCCTGTTGCCAATTGATGAAATGCTCGGCCGGCTCGATCCGAAGTGAGTACGCCACGATCGGGGTTCGGCAGTGCGGTGCGGGCCGCAAACGCACGACGTGGGGCGAAAAGTCGACCGGACGATCGAATCGGTATCGTGTTTGATGGTGAACGGCGACGCGTATGCTCAAAGTGCCGGCAGTCTACGACGCTTCGGTTGCCGACGCGTTTCGGCAGGGTCGGGACGCTCGTCGCCGCCGACGGTGCGATGGGCGGCTCCGCCCCCCTCTGCCGTGGTATCGGGTTTTGGTTGCGTTTCGTCGGCGGCCCGTTCTCGCGTTGCGACACCCGTTGGCTGGAAAGTATCCGCGCGAAATGGTAACGGGCCTCCCCGCGCATCGGTTCCGAGACGCTAGCCTCCGGAACGGCGCTCTCGCATGAGCCGGTTGCGCGTGATGCACCTCGTCGTGGGAGGGGATATCGGCGGAGCGGAGCGGCTCCTCACGCAGCTCGCCCGTCGCTCCGAACAGACCGGCGCGATCCACCAAGCGGCGGTGATTACGCCCAATCGTGCGCTCGCCGATTATCTAGCCTCCTCTGGGGTTACGATTCACGACCGAGGTGCGGCGCGCGACAACCCGTTTGCCTATCTTTACCGCTCCCTCGGCCCCGCCGACGTCGCTTGGCTGACGGCCCTGCTCGTTGCCGAACGCATTGATCTCGTCCACACCCACACGTTCGCATCCCACGTGCTCGGAACACGGGCTGCGCGTCGCGCGGGGCTGCCCCAGGTTCGCACCGAGCACCATGTCATGCACTATTTCGATCCGAGCTGCTCGCCGTTTACGCGCTGGGCGGCCGCGCGTACCGAACGGTTCATTGCGGTGAGCCGCTACGTTCATTCGGTGCTCGCGCGAACCGCGCCTGCGGCGGCCGCACGGACCACGGTCGTTCGAAACGGCGTCGACCCGATGTACTGGGTTGCTGGGCCGGCGACCGAGGGGGCTCTTCGCGTCGGAATCGTGTGCCGACTCACCGCGTGGAAGCGCGTGCATCTCGCCATCGAGGCAGCGGCTCTGGCCGAGGTCGACCTCTTGGTCGTCGGTGAGGGAGAAGAGCGGCGTCGCCTCGAGGCGCTGGCTCGCCTACGAGGCGCCTCGGTGACCTTCGTGGGTCGTCACGCCGATCCGCGGCCCTTCGTCGCGCAGTGCGACGCCATCCTGAACACTTCCGACGACGAACCGCTCGGCCTCTCGGTGCTCGAGGCGCTCGCGATGGAGCGTCCGGTCATCGCGTTCGCTGGAGGGGGCATCCCCGAGATCGTTCAGCCCGGCGTCACCGGATGGCTCGTATCCGACGCGACCGCCGAGGCGTTTGCGGGGGCCATCCTGCGCGCGAGAGCCGATCGAGCCGGCCTGCGCGCCATGGGTGTCGAGGGTCGTCGCTTCGTCGTCGCGCACTGCGATCTCGGCCGGATGTGCGAAGGCTACCGCGCGGTCTATCAATCCGCGTCGAAGGCTTCATGACCGAACAGGCGCCCGCGACGGCCGGCCCGGTCCCCGCGCTTGCCCGCACGGCCCTCGGGCTGTTGCCGCTCCAAGTCCTGCTGCGGGGAGGCGAAGCGGTGCTTCCGCTGGCGCTCGCGGCATTTTTCGGACGGACGGCCGAAACGGATATTTATTATCTTTTGGCCGCTTATTTCGTGTTTGCCGGCGCCGTAATCACCGGTGCTTTCCAGGATTCGGCAGCGGTGCCGGTGCTGATTGAAGTGGGCATCCGGGAGCCCGCGAGCGTGTCGCGTTTGGCCGGCGCTCTGCTCGGGTACACGATCGCCGCGGGCGGTGCCGTCGCCTTGGGAATGGGCAGTCTCGCGGCCCTCGCGGCCGGCCTCGTGTCGCCCCTTCACCGCGTCTCTCTCGAGCTCGTCGTGCTGATGTCGATCGGAACGATGGCTACGGGGGTGCGCTCATTTTACGTCGGAGTTCTCAATGCGCACGGAGTCTTTCGCGCGCATCCGATAGGAAGCGGCCTCGGCATGGCGCTCACGTGGGCCGTGCTGTTTGCGGGCAGGCGGACGCTTGGCGTGCGCGTGATACCCCTAGCGATGCTCGCCGGCGAAATCCTCGCCATCGGAGTATTGGCGCTCATCGCACGGCGCGCTCTCGGGCTTCGAGTCACGCCCAACTTGGACCGATCCGAGCCGCTGCGCCGCATCTTCGCGCTTTTGCGGCTCGAGATGACCGGCTCTCTCATCACGCGAATCAACCCGCTCATCGATCAGCTGATGGCCGGCTTGGCCGGCGTAGTGGGTGGCGGCACGCTCGTCCGGTACGCCGGCGACGTCGCGTCCTTGCCGACATCGGTTCTCCAGGCGACGCTCTTTCCGGTCCTGCTCACTCGCCTTTCGCACGAAGCGAATCGCCCCTCGCAGTTTCTCGCCACCACGCGACGAACGCTGGTCGTCGTCTGCGCTCTGCTCATCGGGCTTGGCGTCGTCATGGGCGCGGCGAGTGCTCCGCTCTGCGCGCTTTTGTTCTCGCATGGGGCGATGGATCGTGCCGGCGTCGCCCGCATTGCTGCCATCGTGCCCTGGGCACTCGCCGGGTCGGCACCGTTCGGTGCACTGCTCGTGCTCGCGCGTGCACACGTAGCCTTGCAAAACAGTCGCATCATGCCCGGTATGGGAATTCTCAATAGTACGCTCAACGCCGGGCTGAACGCGCTCTTCGTCGGCTCGCTCGGCCTTTCGGGAATAGCTCTTTCCACCTCCGTGACGCACCTCGTCGTCGCGGTGGTGTTCTGGATTCGCTTGCCGGGTCGATCGCGGTGAGGGCCGACCTTTTTGCGTCTGGACTGCGGTCGGCATCCACATCGATCCCGATCGACCTGGACGCCCGTGGATCGTTGCCGGAGCCAACCGCTGTCGGGCCAGGCGTTGCTCAGTATCCGCGTTTGGAGTCGTAACGATTGGCCATGGGCTCGCCTCGCGCAAACCGCACCAGGTTATCCGCGAAGAGGGATGCCGCGCGCGTGAAGTAATGAGGGGTGCGGCCGGCCACGTGCGGCGTGATGATCACGTTTGCCATACTCCAAAGCGGGCTCGAGGGTGGCAGCGGTTCGGTCTCGAAAACGTCGAGTCCCGCGCCGGCGATCTCCCCGCCTTGCAGGGCTCGGACGAGCGCACGATGTTCGACGACGGGGCCCCGTGCGATGTTGTACAGATACGCGCTCCGTTTCATGCGTTTGAGCCGGTTCTCGTCGATGAGACCGGTCGTCTCGCGCGTGAGTGGAACGGCGATGCAGACGTGATCGCCCTCGGCGAGCACCGAGTCGAGATCGACGTGCGATCGGACCATGACGGCCGGAGCGTCGCCGGACTGCGCCGTGTCTCCGCGCCGTGTTCCGACGACGCGCATCCCGAAGGCCTGCGCCCTCTGGGCCAGGGCTAGGCCCACGTGGCCGAGCCCGACGACGGCGAGCGTTTGCCCGCTCAACTCGCCGATGCCGCCTGTTTGGTCATCCGGCGGGCGCTCCCAGCGGTGCGCGATTTGGGCGCGGTAATACTCGGGCAGGCGACGCGTGAAGGCGAGCATCATGGCGAGCACGTGCTCGGCGATGTTCGGTCCGTGAACGCCGCTCGCGCTCGTGGCGATCACCCCCCGCAGGAGCGCCCCTGCGACCGCGGGTGTCACCGCCCGGTCGAGCCCCGCGCTCCAGAAGGCGAGCCAGCGTACCCGCTTCGCGGCCGCTAGCGTCGCGTCCGGCACGTGCAACGCCACGATCACGTCCGCGTCGCGCACGGCATCGAGAACGGCGCGGACGTCGGGAACCGCGTACCGCCATGACACGTCCCTAACGTCCGTGCGCCCGACCGCATCGCGGAACGCGGCGGCTTCCGTCGAGCCCTCCGCAAGGTCGACATAGATGATCATCGGATGGTACCCGGCATGCCGCGGACTTGCTTGGCGCCGAGCGGGGATCGAACGCGCCCTGGCATCGACGCTATCACGTCCCCCACGTCGTGGACGACGGTCCGGAGAAGCGGGCTTATCGAGCCGAATCGCGCCTTCGAAACGGTGGTCGGCGAAATCCGACTCGCGCCAATTGACTCGCGCCGGCCGCATGGGACATGGATCGTCCACATGAGCCTTGACCCTCGCGCCGGACAACCGGCTCCCGCAGCCAGCCTCGTCGATCTCGGCAAGCTAGAGCGCGCTTATTACGACGCGCACCCCGATAGCAAAGTGCCGGCCGAACGGGTCTCGTTTGGAACGTCAGGTCACCGCGGATCGTCGCTGCGTCGCAGCTTCAATGAGGATCACATCGCGGCCATCACCCAGGCCATCTGCGACTGGCGCGAGGCCCACCAAGTCGATGGGCCGCTGTACATCGGCATGGATACGCACGCGCTTTCGGTCCCCGCCCACACGACGGCGCTCGAGGTGTTGGCCGCGCGCGGAGTGCGGGCCCTCGTCGCATCGGGCGGCGGCTACACGCCCACGCCCGCCGTCTCGCGAGCGATCGTGACCCACAATCGCGCGATCGGGGCGCGTGCGGACGGGATCGTCATCACGCCGTCGCACAACCCGCCGGAAGACGGCGGCTTCAAGTACGACCCTCCGCACGGGGGGCCTGCCGAAGCGGCGATCACGACTTGGATTGAGCGCCGCGCCAACGAACTCCTGGCCGCATCGGCTGCGTCAATCGCGCGGATTCCCATCGAACGCGCCACGCGCGAGGGTGCCATTGGCACCTATGATTTCATAGGACATTATGTCGATGACCTTGCTCTGGCGATCGATCTCGAGGCCATCGCTCGAGCCCGACCCAAGGTCGGTGTCGATCCGATGGGTGGGGCGAGTGTCGAATACTGGAGCCGAATCGCCGAGCGCTACCCGCTCGATCTGACCGTGATCAATCGTACGGTCGACAAGACGTTCCGCTTCCTGCCCTTGGACCACGATGGGCGCATCCGGACCGACTGTTCTTCCCCGTACGCGATGGCCAATCTCATCGCGCAGCGCGGCCGGTTCGACATCGCCCTCGGAAACGACGGCGATGCCGATCGGCATGGCGTCGTCACGCCGAGCTTCGGCTTGCTCCCCCCGAATCACTATTTGTCCGCGGCCGTCGACTACCTGCTTCAGCATCGACCGGGTTGGCCGGCGTCGGCCGCCATCGGAATGACCGCGGTGTCGAGCGACGTGATCCGCCGCGTCGCGGAGAGTCGAGGCAGACGCGTCGTCGAGGTTCCGGTCGGGTTCAAATGGTTCGTGCCTGGGCTCGCGGACCGAACGCTCGGGTTCGGCGGCGAGGAAAGCGCCGGGGCGTCTCTGCTCGCACGTGACGGATCGACCTGGACAACGGACAAGGACGGAATTGTCCTCGCCCTTCTGGCGTGCGAAATCCTTTCGGTGACAGGTCGCGATCCAGGCCGACAGTACGCCGCGATCGAGGCTGCGCTCGGCCGTTCTTTCTACGAGAGACGAGACGCCCCGGCGACGAGTCAGATCCGGGAGCGCCTGCGCACGCTCCGCGCAGAAAACTGGAGCGCACCGTCGCTCGCCGGTGATGCGATCACCGCGCGCAGGATCACCGCGGGCAACGGCGCCGATCTCGGCGGCCTCAAGGTCACGAGCGATCAGGGCTGGTTTGCGGTCCGACCGAGCGGTACGGAAGACGTGTATAAAATCTACGCCGAGAGCTTCCGCTCGGGCGATCACCTGGAGCGCATCATTGCTGAGGCGATCGCGGGAGTAGCCTCGCTGATCGCGCAATGACGGAGCCGCTGCTCGTTCGTCCGGGAGTCGTCGTGCCGGCGGAGGCGATGGAGATGCGCGCCGCGCGTTCGGGGGGTCCCGGTGGCCAGAACGTCAACAAAGTGGCGAGCAAGGTCGAGCTTCGCGTCGACATTCTGCGTATCGCCGGGCTGGACGGCCCGGCGCGCGAACGTCTGCGCCGCCTTGCCGCCGGGGCGCTCGCCGCCGACGGCAGGCTTCGGGTCACGAGCCAGCGGACGCGCGACCAGCGAATGAACCTCGAGGACGCCCGAGACAAGATCCGCGCAGTCGTCCTTCGGGCCCTGGAGCGACCTCGCCCTCGACGCAGAACGAGTCCGACGCGGGGAAGCGTCGAGCGACGCATCGACGACAAAAAACGACGATCCCGCATCAAGACGGCGCGCAAAGACGGGGATCCGTGAGCGTTCGAGAATCTGCCGGAGAAGCCAACCACCCGCGTCACGAGTCCCGGCGGATCGGCCGTGCGGCGGTGGTGGCGTCCACGTGCATCCGCGATTCGTGCAAGGTCACGCGGCCACTTTGGCCACCACGCCACAAGGCCGATGGCGCGCGAGCGCCCCTTACGGTTCGATCTTGCGCCGTTTCGCGTGGGTGGCGAGTCCCCCCTTGCGGCCGGCCGCGCGTGCCTCGTCGCTCGTGAACTCGTGGGCCGTTCCGGCCGAATGAGCCGCTTTGCCGCCTTTGCTGGCGATCTCCGCCAAGAGCTTGCGGTCGATGGCCGCAAACCCTCGCGGCCGCCGCGGATGCTCGGCATCCGCAACGGGCGACGTAGGGGGCGCGTCGGGCCGCAGCTCCTGCTCGGGTGGAGCGGACTGGAGCTGGGGGCCAACGACATCGCTCATGGATGCAACTTCCTGCGGACTAATTTGCTGGTTTTGGCTAATACTGCTCATGACGACTTCCTGACCCAGCTACCGTGGCGCTTCGGAGTCGTTCCGCCGCGCCCGCCTGTGGATCTTTGTACCTCAAATGGTAGGCACGACTCGAGCGCGCGCAAGGTCCGGACCAGCTCCGGGTGCAGGGGGCCCGAGGGCGTGGTCAAGGGGTCGGGCCATCCGGCCGCGGTGGCCTCTTCTTCGGTCCGCTCGAGGGTCCGAGTTGTCCGTGCGGGCTGGGCGTGCTGGCGGTTCCTGGCCGTCGACGGACGGCGGCCGGGACCGCTCTCCGCGCCATTTCGGAGTGGCCACCGATCGGGTGCAGCGCCTCAGGGCAGCTTCGTGAAGTGGCGCCTCATCAAACGCCCGACAAAGTAGGCGATCACCGCGAGCAGCAGCATGATGACCGCCCCGATCCCTCGGCCCGCCCTCGGAACGGCGGACGGGGTGGGCGCGATCGCGGCAGCGGGCAGCGGCGATTCCCGGGGCTCGCCTCCGGAAGTGGCCAGTGGGCGGGATGGCGCGGCTACTGGGGACGAGGGGCCTTCGGCTTCCTTCGCCCGCGGGGATGGCTGCTCGGGGCCGGGCAACCGCGGTTCCGGCCCCCCCGGCAAGGGCGTTGTGGCAAGCGGGGAGAGATCGGACGGCCCGGTCGCCGGCGTGTGGGCAAGCGGCGTCTCCGGTTCGATCGCCGCGACGGGCGCGACGGAGCGTTCGGGTTCGGGCGAAGCGGGCGCGGCGGTGACCGTCACGATTGGCGCTGGGACGATCCTCGGTTCGACGGAGGCGGTCTTCAGTGCCGCCGCGCGCGGCTCGACCGGCAGCGTCGCCTTTGCGTAGCCCGGGGGCTCTGTCTCCGTCCTCGCCGAGGCCCCGACGGCGCTCTCGGACCGTGCCGTTGCCGTTGCCGTGGACTCGGCCCTTACGCCGTCGAGCGCAGGCGAGCGCGCCTCCGAGTCGGCGAGCGCGTGGGGCTCTGCAGGGGCTTCGACGCCTGTCGCCCCTTCTTCGCGCGGGGTGCCCTTCACCGTCCAAAGAGGCCGCCCCGGCAGCCGCTGCACGCGGCCGCCGACCAGAACGTCGAGCGACGTGGGACTTTCCAGACGGGCTTCTCCGTAGAGAGGCACGCGCGCGAACGTTTGTCCGAGCCGCACGGCGTCCGCAATGGCTTGGGCGAGCGGCAGTCCGGAGGAGGCCCAGCGCTGCGACCCCGCGGCCAGAGCGCGTGCCTTCGCATCGAAGGCGTCGAGATCGGTGCCCAAGAGACCCGTTCCATCGCGCGACAGGCGGGGCAGCGCATTGGCGAGTTCGACGTCGAGCTCTGACGCGATCCCCCCGGAAAGCTGCACGAGAAGGCGGTCGATGAGGCCATCGACGAGCGCGGAGATCTCTGCGTTGCTGCTCGATGCCGTCAGCGAGGGGGCGAGCATCTCGACGAGATTGCCTTGCACGCGCACGGCGTCGTCCGGACCCCCTTCGGCGAAGTAGTAAAAGCCGGAAGACACGCGGTCTACCCCCACCGTGTGCACGCGAATGCCCTCGCCCCGCACGCTCGCGACCAGATTCCCCGCAATGGGCAATAACGGGCTGACCTCGACGGCCTGGTGCGCCATGGGAAAGCGTTTCGGCGCAATCTGTTCGACCGGAAGAGTGGCGCGGAGAGCGCGAGCGACCGTCGCGGTCAGGTCCCCCCGCACGACGAACGAGAGCTCGTTTTCCCAGTGCGAAAGCCCGCTCGGCTCGAGCCATCCGGCCGAGGGACCGATTCGCACCGCGCTTTTGCCCGCGGACAGCGGACTGACCTGCACGACCCCCGGTACAGCAAACGTCACACTCTTGTCAGGGTCGTCGGGCATGGCTCCGTTTGGCTGGCCGTTCGCTCGGCGAAGACCCGAGCCGACGGGTTCGCCGCCGCACCATACCAAGAACGGCGGACGAAACTAAAACTCGTTCAACGCGGCGGGGGCGGGGGCGCCGGTGGGGGCGCCGGCGCCGGCGGTTGGATCTCGACGACTTCCCACGCCGGCGTGTGATTGCTTTGATTCCAGCTCACGCCCCCGGCCGTCGCGGTGATCGGCTGGTTCCAGATGTACGTGGCCGGATAGGTGGTCAGCGTGCCGGATCCATCGTCGACGATGCCGGTCAGGTAGAGCTGCGACGTGGGCTCCGTGAAGCCTCCGGTTACGGTCGGAGCCGCCCCCAATTTGAAATTCTTCGGGTTTGCCGTGTACTGGAAGGGAAGCCCCAACCGGGACGACGAGAAAATCAGCCAGTAGTACGTCTTTCCGCTGCAGGTGGGATACTCCGGCGACCATCGCGCCCAGCTGTTGGTGACCCCGGGGCTCACCGCGGCGCCCCCATCCTGTCCCTTCATGCACGCGGCCGGAGAGTTCGCGTCGAGGCGCGTTGGCGTCGCGGCGCCGCCGGAGGGGACGACGTAAATCTCGGCATCCGCATTGTAGTACATTGGATTGGCGGGCGGTGCGGAGTTGAACGCCACGTATTTGTCGTCGGGCGAAAACGCTGGATAGTATTCGTTCACGCCCGCGCTCGCGGCCCCCTGCAGGGGGCCCGCGGCGGCCGTCGCCTGCTTGGTCGCCGCGTCGAACGGCAGCACGTAGAGGTCCGAAGTCCCGGTGGCCAAACGTCCCGACTTCGGCGCGTTGTTCGAGGCGTAGACGACCTTCGTTCCGTCGTGGCTCCACGCCGGCGTGGACGCGCTGTTCTTGTCGCCCCCGCGGTCGATGTAACCGTAGGTCGTGCCCTGATTGGCCACAAACGGCGCGGATGGAACGGAGATGGAAGGCAGCGGAGCGCCCGCCGCCGAGACGAAGGTCGGTGCGGCCGTGGTCGAAAGGTCGATCCAGATCAGGTTGGTCGCAGCCAGGTCCCCGCCTGCCCCGCCCGCGGCCCACGGGTTGTTCGTCGAAGTCTGCGGCACCTGCGACGACGTGATGACGAGATGATTGCCGCTACTCCAAGCGCCCGAGGAGAACGCCAGCATTCCGATCCATCCCTGGCTGAGTGCTTCGGCGCCTCCGGGAGTGAGCCACGTGGGATTCTGCCCGACATCACCCGTATTGACCGCGCTCGTCACCCCGTCCCATGGATAGAAATCGACGAAGGCGACGCTGTTGCCGTCGGGAACGGCCACGTGGCATCCGATGCATTGGGCATCGCCGACCGGAGTCAAGGCCACGTTCGTGTCCCGGTTCGTCGTGGACAGGTTGCCGCCCGAATCGCGCGACCAGGTCCACTGCGCGTTCGTCGCCGCCGCCGCGAACGGCCCGGTCGGCACCGTGAGCACCGTCGACACGCCCTCGTCGCCGACGCGGAAACCCTCGAGCCAGGAGAACCCGTCCGTGTCGCCCACGGCGGCCCAATAGATCATCGACCCGTTTGCGTCGGCCGGTGCAATTTGGAAACTGACTTGCGAGCTCGTCGCGGTACCGCCGGTGGCGGCCACTTCGCTGACCGTGACGGTGATGTCCTCGCCCCACGTCGATGCGGCCAGTGCCGCCCAGATGTCCGCCGGGATCTCCCAGCTGATGCTCTCCGTGTAGACGACCAGATCGTTCATCTGGCGCGCGGTGTGAATCCGAATCTGATAATAGTTGGTGGTATTGGCTGCCGGGGCGAAGTAGATGCGCGGGCGCAGCCAGTTATTGGGAAATAACGATCCGTTGGGCGGGTCGATGATGCAGGGCCCGCCCGACGTCGCGGCCCCGGTGAACATGGCTGCGAGCGAAGGGACCGGGCCCGGCGGAAGCGGCGACCCATCGTCCGGCTTCGGCTCGATGTACGTGTGCTCCCCGTTCTCCGCGAGCTGATCGCACGTCGGGTCACACGTGCGACCGACGACGCACGAGCCGACGACCGCGCCGTCGGCGCCGATGACCAAGCCCGAATCGTTTCCGGCGTCGGCGGCCGAGTTCGGGTTGGTGCCGGTCAAACTGGCGTCGCCGTTGTTACCGCCCCCGAGTACCGAGACCAGGCTCCCCGTGCCCCCGCTGCCCGACGATCCCCCCGTGAATTTCTGGCCGCTAAAGCCGCTCTCGGTGCTGGATGTCGCGCATGCGGCGGCGACGATTACGCTGATGAGTGCCGAATATCGATAAATTCTTTCCATGACGGTATCGGTTTCCCGCGACTCGACGTGCGCCGTTTTGCGCCGGATGCGCTGCGGCAGCGAAGAACCAATTATGTACCACTGCGGGCGCACGGGGGCACGCTTGTCGCCCTAACGCCGAGCGTCAACGCATACCGTTCAATTCGCGCTCGACTGGATCGCCGTGTCAATCCATCGCACCGAGCGCGAGGACGCACGCCATGGCAACGACCGAAACGAGCGTCTCCATGGCCGACCAGGACCGGATCGTCTCGCCGACCGTCATGCCGAGCGACTCTTTCACCAGCCAAAACCCGGCATCGTTCACGTGCGAAAAGAAGAGCGATCCTGCGCCGATCGAAAGGGCCAGCAGGGCAGGGTTTACGTGGTGAAGCGTAGGTATCAGTGGCGCAACGATGCCCGACGCCGTGACGGTCGCGACCGTCGCCGAACCGGTGGCGACCCGAACGCCGACCGCGATGAGCCAGCCGAGCAGGAGCGGCGGCACGGATGAGCTTTGCGCGACCTTCGCTATGGATTGCCCGATCCCACTTTCGATCAGGGTCTCCTTGAATCCCCCGCCCGCACCGATAATCGCCACCAATCCGACGACCGACACGAGGCTATTGAGGACCACCGCTCCGAGGTGCGGCATACCCGCCTTGCGGCTGCGGGCGACGGTGAGCATGGCCAGTCCGAGCGAGGGCACGAGCGCCGCGACGGGATGACCCACGAGGTCAGCTCTCTGTCGCCACGCACCCGTTACCCCAGCGACGTCGACGCCTGCACGGAGCAGCATCAGTCCGACGGGCAGGAGCAGCGTCACGAGAGCGATCGAGAGGCTCGGCGAATTCTCGGAGGACGGGACGGTCGCCGGCGGCTCGAGGTTGCCGCCCGGGGTTCGTGGATCGATCCGATTGGATATCCACCCACCAAAAACAGGGCCCGCGACGGCGACCGCCGGCACGGCGACGAGCAGCCCATACGCGAGCGTCTGGCCCACGTCGGCGCTCAAGAGACGAGCCGCGACGAGAGGAGCCGGATGCGGGGGCAGCAATCCGTGCGCCACCGAGACACCCGCGAGCGCCGGGATGGCCACACGCAGACTCGACCGTCGAGTTTTGCGGGCGATCGTGAGGATGATGGGCATGATGAGGACCACGCTCACCTCGAAGAACAACGGTATGCCGATCAGCGTCGCGCCGAGCGCGATCGCCCAGGGCATCGAGCGCGGTCCTGCCCGGTCGACGATGCTCGAAACGACGCGGTCGGCGCCTCCGGAGATCGCGAGCAGCTTTCCCGTCGTCGCACCGAGCACGATGACGATGCCGACCCCGCTGAGGGTGGCACCGACTCCTTTCGCGAAGGCGCCGAGCGCCTTGTCGTGAGGGAGCCCGACGGCCATGCCGAGCGCCGCCGAGGCCAGAGTCAATGCCACGAAGGGGTGGACTTTGGCGGCACCGATGAGCGTCACGATGCCGATCATCGTGAGGGCCCCGAACGCCATCAGAAGCGTGTCATGATGGGTCCAGCCGACCGCTCCGACCGAATGCGTCATCGTCACGGAGTCGTTGTCTCGCGTCCGAGGTCGGTCGGAATTTCAGCCACGCGATCGAACGCGGTCGCGGCCGGTGCCGCCGTTCGATCGGCGATCCCCTCCTCGTCCGGGCGCGTCGACTTGCGGTCTTCGATTCCCATCCGATTCTCGAATACCTCGCCCGCGCCGTTTCGCGGACGAAAAAACGCGCGGACGATGCACTCCCAGGCACTGCCCGGCACACCGACGCCTACGCCGTGCCGACGGCGCGAGTGAGCGCCTCGCGGATCTCGGCATGCCGAGGCCCGGGGGGCACTTTGCGCCCGTCGAGCTCCGCCACGTAGAAGACGTCGGCGACGCGCGCTCCCTCCGTGTTGATCTTGGACAAGGTGATGGACAGCCCGAGGTCGTGCAGGGCTTGGGCGAGCGTGTGCAAGAGCCCGGACCGGTCCTTGGCGTACACCTCGACGATCGTGTGGCGCGACGACGCGCGATTGTCGAACAGGATCTCGGTGGGCACCGCGGGGCTCGGCCGTTCGCGCCACGGGGACGAAGACCCGGTTCGCATGCGCAGCAGGTCCGAGGGCGTGATCGATCCCGAGCAAACGCTTTCGAGGTCTTGCGCGAGTCGCGGAAGAGCCATGGCTACGCCCTCGGTTCCTCCGTCGCGGTCGCGCACCCAGAACAGATCGAGCGCCTCACGTTCCGCCCCGACCGGATGCGAATACACCTCCGCGGTGAGCACCTCCAGACGGTTTGCCGTCAGCGCGGCCGCGATGCTGGCCAATAGACCGGGTCGATCGTTGGCCACCACGCAGAGCTCCGCCGCTTCGGGGTGCCGTGACTTGACGATGGCGATGTGGGCCTCGCGGCTGCCGCGCTGCTCGACGACTCGGCCGTGCTGCACGATGGATTCCGGCTGGTTGGCGAGCAGGTACCTCTCGGGCAACGCCGCGAGCAAGGCATCGAAGTTTTCGCGCGGGCCGGTCCACATTGCCCGCGCAGCTTCGCACACGGGCAGAAGGCGCTCGGCGTCCGCCCGCCCCTTCTGCCCGGTGAGATACCCCTCCGAGCCGAAATAGAGTTCCTCGAGCATCCGCGCCTTCCACGACGTCATGGCGGTCGGCGACGTCGTACTCACGTCGGCGACGGTGAGAAGGTAGAGATTGCGAAGCGCCTCGCGACCCGGAACGGCGCGGCAGAACTCTTCGATGGTTGCCATCTCGTCGAGGTCCCGTCGGGTCGCCACGTGGTACATGAGCAGATGATCGCGGACGAGCTGACGCGCTTCGTCGATCTCCTCCTGGGAGAAGCCGAGTCGGGCGAGGATCGTCTGACAGAGCGCCGCCCCCGCGGTCGAGTGACTCTGGCGCGAGCCGCTCGCGTCCGGCCAGCCCTTGCCGACGTCGTGCAGAAGGGTGGCGAGGAACAGAGGCCGGGGCCGCGCGATTTCGGCGGCGAGCCGTGTCGCCAGAGGAAACTCGTGGGCCAGTTCGCCGCGCGCCAGCTGGCGCAGCCGATCGACGGCGGCCACGGAATGAACATCGACCGTGTACACGTGGTAGACGTCGTGGTGGACGCGACCGGTGACGGGTAAAAACTCGGGGATCATCGCCAGGAGCAACCCCAAGTCGTGCAGCTCTCCGACGATCGATCCGCGCCGAGTGCGCGTTTCCCGGACGGTGCAGACGAGTTCGACGAAGAGCGTGGCCGCTCGAGGGCTGGCGCGGAGCGCCTCGCCCCACACCGGGTCCTCGGCCGCCCGGGCGAGGGCATCGCGAGCGAACGGCAGGATCGGTGCCTTTTGGCGCACGCAAGCGGTCAGCACGCGCATCGCCAGCGCGGGATCGCGTTGCAGTTCGTCGATATCGGCGATCGTGATCTGCCCCTCGAAGACCTGCGTGCCATCCCCGAGGTCCACGGGCGCCGCCGGCTTGCCTCGCCGCCGCTGGGGTCGCACGCGGTCGAACAGCTTGGCGCGCGCGCGCGCCGCGGCCCTCGCGTTCAGATAGAAGATCTGCATCAGCCTTTCGGCGGCACAAGCTCGGTCGGCGCCGTACCCCATCGCGACGGCGAGCGCTTCCTGATCTTCGAACCCCAGTCGATCGGTTTTTCGGTCGGCCCGAGCATGCAGCCGGTTGCGCACACGCCAGAGGAACTCTTCGGCTTCCGCCAGTTCCTGCGCTTCGCGGTCCACCAGGACCCCGAGACGCAGAAGGCCTCCCCAGACGCCGAGCTTCGCGTTCGGCGCATGTCCGACGTTCGGATACCTCGCGCACGCGGCCCAGCGCGCCCCGTCGAGGTCCCGGAGCGCGCCGGCGCCGTTCTTCACGTCAGGTTCGAGCAAATACAGGGAGCCGCCGAAGCGCTCGTGACGCGCCTCGGATTCCCTCTCGAGCCTGTCGATGAACGGGCCCATGCCCTCTTCGTCGAAGAGGCCCTCGTGAGCGCGGGCGATGAGCCCTCGGAGCAAGGCTTCGTCGCCTCCCAATAGACGCAGGTCGAGCAATGCCGTGGCCGTCGCGAGATCCCGCTGCGCCAGCATGACGGCGTCGGTCGCGCTCAACACCTGATGGCCCACCGCCAGGTTGGCATCCCACATGGGATAGAGAAGCGCGCTCGCGAGTCCGGACGCCTCGTCGCTCGCGACGACGTTGGAGTCCACGATGAGCACCACGTCGGCGTCGCTCCGCAGGGCGACTGCCCCTCGCCCGAAGCTTCCTGCGGCGGCCAGCGCCACCCCGCGCGGCAGGCCCGCGAGCCGTGCCGCCCCTTCGAAGAGCGCGTTGAAGCACGCGTTCAGGAATCGAGCGTTGGCCCGTCCGAGGGCGATTCCGTCTTCGTTGTTTTCGAGGCGCGCGAGCAAACTCGCCCGGTGCCGCTCGAGCGCGTCGCGCAGGACGCTCGATTGCAGCGACGTTGGCAGGATGCTCCGCGGACTCGCGGTCATTGCCGTCGACCCGAGGATGCCGGAATACCATCTACGAATTGGAGCAGAACGCGTTGAATGCTATCGGGCCAGTGCAGCCGTGCAAGGAGCGCGCGACTCGAATCGCAGTTCGGCTGAGAGAACACGAAATTCCGGGTTAGCCCCCCCTCGCGAAAAATGAGAATTCATCGTCCAGACACATGATTATGCTCGAATACGAAACCTTTCGCGGCTCCCGCAACGACTGCGGGACCGTCGATGCGCTAGCATCGGCCCCACCATGGTGACGTACGCCGCAACCCAGACGGTCAAGGACACGCACTCCAAGGCGTTGACGATCAACCTCGATGCGCGCCGGTACGGCACGTTCGCCGAGATCGGCGCCGGTCAGGAGGTGGTCCGGTGGTTTTTCCGCGTCGGAGGCGGTGCGGGCACGATCGCCAAGAGCATCTCCGCCTACGACATGACGGTGAGCGACGCGATCTACGGCAAAGCCGAACGCTACGTGTGCCGCCAGAGGCTTCAGTCGATGCTCGACTACGAGCACGACCTCAACCTCAACCGCCTCAAGGAGAGCCGCGGCGACCACACGGCCTTCTTCGCTTTCGCCGATACCGTGTCGGCGCGCAACTACCGCGGAACCAACGAATGCCACGGCTGGATGGGCGTCAAGTTTCAATCGCATCCCCGCGACCAGGACAGTCAAATCATTCTTCACGTCCGTATGAAGGACAAGGAGAACGCCCTTCAGCAGGAAGCGCTCGGGATCGTCGGAGTCAACCTGCTCTACGGCGCCTTTTTCTTGTTCCACGAGCCGGAATTGCTCGTCGAGTCGCTGCTCGACAATCTCACCATCGACCGCATCGAGATCGACATGATCGAGTTCTCGGGGATCGAGTTCCGCCACGTCGACAACCGACTGATGAGCATGAAGCTCGTGCAGATCGGCTTATCGGGCGCCGCGATGTTCGGGCCGAACGGTCACGTGCTCCAACCGGCCGAGGTCCTTCACAAGCGCAACGTACTGGTCGAGCGCGGCGCGTTTCGCCCTCTCTGCCTCGTCCACGTCGACATGCTCGACTCGGCCGAGTCCCAGTTTCGACGCGACGTCGGCAACGACGGCGGCGCGATCGTGCGTGTCATGGAAGTCACGATGCGCGATCTGCGCGCCGAAGGCGGCGAGGTCAACCGGAGCGACTTTCTCGCGCGCGCCGAGATGCTCGCAGCCGCCGGCATGACCGTGATGATCTCCGACTACTTTCAATACTACCAGCTTGCCGCTTACCTCACGCAATTTACCAAGATGAAGATTGCGATCAGACAACCCGCGCAACCGAAGCCGCGCACGAACCGGGGCGGATTGAAATAGATGCGGGTCTCGGGGAGCTGATCCATGAGCGCAAGCGTGTTCCGTCGCGCGCATGCTTAGGCGGTTTTTATGCCCCGACCAAGCCCGACGAGGTCGAAAATATTCGACCTTTATTCTCCGTCTAATGCCCGCCGCCACCCGGAAGCACGCGCTTCTTGATGAAGAAGAAGATGGCGATGACGACCAGATAGCCAAGGTAGAGAGCGATGGCGTCGCGCCAATAGGACATCTCGACCAGATCCGGCGGCAGCCGGAAAGACTGGTGATCGGCCAGGACGGGCAGCATCACCTCGGCGATCAGGTGGACGACCGTCGCGCCCAGCGCCACCGCCCACAGTCTGCGCCAACTCGGGAGCAGATAGGCCGCGACCAGGGCGATGATGAGGCCCAGAATGGCATTGACGTGCGCAAAGCCGTCGCGGAAGCCGGTCCGCAGGAAGTCTATGATTTCATTGAGATAATATTGAAAGTCGTGCATGTTATCCCCCATAAGGAGTTAAGCATCGTCGGTTAACAACGCTTAACCT
>JBEKOY010000001.1:0-172945 GCA_049521295.1 Polyangiaceae bacterium | reverse complement strand
TCTCGCCGGCGCGACGTACGTCAGCATTTTCAGCGGTCGCGTACGCGATATGGGCTACGACGTCCGGCCGGTCATCGCCGCGACGCGCGCGGTGCTGGATCGCGAGGGGTTGCGGTCGCTCATCATCGTCGGATCCGTACGGCACGTCATGGACGTCAACGAGGCGCTTGAGGCCGGCGCTCACGTGCCGACGGTAACGCCCCAGGTCATCCGCAAGATGGTGTGGAACCCGCGCACGATCGAAACGATCGCGGAATTCAACAACGCCTGGCGAGGTCGATCCAAGACCCGATAGGCCCCGACGCGCCCGCTCACTTGCCCACCAGAACGTCGCGCGTCACGAGAGCGTCGGCGCTCTGCACGAAGGTCTGCCATCGCGTGTATTCGTCGCCCGGTTGGACTCGGCCGGAAGGCATGTCGATGACCCGATCGAACTCGATGGCGTGTCCGCGGACCGTATCGTTGACGACCACGAACGCGTCGCCGTCGCGCCGCTCCGCGTGTGGCAGACCCGGGGGCAACGTCGTGGATTCGGGCATCACGACGCGCACGCGGATCTCCGCGCGCCACGATGTGCGCCGCAGGAGTGCCGTCCGGCGAGCGGGCAACGCGGCGAGCTGCGCCAACGGCGGCGCGAACGGCGGATGCACGGCGAGCCCCCCCGGCACCCGTTTGGCCAGTTCCGGAACGTCGACGCGCACGTGCAACACGAGCGGCTTGTCGAGGTCGGATGCCCCGAGGGCCTTCAAGTCGTGCACGTGCGCGCCGTCGAACGATGGTGCGATCACCTCGCGCTCGACGAATTCGTTGATCTTGGATTGAGGGACTTGATCAAGCGCCGTCCGCCACGCGATCGCGCGGTTCCCGTCGAACGTCAGGGTGAGATCCAAGACGGCCGACCCATCGTCGTGCACGTCGGCGCGCCCCTCGTAAGCGACGCGATCCGCGGCGGCCGGGGCACGCACAACGTCGCGCGGCGTACCGGCGACCAGTCGAATCGCCGTTTGATCGCGCCACTCGGCGGGGACGTAACCGAACGGAGCGAACTTGTCGCGCACCGTCATCCAACGCAGTCCTCGATCGGTCGTCAACCGCATGACGAGCGCCTCGTACTGTTCGATTTCGCTCATGGGCCCCAGTGGCGGCATGGCCAGTCGACTTTTCACAAGTGCGAGCTCGCAGTCGATCCCGGCCATGCGGAGCAAATAGCGAAACGCGGCTTGCCGCGCGCCGCTGCGGCCGGTCAGCACGCGCCGCCCGTCGGTCTCCTTTCCGTCCTGCACATGATCGAGCACCCATCGGTACAGTCGACGCGCACGTTCGTCGCTCGCGCCGGGCGAAGTCCCCGCAACGATTTGCTGCTCGAGCGCGCGAAGCCGTGGATCGATCGGCGTCGGGTCGCCCACGAGGTCGACCAGGCGCGACGCCGTCGCGTCGAGCGCCACGCCCCACCCGACGCGCACGCTCGGCAAAAACTCGGTAATCGGCGGACCGTCGGGCTCGATTTCAGCGGGAGGACTCAGGTCCACGCGCCATCGGTGCTCGACGAAGGTCCCAATCGGCAAGAGGTCCGGCGCGGGAACATTGCCGCGCGATTCGATGTCGAGTTGTCGATCGGTGGGGGTGACGACCACGAACTCGCTCTGCCAATAACCCTTGTCGGCCTCGCGAAAGAACCACTGCGGGCTTTGGTATTGGCGCCCTCGGGCACCGTCCCCCGCCTGCGAGGTGATGTGCTCGACCTCGATGAAGTCACCGACCTCGACGTGCGGCAGGGTCAGCGTGGGCTTGCCCGCAACCGGCTCGGGCTCAAACACACGGCCGTCCGGTTTGATGACCCTCAGATGCAGCACCAACCCCGTAGGCGACTCGGTCTCGGATTCCGCTTGGATCGCTTCCTGCGATTGGATCTTCTGGATCTCGTGTTCCAACATCTCGCTGGAACCATCGTCGTGAACCCAGATCGCCGAGTAGTCGAGGACCCGAGCGGCCGTGCCATCGAGATGGTGTCCGGCCCGCTCCCAGCGCTGGAAGGCAACGATGATCGCGCGGCCGTCCTGTCGAAAGGGCTCGAGATCGGTTTTGCCTTCCACCAGGTCAATCGCCGCACGAATCTCCTCGGCGCTGGCGCTCGCCTGGAGCGCCGCCGCGAGGGCGCGGCGAAGCGCACCGGTATCGCCGCTCGCGTACTCGCGATCGGCCAGCCGAAATCGAGCTTGCACGTCGCCCGGGTGCTTGGCGAGTGCCTTGCCGAGCTGGTCGGCCGCATCGCCCACCTTGCCGGAACGGGCGAGCACGTCGGCCAGACGGTTTGCGATGTCCTTGCGATCTGGGCGACGCGACGCGAGGCGCTTCAGCTCGGCGATCGCGACACCGTAATCGTGCCGCGCCAGCGCGCGATCGATGGCCACGTCCGTGTCGGGCTCGAGGTCTTTGATCCGCGCGGCGACCGTATCGGCGTCCCCCGCCGGGCCGTTGTCGTCGAGAACGTCCAAGTACGCATGGAGCGCGCCGACGTCGTCGGGGAATCGCCGCGTCAGATCCTCGAGCGCCCGCTGCTGGGCATCGCGCCAGCCCAGACGCCCGAAGACCTGTGCGAGCTGCTCGAGAGCCTCCGGCTCGTTCGGAACTTCCGCAACCAGCGTCCGGAGGCCTTCCACGGCGTCGGCCAGTCCGTGCTGTTCCGCCGCGTCGAGATCCGCGGCCAGGCGAGCACGCCACAGGTGTAGGTCGCGCGCGAGCGCGCGGTCTCGAAGCGCACGCGCGCGCACGGATCGCGCATCCGGCGACCACGCCGGATCCCCGGTCGCGAACGTCGCAGCCATCTGCAGCGCGAGACCTGCCGCATCGGCCGGCTCTGCGAACGGCGCGATCAGGGTCGAGGCGACGTCGTCCATTTGATCCGCATGCGCCGCGTACGCCGCGAGCCATGCGTCGATCGGCGAGCGAAGGGGGACGGTCGCTCCAGCTGCAGCTGCGCGAACGGCCGCGTCAATCGGATTCGGATCCGACAGCAACGTCGGCGGCTTGACGTCGAACCCCGGACCGGGGTCGCCATCGGTCTCGAGCGCTGCGGCGGTCCCGTCCGGATTGAGCAGCCGCACGCTCGCACCCGGCGTAACGGTTCGAGCGAGCACGCGGTGGCGCCCCTCGCCCACGAACACGTGCGCGCCAAATCGCTGCCACGATCCCCAATCGTTGGTGGCGCGCGATAGCACGCGCGTGCCGTCGATCCACACCGCCACGGCGCCCTGAACGGAGACGAGCAGGTCGCGATCGCCTTGCGTCTTGAAATAGGTCTCTACGTAAAATACCCCCTCCGGCACCTGCTCGTCGGCCACGGCGAGGCAACGAGTTTGCGTCACGGCAAGGACTCGCGGAACGCTGCCGCGAACCGGGTCGGGTGGCCACGCCGCAGGCCATGGCATCGCGTCTTCGGGCGCGAACGAGCGCGCCGCGTCGGGCACGACGCCATGGCCGAACGGGCCGGCGACCCGGATCCCGCGGGCACACCCCATGCGGCGGACCACGTCGTCGTCGTATTCGGCGCCCGTTCTCTCGGCCTTGTCGTAGACCTCGATCGCTCGCCATTCTTCGAGATCCGCGACGGCCCGCCAGCCGATATGGCCCGGCTGGGCGAGCAGCGCATCGAACGTCGGCCGGTGCTCGGCAAAGAGGTTGGCGACCGAATCGCGCAGTTGCATGAGATGGCGCACAGCGAACCACGCGACGAGCGCTGCCTGCGAATCCATGCTGGCGGCCGTGGCGCGCAGCGCGCTCACGTAACCTTGCGCCGCGGAACGCGGGTCGCCGTGCTCGTCGTCGAACACCGCTCGAGCCAGGCTCGCCCACATGCCGTCGTGCGAGAGACCGTCGAGGCGGTGACGCGCGACCTCCGCCTGCTCCGCACTTCCGCCCGGCGCCAGCATTTCGGACAGACCCCAGAGGCCGACGACTTCCGGGTCGATCGCAGTGCGCCCGGCGGGTCGCAGGTCGCTCACGAGCGCCGAGGCGTGCCGGAGCCGAGGCACACTGCAGCCACCGGCGAACGCGATCGCCGCGCTCACCAGCGCTCCCGCGAGACACGTGCCCTTCAGCCCGTCGCGCTTCATCGGAGTTCGACCGTGGCGCGCTGACCCAATGCGCGGTCCACCTCTTCGCACCACGCGCGAAAGGCGGCGTAGTCGCGCGCGGCCACTCGCGTGCTGGTCAACGTCACGGCCGTCTTGACGCGGAGGAGGCCCGGAGCCGTCTCGACGTCGAGGTCGTAGGATCCAAAGGGGCTCGACCCTTTCGCGACCGCCGGGGCGCTTCGGATCTTCGCCCCCGAAGGCAGCTTGACGGTCCAGTCGTCTTCGGCGGTCCATTGCGCATGCATGCGCAGGTCGAGCTTGCGCGTGGTGAGCGACGCGAAGTCGCGAACCATGTGCTCTCGCCGCCCGACGGGAATCGTCACGGCGTCGCCTTCGGGACGCGAAAATTGTGGGGCTCGCCCGTGGACACGCATCCGGATCGGCGTTTCAACGTCTTCGAAATTGCCGGCGTCGATGGCGGTCACTTCGGTCGCCGGCAGGATCGCGCCGAGCATTTGCTGAATACGCGCCTTGCGCGTCGACTCGGCGTGAAACCGAACTCTCCACTGCGACGCCTCGACGCCCGTCACGTCCGCGCGCCAATCGAGATCGGCGGATCCACCGACTTCGAGCGTCACCGCAACTTTGTAGGAAGTGACGCTCGCGCTCGCGGGCGGGTCCGGCAGGCGCACCAGATGCGCGTGCCCGTCGTCGACCCGAAGCGCGATCGCGCCGCGATCCATGGCGGGCAGTTCGACCGAGCCCGTGTATTCCGCCGTGCCGTCGAGATACACGTTCAGCGACGGCACGTACGCGATCATGTGATCGAACGGTGCGAGGCTTGCGGGCGCGGTCTCGATGTCGCCCTTGTTCGCCGTGCGTACGACGACGGGTACGGCCTTGATCCCCAGAACGTCGAGCATGGTGACGATGAGCGTTGCCTTGTCTTTGCAATCGCCGAAGCCGCGCGCAAAGATCTGTGCGCTCCGGTAGGGCTTGTAACCGTGGATGCCGAATTCCAGGGCCACGTAGCGCGTTTTTTGCACCACGTAGTCGTAAATGGCGCGCACCCTTGCCGCGTCGTCCTTTAGCCCGCGGGTCAGCGCTTCGGCCCTCAACCGCACCTCGTCGTCGGGAATGAATTGATCCTTGACGAGTCCCCAGTACCACCGTCCCATCTCGTCCCAGGTCTTGTACGTCGACACGTTCACGTGCCCGAGAACCTCGGCCCAGGCAGGTTGGGAGGGCTCTTGCTCCACGGCCGGGACGTCGAGCGCGACGAATCGATCGATGCGTTGATCGCCGGAGGACTCCACAGAGCGACGGATCCCGGGAACCGCAGGGTCGTTGAAGTAAAACGTTCGTGACGCCGGCGTGATGAGAACGTACTCGGCCCGCGCGATCGGCTCGGCCCCTTGGAGGTACACTACCTCGCCGAAGTAGTCCGCGAACGCGTTGCGCGGTGCGATGTCTTCTACCCGGTATTGCAGCTCGACCACGTCGCCCGGCTCGAGGCGGGGAAAGCCGACGTGGAAGCTTCGGGCGCTGGTGTAGATCGCGAGTTCCGGGTCGTCGGCCATGCCTCCGGGCCCACTCTCGACGGCCGTATCAACGCGGCCGTCCTTTCTGTACACCCGCGCCGCGCGGATCTGAGCCGTCTGGCTGTCCGCCTCGTAGGTGAACTCGTATTCGCGCGATTCCGCTGCCGCCGCCTCGGTCAACGGCTGATAGACCACCTGATGGAATCGACTGGCAAGGCCATTCGGAAAAACTGTCGTGACGCTCAGGTCGACCAGCGATCGGCGTCCTCGGCCGGCCGCGTCCCTGTCCCGATTCGCCAAGAACTCGGCCGGAGGTCGCGCGAACCGTTCGTCGGGGCGCGTTGTGGGGGGCCCGATGTGCGCGACCTGATCGCGGACGTCCTTGGCCTGCGGCATCAGTTCGAGAACGCGGGTCAACAGCCCGAGCTGCTCGTCGCGCTCGCCTTGTACGCCATAGACCGCGGCGAGCTGACGCATCACGTCGGTATCGTCGGGTGAGATCTCGAGAGCGCTCCGATACGCGGCGATGGCACGCGCACGGTCCCCCAGCCGCATCCACGCCCGAGCCGCGGTGGCGAAACCTGCGGTGCTGCCCGGGTTCATCGCCAGCAAGCGTTCGATCCAATGGGCGGCGGCCGGCGCGTCGCGGCGCGAGACAGCCACGTCGATTCGCGCCCGAAGGAGCGTGGGGTCGTCGAATCGAACCGCGGCATAACGATCGGCCGCCTCGTCGGCCTCCAACTCGCGGCCCTCTTGGCGCAGCGCGGCGACGCTCGCGCGAAGCAGTCCGACGCTTCGGGGCCGCCGCGCCAGCGCACTCTGGATGAGAGAGAGCGCCGTGTCGTGGAGGCCGGCATCCTCGTAGAGGTCCACCTTGGCCAGCATCGCCGGCAGGTTGTCCGAGTCGAGCGCCAGAACGCGCTCGTAGTACGGTACCGAGTCTCGCGCGTTGACCCCGGCGCGCAAGTAGTTGGCGCGCGCCAGCAGGACCTCGATCGACTCCTGCCTGGAAGCGTGTCCAGCCACGGCCAAAGCCTCGGCCCGATCAATCCAGCTGGCGCGCTGATTGCGACTTTCGGCGACTTCGCCGGCGAGCAAGAGCCGCTCAATCGTGGGCGACTTCTCCGCCGCTTTTCGGGCGAGCTCGCGCGCCCGGTGCTCGGTGGGATCGTCGGCGCCGGTCGTCTCCAGATAGCGGGCGTATCCTTCGAGGACCGCGGGGTCGCCTGTCTGGACGAGCCGCTCGAAACTTTGAACCGGACCCTGTACCCCGCCGGAGACCGGCGTCTCGTTGCCGTTTGCGACCGCCGCATCCTCCCGACTCGCGTGGCCCGGGTCGGGATCGACCTCGAGATGATCGTCGGGCGCGCCATCGGGCCCCCCGAGCCGCAGCGACAGCATCGGAGCGCGCTCGTCGCCGCAGACTTTGGCCGTCAGGCGGTTCCATCCGGGCCGCGACACTACGGCAACGGCGAAGCGGTCCGAGTCGAGATCGCGGTATTTGTCGTCGGCGAGCACGTCGACGCCGTTCCACCAAAGGCGCTCGGCTCCGGCCGCTCCCGTCCAGATCGAAACGGGTCGAGACGAATGGGCGTTCAAGCGAGCGTCATGGACGAACGTCGTCGCATAGACGCACGCATGGTCGGCGGCGCTCAAAAATGCGCCGAAGTCGACCCAGGCGAACGGAGACACCGGAGGCAGCATGCGCCAGCGCCGCGGGCGGTGATCTTTGCCCTCGTAATCGCGCGTGAGATTCAGCGGCTGGGACTGCCCGGCCTCGGGTTCGTAGCGCGTGGTGAAACCCGCCTTCCCGTCGTTGTCGAACGGGCCGAGCAGGATCCATCGATCGATGTATCCAAGCCGTGCAATCCGCGCGCGAGCCCCTTCCAGATCGCCGCGCCGCCGGCGGGCGTAGGCTTGCAAGAGAGCGGCGTACGCGCGCACCGCGGGCGGCTCGCGATCGTCGATGGCGACTTCTCGCAAGACTTCTTCCACCGCGGCGGGGTCGGCTGCGTCCCACTCCGCCCAGACCTTACGAAGCGCCACATAGGCCAAAGGACCTCGCGCCGAGAGCACTTCGGCATGGATTGCCGACAGACGTCCCAGCACCTCCGAGGAATCGCCGCGGGCCGACGGCGCGGGGAGGCCCAGGGCGACGGATGCGACCACCCACGCGAAGACGACCAAGCGAAGCAATTTCACCAGCAGGCCTTGGAGATCTGACTTTGTTGCGGCGCGCGGTGCGTCGTCAAGCGCGACGGTCCCGCGCCGCCGGCTCGGCTCCACTTCGGTCGTCTCCGCGCGTACGGGATGCACCGGCGCCGTTTCCAATGGCAGAGAGTCGCGATCGCGCTATGTGTCAAACGACCCGCCCCCCGTGGCGGTGCGGACCCGCGCATGCACTCTGCCCATGAGATGACGAACCCCGCCGTAGTCGCGTCGTCCGCTGCGGGAGCCTCGGGCCCTGCGCCGCAGAGCATGGTCGCCTCTGCACCGAGATACAGCCAACTTCGCGGCCTCGTCAAGACGCTGCGCCCCCACCAGTGGGTCAAGAACCTGTTCGTTCTCGCCCCGATGTTCTTCCACAAAGACGTATTTCTTTCGACGGCCCAGGGGCCCGCGCTCAACTTGACCGTCACCGGACGTGCACTGGCCGCGACCGGGGTCTTCTGCTTGCTCGCCGGAGCCATCTACACGATCAACGACCTCGTCGACGTGGACGCCGACCGGATCCATCCGGTCAAGCGCTTGCGTCCTATCGCGAGCGGTCAGGTCTCGGAGCCGATGGCGCGCGGGCTCGCGACCGGGCTCGTCCTAGCGTCGGTCGGCATCGCCTACCTTCTCGCGCCGATGCTCGCGTGGGTGGCCGCACTCTACCTCGTCGAGAACCTGGCCTATAGCTTCAAGCTGAAGAAAATCGCGTTCATCGACGTGAGCCTCATCGCGGCCGGCTTCGTGTTGCGCGTGCTTGCTGGAGGCATTGCGACGGACGTGCACGTATCCGGATACTTGCTGGCATGCACGGCCCTGCTGGCGCTCTATTGCGGCTTCGGAAAGCGTCGCCATGAGCTCGCCCTCGAAGGCGCGGGACGGCATCGGACCTCACTCGAGGCGTATACCCCCCGGTCGCTCAATGGGGCTCTCGCCGTCACGGGCACGGCAACCGCTCTCACGTACGTCGCCTACACGCTCGACCCGTCGACCCGCGCGGCGTTCAACTCCGAGTACCTCTGGCTGACAGCGCCGTTCACCGTGTTCGGTCTCGTTCGCTTTCTCTTTCTCGTGAGCGGCCGGGCCGGGCGCGGGGTCCGAGCCGAGTCCCCCACCCAGGAGATGTTGCGCGACGTTCCCTTCGTCCTCACCCTCGTGATCTGGACGATGGTGGTGGTAGCCATCGTGTACAAGCTGCGGCCGAGCGCCTGACCGGACTCGTGATCTGAACCGATGAGGGATCGTGGCCATCGTGTACGAGCTGCGGCCGAGCGGCTGCCCTCACAGCGGAATACTGGACGCCTACCACGCGCTGAAGCATCGTGCGGAAAATGCGCGCCGGAGACTCGTCGCTCGCCGCCCGACCCGGCGCCTGGAACGAACTGGCGCTCACGCTTCCCGTATTTTTGACCTACCAGATCGGCGTGGTGTTCCTCAATGTTCGGAACGCCACGGACCTGGTCACCGAGCGCTTGCTCCAGGTCTCGCACGGAGACCGACGGGCGTACCTCGAGATCACGGCAGCCGTCGGCCTTGCGACGATCGCCGTCTTCGCGGCGCTGGGGCGGGGACAGGTGATCCGTTTCGGCAAACTCGTGCAGACCTGCGTCGAGGGGGCCACGTATGCCATGGCCATGGGCACCGCATCCTCGTGGGTGGTCGGCAAACTGTTCGCCGGACCCCGTGCGGCGGTGGTCAACGGACCATTGTCGGGAGTGGTGATGTCGCTCGGCGCGGGATTTTACGAAGAACTGGCGTTCCGGGTTCTCTTGTTCGGGTTGGGCGCGAAACTGCTCGTGTGGGCATTCTGCGGTCAACGCGTCGCGTTCGTGCGTGAAGCACCGCCGCTCGACCTCGGGGCGATGGTCGTCATGTCGATCTGGGCTATCGTCAGCGCCGCGGTGTTCAGCGGCATGCACTACGTCGGGCCGCTCGGCGATCCGCCTGACGTGCGGTCCTTCGTGGCGCGCGCCGTCCTGGGCATCGCCCTCACGCTCGTCTACAGCACGCGCGGCTTCGCTGCGGCGGTCTGGACGCACGCGCTCTACGACATCTGGGTGCTCGTCTGCTGAGCGGTCCCCGCGTGGCCAACTCAGTGGGCCGAGGATGTGTCATCCCTCTTCGGGCCCTCGTTGTAGCCGCGGGGACGGTACTTGGGATTGACACCCTGGTACTCGTCGCCGTTCGCCACGATATCGTCGACCAGGTACTTGAACCATGAATCAGGATAGCCGTCGGCGGCGGTCTGCAGATCGCGTCGCGCATCCGTGTCCTCGCCGAGCTGCTTTTCGTCCCACAGACACTGCAGGCCGAGCGCGATGAGGCTCATGTCGTTCGGACCGAGCGAGAACCCGCGCAGGTAGTGGGGGAGCGCGTCGGGCGCCCGGTGCAGTCGGCAAAGGGTATCGCCGATGTACACGTTGGCCATCGGCCAGGTGGGTGCGAGATCCAGAGCGACCCGGTTCGATGCGAGGCGGCCCTGCAAGTCGCCCCGTGCTCCGAGCATCACCGAATAGTTCAGATGCGCCTTGGCACTCCTCGGTACCGCTTTGCGCGTCGCGTCCCAGAATACCAGGTCGTTGGTGTAATCGAACGCGTGCCGGCGCGCTGCGAAGCTCTGAAACCCGACAAATGCGACGAGCAACATGAGGATGGAAGGAAACCAGCGCGTAGCGTACGCGGTACGCAGCCAGTGGGCGAACCAGAGGGCCAGCAGAATCGACGATCCGACGACCGGGAAATACCAAAAGCGCTCCGCCCGAACGGTGGGAAGCACGACGGGGATGTTCGAAACGGGGATGTACGATACGACGATCCAGGCCATCGCGAACGCGACGATCGAAAGGCGATCGACGACCGAGCGCGCCGTCTCACCGGACTGCAACGCCCGACGCGCTGCAAGGGCGCGCGCGCGCGAATGCCACGCGGCCATGATCGCGAGCACCGGACAAGCCAACAGCGGCACAATCATCGCCGCGGCCCCGATGACGCTCTCGGGGAAGACGAGGCGTGAGGGGACGGGCTCCTGGGGCGCGGAGTAGTCCCCCGAGAGCGTCCACGGCACGAGCACCTGAGCGAGACCGCGCGCGTAGACGCGAAGGGCCGCTGCGACCCGAAACGGCGTTGACGCTTCGATGAGCGGGTTGTTGAGCGGATCGTGCGGCAGCATCGGCTGCGCATACCAGCGCAGCGCAGCGGCGAATGCCCGACGCGCAAGGGACCTGCCGGCATTCGCCTCCGCCGTGAGTTCATGAGGAGTGACGACGGGAAACCATCGGCGGCGCATCTCGACGTAAAAGACGAATGCCGCGCCGGTGGCCGCTAATGCCGCGGCGGCACGAAGCCAGCGTCGAGGCCGATCGACGTGCGTCATCGGACTGGTGAGCAGCGCCGCCAGTGGCGCAAGCGGCACGATGCACAGCGCGCTCTCTTTGGAATACAGCCCCAACAACGTCGCGAAGGCGAGCGCCCATGGCATCGTCGAGAGCGGCAAAGTCAACGCCAGAAGAGCGGCGAGCACACCGGTGCCACCGAGCACGTCCGCGAGCCCGACGACGCCGCTCACCGCCTCGGTGACGATGGCGGCGGCGACGAACAGCCCCCCGGCGAGCCACGCGGTCAGTCGGTCGCGCGTCCAGCGAAGAACGAGGAGCACCACGAGCGCGCCATTGAGCCCATGAAGCAGGACGTTGACGTAGGCCAGCGGAAACGCGCTTTGGTCCCTCGCCCCCAGCTTCCAGAGGGCTCGCCAGATGACATCCGGAAGCGGCCGGTAGGAACCGATCGTGCGGTCCGGGGTCAGCCCCCAAAAGTCACGCTTGAAGGCCTGCAGCCAGCCGATTGAAGCCCCGCGATCGACGCTTGCGCGTACGTAGGGATTCGCGAGAAGGGCTTCCTGCTCGTCGAATATGAAATTGGTTGCCGGATGGCGCGTGTACAGCACCATGGAGAGGAAACAAGTCGGCACGAGTGCCGTCAAAAGCGTCGGATCCTCGGCGAGGAAGTAATCTCGCGTGCGAGTGAATACGTTTCGCTTCGGAATCTCGGGAAGCGGCTCGAACGCAGTGGTGGAGGTCGGCTCGGGTGAGGTCACGGCTCAGCTGCACACGGTTCCATGAGTCGGCGAGGTCGCGGCGTCGGTGACAGGGATCGTCGCCGGTGGCCACCCGAAACTAGCTTAGCCGTGCGCCTGGGGCTTGCGCAGTCCGGTAGCGAGGCAGAGCGCCACGAGCATGCCCAGCGAGGCGACCGCGTAGGGAGCTCGGGCGCCGATGCTTCCGTAGAGCCAGCCCCCCATGGCCGGGCCGAATGTGCGCGCCAAACTGGCAACCGACTGATTGGTGCCGAGCGTTCCTCCTTGACGATCGGGGGGCGCACGCCGCGAGATGAAGGCCGACGTCGCGGGTTGCGTCAGGCCATTGCCGAGCGCGAGAACGCCGCCCGACGCGAACAGCAGCGGATGCGACGCGCTCGACCCGGCCACCACGAACCCGGCGAACGCCAACGCTTGGAGGATCGTGCCGGCACGAATCAGAACGGCTTCGTCGAAGCGCGGCGCCAAGACGCGAACGAGGCCCCCTTGCACCAGCGCAGCGACGATGCCGATGAAGGCCAAGACGTACCCCGTTCCGCGTTCGTCGATGCCAAAGATGTCCGAGCAGAAGAAGGTAAAGGTCTGATCAAGGTTCGTGAAACTCAGGATGACGAGGAAGTTCACGGCGATCGCGAGCCCCACACCGGGCAGAGCGAACGTCCCTCGCATCGCGTCGAGATTGAGCGGAGTCATGCTTCTCGGCGAGCGGGTCGCGCGGGCGGCACGCGGAAGCGACTCGCGGACCCCCAAGGACGCCCAAACGAGGTTGACCGCGCTCAGTCCGGCCGCGACGAAGCAGGCCACGGCGCCATGGCGCCCCGAGATCTGAATCTTCGACAGTACTCCGCCTATTCCCGGGCCCAGGATGAATCCAAGCCCGAACGCCATGCCGATGAGTCCCATTCCTTTGGCCCGCTGTTCGGGCTTGGTCACGTCCGCGATGTAGGCGCTGGCGGTTCCCAGGTTGGCCGTTGCGATCCCCCCGAACGTCCGAGCGGCGAACAGCCACAGCACGCTGTGCCCCCAAGCGAGCCCGCCCCCGAGAACCGCCATGGTCAGGGCGGTACCCGCAATCGACCAGAGCAGTACCGGGCGTCGGCCCACGCGATCGGAGACCCGACCCCAGACCGGCACGAACACGAATTGCATGAGCGAGTAGACCGAACCGAGCAGGGTTGCGACGAACTCGCTGACGCCGAAGGTGTCGCGCGCTTCTTTCGCCAGGAACGGAAGGACGAGCCCAAAACCCAAGAGGTCCACGAGCACCGTCAGGAAGATGGCGCCAAGGCCCGGGGCCGATTTCATGGACAAGGCGGCGCCACTATAGCGGGTTCGGGCCCAACCGCCCGCGAGGGTCGCCTCAGATCGTGGTGCGTCTTTGCGCGTGAAAAAATACCTCGCGATTGCCCTTGGGGCCCGGCAGCACGCTGTCGCATTGCCGCCGGAGATCGAAGCCCGCCAGCTGGGCCGACTGGGCGGCCGCCGCCACGGCGCGTGCGCGACTCTCGTCGTCGCGAACGACGCCGCGACAGCGCGACGCCTCCGCGCGACCCACTTCGAACTGCGGTTTGACCAACATGACCAGATCGCCGCCCTCTCGAGTGCAAGCCGCGATCGCCGGCATCAACTTGCCCAAACCGATGAACGAAGCGTCGACGACGGTGAGATCCGCCACGCCACCGATATCCTGCGCGGTGAGCGTGCGCGCATTCGTGCGTTCCATGACGACGACGCGGGCGTCCTGACGCAGCTTGTGCGCGAGTTGGCCGTAGCCGACGTCGACGGCGACGACCGTCGCCGCTCCCCGTTGCAGCAGACAATCGGTGAACCCACCGGTCGAGGCACCGAGGTCGAGGCAACGGCGTCCGGTGATGTCGAGCGCCCATGCATCGAGCGCCCCCGCGAGCTTCACTCCACCCCGAGAGACGTAGGGGTGATCGGCCTTTCGGACCTCAACGGCGGCATCTTTCGGCGTGAGGGCGCCGGCCTTGTCGACGCGGACGCCATCCACGGACACGTCGCCGGCGAGGATGATGCCCTGCGCGCGCGCGCGCGACGGCGCGAGCCCACGCGCGACGAGCAATTGGTCGAGGCGGATTCGGTGCACGTCGGTCGGACGCCTGCGCGCTTGCGCCGCGTCAGTCTCCGATCAGCCGGTACTTGTGCAATTTTTCGATGAGGGCGGGCCGCGACACGCCAAGCCGCCGCGCCGTTTCACTCTGGTTGTGCCCGGCGCTCTCGAACGCTTCCGCGATGAGCGTGCGCTCGAAGGCCTCGACTCGAGCACGCAGCGGGTGCCCCGGGCCGGGGTCGCCGGCCGCCATCAGCGTCACGGAAGCTTGCGACGAGCCCTCGGACAGCGATCGCCACAGAGCGAGGGTGATGCGCTCGTCGGGCGCGAGAGCCAAAAGACGAGCGATCGTATTCTCTAGCTCACGCACGTTGCCCGGCCACACGTTGGCGCGAAGCGCCTCGACGAGCGCCGGCTCGACGTCGACGGCCCCCATCCCGTAGCGGTCGGCATACCGTCGGACGAACGCGCGAACGAGCGGCTCCACGTCTTCGATGCGCTCGCGCAGCGAAGGAACGCGGATGGGCACCACGTTGAGGCGGTAGTACAGGTCCTCGCGAAACCGACCGGCCTTGACGTCGGCGGCGAGGTCGCGATTGCTGGCGGCGATCAGGCGCACGTCGACGTTCTCGGCGCGCCCGCCCAGCTGCTGGACCTCGCCCGATTGCAGCGCCCGCAACACCTTGGCCTGGATCGCGAGAGGCAGCTCGCCGATTTCGTCGATGAAGAGTGTCCCTCGGTTCGCCTGTTGAAAGTAGCCCAAGCGCGCCGACTGTGCGCCCGTGAAGGCGCCTTTGGTGTGTCCGAAGAGCTCCGCTTCGGCGAGATCGCTGGGGATTGCCGCAGCGTTGAACCGAACGAGCGGCTTGTCGGCGCGGCGGGAGTGCGCGTGCAAGGCGCGGGCGAGCACGTCCTTGCCGGCGCCGCTCTCACCCGAGAGAAGAACGGTCACGTCCTTCGGTGCCACCCGCGCGACGACGTCCATCACACGCTTCATTGCGGGGCTGTCTGCGACGATCTCCCCACCGAGCGCAGCCTCGGTGCGCAGTCGCGCATTTTGCAGGCGCAGATCGCGCCACTCGCTGGCGCGACGCACGGCGAGCACCAGCTCGTCCGGATCGAACGGTTTCGGGATGTAGTCGAATGCACCGGACTTCATCGCGGCGACGGCCACCCGCTCCGAACCGTGCGCGGTCAGGATGAGCACCGGGACGCTCGGGTCGCTCGCCCTCATGCGCGCAAGCACCTGCATTCCATCCATTCCGGGCATCGCGAGATCCGTAAGGACGACGTCAGCCCCGCGGGCGTCGAACGCCGAGAGGCCGCTCACTCCTCCGTCGCAGGCCTCGACCACAAGACCTGCGTCGCTCAGCACGGCCTCGAGCGTGAACCTCAACGACGCGTCGTCGTCGATCACGAGCACGCGGCTCATGTACTCAACATTCGCACCGGATCCGACTCCGGAGCTTCCCTGTCTGCAACGTCGGTCTGGATCGGGCGCCGCGGATTGGGAAGGCGAAGACAGGGCGTGGCCTTGGTGGGTAGCCTGAGGGAAACCGTCGTCCCCGCTCCGGGCGCGCTCTTGAATTCGAGCCGGCCGCCGTGCTGCTCGATGAGACCCCGGGCGACGGCCAGCCCGAGGCCGGAGCCGCCCTCCTTCGTAGTGAAATAGGGCTTACGGATGCGCTCGATCACTTCGGGCGTCATTCCAAGGCCTTGATCGCACACCGTGATGCGAGCGCCCTCCGCGTCGCGTGCGACCGTGATCGTGACACTCCCGCCGGGAGACGATGCCTGGATCGCGTTGAGTACGATATTGAGCAGCGCCTGACGAAGCCGCCGGACGTCCGCGTCCACTACCAGCGCCTCGTCACCGGACACCTGGAGCATCACGCCCGCATCCTCGGCACGAGCTTCGAGAAGCACCGCGAGCTCGCGCGCGACTTCGTGCACGCGGGTCGGGGCGAGGGTCAGGTCCTCGAGCCCGCGGGAGAACGAGAGGAATCCGTCGACGACCGACTGGAGTCGGTCAGCTTCGGCCGCGACGATCGCCAGTCGCTCCGCGGTCTTGGGATCCGTCGCGTTGCGAGCCATGTGCGTCGACAGCCCTTTGATGGCGGCGAGCGGATTCTTGACCTCGTGCGCAAGGCGCGCGGCCATCCCTTCGAGCGCACGGGTGCGATCCTCGTTTTCGGAACACAGCTCCTCGCGTCGCTCCGCCAGTTCGAGCGCAGCGCGTTCGTAGCCGCGCGTCATCATGCATCCCATGCGATAGACCCCCACCATCGTGAAGAGCACGGCCAGCAGCGTCACGATGACGTATTCCGGACTCGCCCAGCCGGCCGACGGCTGGAGCGGCGCCCCCCACTGTCCAAGCGACGTGCGCGACAGGATGGCGAGAGCGACAAAGCACCCAAGAAACGCGAGGATGATGAGCGAGCGCAACCACGGCGGATCCCGCAAGGCGATCGCGGCCGCCGTGATCGTGACCGCGCTCGTCACGAGAAGCGGACTCGCAAGCCCCCCCGTCGTCGCGAGCAGAGCGAAGTAACTCGCCGAGCCGAGCACGAAGGACAAGGCCTTGACGACGAAACTCTGCCACCAGATTCGAGCCGCCAAGAGCGATCCGAGGACGAGCACGGCGAGCACTTGAACGAGGGCACGAGGCCCCGATTCGCCGCGCACGACGAGAAGCGTCAAGACCAGGACGTTGAACAGGAGAAACCACGTGAGCCGCCAGCGGGCCGTCGCATGACCCATCTCATCGAAGATTCGCCGCCGCAGCGCTTCGAATCGCACACGGTCGCGCTGTTGGTGGGCGGGCCCGGGCGCAGCGATGGTCATCTTCGAACAATTGCAGCAAATCCCGTGCGCATGCGCCAGTGCGGCATCCTTACGGGAAAGCGCCACCCAGCAACTGTCCGGATTCGGACAGTTGCCGTCCTTCGCTACGCGCCGGAAGGCGCGAATTCCACTCGCGCGGGTCCATCGAGAAGTCCTCGGCCGCGCGCGCGCGCGAATAGCTCGTCAATGGCGGCCCGCACGTCCGGGGGTGCCTCGATCGTGTCGGCATTGGCATACATGGCCAGATAGCGATCGAGCAGCTTGGGGTCGAGATCGAGATCGGTGCGAGACTCGCGATCGAGCAGGGCTTGCATGGTTTCGGCCCGGTGGGCCAGCGACCAGGCAATCGACGACCTCACCAGACGCGACACGTGGGCGATGCTCGCCGGCCCGAGACCGCGCCGAATGGCGTTTCCGCCCAAAGGCAGCGGCAGCCCTCCGGTCGTGAGCGCCCAGCGTTCTCCGAGATCGCACACGGCAGCCAGCCCCTCGCGAGCGTACGTGAGTCGGCCCTCGTGGATGATCAACGCGGCTTCGACGTCGCCGGAACGGACAGCGTCGAATGCAAGCGCGTAGGGCGCAATAGGCACAACGACCGGCTCGAACTCGGACAGCAGCAACCGTAGCACGACGTACGACGTGGTCCGCAAGCCGGGAACCGCGATGCGCCGGCCACGGAGCGACTCGAGTTCGCGCGCCTGCCGAGCGACCACGACGGGGCCGTAACCGCGACCGACCGACATGCCGTGCGGCAGCAGCAGATAGTCTCGGGCGATCGAGGGCCACCGGGCGACGGACACCGCCAACACGTCGATGTCGGCCGCGGCGGCGCGAGCGTTGAGGGCTTCTGTGTCGGCGCGCTCCGCTTCGAAGATGAAGTTCTCGGGGTCGATCTTGCCCGAGAGCAGCGGCCAAAACATGAACAGGTCGTCGCTGTCCGGCGAGAACGCGAGTCGAACGCGAGTCGGCGGGGTGGCCATGGGTGACGAAGCGTAGCCCGGTCTTGAGCTACGGTGTCGAGATGCGCTTCGCCGTCGTGCGCTCCCCGGCTCCGTCGACCGCCCCCAACCGCTACGTACGCCTCGTCGACGCGCAGGCATTCGCTCTCGACGCTGCGCCGTGGCTCGGCGGCCGCGAGACCGGAGAGTCGTGGACGTGGAGCGACGGCGATCTGCGATGCCCCGTGCGTCCATCCAAAATCGTTTGCGTTGGCCGGAACTACGCGGCACATGCTCGGGAACTCGGCAACGCCATTCCGGCCGAGCCCCTGCTGTTTCTCAAGCCACCGTCGGCGCTCGTCGGTCCCGGATCCGCGGTGAATCTTCCACCCGAGAGCTCACGGGTCGAACACGAGGCTGAGCTCGCCGTCGTGGTCGGGCAGCGCGCCAAGAACGTCGCACCCGCCGCGGCACTGGGGTACGTGTTCGGCTACAGCTGCGCGTGCGATGTGACGGCCCGCGACCTTCAGCGGCGTGACGTGCAGTTCACTCGGGCGAAGGGGTTCGACACGTTCTGCCCCGTCGGGCCGTGGATCGAGACCGGCATCGACCCGGGCGCAGTGCGCGTTCGCTGCACGGTCGGCGGCGCGCTACGGCAAGACGGCGCGACGTCGGAGATGCTGTTCGACGTGCCGACCCTCGTCGCCTTCGTCAGTCGGATGATGACGCTCGAGCCTGGCGACGTCCTTCTGACGGGCACGCCCGAGGGAACGGGCCCGATCGAAGCGGGCGACCGGCTGGAGGTCGAGGTGAGCGGGATCGGCGCGCTGCAGATCCGCGTGGAGAGATGACCGGTTGCGTCCGACGATCGCGGGTGCATTCGTCGTGGCAACGGTCGGCCTCGCCCTCGCTGTCGCCGTCGTGCGGCGCGGTCGGGGAGAGGGGGCGCGCTGCGGAAGCCTATTCGTCGCACGCGGCGTTCGTTGCGTGCCTCCGGAATCCGGAAGCTGCCCCCCTCCACTCGAGTCGACGACGCATGGCTGCGATGCGCCCGACGTGCGAGTGTTCGTCGCGGAGGCCTCGATTCCGATCGGGGCTTCGGACTGGGAAGCGGAGGGGCGCGTCGTCGCCCACACGGCCCACGTCTCTGCGTTTCGGATGGCCGCCTTCGAAGCGACGCGCGGTCAATGGGGAGACACCGACGACCCGGCGCGTGCGGCAACCGGGATGACTCGCCTCGAAGCCGCCGCCTTCTGCGCCGGGCGCGGAGGTCGCTTGCCCACAGAGGACGAGTGGATGATTGCCGCAGCGCCAGCACTCGCCCCTCCGCGCCGGTACCCTTGGGGCGACACGGGCGCCGTCTGCCGCCGCGCGGCCTGGGGGTTGCTGACCGGCCCGTGCGCGGTTGGCGCGGACGGTCCCGACACCGTCGGCTCGCACCCCGACGGCGACTCACCGCTCGGCCTTCACGACCTCGCCGGAAACGTAGCCGAGTGGGTCGCCCCGGGACCGTTCGAACCAGGGGGCGCAGGGGTCGGCATCGCCAAAGGCGGCTCGTGGCAGAGTAGCCTGGCGAGCGACCTGCGAATCTGGGCTCGGCTGGAGATCGAGGCCGAGTCGAGCGACTCTCGCGTGGGGGTGCGATGTGCCTATCCTATCGATTGAGGCTTGCGCTAACCTAATCCGTCCCAATGACGTGCGCGGTGCTGTCGATCGGGACTGAGTTGACACGCGGGGAGCTCGTCAACTCGAACGCAGCCTGGCTGAGCTCGGAGCTGACCGCCCTTGGTTTCGAAGTCGTCGAGCACGCCGTCATCGACGACGACTTCACGCGAATCGGCGAGGCTCTGCTGCGGCTTTCGGTGCGAGCGCGGGTGGTGGTGGCGACCGGAGGGCTGGGCCCGACCACCGATGACCTGACGGCGAGGGCCGTCGCAGGAGCCTTGGGCATGCCGCTGGTCCGCGACCAGGCGACCCTCGAGCACATCCGAAGGCGTTTCGAACGGGCCCAGCGGACGATGAGCGCGTCGAACGAGAAGCAGGCCGATTTTCCCGAAGGGGCCGACATCCTGCCCAATCCAATCGGTACGGCACCGGGCTTCGGGGTCAAGGTCGGCGATTGCGCGGGGTACTTCATGCCGGGCGTGCCGCGCGAGATGAAGCGAATGTTCGAGGACCAGGTGGCTCCGCGCATTCGAGCGCTCGCGCCCGACACATCCTTCCAATCGCGATTGCTCACGTTCGGACTTCCCGAAAGCGTGATTGGTGAAAAGCTTGCGGGAATCGAAGAATTCTACCCGGGCGTGACCCTTGGGTATCGGGCGCATTTCCCCGAAATCGAGGTGAAGGTGCTGGCGCGAAGCACGTCCCGAGCGACCGCGCGCACGCTCTGTGACCGGGCGACCATGGAGGTCCGTTCCCGCCTAGGAGGCTGCATCTACGGCGAAGCGGAGGAGACGTTTGCCGGCGTGATCGGGCGCGCGTTGCGGGCGAGGGGATGGACCCTCGCGATCGCGGAGTCCTGCACCGGCGGCCTCGTCGGAGAGATGTTGACCGCCGAGCCGGGCGCAAGCGACTTTCTGCTGCTCGACGCGGTGACCTACGCCAATAGCGCGAAATCGCGCGTGCTCGGCGTCGACGAAGAAACGATCCGCTGGCACGGCGCGGTGAGTCCGGAGGTCGCCGAGGCGATGGCCCGGGGCGCCAAACGCATCGCGGCGGCCGACGTGGCGCTCGCCCTCACGGGCATCGCCGGACCCGGCGGAGGGAGCGAAATCAAGCCGGTCGGTACGGTCTACATGGCCCTCACGCGCCCGGACGGAACGACCGACGTTCAGCACCGGGTCTTCAGCGGGGACCGCGAGCAAATACGAACGCTCGCGTCGTACGCCGGCCTGCAGATGGTGCGAGAGCTCTGCGCGTCGCGCATCGGGGAACGCACGGCGGAAACCTCCGGTGTCGAGCGCTCTTGAGCGCGGCAGCGGATCCTGACAAGAGCGCGATTCGCGCGTTCGTCGCCCTCGACCTGCACCCGATGGGCGTGCGTCGAATCGGACGCGTCGCAGAACGTCTGAGAATGTCGAGCGGTGCGCCCAGCGCAACGTGGACGCCGCCCACCAAGATTCATGTGACTCTCAAATTCATCGGCCAACTGCCGACATCAACGGTAGAGCCGCTACAAAAGGCGATCGGCCTGTTGATCGATGGGAAAGCGGCGCCGATGGTCGGCGAGATCGGCCTGGACGCGTTTCCTTCGATGCGTGAGGCCCTCGTGGTCGTCGCGACACTCTCCGATCCGAAGGGAGAGTTGGCTCACTGGGCGCGTCGACTCGACGACCGCGCCGCCCTGCTCGGCATCGCGAGGGAAACGCGCGCGTTTCGCCCGCACGTGACGTTGGCGCGACTGAAGCGCGCGTACGACGCACGGCGATGGCTCCGGCCGGAGCTGGCCGGTGGGGCCGGCGAGTGCATCGCTGCGACGCTTACTTTGTACCGGAGCGTTGTCGGCCTGGAGGTCTCGGCGTACGAGGCGCTTGCGCGTTTCGCATTTGCGTCGTCCTAGCGACCGCGAACTCGACCTCTCGAGCTCTGATCTCACTCTCGACCTCGACCTAAACCTTACCTAAACCCCGACCCCGACCCCGACCCCGACCCCGACCTAACCTCGACCTCGACAACCGCGACCCCGACCCCGACTACCCCGACCCCAGCGCTAGGCTAGGAGCGGCTTTCGGCCGCCGTCGACGACTCCGCCCTCGTGGGCGCCACGGTGGACCCGACCGGCCAGCAAAATCGGCGCAGATACGGACGTTCGCGCCGAATCAGGTTACCCATGAAGAGGTGAACACGACCAGCCGTTGCGCTCGGCCCTTTCCGTGGGCCGCGCTCGAATCGCTCGCTCGGTCCGAGGTGGAACTCTTGCGCGACGTGCGCGGCTGGGCGGTCGGACGCGTTCACCTCGACGCGATTGGCAGCAGTCTCGCCCGGATTCTCCGCACCCAGGTCGAAGTCCTGGTGCGCCGCGCCGGGGCGCTGGGCGACGCCGCGCCATTCGATGACGCGATCGGGGTGCTCCTGGCGCCGGCCGATGCCGCGAGACCGAATCTGGCCGTGCTCATCGAGGCCGAGCGGGGGCTCGCCGCCGCGGTCGTTTCGCGCGTGCTGCAGCGCGAGCCGGCGACTGTGGTGAACCCCGCGCCAACGCTGTCGCCGATGCTGGCCGGCGCGTTCGCCGCGACCGTGGTGGCCGCGGCGCGGCGTGCTCACATCCGGACCGCGCTTCGCGTCCTGTCGGCCGGCCCGTGTGGGGAAATCGAGGCCGAGATCGGGCGCACTGCGGCCGATCCAGTCGTTGTCGAACTGACGGTCCTCCTCGGAGACGACGCCTATGCCGCTCGAGTCGTCGCCCCACGAGAGGGCATTCGGCTGGCCAGGCCCCGCATCTTTTCGGCGGCCACCCTTTCCCGCCTCGGAGGCATCCCTCTTGCGATGCCGGTCGTGGCGAATGCGTTACGGTTGACGGCGTCCGACGTTGCCGCGCTGCGATGCGGCGACGCACTCATTCCGGAACCGTGGCTGTTGTCACGTGCGCCCGACGGCACATGGCGGGGGCTGGCGTGGCTGGCCCCTCCGCACGCTCACGAGGGGATCCGAATCGAGCTCGGCGATCACGGACGCATCGTGCTACGCGGCGGCGTCGATGCGCTGTGCGCAGCGGAGGCAGAGATGTCGGAACGCAACGACGAGAGCGAACTGGTGAGCGCGGTCGGCGACATCCCCGTGGTCGTCAAAGTGGAGATCGGCGAGGCACGCATGGCCGCACGCGACTGGGCCTCTCTCGCGCGCGGGGACGTGATCGCGTTGGGCCGCCGCGTTGGCGAAGGGGTGATCTTGCGCGTCGGGGGCGTCGCCGTGGCGCGCGGTGAGCTCGTCGAGATCGACGGGGAGATCGGCGTCCGCATCGGCGAGCGCCTGACCGATCATGGGGTCGAGCGATGACCTCCGGCGCGATGTGGCTGCTGATAAGCGCGATCTGGGTCGGCGCATGCCAAAGGCCATCTCCGGACGCGAGCGTCCACGCCTCCGCGACGGGCGCCCCACGTTCCACCGCCGCAGCCGAGCACGCCCCGGCCGCCGCACCTTCGGACCATGGCGCGACGCCGGACACGGCAGCTTGGCGCGGCACGTATCACAGCGCCACCGCGACCTTGTACGTCCCATCCGACTGGAAGAGCGTGCACTGGAAGGTGCCGGAGACACCGCAGGGGGTGGGCGACGGGACCCTCGAGCTCACGGTCAACCCGACGACGCATCGCGTCCTCGGAACACTCGACGGGCCGCTCGGGCCGGCGACGATCGACGGCTTCGCCTCGGGCCACGCCCTCACCGCGACGCTCGCACGCAAGGACCCCGCGGATCGCGGCTTCGCAGGCACTCTCGTCGGCACCGTCGACGACGACGCGGTCACGGGGATCGTCCATGCCGCCCTTGCCGAAGCGAACGCCGTTCGAACAGCCACCTTCAGCCTTTCTCGGTCTTCGCGCTGATGTTCCCGCCGACGCGATATCTCGAATGGATACGCCGCTATTATGGCACGATTCGTTATGACCTCGCGACGAGCGGCATCTCCACCGCGCGCCTCGAAGATCTCGGATCGCTCGATTCTCGACAAGTGAGCGAACCCGACGGATGGGAGCAACTTCGCGGCGCGATTGCGAAATACAACGACCGGCCTGCGGAAGAGGCCATCGCGACGCTCGGAGCGACCCATGCCGTGTGGCTCGCCTATTCGACGCTGACCAACCCGGGCGACGAAATCCTCGTCGAGGATCCCGCATACGAGCCCCTCGTCCGGATCGCCCAGGGCGTTGGAGCGCACGTCACGCGCTTTCAGCGGCCTTCGCGCGAGGGATTTGCGTTGGACCCGGAGAGAGTCGCCCGAGCGATGACCCCGCGGACGCGGCTCGTGGTGATTACCAACCTGCACAACCCGAGCGGATGCCGAGACTCGGACCCGGCGCTTCGGGAAACGGCCCGACTCGCCGGGGCCCAGGGCGCCATCGTCGTGGTCGACGAGGTCTACGCGCCGTTCGACGGGCTCGCCGACGCGTCGCGCGTATTTCGAGGAACGGCACGCAGGCTCGCGGCCAACATTGTCGCGGTCTCGAGTCTGACCAAGTGCTACGGACTCGGCCACGAGCGGCTGGGCTGGTTGCTGGGCCCGGCGGACGTGGTCGCCCGTGCAGGCGACAACCTCACCACGAGCACGGGGTTTCTGCCCCTTGCACACGCTCACCGCGGGGTCTTCGCGTTCGAGCGGATCGATGAGCTTGCCACCCGCGCGCGCCTCGACCTCGCTCGGAAGCGCGAGATCGTGCGCAGCTGGGTCGCCTGCCGGGGGCTCACCTGGAGCGATCCGAAAGACGGGATCTTCGCGTTCGTGACCGTCCCGGGGCGTGGCGACCTCATCGAGCGTATCGAAGCCGGAGCGGCAGAACGTGAGGTTCTTGTGGTGCCCGGAGTGTTCTTCGGCATTCCCAACGGATTTCGCGTCGCCTGGTCGAAGCCGCTTGCGACGCTGAACGAGGGCCTGGCTCGGCTGTCCGAAGCTCTCGAGCTTGCGCCCGTGTAGAGTGAGGTCGATCCCGCCTTGCAATGCTTACCCGTTCTGGCACGACAACGGCGGGGGCGAGCGAACGCAACCCGCCGCAGCGGTGCTGCTAAGCTAGCGGGCACCCCCACCGCGCCAACCGTGGCCCACCAGGGATAACCCATGCCCAGCCTCCTTCACGTATTTGGCAGCACGTTCCCGGCGTTCGCGGCGAGCCTACTGCTCGGGGCGATGGTGGTTGCGAGTTATACGTTCGCCACCGCGCTCGCCGCGGGAGCCGACCGCCGCCCGCGCACGCTCCAAGCGGCGCGGCTCGGCGCGTACGGCACGGTCGCCCTCATCGGTGTGACCGTCCTTTGCCTCGCATACGCATTCGTGACTCACGACTTTCGAATTCGATATGTCTCGCATTACTCCGATCGGTCGATGCCTCTGTCGTACCTGCTCACGGCGCTCTGGGGCGGACAGGACGGCTCGCTTCTCTGGTGGCTCTTTCTCCTGAGCGTCTACACGGGCGCGTGTGTCCGGTGGCTCGGGCGCCGTTACATCGAGCTTCAGCCGTACGTGATCGCCACCCTGATGGCGATCGTTCTTTTCTTCTGCGTGCTGATGGCCTTTGCCGCCAACCCGTTCGCCACGAACTTGTCGGGGGCCCGAGCCGACGGCGAGGGGCTCAACCCGCTTCTCCAGAATTACTGGATGATCATTCACCCGCCGTGCCTCTACACCGGATTCGTAGGGTGCTCGGTCCCGTTCGCGTTCGCGGTGGCCGCACTCGTCACGGGTCGGCTGGACCACGAATGGATCGTGGCCAGCCGAAAATGGACGCTCTTCGCCTGGATGTTCCTCGGAATCGGCAACACGCTTGGAATGCTGTGGGCCTACGAGGAGCTCGGATGGGGCGGGTACTGGGGTTGGGATCCGGTCGAAAATGCCGCGTGCATGCCGTTCATTTCGGCGAGCGCGTACGTGCACTCGGTCATGATTCAAGAGCGCCGGGGGACCCTCAAAGTCTGGAACGTGTTTTTGATCTGCCTGACCTTCTTTTTGACGATCTTCGGAACGTTTCTCACTCGATCCGGAATGATTTCGAGCGTGCACTCGTTCGCGCAATCGTCTATCGGCAGCTATTTCGCGGTGTTCCTGCTCGGCCTCGTCGCGTTCGCGGCCACGCTCGTGATGTGGCGTTGGCCAGAGCTCCGCGGCATGAGGCCGTCGCTGCGGCTGCGCAAGGCCGCGCTGGCGGCAGGGTGGTTGGTCATCGGCGTCTGCCTGCCCGGGCTGGCGATCGTCTGGCGATCGGGGCTGCCGGTCGGGTGGAGAGTGGCCGTGATCGCGTTCATGGCGGGCAGCGCCGTCTTCGTCGCGCTCGAGATCGTCTTTCGGCGAATGACCGCCGGACTCGACATCCAGACGCGCCGACCACAGATCGAATCGATCTTCTCGCGGGAATTCACGTTCGTACTGAACAACTGGATCCTCTGCAGCTTGCTTTTTTTCATTCTCATCGCGACGACTTTCCCGCTCATCAGCGAGGCCCTGAGCGGAGAGAAGGTCACGGTCGGCCCACCGTTCTATTCAGCGTGGGTCCAACCGCTCGGATTGATTCTGCTCGTGCTGATGGGCATTGGGACACTCTTCGGCTGGAAGAAGACCGGCCCCGAGGCACTGCGACGCGCCTTCCGAGCGCCCGTCATCGCGCTGATCGTGGCCGGCGCACTGCACCGGACATTCGGGGCCCGGATCGGTTTCCCCGCCATCGTCTGGAGTGATCCGATCTACCCCGGCGCACTCGGGGCGGCGCTGCGCGTGTTCAACGCGTTCACTCCGCTCATGGGGTTCTCGCTTTGCATCTTCAACGTGGCCGTGATCGTCCAAGAGTACGTGCTCCTGTTCCGCTCGCGTGCAAGCACGGGTGCGAATCGAACGCCTGCTGCACTCTGGTGGCTGGGTGGCCTGCCCGGCCTGGCACACACGGTCCTGACGCTGCCGCCCCCGTCGAGGCGCCGCTATGGTGGTTACATCGTCCATCTCGGCATCGTGGTGATGTTCATGGGTTTCACCGGGCAGTCGTGGAACGTGGACCGAGAGACGTCGCTGTTTCCGGGACAAAGCTACGACGTCGCCGGGTACACGCTCTCGTACGCCGGTGCTCGGATGGAGGTCGACAACAACAAGCGAATGGTTTTCGCGGACGTCGACGTTTACAAGGGCGGGCACTTCCAAGAGAGATTGACCCCGGCCAAGTTCATTTACAAAAAGCAGCCGGACTCTCCGACGACCGAGGTCGCGATCCATCACGGCCTGAGAGACGACGTGTACGTGATCGTCGGCACGATTAGCCCGGCCAACAAGAACCTGGCCGCGTTTCAGGTCCACATCAATCCGCTCGTCACTTGGATATGGCTCGGGTGCGTCATCCTCATCCTGGGCAGCGTCGTTTGCATGTGGCCGCAACTCGAACTCGGGGAGTCGCGGGTCTGGGCCGGGGCGCGGGGGGTCGCGGCAACCGCCGCGAGCATCGTGCTCGGAATCATGCTGGCCGCGACGCCGGCGGCCCACGCCCAGACCATGACGACCAACAGCGGAACCGTCCACATCGAGAGCGATCTCGAGAGATCGATCTTCGGTTCGCTTCGCTGCATGTGTGGAACGTGCGCGCGCGATCTGCTCTCGACGTGCACCTGCGAGACGGCCGAAGAGGCACGGTCCAAGATCCGCGCGAAGTTGAAGGCGGGGGAAACGCGCGATCAGATTCTGTCCGAATACGCGGCCCAGTACGGATCCGACGCCATGGCCGTGCCTCCCAATCACGGGCTGCTGCGGGCGATCTGGGCCGTGCCGGTGTTCGGGATCGCCGGAGGAGCGTTCGGCCTCGCGCGGATGATGCGTCGATGGCGAACGACCGGGCGTTCCGTGCAGGTTGAGTCGCCCGCGTCACCCGTGCGCGACGCGTACGATGCTCGACTCGACGAGGAGCTGAAGCACCTCGATGGGTGAGGCTCGGCTGGGCGCCGGATTGAACCAGGAAGACTTGCGCCGAGAGGGCGACGACGCCGAGCGCGCGATCGCACGCGCGTTCGCCATCGGACTGCCTGTGTGCACAGTGGTCGGGGCGCTCGCCGCAGGAATCGTCGGCAGCGTCGGGTCGGCGCTGCTCGTCCTGGCGTCGGGTACGTTGCTGGCCACCATCGCACTGCTTTGGGCGAGCCTTCGAACCCTGACGGGCGAGGCTCCTCTCCCCTCCGACGTCGACCCCTTCGCGAGCAGGCGCCCCGACGTCGATGAGCTCGGCGAGAGAAAGCGGCGAGTGCTGCGCGCACTCAAGGATCTGCAGACCGAACACGATCTGGGCAAGATCGACGACGAAGACTACGACACGATCGCGGCCCGATATCGGGAGGACGCCAAAACGGTGATGAAGGAGATGGACCATCAGGCCGCGCCCGCGCGGGCCGAAGCGGAGAGATTGGCGGCCGAGTTTCTCTTGCGGAGACGATCGACCGGGACATCGCGCACCCAAGAGGCGACGCCGAGAGCGAGACCGACCCGAGACGCGAAGCGCATCCCTTGTTCCGGTTGCGGGGCGTCGAACGAGCCGGATGCGACGTTCTGCAAGCGTTGTGGCACGGCGCTGACGCGTGCCACGGGTGAGGGCGATGAAGGTCCGTGATCGACTGGCGGCCCTCGCGGTCATGGCCGTTTCGCTCGGGACCGCCGGAACGTCCGACGCCCAAAGGGAGAACCCAGCGGCCTCCGCCGCAGTCGCTCAGGCGAGCGAAGGCCCGTCCGACCGCGGTGGAGACGGCGATGCGCTTCCTACGGGGCATCCGCCCGTCGAGCCCACCAATCCGCACGCGCGCGCGTCGGGCAACAGTGGAATGCCCGGAATGTTTCAGCCGCCTGAGGACGTCGAACAAGCGGACCCAACGCTTTCCGCCGGCTCGATCTCCGTCGATCTTCACGACCCCGACGACAAGCCGGTCGCGCACGAGAGCGTCACCGTCGGAATCTTGATCAACTCGGTCGCGAAAGGCGACAGCCGCAAACACCTTCAGAAAGACACAGACGATCGAGGGCATTGTGTCTTCTCCGATTTGGATACGGCGAGCAACATCGCGTATCGTGTATCGGTCGGGTATCAAGGCGGATCGTTCGCGGCGGCACCGTTTCAATTGGGACAAGTCAAAGCGATGCACGTGCTGCTCCACGTGTATCCCGTGACTCGAGATCTCGAGTCGACGCTCATCGTCAGTGAAGCGGCGATCGGCGCGGAGCTCCGCGACGATCGCGTGCAGGTCGAAGAGTCGCTCACAATCTACAATCTCGGACGGACCGCATGGCAGCCCGACGGAGTGACGATGTCGCTGCCCGGCACGTTCACCGCGTTCAACGCCCAAGCGTCGATGAGCGATCAGGGAGTCGACGAGATCGAAGGACAGGGCGCACGGATGCACGGGACATTCTCGCCGGGCCAGCACGTCGTTCAATTCCGGTGGCAAATTCCCTGGTCCGGAGACAAGGACGTCGACTTTGAATTAGGGCTTCCTCCTCACGTCGCCATCGCACGGGTGGTCATGCCTGCGTCGTCGGGAATCAAGCTCACGGCAGCCGGGTTTCCTCCGGCCGAACTTGTTCACGATTCGCGAGGACAGAGCTTTCTCGTGACCGAGCGCCGCCTGCGTCCAGCCGATCCGCGGATTCGATCTCTCGATATTGGAATTCACGACCTGCCCACCCCCGGACCGGGCAGATTCGTCGCGACCCTGCTGGCGGCGCTCGGTGTGGGCGTAGGAATATTTTTCGTCGCCCGGGGAGGCCGGCGCCGTGCGCCCATCGAGGCCCCGGAGCGGGCGCGCGATGCGCTGCTCGAAGAGATCGCCGCGCTCGAGGAGGCTCTCGCATCAGGAGAGGTTGGGCCGCGGACGTACGAGACAGCGCGACGCGAGTTGATCGATTTGCTCGCGTTGGCCCTGAACCCCGTTTGAGCCTCGGTGGCGCGTGGGGAGAACATGGAGAAAAGGCTGGGAACATCGTGCTGGAAGGACCTCTGGACAGGATCGGTCGAGACATCTTCCCCGAGATTCGAGCCGTTCGTCCCGCGCGCCGTCCTCAGCCCGGTTCATCTCCAACAGGTCGGGATTACTTCCTTTTTTGCTTTTTCCCCTCCATCCCCAGGCTCTATCGACACTGCTACAGATCTAATCTAAGGATGCTGCCGAGATCGGCCGATGGAACTCACGGTACCCAAAAAGGATCTGCTCAAGCTCGTTTCGCGCATGCAGGGCGTGGCGGAGCGCAAGAGCACCATGCCGGTGCTGTCCAACGTATTGCTTGCGGTCGATGGTCCAAGCACGCTGCGCGTGGCCGCAACGGACCTTTACCTGGCTCTCGTGGGACGAATCAGCGTCGACGTGAGCAAGGGGGGTAGCGTGGCGATCCCGGCCAAGGATCTTCTCGAACGCATTCGCATGATGCCGGAAGGCCCCATTCATCTGGCATCCCAGGACAATGCAACGACGACGATCAAAGCGGCCGGCAGTGCACGGCGCTATACGTTGCATGGAATGCCGGGAGAGGACTTCCCTCCGCTGCCTGCGCCCGCGGAGGGTTCGCCGTCGCTCGCCTTGGATGTCGAAGTTCTCGAGGAACTGATCACGAAGACGTATTTCTCGATTTCAGGCGACGAGACCCGCGCCCACCTGAACTCGGCTCTATTCGAATGGGACGGAGACCTCGTTCGGATGGTCACGACGGACGGACACCGGCTTTCCAAAATGGAAGTTCGGGTCACCGGGCGGCAGGCCTCAGCGACGATGCTCATACCGCTCAAGGCGATCCATGAGCTACGGCGATTGTGCGACGACTTCGCGGGTGAGGCGAAGGAAGGCAAAGAGGGAGCGGCGAAGCCTCAAATTCAGATCACGCAAAGTGGATCGAGCGCGTACTTTCAGGGCGGAGGGATGACGTTCGCCGTCCGGCTGGTCGACGCTCAATTTCCTCCATACGGCCAGGTCATCCCCCAGCAAAGCGAGAAGATCGTGCGTGTGCCGAGGGCCGCGTTCGCGGACGCGCTTCGCGCGGTATCCGTCGCGGCCAACGAGAGGACTGGCGGAGTCAAACTCGGCTTCGGTTCCGGTACCATGCGCATCACGACGGAGTCTCCCGACAGTGGCGAGGGGTTCGATGAGATTCCCATCGACTACTCCGGCGTGAACCTGACCATCGGATTCAACGCAAAGTATTTTTTGGATGTTCTAGGTGCGCTCGACGACGAAGATGTCGAACTCGGATTTGGTGGGGAGCTCGATCCTGCTGTGATCCGGCCAGCGAGCCAGCGCCCCTTTTTGGCCGTCGTCATGCCCATGCGAATTTGATTCACGATGCGGGCTCTGGCCGTTCGTTCGCTCGGCGTGCGCGGATTTCGAAACCTGACCAGAGTCGACATCGATCTCGGCGCCCGCTTCAACGTTGTTTCGGGGGAAAACGGACAGGGCAAGACGAATCTGTTGGAGTCCGTGTACGTGGTCGCGACGTCGCGAAGCTTTCGGACTTCAATGTTGACCGATCTCATCTCGTTGGGCAGCGAGGTCGCCAGCTTACGCGCCAGCATCGATGAAGATCGTCAGCTGCGCGAACAGACCGTCGGACTGCGTGCCGGAGTGCGAGCCGTTCGCATCGACGGACGGCGGCCTCCGACGCTTGCGGCCTATGCCGTCCGGACGCCAACGGTCGTGTTCCATCCCGGTGCCGTCGCACTGGTCGCAGGGGCGGGAGGAGAGCGACGCAAATTGCTCGATCGCGTAGCGCTCTATCTTCTTCCCGGGTCGATGGGGGATTCTAAATCGTACGCGAAGGCTCTCCGTGCGAGGCAGCGTGTCCTTGAATCTCGCGGCGAGTCAGCGTCGGATCTCGACGGTTGGGAAGATCTCCTCGTTCGACACGGATTCGCGTTGATGGCGGCGCGGTCGATCGCGGCCGACAGACTGCTGCCGGCCACGCTCGCGGCATTCACGCGCATCGGTGCCCCGGGGCTGCAATTGGCGGCTCGGTACGCGTGCTCTTGTCCGGATACGCCGGAGCAATATCGCGAATCGCTGCTGCGCCAGCGGGCCCGCGATCGCGCCCGCGGATTCGCCTCGACCGGACCGCACCGAGACGATCTCGCTTTGACGCTCGGCGACCACCCAGTGCGTGGCATGGCCTCTCAAGGTCAGCAGCGTGCGGTCGTTCTCGCTCTTCAGCTGGGTGAGATCTCCGTGATCTCGGCGGTCTCGGGGACGCGGCCCATCTTGCTCATGGACGACGTCTCGAGCGAACTCGATCGCAGGACCACCGTTCGGTTGTTCGACATCCTTCGCGAAGAACCAGGCCAGATTCTTCTCACGACCACGCGTCCTGAGGTCATCGATGCCGCGGGACTCTTGGCCGGAGAAGCCCGCGTCGATTTTGTCGTGTTGGCAGGACAAATCACCCGACGGTAGCGGAACGTGTGCGACGCTGGCATGGACGACGACCGATCCGGCAACGGGGCTTCGGTTCCGACGCGAGGGCGCAGGGCCGGCTGCGCTCGGCTGCCGGGAACGCAGGGGGTCGGGCTGGCCGCGAGATTGTTGCAAGTCCACGAAATGCATAAGAAAATGGCTTCTGTTTTGGTTGCGTCAAGGGAGTTCGCGACGTATACTGCCTGACGTCCGGGCCGCGCCGGGCGGTGGTGTCCAACACGTGGCCGAATCGAGCCGATGTCGGTCACGGCGCGGCATAGCTGCCTGGATTATGCCTGGGCATCTCGCGCGACCGGTGCGCGGTGCTCCGAAGGACGCGACGTACCTATGTCGAATGTGAGCGTTCCGCAGACCGTCCCCCCGCCGTCGTCGAACTACGACAGCACCAGCATCACCGTCCTCGAGGGACTGGAGGCCGTGCGGAAGCGTCCCGGAATGTACATCGGCGACCCTCACGACGGGTCGGGCTTGCACCACCTGGTTTGGGAAGTGGTCGACAACGCCGTCGACGAGCACCTGGGTGGTTTTTGCACGCGCATGGACGTCACGATTCATTTCGACGGATCTCTGACGGTCGATGACGACGGGCGAGGCATTCCGGTGGGAATCATGAAGGATCGCGGCGTGAGCGCCGCCGAGGTCGTCCTGACCGTGCTGCATGCGGGGGGAAAATTCGATCACGCGAGTTACAAAGTGAGTGCTGGGCTGCATGGGGTCGGCGTGAGCGCCGTCAACGCGGTGAGCGAATGGCTGAAAATGGAGATCAAACGGGAGGGACACGTTCACTTCCAGGAGTACCGTCGCGGCGTTCCGGTTGCACCGCTGAGGGTCATCGGCGATACCGACAAGACCGGCACAAAGATGAGTTTCAAGCCGGACCCGACGATCTTCACGACCACCGACTTCCAGTTCGACATCCTTGCGAGTCGGCTGAGGGAATTGTCATTCCTGAACGCGGGATTTCTGATCAGCCTGACGGACGAGCGAGACGGCGGGCGCCAAGAGGCCTTCCTTTACAAGGGCGGGATTCGTGAATTCGTCGAGCACCTTAACAAAACGAAAGAGCCCGTTCACGACAAGGTCATCTCGATCGTCGCGGAGCACCCCGTCGAGGGCGGCACGATCCCGATCGGGATTGAGCTCGCGATGCAATGGAACGCGAGCTATCAGGAGCAAATCTTCTGTTACACGAATAACGTTCACAACCGCGATGGCGGTACCCATCTGACGGGGTTACGCGCCGCACTCACGAAGGTCTTCAATAGTTACGGGAGCGCGCAAAATCTGTTCAAGGAAGTGAAGAACGGACTGCAGGGCGAAGATATCCGAGAGGGATTGACGGCGGTCATCAGCATCAAACACCCAGACCCGAGCTTCGACTCCCAGACCAAGAGCAAGCTTGTCTCGAGTGAAGTGAAGACGATCGTCGAAACGACCGTCTACGAACGGCTCGGTCGGTTCTTCGAGGAGAACCCCCAAACCGCTCGCAAGATCATCGAAAAGACGATCATTGCGGCGAAGGCGCGCGAAGCCGCGCGAAAGGCGCGCGAGGTGGTTCGCAAGGGGCAGCTCGACTACTCCAGTCTGTCGGGCAAATTAGCCGACTGCCAGACGCGCGACCCCGCGGAGGCGGAGATCTACATCGTCGAGGGCGACAGCGCCGGGGGCTCCGCCAAGCAGGGGCGAGACCGACGATTTCAAGCGATATTGCCTCTTCGCGGGAAGATCTTGAACGTCGAGCGCGCCCGACTCGACAAAATGCTTTCGAGCGTCGAGATCGGAACGCTGATTGCCGCACTGGGATGCGGAATCGGCGAAGGAAGTTTCGATATCGACAAACTCCGGTATCACCAGATCATTCTGATGACGGACGCGGACGTCGACGGTAGCCATATCCGGACGCTCCTTCTGACGTTCTTTTATCGGCAAATGCCCCAACTCGTGGAACGGGGATACCTGTACATCGCGCAGCCTCCTCTGTATCGCGCGCGTCGGGGGAAAAAGGACGTCTACCTCAAGGACCAATCCGGGCTCGACCGGTTCTTTCTCGAGCACGGAGTCGAAGGGTTGGCCGTGCGTGCCAGCAAAGGGCCGACCTTGGCCGGGGATCCACTCTTCCGGTTGGCCGAAAGGCTTCGGTTGTTCCGGAGAGCGCTGGCCAAGCTCGACCGGCGTTGCGATGCCTCGATCATCGCTCAGGCGCTGCATGCCGCCCCGCTCGGTAAGATCGAGCTGCGCGAGCGAAGCAAAGTGGATGCGGCGGTGCCGCTCATCCGAGCTCGGCTCGAGCGAAAAAAGCCCGATATCTTGCCGCTGCAGATCGACGTCGGCTGGGAAGTCGAGCACGGGGCGGCGCGCATCGCCATCTCGCCTCGGCCCGGCGCGGCCGCTCGTCCTGTCGTGATCGACTGGAATCTGGTGGACTCCGCAGAATACGAAGAGCTCTATAGCATCGAGCAAGACGTTCGATCGATTGGGCCGACGCCGTACTTTGTTCGAGAGGCGGACAAGAGCGACAAGACCAAGAGCGAGACCGAGGTCGAGGATGCCGATGCCCTATGGGACTTCATTGACCAACGGGGACGGAAGGGAACCCAGCTGCAGAGGTACAAGGGGCTCGGCGAAATGAATCCCGGGCAACTATGGGAGACGACGCTCGACCCCAACACGCGGGTCATGCTGCAAGTTCGCTTGGACGACGTGGTGCAGACCGATCAGATCTTTACGATTCTTATGGGCGATCAGGTCGAGCCGCGGCGCCAATTCATCGAGCAGAACGCTCTCAGCGTCAAAAACCTCGACATCTGACGGCCTGTTGCGGCCGTGGCCGCCGCAGGGCGCGCTGGACCGGGGACGCGATCGGCCTGGCGCGAAGGAGCGACGACCGGGTCCGCTGCCGTTTCTCGGGTGCGCTTTGCGCGGCGCATCTCTTGCAAAGCACAAACGGCGATTTAGCTTCGTGGTGGTACGGGCGGTCCGAGAAGCCCGCGTGCGGCGCGCGAGCCGCGAGAGCTTGCGGCAACGAGTGCGCGGGAAGACAGTGGGCGGCGCCCCGGGAGGAATCGCGATGCGTCCTGAACGGATGACGACGAAGAGCCGAGAGGCGTTTCAAGATGGGATCGATCGGGCTTCGCGTTTTGGCAATCCGGAGTTGCAGCCGGAGCATTGGCTAGCCGCGATGCTGGACCAGGACGGAGGGGTGGCGGCGCCTCTGCTTCAAAAGGCTGGCGTCGACGTCCCGGCTCTGCGCGAGTCGCTTGCCAAGCGAATCGAGGGCTTCCCGCGCGTAAGCGGGGGCGCGCAGCCTGCGCTTTCGCGTCGATCGCTTGAACTCGTTCGGCGCGCGGACGACGAGGCGAAAAAGCTGAAGGACGATTACGTGTCGGTGGAGCACTACGTGCTCGCCGCGGCGCAACACGATCGCGACACGATGAGCCTTTTCGAGCAGCACGGGGGCGTCAACTACGAGAAGCTACTCGCCGCGCTGGCCACCGTGCGCGGCGCCCAGCGCATCACCGACCCCGATCCCGAACAGAAATTCCAGGCGCTCGAGAAGTACTGCCGTGACCTGACCGAGGCTGCGAGGGCCGGCAAGACCGATCCCGTCATCGGGCGCGACGAGGAAATCCGGCGCGTCATGCAGGTTCTCTCCCGACGAACCAAGAACAATCCGGTGCTGATCGGTGAGCCGGGCGTGGGCAAGACGGCCATTGTCGAAGGGATTGCCCAACGAATCGTGCGGGGTGACGTCCCCGAGTCGATCAAAAACAAGCGACTGTGCGCGCTCGACATGGGGGCGCTCGTCGCCGGATCGAAGTATCGTGGCGAGTTCGAGGACCGGCTCAAGGCCGTACTCAAAGAGGTCGAGGCGTCGCACGGAAAAATCATCCTCTTCATCGATGAGCTTCATACGATCGTCGGTGCCGGCGCAGCCGAAGGAGCGATGGACGCCGCGAACCTGCTGAAACCAGCACTCGCCCGGGGCGAGCTACGCTGCATCGGCGCGACGACTCTCGACGAGTATCGCAAGCGCATCGAGAAGGATGCCGCCTTGGAGCGGCGGTTTCAGCCGGTCTTCGTCTCGCAGCCGACCGTCGCAGACACGATTGCGATCCTGCGCGGGCTCAAGGAGCGCTACGAAGTGCACCACGGCATTCGAATTCAGGACGCTGCTCTGGTTGCCGCAGCCACCCTGAGCGACCGCTACGTGCCGGACCGCTTCCTGCCGGACAAGGCCATCGACTTGATCGACGAGGCTGCTGCGAAAATCAAAATGGAAGTCGACAGCATGCCGGCCGAGATCGACGCCTTGCAGCGTCGGCTGATGCAGCTTCAGATCGAGCAGCAGGCGCTCAAGAAGGAACGCGATCCTGCGAGCAAAGTTCGGGTCGAGGAAGTGGCCCGGCAAATCGCGGAAATCGAGGAGAGTGCGCGCGGGATGCGAGCCCAGTGGCTCCGCGAGAAGGAGATCATCGATCAAATTCGTAGGGCGCAGCCGGAAATCGAGCGTTTGCGCCACGAAGCCGAGCAGGCGCAACGGCGGGGCGATCTCGGCCGCGCCGCCGAGATCAGTTACGGCAAGATCCCGGAACTCGAGAAGAAGATCGACGAGTCCCGAAAGTCCCTCGCGAAGGTCCAGGACAAGACGAGCTACCTGCGCGAAGAAGTGACCGAGCAAGACGTCGCCGGCATCGTGTCGAAGTGGACCGGTATTCCGATCACGAAAATGATGCAAGGCGAGATGCACAAGCTTCTCCACATGGAAGAGGACTTGAAGCGACGCGTCGTAGGGCAAGACGCGGCGGTCGAGATCGTGGCGAACGCCGTGAGACGATCGAGGGCGGGTCTCGGAGACCCGAACCGGCCCATCGGCAGCTTTTTGTTTCTGGGCCCGACCGGCGTCGGCAAAACCGAGCTGGCGCGCGCTCTCGCCGAATTTCTGTTCGACGACGAGCGAGCGATGATTCGCTTGGACATGAGCGAATACATGGAGAAGCACGCGGTCGCCCGGCTCATCGGCGCGCCCCCGGGCTACGTCGGCTACGAGGAGGGTGGCCAGTTGACGGAGCCAGTGCGCCGCCGCCCCTACTCGGTCGTGCTGTTCGACGAAGTGGAAAAGGCCCACGGTGACGTCTGGAACGCGTTACTTCAGGTGCTCGACGACGGGCGGCTGACCGACGGTCAGGGTAGAACCGTGGACTTCAAGAACACGGTCATCATTTTGACGAGCAACATTGGGTCGGCCCAGATCCGAGCCATTGACGAACGGCCGGGCCTGACGCCCGCGAATCGGCGCGATCTCGTCGTGCAAGCCGTTCTCGACGAAGTTCGGAAGGTTTTTCGTCCCGAGTTTCTGAATCGCCTGGACGAGGCCGTCGTCTTCAATCAGCTCGATCCATCCCAGATCCGCCACATCGTGGACATCCAGCTTGGCCGGTTCGAAGCGCGGCTCGCGCGGCGCGACTTGTCCCTGGAGGTCACGGACCGAGCAAAAGACCACCTCGCTCGCGAGGGATGGGATCCGCAATATGGCGCGCGACCGCTGAAGCGAGCGATTCAGCACGGACTGGAAGACCCGATGGCGCGCAAGGTTCTGGGCGGCGAGTTCCCGGCGGGGACACGCGTCATCGTGGATGTCGGCGCCACCGGCGATCTGACGTTTACGGCGCGAATGCAAAACTGATCCGGCTTCGACCGAGGACGAAGCGCAAGGATGCAGGGGCTTGGGCCGTGGCCGACGGCGCCACGGTATCCACGCAGTGGCCGGCGACGCGACTCGGCCAGCATGGTCGTGGGTTGGCCAACCTGTGCCACGGTCCTGCCGACCGCGGGCGGTGGCGTCTCTTTGCGTCCGGCGAGCGACACTCTGGCGGGGTTTGGACAGGGCGTTGAATGCCCCCGAAACCGCGGTAGGTCTTGGCCGTTTTGCGATGTCTGCGGGGAGGCGGCGCCAGTTGACAGCCGTCCGGGAACAATTGGCCGGCCGTACCCGTCGATCGATGGCCCGGCTGTTTTGGCTTCGTGCGGCGGCCTCACGGATGGCATGATTCTAGCATACAGTAGCCGCGTTCTCATGATCAGGGCCAAGCGACTGTCCACCCGAAGCGTGCGCTCCGCTGCCGCCGGATCGTGGATCGCACTGGTTGCGGCGACGACGCTCGGCGACGCCGCCGACGCGGTCCGCGCGAAGGTGCGGGCGGACGGCCTGTCGGCGGGTCGCGTCTATCGTCTGGTCGTGCAGTCGTACGACCGGCAGCCGGGAGAGAATCCGGGAAAATACGCCCGCCCGATCGGTAGCGTGCAGCGCTCCGTCACGGCCGATGAGCTGCGCGATGGCGTGCATGTAAGCTTGGTCGAATTTCGACAAAAGATTGCGGACGGCGTGGCGGGTGATCCGCTGATCATGGCCTGGATCGATGTCGGCGAGCCGGATCTCGAGTTCGATGGGCGCATGGCACGTCCACGGGCGGGAAGCGTTTACGGCGTCGTGAAGCGGTCGGCGGGACAGGATGTCGTCCAGATTAGCCTCAATCGGAAAGTGGCTACATAGTCCCCAATGATCATCGAATGCTCGTCGTGCGGGAGGCCGAACCGACTCCCTGCCGCTCGCCTGTTCAATAAGGCGGTCTGCGCCGCGTGCAAGGTTTCGCTCCTTCCCCGTACGCACCCGACTTCGCTCGCCAGCGCGCAGGATTTCGACGAACTCATCCGCGATGCGCCGGCGCCCGTCCTTGTCGACTTCTGGGCGGCCTGGTGCGGGCCGTGCCGTACCGTGGCGCCCGAGATCGAAAAGGTGGCGCTGCAGCGCGCAGGCGAGCTCATCGTGGCCAAGGTCGATACCGAGGCTTTGCCCGAGGTGGCGTCGCGCTTTGGTATCCGAAGCATTCCGACGATGATCGTATTTCGTGGGGGGAAAGAGACGCAACGCCTGAGCGGCGCCATGCCCGCGAGCGCGATCCTGGCGGAATTGTCGCTCTGAGAGACGTCGTGCGGCGTGGGGGGCCAGACCCAAAACCCCGGGCCCGGGCGGCCGGGTGGGCGCAGGTCAGGATCGCCTACGCGGCGTGAGCGCCGATGCGCCGAAGGCTTCGAATGTCACGGATGCGTCGTTCGAAGGCGCGGCGGTCGTGCTCGGTCAACACGACCCCACCGAATCGGGCTTCCAGATAGACGCGTGTGAGCGACGCGATTTCATCGCCGAGCGGATGCTGCCGCAAGCGAAGCTCTTCGGCATGGCGGAGCGGGGGCACCGAAGGAGATCGAGTGATCCCGTGGAGATTCAGTGCAGACTCGAGGGCGCGAAACAAAGCCACCACGGATTGGGCGCGCGCATCGGTCGGCCCGAGGGGCGGTGCCCTTTCGTCCGACCGCTCGGACCGCTGTCGAGTCCTCTTCCAGATCGCGTACGCGGCCACAAGGAGGGCCAGTACGAGCGCGGCCATCATGGGCCCACGCGTCAGGCTGTCGAGAAGGCCCTTGTCCATGCCGGCCCGGGAGCGCAGCCGCTCGTAGCGGCGGCTGAATTCCTCGATGAGCCGCACTTGCTTGTGCAAGTCGTAGCCCACGACGTACGTGTTCCACCGCTGCGACATCGCTTCGACGAAATCGCGTACGTAATAGTACGCGCCGTCGGGGGGCTCGAGTGGCTGGGCGCCCGCTGCGGGCGTGGGGTCGAACGTTCGCCAGGTCGGACGGATCGGATCGTCCGAATAAGCCTCGACCCAGGAATGGGCATCGCCCTCGCGCACCGCATAATATCGGCCGAAGCGGTTCCACGTCCCGCCGACGAATCCGGTGACGTTCCGAGAGGGAATGCCGATGGATCGAAGCATGACGGCCATCGCCGTCGAAAAGAACTCGCAGTGTCCGCGTCGTGACTCGAAGAGAAAGTGATCGACCGGCTGCGGCTTTCCCGAAGACGGGGAATGCAGGTCGTAAGCGAATTCGCGCCGCAGGTGCTGTTCGATGACCAGGGCCTTTGCATCGTTGGTCGCGAGACCGTCGGTCCACCGACGCGCGAGCTCGGCAACTCGGGCGGGCAGATCGGATGGCAGTTGCAGGTATCGCGGCACCTCCGATGGCGACAGGCGCTCGACGATCGTCTCGTCGTCGGATGCGAGATAGACGTCGTAGCGCAGGCCGCGCTGGTCGGCGCCGGCGTAACGGAGTTCGCCGTCGGATCCTCGCTGGATCGTGAGGGAGTCTCCGAGCGCGAACGCCGTGGGGGCGCGGATGCGCAGCGCCACCGCGCGCGGGGGCAGAAAGATGACGGGAGGATCGATGGGCTCCAAGTCGAAGGAAACGACGCGATCGCGCGCAACGGCCGGCGCACGGGAAATGGGCACCAAGTCGCCAGATTCGATCGCACGGTCGCCGGTGCGGGTCGCCTCGCGTTGCGTGCGAGCCCAGGCATGCCCGTCGTAACCGTCGAACGCCGTGCCGCGCAGCCGGAGGGTCAATCGGGTCGGGGGCGGCTCGGGCAGGTCCGCGACTTCGAAGCGGAGCGCGATGGTGGGGTCGTCTCGCAGGACGCCGACGTCTCCGAGGTCGACGTGCTCGGAAAATCCAATCATTCGTCCCGAATGCGGGTGGCTCAAAAGAAGCAAAGACAGTCCGATGCGCGGGAACAAGAGAAATAGAGTCGTCGTAAAGAGAAGAATGGGAACAGAAAGCAAGCACGTGGCGGCCAAGAATCCACGCCCGACGACGCGCCGGCTTCGCAGAATGCGCGGCACGTCGACCGGTAGCCCGGTCCGGTCGCGCGCGCCCTGACGGTAGTTGCCCTCGACTTCCCGGCGGAGATGGCTCAGCACGAGGGCGCCGGGAGCGACTACGAGAAATCCGAGGAAACAGAGTCCGTAGGTCAGACCTCCGCCCAGAACGGTCCCGGCGACGAAGTGAAGCATCGCAAGCACGATGATCTGCTGGTCGTGGGCGGCACCACGGCGGGTCGCGACCCGCACGATCTGCAGCAGCGCCGCAAATTCGACAGCCACGTCGAGCGGGGAGCGCCCGACAGCCAGTCGCGCTCCCTCCACCAAAAGCAGGGCCACCGGAGCGAGGGTCGCGAAGTGGCGAAGAGCCGGGCGTCCTTGCCAGCGCTCTGGGATCGCGATGGCGATTGCGAGGCCAGCGACAAGGGTGAGATTCGTCCAGCCGCTGAGCGACGCCGTGCTCACTACGGCCAATACGCCGAGGGCCGCGAGTGCGTCGGTGAGGATGCGGTGAACGAGTCCAAACCTCATTGGGCGGCCTCCGGCGCCTGGGATCGCGGGCGCTCGCGCGCCGCGACAGGTTCGATGAGGGCCAGGCACCGGAGCAGGGGATCGGCTCCGACCATGCGATCCGCGCGCGTGACCCCTCCGCCCGTCATGAACACGGCGACGCGGTCGCCCCGCTTGATGTGGGCGACGGCTCGCGATGCGATGTCGCGGATGCGCCGTTCGAATGTGGCCGCCCATTCGTCACCCGTACCGGCAGGCTGTACGGTGTCGAGGGTCAGGGTCACGTCGGGGCGGGTCTCGCGTGCGCGTTCGCGCATGACCATTTGCCCGACCGCGGCGGTCTTTCTCCAATGGACATCGCGCGGGTCTTCGCCGGGGCGCATCAGCTTCAAACCGAGGAAGTCGTGTCCGTGACCTCGGCCTACCACATGGTCTGCCCCCGCCGTACGTCCGCCGGTAGGTTGCGCGATCTGGACCGAGTCGACTGCGGGATAGATGACGAGTTCGCCTGCGGCGGGGACTTCGCGGGATTTCTCGAACAGCCCGAACGGGAACCGGGTCGCGATACGGAAGCCCGCGTGCACGTCGCGTCCCCGCCGGATGGGCGTCCTGCGGTAGGCGGCCACTTGCGCGGATTTAGGGCTGATCTTCAGAAAGAAGCAGCGCTTGTCGGCGGGCTGGCCGGCACGAAGGTCCTCGACCTCGATCGCATAGGACGGAATCCGTGCCTTGTGGTTGAACACCTCGATCTCCACGAGGTGTGCGCGTCCGACTTGCGCTCGAAGGGGCAGGCGCCGCACCACCGTCAGGTCGCGAAGCGACAGCTCGCTCATGATGCCGCTCACCACGATGAGCGCGAGCAACATCCCGAGCAGAAGATAAAGAAGATTGTTCGCCGTGTTGATCGCCGCGAATCCGACCCCCAGCGTAATACCAACGAAGAACTTCCCTTCCCGGGTGAATCTCAGCCGACGCGGTGGGCGCATGCGTACGCGCCACATCGCGAGCCATTCCGCCATTGCGCTCGAGGACGAGCCCTTCTGCCGAGGTCGGTTCGACACGGGATCAGAGTGGGACGGGGATGCGCCCGATGACTTCGCGCAGCGCGCCCTCGGCTTCGTCGCGCGTGGGCACGAACCCGTCGGCTTGCGTCGCCAAGCGCACCCGATGCGACAAGACGGGGATGGCCAAGTCGTGGATATCGTCGGCGATGCAATAGTGCCGGCCGCGCAACAGGGCGCGGCCCCGCGCCGCGTGGCCGAGCGCCATGGCGGCGCGCGTGGAGGCTCCCAACGACAGAAGGGGCGACGTCCGTGTCGCCGTGATGAGCGCGTGCAGATAGTTGGCGAGCGACGTGTCGATGGTGACGCGCTCGACTTCGCGCTGCAGGGCGACCAGTCGCGCCGGATCGAGCACGCACGCCACGTCGCGCGCCGTGTCGGTGTGTCCGTCCAGCACCAATCGCATTTCGACTTGCGGGGGCGGATAGCCGATGCGGACTCTCAGCAAGAATCGGTCGAGCTGCGATTCCGGCAGGGGGAACGTCCCGGCGAAATCTTGTGGGTTTTGAGTGGCGATGACGAAGAAGGGGTCGGGAAGCGGAATGGTCTGCCCGTCGAGAGAAACCTGCCCTTCGTTCATGGCCTCGAGGAGCGCCGACTGCGTGCGGGGGCTGGCGCGGTTGATCTCGTCGGCCAGAAGGATGTTGGCGAAGATCGGTCCGTGACGCAGGACGAACTCCCCGCTTCGCTGGTCGTACACGCTCACCCCGAGAACGTCGCTCGGAAGGAGATCGCTTGTAAACTGCACGCGCCGCAGATCGCCTCCAACGGCCTTGGCCAGCGCACGCGCGAGCGTCGTTTTGCCGACCCCCGGTACGTCTTCGATGAGCAGGTGACCGCGAGCCAGGAGAGCGACGAGGGCGAGCTCGACGGCGTCGTGCTTTCCTTCGAGCGCCGTCTCGACCGCTTGGCGCAGTGTTTGGAGCGCAGGCAGCTCCTCTGCGATGCGGGCGGCAACGGCCGTCATGGTTCGGAGAGTAGCACGCCAGGGCCATGGGGGTGCGCAGCACAGCTTGGGCGCAACAGCCCGTGCCGCTCCGTGTGCCCGTGCCGTACGCAGTGCTACGGGTACGTGTGATCGACGTTCGAAATGTCACCAAGACGTATGGTCCTGTGCGCGCACTCGTTGGTGTGAACTGGCAGGTCGAGGAGCGGAGCATCGGCATCGTTCGAGGACCGAATGGGTCCGGCAAATCCACGCTGCTCTCCATTTTAGGGACTTTGGCGCGTCCGACTTCGGGCCGCGTCGATCACGGTGCGCTCGGGCGCACACGGAGCGATGTGCGGCGCAGTCTTGGTTGGCTGGGCCACGACTCGCTCTGCTATCCGGACCTCACCGGGCGAGAGAACATCGAACTCGCGGCCCGCCTGTACGGCTGCGACGCGAAGACGGCGTTCAGCCGCGCCGCGCTCCGCTTCGATCTCGAAGGATTTGCAAACCGGCCCTTTCGCACGTACTCGCGCGGTCAGCGGCAGCGCGTCTCGCTGGCGCGCGCCTTGGTGCATGCCCCTCGTCTGCTCTTGTTGGACGAGCCCACGTCGGGATTGGACGCGTCGTCGGCCGATCGCTTGGCGGCGATTCTGGGCGAGGAAGTGGCGGCGGGTGCCACGATTGTGGTCGTCACCCATGATCTTCGCTTTGGGGAGGATCTTCTGGCGCTTGGAGCCGAGACGCTCACCCTCCACCGTGGTCGCGTTGTGGCCGGGTGATCGAATTGGATCCCGACCGCGACCCCGACCCCGTCCGCACCCCGACAACCCCGACCCCGACCCCAACCCGATCCCGACCCGACCGCGACCCCGACCCCGACAACCGCGACCCCCGACCCGACGCATCGGCTCTATTCTCCGAAATAATCGGAAATTTGGATCATCGCTGGGTGTCTCGAGAGCTCGACCACATCGGCACGGGGCAGGGTCAGCAGGATGGGCGGTTGCAGCAGGTGCGTGAGCTCCGCAGCGTTGTGCCCGGTTGAGGCATCGGCTATTTCGGGCGCGACGAGGACGATCCCGACGACGTCCACGGCAATGCTCTGGGCGGCCCGGGTGGTCGAGAGGACGTCGTGCAGCACGCCGAGCCGGTCGGGCGCGACGAGGACGATCGCGTCGGCATCGAGCTCGCGCACGAGGTCGGCGTTCACGGTCGTGTCGGAGATGGGGGTGAACAGGCCGCCGGGCAATTCGACGACGACGACGTCCGATTGGTCGCGGACTTCGGAGATCATCGCAACCAGAGGTTCGATGCGTATGGGCGCTTGGCCGGATCGGCGGGCGGCGAGATGCGGCGACAATGGCTCGGCAAACGCGTGTCCAAAATGTTGCACGTGAAACGTGGATGCCCGCTCCAGCCGGGCGGCATCCGAAACCGACGCCTCGCACAGCCCGGTTTCAATCGGCTTCAGGCCGATGACTCGGGGGAATCGCGCCGCGTAAAATCGCAAGAGCGCCTCGGCGAAGTGGGTCTTGCCAACTGCCGTGCCGGTACCGGACACAGCAATAAGCCTGGACTTCACAGGGCGCCCGCGGCCAGCACATCGCCGACGATGGCGATGGCGCGGTCGATGTCCGCCGGCCCGTGGGCAGCGGTGACGGTGAAGCGAAGACGCGCCGTGCCGGCCGGAACGGAGGGAGGGCGGATCGGGCGAACGTCGAGGCCGTGAGCGCGAAGCGCGTTGGACATCCGCAAGGCCGCAGAGCTTGGGCCGAGCACCCAAGGGATGATGTGACCAAATCCGGCCGGCCGAATGCCCACGCGATGCAGGCCCTCGCGAAGGCGGTGGGCTGCGCCAAGAGTCATTTCCCTTAGCGCCGGGTTCGCCTCGGCGGCCGTGATCCCGGCGCTGGCCGCGGCAGCCAGAGCCGGGCTCAGGCCTGTCGAAAAGACGAATGTCCGAGCCCGGTTCCAGAGCCAGGCCATGAGCGCGTCGCAGCCTGCGACGAACGCTCCCGCGGCCCCGAAGGCTTTGCCGAACGTGCCAACGAGGGCATCCGCTCGCACGCCCGCAGCCACACAGAGGCCCCTGCCTTCAGGGCCCAACACTCCCAGCGCGTGCGCTTCGTCGACCACCAGCGCCGCTCCCCGCGCGTCGCAGATGGCGCGCAACCGTGCGAGGTCGGGCTGATCGGCGTCCATGCTGAAATAAGACTCGGTGACCACGAACGAGCGACCCGAGTGGGGCTCGGACAGCGCCCGTTCGACCGCGGGCAGATCGAGATGGGGCACGACGACCGTCCGGGCCTTCGAGAGGCGCGCCCCGTCGATGATGGAGGCGTGATTGAATGCGTCGCTCACGATGCGATCGGCGGGCCCAGCCAGTGCGGAAAGCAACCCGACGTTGGCGGCATACCCACTCGTGAACACGAGCGAGGCCGGCTGCGCGACCAGCCGCGCGGCCAATCGCTCGAGGGTGATGTGTTCTGCGTGCTCGCCCACGACCAGGCGCGACGCGGAGGCGCCTGCCGCGGCCGGTGGACCGAACCGACCGCCGAGCCCGAGGTAGTCGTTGGAACAGAACGTGGTGCACGGCGAGACGTGGGGCGCCGGGCGTTCGCGAAATACGTCGCGCCGCTTCAAATCGGAGAGTGCCTCTTCCAGATAGAGGAGCGCGGGCGGGCAGGACTGTTTCACGTGAAACTCAGGGCGCATCAGACGCTTCCGGGGCCGGGTCGGAAGGCTCGAGGGCTGCGTCGATGCGCCCGAGCAGCCGTTCGAGCAGTGCGCGCATCCGCGCCTTCATCGACTCGCCTCGCTCGCGCTCTGCCTCTGCCTCGTGCGCCAAAGCGATGGCGACGAGCAACAGGCCCTGCGACCCGGCCCCCCGCGCACTCGTCGGGATCTCGCCGAGCTTTTGATTGACGACCGAGGCCAGCCGTTGGAGCTCCGCCGGGGGCGCCGAGCTCACGACCCGATAGATCTGGCCTGCGATGCGCAGCTCGACCGTGTCACTCATGCCTCTCCACACGGTACCACGCAGGGATTGCGGGCCGTTTTCAAACCGAACCGATGGCTCTTGGGTTGCCCTCCAGCCGCCCACGGCAGACCATGGGCGCCGGCGGAGCAGCAGACGCCCCCCCGGGAGGTCTGGACCCAACGAACGCTCAGTCCGTGCCCGCGTCGGTCGAGGTGGACGTCGAGGTCGACGTGGAGGTCGTTGCCGTGGTCGTGCCCGCGTCAGCAATGGGGATGGCCGGCGGCGAGCAGTCGGACGAGATGCTCTGACAGAGGCTGCAGTCGACGGAAAGATCCTGTCCAATGGCGCACGGCCCAGAGGTTGCGGCCATTTGCCCGCTGCCCACGCAGTTGGGAGACTGGTAGAGCGGACTGATGTCGGCCGCCGCAATCGTGACCAGGCATCCGCGGCAGAGAATGACCGGGAACTGGTACACGTCCGATTGGACCGAGTCGCCGCCGAGCGTTTGGCCGAAAAACTGGACGTACGTCAGCAGTCGGACTTGATCGGTGTGGTCCCCGGGGGGAGGCCCCTGATCGATGGCCGTGGCATTGTCGATCGTTGTGACCGTGATCGGTCCGTAGCTCGGCGTTCCGCCCGAAGCGGGAGCGATCGTCGTCGAGACGAGGTCCTCGAACTGGTCTACCGTGACTTGCTGGTCGTTTTTCACGATCACCGTTGCCTTTTGCAACGTCACGAACGACGTCTCGGTGCGCGCCGCGGTGGGATTCGCCTGGGCCACCAACTGATTGCCCACCAGATACGTCGGGTCGTATTCGCCTCGCAAATCAACGTCCAAGACGCCCCCGCCCAGGATCTGGGGCTGGGTGGGGTCGGAGGTGAACGAACAGGGTGTTCCCGCCGACACGACCTGGGGCGCGAGCACGTCGTAGACAAAGATGGTGCTGTCGTCGCTCGCACACGCGGAAAGCACAGCGCCTGTCCCCGCGACGGCCATCAGTGCGGCAGAGACGCCTCCCCACAAGCGATTCATCAGCATTCTCCTCGTGGGGGCCCCGGCTCGCGAAGCGCGGCGGTGCGCAATCACTCCCGTATCCACAATCGTACCGCGATACGGGCATAGCGCCAAAAAACGTCCAATCGGCCGCACGCCAGCTTGGAGACACGCGACCGGCCCCCCCCCGAGCCGCAGACCTTGGCCCGGGCCATCTTCGCGCCTCCGCGGATCGCCCCTGCGCCCATCGTGGGCCGCATGGGGCCCCACCGATCAGGGGCCCAGAACCGCGTCGCGGAGTGTGTCGAGGGGTACCCGCTCGATGTGCGCACGCCCCGGGCCCGTGACGACCGGGACTCGCAAGACTCCCCTCTGTCGCTTCTTGTCGTGAGCGACGAACGGCCACGCCGCCGCAAGCTCGCTGCGGTCGGCACGTGCGGGCAAGCCGAGGGTAGACAGCAGATGTTCGGTTCGGAGGATCAACCCGGGTGGCGTCCATCCGAGTTTCTCCGTGGCACGCAACTCGGCCACCGTGCCGAGTGAGACGGCCTCTCCGTGCAGCCACCGGGCGTAGCCGCCATGAGCTTCGAGGGCATGTCCCACCGTATGCCCCAGATTCAACAGGGCTCGGCTCGCTGTCTCGCGCTCGTCGTCGCGAACGATCCGGATCTTCGCTTGGATGGCGGCGCGGACAATGGGCTCGAGCGCGATCGGCTCGCCTCGCGCGAGAGCTCCCGCATCGCGCTCGACGGCATCGAAGAGGTCCGAATCCGTGGCGAGCGCGATTTTCACGATCTCGGCGAGCCCGGAAGCGCGCTGTCGGACCCCCAGCGTCGTCAGGTGGTCCAGGTCCGCGACGACCGCATTCGGCTGGTGAAATGCGCCGATGAGGTTCTTGCCGGAGGGATGGTCGAATCCCGTTTTGCCACCCACCGACGAGTCCACCATGGCGAGCAACGTCGTCGGCACTTGCAGGCAACGAACGCCGCGCAACAGACACGCTGCGGCGAACCCGGCCAGATCCCCGACGACTCCGCCGCCGCACGCCAGGACGAGCGCATCGCGGTCCGCGGCGCCGGCGAGAGCCGCGTCCCAGATGGTCGACACGCTGGCAAGCGTCTTGTGCCCCTCGCCGGGCGGCAGGGTCACTCGCGTGAGCGGTCCCCTGAATTCCGTCAAGGATCGATCGATGGCGGCGCCACGGGCTCGGTGCACGTTCGAGTCCGTGACGACCAGGATGGACGAGGGGGCAGCGCGGTGGATCGAAGCGGCCAGACGGCCCGGTTCGCCGACGCACACGTCAATCGGGTAGCTGCGTGATCCCAGCGGAACGAGCAGCGGATCCCGTGCGGCCAGCCCCACGACCGCGTCGACCACTGCGGCCAGGCTGAGCGCGTCGGTCGCGAGCGTTAGATGCGATTCGGCGTACGCGTCGGCGCGCTGTGCAAGCAGATCCCGGACTCGTTCGAGAGGGCTCGGGCCCGTGCCGAGTAGCGGGCGCGTCGCGATCTCTTGCGCACGTGCCACGATCGCCTCCGGCGAGGCGGTGAGCGTCACGACGAGCGCGCGATCGGTCGCGAGCCGTCGCGCGTGCGACGCCGTAACGGTCCCGCCCCCGAACGCGATCACCTTCGTCACGCCATCGGTCAACAGGCTCTCGACGACGGCGGCTTCCCGAACGCGAAAGGCGGCCTCGCCTTCGCGGCGCCACAAATCGGCAATCACCGCACCGGCTTCGCGCTCGACCTCCTGGTCCGTGTCGACGAACGGCACTCCGAGCCGTGCCGCGACGAGCGGTCCCACGGTGGTCTTCCCCACCCCCATGAATCCGCTGAGGACGATCGAGTGCATGATCAGCGCTCCGCGACCGCGACTTCGAGCGACGGCGCCGAACCCCCGAGTCCATCGCCCCCGTCGAAGCCCGCCCGCATCGTCAGTATTCCGCGAGTTGAGCGCGATAGCCGTCGACGTTTCTCGAGAGCTCGCGCATCGAATCGCCCCCGAACTTCTCGAGCAGGGCGTCGGCGAGCACGATCGACACCATGGCCTCGCCGACGACGCTCGCTGCCGAGACCGCGCACACGTCGCTCCGCTCGAAGGCGGCGTCGTAAGGCTCCTTCGTCAACACGTCGACGCTCCGCAGCGCCTTCTTCAGAGTGGCGATCGGTTTCATCGCCACCCGGCAGACCACTGGCTCGCCGTTGGTGATTCCACCCTCCAGTCCCCCGGCACGGTTGCTCGGTCGCGTGAACCGGCGCGCCTCCGAATCGTAGTGGATCGGGTCGTGAACCTCCGAGCCCCGGGACCGCGCCGCAGAAAATCCCGCACCGATCTCCACGCCCTTCATGGCCTGAATGCTCATGAGCGCTTGCGCCAGCCGTCCGTCAAGTTTTCGATCCCATTGCACGTGACTTCCGAGCCCGGGGACGACGCCCGTCGCGACGACTTCGAACACGCCGCCGAGGGTGTCGCCGGCGTGTGCAGCGTCGCGGATCGCCTCCTTCATTCGCGGCTCAGCCGCCGGGTCGGCGCACGCGAGGTCGCTGGCTCGAGATCGCGTCCGAAGATCGTCCAGCGTCCCGTCCAGTCCGGCCGCGACCTGGACGCCGCCGATCGCCACGACGTGGGCGAATACGTCCAATCCGACGGCGCGGAGCAGTTTTCGGCACACCGCGCCGACCGCCGTTCGCGACGCCGTTTCCCTCGCGCTCGCCCGCTCCAGCACGTCGCGCAGGTCGTGGACTCCGTGCTTGAGGCCGCCCGCGAGATCCGCGTGACCCGGACGGGGTCGGGTGAGCGGATCGGGCCGAAGTTGCATCGGGGCGGGCGACATGCGGTCGAGCCAATTGACGTGATCGCGGTTGGCGATCGACATCGCTACGGGCGAGCCGAGCGTTTCGCCTCCGCGAACGCCACCGATGAACTCGACGCGATCCGTCTCGATCTTCATGCGGCCGCCACGGCCGTAGCCCCGTTGCCTTCGGGCCAGGTCCACGTCCACGTCTTCCGCCAACAGAGCGAGACCCGCGGGGATGCCCTCGACGATGGCCGTCAAACGGGGTCCGTGGGACTCTCCGGAGGTAATCCAGCGAAGGCGAGACATCGTGGTGGCGTAGGCGAAGGGGCAACGCTCGCGAAAACCGGAGCGGCCAACGCTAGCAAGCCCACCGCCGGCGCGGAAGTCGGCGTGCTACCTCTGATCGCCCGCGCATGGTCGGCCGAGAGTTCGCGTTTCACAAATACGAAGGGCTCGGCAACGACTTTGTCGTCCTCGATGCTGCCGAGGAGGGGACCGTCGCACCGGCCCGCGCGCTGGCCTTGTGCGATCGCCGTCTCGGTATCGGCGCCGACGGTGTGATCCTCGTGCTGCCACCGCGCGTACCCGCGGTCGACGCGCGCATGCGGGTCATCAACGCCGACGGATCCGTGGCCGAAATGTGCGGCAACGGTGTGCGTTGCGTCGCTCTGCACGTCGCAAACCAGCGGGGGCGGCGCGGCGGGAGTCTCGTCATCGAAACGGATGCCGGTCCGCGTGCGTGCACCCTGGCCGAGGGCGCTACCGACTCGGTCGCAATGGTCACCGTCGACATGGGAATCGTGCGGGTCGTGGGCGATTGCACGATCGACGTCGACGGCGAGATCGTGACGTTGACGACGGCCGATGCGGGCAATCCGCACGCCGTCCTGTTCGGTGCGTTCAGTCGGAACGACATCGCGCGCCTCGGTTCGCGCATCGCCGTGCATCCCGCCTTTCCGCGCGGCACCAACGTGGAGTTTGCTCGACCCGACGGCGCGGAGATCGACCTCGTCGTCTGGGAGCGCGGTGTCGGCACCACGCTCGCTTGCGGCACGGGCGCCTGTGCGACGGTCGCGGTCGCATGCTCCAAGGGGCTCGCGCCCGAAGGCACGCGTGTCGGCGTACGCCTTCCCGGGGGCCATCTCGACGTCACGATTGAATCCGACGGCGCCGCGAGCATGAAGGGGCCCGCCCGTCGCGTGTTCTCGGGAACACTCTCGAGCGGCTGGGGATGAGGCTACCCTTCGACGATCGTGCCGATGGTATCGCCGAGAACCACGCGTTTGATATTTCCCCGCGTCCCCATTTTGAAGACACGGATCGGCATGTCGTTGTCGCGGCAGAGCGTCACGGCGGTGGAGTCCATGACTCCGATGCGCTCGGAGAGGAAGCGATCGAACGTGACCCGGGAGTACATCTCGGCCGTCGGGTGACTCACCGGATCGCGAGCGTAGATGCCCTCGACTTTCGTCGCCTTGCAGAGGCAGTCCGCGTGGATCTCCATCGCGCGTAGCGCGGCCGCGGTGTCGGTCGAGAAGTACGGGTTGCCGGTCCCCGCAGCGAAGACGACCATGCGACCCTTCTCGAGGTGCCGAATGGCACGGCGACGAATGTAGGGCTCGGCCACCTGTCGGATCTCGATTGCCGTCATCACGCGCGTCGCGACGCCTGCCTTCTCGAGTGCATCCTGCATCGCCAAGGCGTTGATGACCGTCGCGAGCATCCCCATGTAATCGCCCTGGGCGCGATCCATGCCCGTGCTGGCTCCCTTGAGGCCCCGGAAGATGTTGCCCCCGCCGACGACAACACCAATCTGCGCGCCGAGCGCATGAACCTCGGCGAGCTCGCTGGCCGTTTCACGGATGACGTTGCCGTCGATCCCGAATCCGCCGTCGCGTCCACAGAGGGCCTCTCCGCTCAATTTGAGGACGACACGCCGATACTTGAGGCCCGGGTCCAACGGGGGAGGAACGACGGTTTCGTCGTCGCGCTCGTCGACGGGGCTCATGAACAACAAGCACGATTACTCTTGCGGTCTCGGGCGTGCAATGACCAAAAGACGCGCTTCGATTTTGCCCACGAGCTCGTCCGCGCCCTGCGCTCTCGCTACGAGAGCAGCGAGGCGTGCATGCCCATCGACGAGCGGCGGCCAATCGCCATCGGACTCGGAGTCCAGATCGAACCAGACTCTCAGCCATGTCGCGTAGAGTCGCTCGTCTTCGTCCTCGGCCGCCGTCAGGCGCGTGGCGAGTTCGAGGGCGACGTCGGCGTCGCCTCGCTCGAGCGTGGCTTTGACCAGAACATGGATGGCGTAGCGGTCGGCCTCACGATTGCCCATGCGACTCCTGGTCCGCAGCCGCTGGATGCATCGGTCGCGGCTGTGCGACGTGCCGGTTGCCCGATCGAGGTCCGCTTCCACGACGGCGCGCAACGCGTCGAGCCGGCCCCCGTGCATCCAGGGCGTCACGGCGGCGAGGGCATCGAGCGCCCCGGAGCGGTTGCCATCGGCAAGAAGCACCGCCGCCGTGCCGAGGCCCGTGGAGAACATTCGCGTCAGCCACGGCTGCTGTTGCCGACCTCGAGCCGATATCCCGCGCAGAATCGCCGTCCCCGTTCGGGCCATGCGCAGCTCTCGCCCCAGCCGCGACTCCTCGCCGACAAGCAGCGCAAGGACGAGGAGCGCCTCGGCCGCGCAGGCCACGAAAAGGGGCAGCGCGATCGAGAACAGCGATCGTGGCGCGTGGGTCCACGTCAACACGGCTTGCGCGAGAGCCAACGTCACCGCGGCAACCGCGAAGCTGGTCGTCGCCCAGCGCCATCGGGTCGCAACGAGCGGCGAGCTCCGGTCGGGCATCTCGAGCTCGTCCAACGCGCGCATCGGCTACACTAACGGGGATCGGGCGCGGGCAAGCACGCTGTCCGGGACGCGGGCACTGTGCTGGTGCAAGACACGCCTTCTATAGTAAAGGCGGACCATGCGGTTAGCCACGGCCCTAGCCGCCCTCGGCTTGGCGACGGCCGCGCTTGTGCCGGCCTGCCAGCCGCGATCGGCGCCCTCCGAAGCCGGCGGATCGGCAAAGGCATCCGCAGACGCCGGTGAATCGCAAATCCTCGCGCGCGTCGGCGACCGCGCGATCACCCTGGGCGACTACGTCGCTGCGCTCAACCACCTGGATGAGTTCGATCGCCTGCGGTACGCGGCGCCCGAGCGGCGCAAGGACTTCCTCGACGAGATGATCGACGTCATGCTGCTGGCCGACGAGGCGCGCGAGAAGGGCTACGACAAAGAGCCTCTCGCGCAACAGGAGCTTCGCGAGATTCTTCGTGACGCTATGCTCAAGAAGGCTCGGGAGGGGAGCCCCGTGCCGAATGCCATTCCCGAGGGCGAGGTTCGCGCCTATTACGAAGCGCACAAGGCCGATTTCCACGATCCCGAACGCCGTCGGGTTTCCGCCGTGGTGCTCGCGAGTCGGGCAGAAGCGGAGGCGGCCTTGCAGGCTGCCGAGCGGGTCTCAGAAGGCGGGGCGGGTCAAGCCGAGCGGTCGGTGGCGTGGGGGGAGATCATCCGGGCCAGGTCCGTCGACCCGGAGTCGAAAGCCGATGTCCCCATCGACCTCGCGGGTGACTTGGGGTTCGTCAGCCCGCCTGGCGACCCGCGGGGCGACAATCCGCGCGTGCCCTCCGAGGTCCGTCTCGCGGTCTACGAGCTCGCGCAGGTCGGTGACATCCTGGGACGAGTCGTTCCGGCGAGCGGTCGCTATTACGTCATCAAGTTCGCGAGCCGGAGCGAGGCGCGCGACCGAACGCTCGAGGATGCTGCGCGCAGCATTCGAGTGAAGCTTGCCCGCGACAAGGCCAAAGCAAAGGAAAGCGAGTTCATCGAGCAGCTCCGCCAGCAATTCCCGGTGCAGATCGACGAAGCTGCGCTCTCCCAAGTCGACCTCGACGCGGCCGCCAGCCCGACGCCGCTCCGCCCGTAAGCGATGCCCCCCCGCCGCGCGGCGAAGGGCGCGCGTGCTAGAACGCTTCGGCATGTCGCACAGTCGCGCGGAAGCGTCGGCTCGAATCCGGCGCCCGCACGGCAGCGGATGGAGCGACTGGCGATGGCAGATCCGCCACTCCATCGCATCCGCCGAGGCGCTCGCGCGCGCTCTGCCGCTGACCGAGCGAGAGATCGAAGGCGCGCGCCGAGCCGAGATCCATGGCCTGCCGATGCGTATCACCCCCTACTACCTCGGCCTGATCGATCCGAACAATCCCGAATGTCCCATCCGGCGGCAGTGCATCCCGGACTCGCGCGAAGACGAGGAAGCCGCCGGGGATCTAGTCGACCCGCTCGGCGAGGCCGCGCACGAAGTCGCGCCCTATCTCATCCAGCGATACCCCGACCGCGCCCTGTTGCTCGCGACCGACCGTTGTGCGGTCTATTGCCGGTTCTGCACCCGGTCGCGCATGGTCGGAGGTGGCCATGGAGGCATCGCGATCGAAGCACTCGGCCCGGCGCTCGCGTGGTTGCGCGAGCATCCGAGCGTCCGCGACGTCATCGTCAGCGGAGGCGACCCGCTCGCCATGGCCACCGAGCGCCTCGTGCGGCTCGTCGCGGCGGTGCGCGCCGTGGCAAGCGTCGAGACCATTCGCCTGGCGACGAGGGTTCCCGTCACGCTGCCGATGCGGATCACGGGCGAATTGCTTCGCGCCCTGCGCCCGCATCATCCTCTCTGGGTCATGACGCATTTCAACCATCCCAAGGAAGTGACTCCTGAAGCCGCGCGGGCGTGCAATCGGTTGGCGGATGCCGGCTTTCCGGTCATGAATCAAACGGTGCTGCTCGCCGGCATCAATGACGATGCGGACACTCTCGAAAACCTGTTTCGTGGGCTCGTGCGTCTGCGCGTCCGCCCGTACTACTTGCTCCAGGCCGATCCCGTACGCGGCACATCCCACCTGCGCACCCGACTCGGCCGAGGAATCGATCTGATGGATCGCCTGCAGGGGCGGGTCTCGGGCATCGCGCTCCCGAAGCTCATTTGCGACACCCCTGGCGGACGCGGAAAAGTGCCTCTCGCGCCGGACTACGTGGTCAAACGCGCCGACGGACGAACGACGTTGCGCACATTCCGGGGCGAGAACGTCGAATACATCGACCCGCCCACGCGCGGATTGGATTGACGGGTTGTAGCGCGATTCCCTAGCCTATTAAGCTCATCTTGGGCTCGCGACCTTGGCGCACAATCGGAGTCGTCCTCGGACTCGTCATGACGACGGCGTCGTCGCAAGCCGTCGGGCAGTCCGCGGCCGCGCCCGCGCAACCAGCGAATGACAAGGCGGAGATCTCCGCGGGCGATGCCGCGGCCCGGGCGAAGGATTGGGCCACCGCGCTCGCCCATTATCAGTCGGCGACGCGCGCTTTGCCGAGCGCTCGCGCCGAGCTCGGCGCGGCCAATGCGCTCTATCAGCTCGGTCGCGTCGGCGAAGCGTACGACGCGTATGCGGAAGCGCAGGCCGACTTCGCCCCGCAGCTTTCGACGGCAGACAAGACGCTCGCGGCCGGACGGCTGAAGGAACTGGGGGCCAAAACGGGATGGCTGTCCCTGCGGGTCGCCGAACCCGGCGCCAACGTCGATCTCGACGGTCAATCGATCGGAATCTCCCCCGTGCCGGCCCTCGTCCGTGTCGCCACGGGCACGCATGACGTGCGAGTGTCGAAAGAGGGATTCACCGCGTTCGCGACACGCGTCGAGGTCATTGCCGAGGGCAAAGCGATCGTGGACGTGACGCTCGTCCGCGCCGAGACGCAAGGGCACGTGATCGTGCAGACGCGGGGCGAGCCGATCCGCGTACTGATTGACGGAGTCGACGTCGGAGCGACGCCCTGGCAAGGAGATCTCGTGCCGGGGACTCACGTGGTGACGGGCCGAAGCTCGATCGCGGAGGCGCCCGCGCAGCCGGTGGCCGTTGTCTCCGGAGCGACGGTCACGGTCGACTTGATCCCGTCGTCGACTGCGGCCCATTTGCAGGTGCGCACGAGCGACGGCCAGGGCCAGATTGCGATTGACGGCGTCGTGAAAGGGCAGGGCACGCTCGCGGCCGACGTGCCGGCGGGCCCGCACTCGGTTGTCGTCACACGCGATGGGTACCAAATCTACAAGCGAACCGTTTCCCTCTCGGCGCGTGAGACATGGGCGGAAACCGTGACGCTTTCTCCGCGGGTCGTCGCGATCCGCACGCCAGGATTGGCGGAACGCGCGACCGAAGGAGTGTACGGTGGCTTCGGCCTCGCGGGCCTCTTCGGGTTAGGGAGTCAGGGCACGGAGCTCGACACCCACTGCGACACGCTCGGCGCGGCTTCGTGCCAGACTCCGTCGCCAGCGGGGGGGGGTCTCTTCGGGTATGCCGGCTGGACCTGGAATCCGATCGGCTTCGAGCTTATGGTCGGCGGGTCGTTTGATGCCGTTCGGCAGGGCGCATCCTTCGACGGGATGGGACGGTCGGGCAACCTCCCTCTCTCGATGCCGGCGCGCGACGAGACGTTCCACTTCTACCGCGCCGGTGGAGTCGCCGCCGTCCGGGCCCGCGCCGTGTTCCCCATAGGGCCGGCGCTGCGCGGCACGGTCGCCGGAGGTCTGGGTGTGTCCTATAAGCAGATGTTCATGACGCGGCGCGCCGTCGTGCCGAACGGGGGCCAAGACCTCTACGCCCCGGGCAGCATCGGCTATTGGTCGCCGGCCGTGACGGTCGAAGCCTCCCTGCAGGTCCGCTTCACACCCACGCTCGCTCTCTCCGTCGGAGGGCTGATGTGGGCCGACAACGCCAGCATCGCCGGGAGCGATGCTTCGCCGCCCGAGGCGCCTCGGAAAATCGTGGACGCCAACCAAGTGCCTGAACCGCTGCCGACACCGCAGTACCATTTCGCTTCGGGGCCACAGGTCTTCATTGGACCCCTGATCGGCTTGCAGTTCGGCCCGTGAACCCCTGAAGCGGGCGCCCGCCCTTCGCGTGACTTAGTTTCCGTCGTCGAGCCCGGTGGCGTCGATGCCAGCGCCGTCGCTGGGCGCGGTGGTCCCGTCGGCACCGGCGCTTGCGTCCATCGTAGTAGCGGTCGCGTCGAGGCTCGTCGCCGCCCCCTCGTTGACCGACGCCGCATCGGTCACGCGGGCCGCATCGGCCCCAACGATCGACACGGCGCCGTCATTCACGGGAGCGGTGACGCCGCAGAGGATAGTACCGGTCACGGCGACCTCCGGAACGAGCGACTGGCTCGCCTGAGCCGCTGCACTCGCGCCGAGCACGGCGTTTTGCAGATCGGTGCAAGCTTGTCCGCAAATTCGGACGCGACCCTCGTCGAGGCTCCAGCCGTTGACTGTGTTCTGGTTGGCCGCGCTGCACGCGGCGTTGGGGTCAATCGGGGCGGGAGTGCCCGGATGGCTCGGATCGGTGTAATCGAGCTCGGCAATCCCCGACACGGGTTCGTACAGGCACGTTCCCAGCGCCTCGGCCGCCTGAGAGAAGTTCTTGAGGACCGTCTCGGCTTGCGTCGATGTCGCGTCGATCGTGGTCACCATCTGCGGCAAGTCGGCCTGAATGCTCGTGTAAAAGTCGAGCGGTCCGCGGTCGCCGCTGTCGTTGCCCAGGACCACGAAGTAGGTGCGGATACTGGGGGTGCCCTGGTAGGCCATGTTGATCTCCTGCTCGATCGAGGCCTGGGCGCTCACGCCGAACAGCGGCGGATCGCAGTCGTTGGCGGAACCGGCATCGCTCGCGAGGGTCGGAGTTCGATTCACGAAGAACATCACGGCGGCGATGTTGGGCGCCTCACGGTTGGCCAGAAAGCTGCTCACTGCCGAATAAGCGCCGGTGCCCGGGCGCATCGCGGCTTGGAGATCGAGCGGAGCCAACGAGGTGGACCCCGCGTCGTCCCCTTCCGGCGGGATCCAGTTGTCCACCTGGCTGGCAATCTGGGCCTGCACGCTCGTGGCCAACCCGAACGGCACGGTCGGATCCGCGAACTGGGTCGTCGCACTCGTGCACTCGGACTGGTCGAATGGCCCGCCGTCGTCGGGCGTGTGGGGGAAAAAGCGGAACGCGGCATAGGTCTCATTGAAGACGGGGTCGGCGAGAGTCAAGCTCATGACCGTCGCGTATCCCGTCGGTCCGAACGCTCCTTTCATCGCCACCGAATTGTCCATGACGAGGTAGACGGCGCTCGGGGTCGACGTGAGCGGCACCCGCGCGTTGCACGCTTCGCCGTCCGAGGCCAGGGCGACCGCGTCCTCAGCCACCGCCCCGTCGAGGGATCCCCCGTTGTCCCGCTCGTCCGCGCAGATCGGAAGCAGCGGGGACTTGGACGCCAAGCATCCGAGCCCGATCTCCACCTGGGCGATCGTATGAGAGGGGGCCGCGGAAGCCGACAAAGGCGGTAGCGCATGGGCTGCCTTGACCAGAGTGCACAGACCCGGAGCCAACTGAAACGTCGGGAGGATGCCCCCGTCCGTCTCGCTCGCATCCGCGGTGCCGGTTGAGCTCCCCCCGTCGGCGCCCGCATCCAGGCTTGCGCTCACGGGGCATGTGCCCAGGCAAAATCCCTCATTCGGATCCTCGTCGAGGATCTCCGATTCGCTCGCGTTGGTAATCTCCTCTTCGATCTGCCCAGACCCCGGTCCCTGGATCCAGGAGATGTCTTCGTACAAGACGCGTACGTTGATGCCTGCGGCTGAGGGCGCAGCGTAAATGCAGCGGTCCGGATCAACCGGCTGCACAATGAGCGTCCTTTGAGACGGGAAACAGGCCGCGGGGCTGAAGCATTCGCCTGTGCCGTAGATGAGCGTAGGGTCGAAATCGACGAGCTCCGAGGCGACCACCTCCGGGGCTGGTTGTTGGACGCATTGCGCGCCTTCGCACGTGAAATCATCCCCGAGAGTCGAGCAGTCTTGGTCGAAGCACGAGTAGCTGAGCGGCATCGGCAAGAACAGCGTCTGCTGAGCGACGTAGGTCTGCGTGGAGCTCCGAACGACGCGAGGGCCGTTGGCAACGCCAGCGGGAAGCGGGTTGGCGTAGCAACCGTACGTCGTCGATGGGTTGGTTTGCGCGTCGCTGAAACCGCGAACGATGACCGTTACGGGTGTGTCGGGGGCCGTACCGGACACCACTCCGAGTGTCGTGGGAAGGTCGACGGCGCCGTTGTCGACATATTGCGGCTCGCAAAACACCCTCGTGTGGTTGACCTGCACCTCGATTTCGATGCCGTCGAGGTCGCGAGGCACCTGCAGCTGCGTGAGTACCCCGGGAACGAGCTCCGTCGGCTGTGTGGCCGAGCATGAGGCGCCGGCCACGACGGCCGCTGTCGCGACGGAGAACAGGCTCGCTGCAAACGGCTTCGCAAATCGCAAACCCATCCCCATGTCTCCCATCAGAAGTGAAGTCTCCGACTTGCCGTGGTGATCCCGGGCGTGTAGTCCCCGACGTACGGGCTCGGGGTCGAGGGCTTGAAGATGAAGTATCCGGCGACGATTCCGCCCGTCACGACGAGAAGCGATCCGACTCCCCACGCAACCCAGCTGTTGCTGACCTCGTGGTTGAGAGGCACGTTTACCTCGCGAACCTGATCGTCGGCCACGAACACTTCCGTGGCATACGTCTGATAGCCCGGCTTGTGGACAACGAGCTCGTGGCCGCCCGTGGTCGACACGACCCCCTCCCAAGTCCCCGACCCGACGTTGCGCTCATCGACGGCGATGGATGCCCCCTCCGGTGCGACGATGCGAAGTCGGCCCTCGTGCCGTTCGGCCGAGAGAGTGAGCACAAGGTTCATGGGCTGCTTGTACTGGACGTCGATCGTTTCGCCGACGGTCACGTAGCCGGGCGCGCGCGCTTCGATCGTGTGTTTGTCGGCACGCAGTTCGCCTTTGAACGGAGCCGCGCCGACGTCTCGACCGTCGATGAAGATCGTCGCGCTCGGTGCGCCACCCGCCACGACCGTCACCAACGCGGTCTTGTTAACCGGCTCAAGTCGGAACGCGACGAGGGTCCGGGCCCCGGCGGCCACGTCGACCGTCTGGACCGACTCGGCGAAGCCGTCCTTCGACAGCTTGAGGACGTGCTTGCCGACGTCGACGCGCACGGGGCCCAAAAAGGGAGACTTGCCGACCCCGTAGTCGTCAATCGACAGCGTCGCATCGGGCTCGTTTGCGGTGACCTCGAGCGTCGTTACGAACTGCTGGACGATGGCGATCGCGTTCTTCAGCTCCTGCTGTTCGCTCGGTGCGAGCTGCCCGGCGCCTTCCCGCAGCTCCTTGTCCCACGCGTCGATCGCGAGCGCGTAATGAGTCAGAAGCTTCTCGGTGACACCCACGTTGTAGAGAACGCGCGGATTTTGGGAGAGCTCGTAGGCGCGCTCGAACTCGACGAGGGCCCCCTTGTAGTCGCTGGCCCCGGCGAGTTGCTTCGCCGCATCCCACGCGCGTCGTGCCGGCTCCTGGAGCTGCGCCCGCACGTCGGTCGCCTGCGGCTGCGCGGCGGCGGACGGCGCGACGATGATCGCGGCAAAGACGAAAAACAAGGAACGACAATGGGTATCCATGCGCCAGCTCATGGGTGTCTAGTGCAGCTTCAGATCGCTCAGTTGTTTGGGGAGAGTGGACGGGCCCGGTGAGAGCGAAGCCGCCGGGGCAGCCTGCGAGGGGAGCGACGTCGGCGCTGGCCGCGTCGTTTGGGGCGGCGCGATGGGTGCGGTCTGCGCGGTCTTCGTGGACGGGGATGCCGCGGGTTCGCCGCCGCCGGGCAAGGGTACGAGAACCGCCACACTCGGGGCGGTGGCCGCCGTCGAAGGGAAGGTGCGGGCCGCGTCGACGGGTGTCGATGAAGCCTCCGGTGGACCCTGAAGGACCGAGGCTGCCGTGCGCGCCGCGTGCCCGGGATGCGTCGCAAAGAATCCGCCGCCCGCAAGAAGACCCAGCCCGAGCGTGGTGATTGTGCCTGCGAGGGCGTACCGTCGGTTTGTCCTGCGGGGCAATTGTGTGTCACGCGTGACTCCGACGTGCGTAGGCACGCCGGCCCGGCGCGGCAGGTCGGCGGCGACCCGGTGGGTCTGCCCGACGGGGGCGGGTCGGACGATCGACTCCGGCGCTGCGGCCGTCGCCGCAGCTGGCGCCGTCGACAATGGACTGCGACCGCGCCCGGCGTGGATCTTCGCGAGGAGCGCTCCGCTTCGCTCGTCCGCGAAAGGGGCCAGCGCCTTGGCCATCTCCAGGGCAGACGCGTAGCGCGCGTCTCTGTCGCGCTGAAGCGCGCGATGAACGACCGCCGCCAAGCCTTCCGGTACGCCGGGCCGTGTCTCGAGAAGCGGCGGGGGTTCGGTCGTGAAGATCTTGAACAAAATCTCCGTGTACTCTCCGGATTCGGCCGTGTACGGGGTCCGGCCGCAAAGCATCTCGTACAGGATCGCGCCCACGGAATACAGATCGCTGCGGTGGTCGACGTCACGCGGGGACCGGGCCTGCTCCGGCGACATGTAAAGGGGCGTGCCGAGCGCGCTGTTCGTTCGCGTGAGATTCGCGTTTTGACTCGCGTCGTCGGACGTGCGCACCTTGCTGATCCCGAAATCCACCAATTTGACGAAGTCGGCCTCGCCGTCCTTTTGGATGACGAAACAGTTGGAAGGCTTCATGTCACGATGCACGATTCCGGCGTTGTGCGCCGTGTGCAAGGCACGTAGCATCTGGATCGCGAAGTGCACCGCGCGCGCGGTCTCGATGCTCGGTCCGTCGGCCGCCAGCAATTCGCCGAGATCACGGCCCTCGAGATACTCCATGACGAGGTAGGGCGCGCCGCTCGGCAAACGCCCGACGTCGAACACCTTCACGACATGGTCGCTATCGATCTGCGACGCGGCCACACCTTCGTTGACAAAGCGCTCGACCGCGCCCGGCAAGGACAGGATCGCTCCGCTCATGAACTTCAGCGCGACCGGCGCGCGTCGCAGCAAATGCGTGGCTTTGGCCACGGCCCCCATCCCACCCTCGCCCAGCATGCGCTCGACGCGATATTTGCCATCGAGCACCTCGCCCGATTGCGGATAGCGGTAGACGGATAGGTTCGGAGGCTGCATGCGGCTCGCGGCGCGTCGGGGCGCGAATCCCTCCCGCGTGCGCTAAGAATAGCGGGGAAGTCGAGCTCGGCCTAGCGCGAGCGACTCAGGTGATACGACGTGGGTATGGATGGAGGATCGGATAGCTCGAACGACCGGCGGGGCCGGCACGACGGCCCCCCGCACGGGTCGCCCGGTGCGCGACTCGAACACATGACCGATCGTGCGTTGGAGGGGGGCGGCGCCGACCGGATCCAGAAGCAGCATGACGCCGGCAAATTGACGGCCCGCGAGCGCATCGAGCTTCTCGTGGACCCCGGCAGCTTCGTCGAGGCGGGACGTTTCGTCGTTCATCGATGCACAGATTTCGGCATGGAAAGCCAGAAGGTGCTCGGCGACGGCGTCATCACCGGGCATGGGCTCATCGACGGACGCCTGACCTTCGTGTTCGCTCAAGACTTCACGGTTTTCGGCGGCAGCTTGAGCGGCGCTTACGCCCAGAAAATCGTCAAGTTGATGGACGCGGCCATGAAGGTCGGAGCGCCCATCATCGGCCTGAACGACTCCGGCGGGGCGCGAATCCAAGAGGGCGTAGAATCGCTCGCGGGTTATGCCGACATCTTCCTGAGAAACACTCTGGCCAGCGGGGTCGTGCCGCAAATCAGCTGCGTTCTTGGGCCCTGCGCGGGCGGTGCCGTCTACTCGCCAGCGATCACCGACTTCGTTTTGATGGTCGAGCGAACGAGCTACATGTTCATCACGGGGCCCGACGTCATCAAAGCGGTCACCCACGAAGACGTCACCAAGGAGGAGCTGGGGGGTGCGCTGACCCACGCGACGCGCAGCGGGGTGTGCCACCTCACGTCGCACGACGATCGAGCTTGTCTCGCCCAAGCGCGCACGCTGCTGTCGTTCTTGCCGTCGAACAACCAGGAAGACCCTCCTATCAAACCCACGCGCGATCCTGCGTCGCGAGAGGTCCCGGAACTCGAGACGATCATCCCGACCGACCCCAGCCGGGCGTACGACGCCAAGGACGTCATCCGCGCTGTGGTCGACGAGGGAGCGCTCTTCGAACTCGCCGAGGCGTATGCACCGAACATCGTCATCGGCTTCGCTCGGGTCGGCGGACGCGTGGTGGGCGTGGTCGCCAACCAGCCCGCGGTGCTCGCTGGGGTTCTCGACGTGCACTCCTCCGTGAAGGCCGCGCGGTTCGTTCGATTCTGCGATTGTTTTAACATCCCACTGGTCACGCTCGTCGACGTGCCCGGCTTCCTGCCGGGGACGGACCAGGAGTACAACGGGATCATCAAGCACGGGGCAAAGCTGCTCTTCGCGTTCGCCGAAGCGACCGTTCCGAAGATCACCGTCATCGTCCGGAAGGCGTATGGCGGAGCCTACGACGTCATGTCGAGCAAGCACATTCGCGCGGACGTGAACCTCGCCCTGCCCACGGCCGAGATCGCGGTGATGGGACCCGAGGCGGCCGTCAACATCGTGCACCGTCAAGAGATCGCGGGGGCCGCGGATCCCGTCGGTGTACGCGCGGCTTTCGTCGCCAACTACCGTGAGAAATTTGCGAACCCCTACAAGGCGGCGGAGCTCGGGTTCGTCGACGATGTGATCGTTCCAAAGACGTTGCGGTTGCGAATCCACCGGAGCTTGGAGGCTCTCAAGGACAAGCGAGACAGCAATCCGCCGAAGAAGCACGGGAATATGCCTTTGTGAGGCACCCGGATCACCCTGAGCCTTGCTCCGCCCTTCGGGCTCCGCTCGGCGGGCCTGGCACGGACGTCGACTCGAGGGGAGAGGCTTCTCCCCTCGACTCGACGAACGAGACAGGGGCGCCGAGCGGAGCCCGAAGGGCGGAGCAAGGCTCAGGGTGATCCGAGTGACGAAAGAAATAACGCGCGTCCGGGCTGGGGAGCTCGAGGGGAGAGGCCTCTCCCCTCGAATCGACGTCCGTGCCAGGCCCGCCGAGCGGAGCCCGAAGGGCGGAGCAAGGCTCAGGGTGATCCGAGTGACGAAAAAAACTCAGGGTGACGAAAGAAGAAACCTTCCGCGATCGACGTTCGACGACACCGGTGCGAGTCGCGGCTGTGAATCGATGAAAGCCAGAAAAGCCGAGGCGAGCTCCCGATACCGAACGCGATCGTAGGTCCCACGCAACAGCTCGACACGGAGAAAGATGGCGGCTGTCTGCGCTACGTCGCACAGACAGTAGGAGTTGACCTCGTCCAGACGGCCCGCGTGGACCATCGGCTGGACCTGCGAGCCATCGACGCCCATCTTTCCGGGAAACCCAACGAGCTTGGCATAGACGTCGAGACGCGTGTGTTTTGCGGCGCCGAAATCGGCCAAGAAATCCATCAAATCGAAATGGCCTTCGGCCGAATAGCGATACCGTGTGTTCCGGTCGCTGAACCACCAAGGCATGGGCACCCCATGCTTGAGGGCACGACTCGTGATGACGGGCATGTCGAACCCGCGACCGTTCCAGGTGATGACGGTCGGCTTCTTGGCGTCGAGCCACTGCGCGAAATCGGCCAGCATCTCGCCCTCTGCCTTGTGCTCGCCGACGACACCGAGGCGTTTGGGCAAGTGGTCCTCGAGCAAAAGGCAGCCCAGCGTGACGATCTGGTTATACGGCGGCGGAGGGATTCGGTCGCTATCGTCCAGCCGAGGCAGCTCGGGATCCGGGATGGTCTCGATGTCGAGCACGAGATGCGCGGGCATGAAAACTTGGCCCTCCCTAGGTCGATTGTCTATCGCGGAATGCCTACGGAGGAATAGATGAGCACCCAAGAACGCCGTGCGCCCGGGGCGATGCGATTTCCGTTCGAGGCGTTGGTCGAGGTGGGCGGCGCCCTTGGGCCCACGTTCGAAGCGCAAGCCGTGAACGTCTCCGAGGAGGGGATCCAGATTCGCACGGCCTATTTGCCGGATCCAGGACAGACGGTCACGTGTCGGTTCGACGCTGTCGCGGGCCAGATCGTCCTCGCCTCCGGCGAGGTGGCCTGGGCGCACGGAAGCGACCAGGGCGGAGAATTTGGAGTCCGATTCACCGATCTGGACGCCGAAAGCGTCGAGGCCTTGAAGCGCGTTTGCGGTGTCGGCTCCAGCGCGCCGGCCGCACAGGCCGGCTCGAAGGTGCGCTTGCACATCGAGGGCCTCTCGTCGCCCATGCGGGCCAAGATCAAGGAGACGCGCCCGGCGGCCGTGACCGTCGGCAGCGATCTGGGCTTTTTGCAAGTAGGAAGGCAGCTCGAGCTCGAGGATGCCCAGAGCGGCCACAAGCGACCCGCGACGATCGATCGCGTCGAAATCGCCGTCGATCCCGGATCGCAAGTGCCGCAGTTGGTCGTGACGCTTCGTTACGGGGACGGCCGGGAGCCCATCTCTGCCGCCGAGGCCACGACCGAACGTGCGCGCAACACGCCCCCGTCGACGGCGAGTCACACCGCCGAGGTGGATGCGGCGGCGCAGGAGTTGCGTGGCGCGTTCGCACGGGGCGTCGAGAAGGTCGGTCCGGCGTTGGGCCGGTTCGCCGAGCAGTTGAAGACCACCGTCGCGCTGTTCGCGAAGCAGCGCGGCGACCGGAGCGTGGATGGCTCGGCGCCTCGACGCATGACGGCCCCACCTCCGAACGGCGCGCTTCACTCGGCCGGCCGGCGGGTCGTCCGCGGCGAGTCGAACTCTTCGCCCGACGACGCGGTTGCGATGCCGAAAGTGAAGTTCACGCCCCGCCGGGCCGCTTTGGCCGGCGGCGTCATGTTCGCCGCCATCCTCGGGGCACTTGCTTTGAAGAAGGCGCACCACGAGCCACCGGCAACGGCGTCCTCCGTCGAGGCGACGGCTGCCGCGAGCGCATCGGTGGCGGTCGTACCGGCGACTGCGCCCGCTCCCACGCCGTCCAGCTCCCCCGCGCCGAGTTCCACGACCGCGCCGGCGCCCCCGCAAGCTGTGGCGCAGAGCGACGACTCAACGGGATCGGCAAGGCTCCAGAAGAAAATCCATGTGACGCCCTTCGCGAACGGTCCCGTCCACCACCCCAACGTGTTGCGCTTGAAGATGGATGGTCCGATCGAATCCATCGAAGGTGCGCAGCAGCCGAACGGCTTTGCGGTGAAGCTTCCCGGCCGCCGATCGCTCGAGGCGGCGGCACCGCTTGCGGCTCGCGATTCGAGGATCGCGGCTATCAAAGTCTCCAACGACTCCGCGGGCGCGGAGCTGACGGTGTCCTTTCGAGACGGCGTGCCGAATTACCGAGTCAGCGCGCACGGAGAGACACTCGTCATCGCTCTCGCACCCGCGGGCGCCCTCGATCGCGGAGTCGCCGATCGGGAAGAAAAGGGTGCCCGAAGCGCAAAGCACAGCAAGCACCCACAACCCGAAAAGGGAGAATCTCCGCCCAAGGGCGACAAGGGCGAGCAGGCTCTGTAGCCCCCGAGACGTTCGCCCCGCCGAGGTGGGCTTCGTGTGCGATCATCGTCGCCCGCGGCCTTTGCGGGTTACCCGCGCGAGCGACGTGCGGTTGTGAGCCGTGAGGTCCCATCCGTCGCGTTCGCCGCGAACGAGCCGCAGTGCGCCCGCGTACGCCACCATGGCCCCGTTGTCGGTACAACTGGCGATCGCCGGGACCGAGACGCGCAAACCTCGGGTCGCGCCGAGTTCGCGTGCACGGCGCCTCAACTCTTGGTTGGCGGCGACACCGCCGCCGAGGACGACCGTGTCGACCCGCTGCTCGAGGGCCGCGTCGATCGTCTTCGCCACCAGCACCCCCGTCACGGCGGCTTGAAATGACGCACAAACGTCGCGCGCATCTTGGTCCGCCGGCAACCCGTCGCGTGCGACCAGTCGGGCGACTTGGGTCTTGACTCCCGAGAAGCTCATCTCGAGGGATCCCGAGTGCGCCATGGGGGCGAGAATCTTGACGCGCGAGGGGTCGCCGCCTTGGGCAGCTCGCTCGATGGCCGGTCCGCCCGGATACCCCAGGCCGAGCAGCTTCGCGACTTTGTCGAACGCCTCGCCCGCGGCATCGTCTCGGGTCGCTCCGAGCTCCATGACCGCTTCGGCGTAGGGAGCGTCGACGCGGTAGATCGCCGTGTGACCGCCCGAGGCGAGCAGGCATACGAACGGAAAGCTCGGCGGGGCCGCTTCGCGCCCGTCGCGCTGAAGAAACACGGCCAGCAAATGGCCCATGAGATGGTCGACGCCCACCAGAGGCTTTCGCGCGGCCCACGCGAGGCCCTTGGCCGCCTCGACACCCACCAAGAGAGCGCCGATGAGCCCGGGCCGGTGGGTCACCGCGACTCCATCGACGTCCGTCAGGTCGACGCCCGCCTGAGCGAGCGCTGCATGGACCACGGGCCCGACATTGCGCAAATGATCGCGGGATGCGAGTTCCGGGACGACGCCGCCGTATTGCGCGTGCAGGCGCACTTGCGAGTGAACGACGTCCGCACGGACGCGACCGGCGTCGTCGACGATTGCAGCGGCAGTCTCGTCGCAGGACGACTCGAGACCTAGTACGAGCATGGTCCCGGGGCGCGTGTGAGGGCGAAGACGGCAAAGACGCATTGCGCGGTCGCTGCGGCGTCCCCGCCGCCGTCGAGTGCGGCGGCGTTTGGAGCCCCGCGGAGCAAACGCACCTCGACATCGCCCGACTGCAGGAGCGAGATGACCGCGAAGACATCGTCGCCCTCGCCGTCCGAAAACGGGGTTGTTGCGGCGGCCACGTAAAGGAAGTTCTGGATTCGCCCTTCCCCGAACTGGAGCGTCGAGAGCGGATCGTTCCAGACTTGAGGGATGGGCCGTAGCGGCACGGTTTGAAACCTGCCGTCACTCGTCGAGATGGCCCCCGGCGCATCCTGGAGGTGGTCGGTGTCGAGCGTCAGGCAAAGCGTCGTGCCCGCGTCGATGCCGACGCGAACGAAATCCGCGTCGATGACGGAACCTCCGTAGTGGTTGCCGTGCGTCGAGAAACCGCCGATGTTGCGGCAAGCGACGAGCCCCATGGCTCCGACGGCGACGAGACCAGGCCGCATCAGCGCTCGATCGCTCGCGCCGAATCCCGCACGCGCGGCTCCGGATCGCTTGCGACCAGGTGGTGGGCAAGCGCCTGCGCCGCGGCAGGGTCCGACGCATCAAGGGCTTCGAGCGCAGCCTGCCGCACGAGGGCATACGGATCGCTCGTCGCCGCACGGGCGAGCCATGTGCTCGCGCCGGAGATCCCGTGGCCGGACATGCGAGCGAGGGCCGCGGCCGCGCGAACGCGCATCGCCCAGTTCTCGTCGCTGGCCAGGATTTTCGCCACGACCTCCGCCGCACGTTCGCTCGCCGTCGCGCGAGTGCCGTCCGCCCGCGGCGCGCAGACGACCGCGAGCGCGACGCGCCGCACGACGTCGGTCGTGTCCTCGAGCCCGGCGATGACGGCATCGGTCGCTGCGTCGCTCGACAACCGCGCGACGAGAACGAGCGCCTTTGCACGGATCGCCGGATCGGGATGCCTTGCCAGCGGAACGAGGCTCGGCTCGAGTGCGACGGCGATGGCGCGTGCCGCATTGGCGGCGGCTCCGGACGCGCCGTGCGTCACGAAGGGCAAGAACTCGCCGTCTCCGTCACCCAGTGCATCCAAAACGGCGCTGGCGCGCGAGCCCGATGTTTGCAGGGCCGTGAGCGCGGCGCGTGTGATCGGACCCGCGTATAGGACCAGCGCCGCCGCTCGTTTGGCGTCGTCCTCTTCGGGCGGGGCAAACCGCTCCATGAGCGCCTCGACATCGAGTGCGGCCTCCGGCTCCGGTATCGCGGCACGGGCATGGGTCGACCACCCCGCACCGTCGCCGTGGGTTGCGAGACCCGCCAATGCGCTCACCGCAGTGCGTGCCAGGGCGTCGGCCGACCTTCGCGCCGAAGACTCGTCGCTCTCGCGGGCAAAAATGGCATCGGCCATCGCTCGGACGGCTTCGTCGTGCCAAGCGGGCGGCTTCGGGCCCGTCGCCGCCATTCGCGCCAGCGCCAGCAACGCCATGCGCCGAACGAGCCCTTCCCCGTCTTCGGAGATCTCCAACAGTACGGGTACCTGTGATTCCGCGTTCAACTCTCCGAGCGCGTAGGCCGCAGCGGCCTGCGCGATCACGCCGGCATCGGCGGATCGGGCGATCGCGGCCACCTGCGGGATGGAGGAAACATCGTACGTCGCTCCGAGCCCCAGGATGGCGAGCGCCCGCATGGCCGGAGAGGCGGTGAGCGCAATGCGGCGAAGTACAGGAAGAACGCGCCCATCGCGGATCTTCGCGAGTCCCCAGACGGCGGCCACCCCCACGGCGTCGGCGAGCACAGTCGGGTCGCCGGCTTCCCCCTTCGGGAAGAGGAGCGACTCGTACTTGGCCACGAGCGACGGATCCGCCAGCTCGGCGCACGCCTGCATCGCTCTCGCTCGGAGCGCCAGCTCGGCCGGTCCGGTAGCGAAGACAAACAGAGGCAGGGCCGCGTTGCGGTTCTGAACGTAGGCGAGAACGTCGATCGCGATCCGTTGTTGGGTGACGTCCTTGTCGGCCAGGGCGTCGAGCAACGGCTTGACCGCGCGCGCGCCGATTCGCGTCAATGTATCGCGCGCCTGCGACGCTTCCTCGGGCGTACCGTGGCGGACGCGCTGCACGAGCGCGTACGTCAGGCTCCCGTAAATCTCGACGAGCAATTTGCGGTAAAGCGGCCGCTGCGCGTTACCAATAGCCAGCGGCAACAGGTCCTGCTCGAGCGACTCGAGCGTGCCTTTGCCGAGGTTGATCTGCATCGAGAGCCGCGCTGCGCGCGCGACCAGATCGTCGTCCGGTGCGCCGCGAATCACGCTGCGGAACAGTCGATCGGCCTCGTCGACCTTCCCCTTGGACAGAAGAAGATCGGCAAGCTCGAAGTACACAATGAAGAGCCGATCATTTTTAGCGACGGCGGCGCGAAACTCTGCAACGGCCCGATCGGTGTCCTGTCTCGACCGGTACATCTCGCCAAGGCGGCGGTGTCCTTCCGCGTCGTCGGGGTTGAGTTCAACGGCTCGCGCCGCGTATTGGATCGCATCGTCGTCGTGGTAAATCTGCAGCGAGTATTGGGCCATTCGCTGGTAAATCTCCCGCGCTCGCTTGGGGTCGATCGTCGCGAGCTGGTCGAGAACCGCGATGGCATCGGCGATCTTGCCTTCCTGGACGAACACGCGCTCGAGAGCCAGATGAGCCTCGGCGTCCCCTGGCGCAAGTTCGATCACGTGACGCAGGGCCGCCTCGGCATCCGGGAGCTTTCGCAGATGCAGCAGTGCCTCGGCGAGCATTCGTCCGGACTCGATGTCCGGGGGGGTCGCCGCGAAACGCCTGACCAAGATCGGGACCTGCTGATCGAGCACGCGCTCGAGGCCCCAGAGCGTGACGATGCGCGTGCGGCACTCGCGCGCCAGAGCCTTGTCCCCCGTCTCCTTCGTCCGGCTGACGATCTCTTCGTACAACGAGCGGGCGTCGCGGAAGGCATGCGTGCGCTCGAGTGCGGATGCGAGAGCCTTCTTGTAGCCGAGGTTTGCCGGGTCGAGTGACACGGCCTCTTTGTAGGCGGCGACGGCGTCGGCGCTCATGTCGTGTTCCAGGTACACGTCGCCCAGGGCAGAAAGAGCCTTCGCGCGGGGCTGTACGACGGCGACGATTCGCTGCCATGTCTGAACGGCGAGTTTCGTGTCGCCGTCCTGGAAGTAGCGGTCGCCCAGGTCGACCAGGTGGCCGGGGTCCGCGGCTCCATTCATTGCGGCGAGGTGTTGAAGCACGTGCAACGATCGCTCGGTCTCGCCGATTCGAGCGAGAAAGTCCGCCACTCTCGACAAGACCTCGTCGTCGTTGGCTGCGCGGGCCTCGAGTTGGGTGACGAGCGCGAGAGCGCGCGCGCGATCGCCACGCTGCAAGAGCGCCTCGCACTCCTCGAACACGAACTGCGGATTGCCCGGCGACGCCCGAATGAGGGCCTCGTACTCCGCGATCGCGTCATCGAGGTCGCCGTTGCTCTGCAGGAGTCGGATCACTCGAATGTTCAGATCGATCTGCCGAGGGTTGAGTGCAAGCGCGCGCCGGTACGCGCCGATGGCTTGGCTGCTCGCACCCGTTTCCTCGTAGAGGCTTCCCAGGAGAGCCAACCGCACGGCGTCGTTGGGATGCTCGTCCTCGAGCTCTTTCACGAGCGAAGGCAGATTCTGGTCGGCGCGATAGATTTCGGCGACGACGTCGTAGATCTCGGCCCGCAGCGCCGTCTCGGCTCCCGCCACGCCGAGGGCTCGCTTCAGGCTGACAAGCGCGGCCCCATTTTCGTGGGCCTTGGCTTGTGCGCGACCGAGCTCTTTGAGAGCCGGCGCGAGCGCGCGGTTGTCGCCCGCTGCGCTCGCGACGACTTGCTTGAGCTCGGCTTCGGCGCGAGCATACTCGCCCCGCGCGGACAATGCGCGCCCGAGCTCGCCACGCACGAACAAGCTCGTTGGCTCGAGCTGAACGAGTTGCGCGTGAAACCCGGAGGCCGAGCTGTAATCCTTCGCGGACAACGCGAGATCCATCAACGTCCGTAGCGTTTGCTCCTTGTCCGCACGCGCCGTTTGGAGTCCGAGCGCCTGTTCGTAGCGAACTCGCGCTTGGGAGACGTCGCTTCGATCCTCGAGGACCCTGGCCAGAGCGAGCAAGGCGTTCGCGTCACGGGGCTTCAGGGCGATCGCCTTCTCGTACGTGACGATGGCGTCCTCGATGCGTCCGTCGAGCTTGAGGAGACCGGCCAGCGCGACGGTCGCCGCGTAGGCGTCGTCACCTGACCCCGCCGATCGTCGCTCGAAGTCGGTCACCAGATGGGCAAGGTTGCCGTCCCGGTCGCGGTACAGCTGTGCGAGTCGCTGCAGCGGAAATGGGGCGCCAGGCTGGGACAGGACGACCCGTGTGTAGCGATCGATGAGCGCCGCCGGCGTCGGACCGGCCGAGGCGTTTGCGGGTACGGATGCGCCGGAAGGCAGTCCTGCGGCTCCGGTTGGCGTCGAGGGGCCGTGCGGAGTCGCCACCGGTCGATGTCGTCCATGCGGGTCGAAGTCTTGTGCGTGGGCGACCGATTCGACGGCCAGCAACGCCGCCAGGGCAACGGGTCCAACGCGCACGGGACAAGCTTAGTGCGCGCGTCCCGGTGTCGCGAGCAACAGGACATCGACCGCGCCCGCGACCCCGACCGCGGCCCCGACTAACCCCAACCCCGACCAGGACCCCGACCCCCGACCCCGACCAGGACCCCGAACCCCGACCCCGAACCCCGACCCCGACTACCGCGACCCCGACCGCGATGGGGTCGGGCGCGGGAAGCGCTTAGCTAGCCCGCACAATCAGCGCCGCGAGCAAGACGAAGCCGAGCAGTCCCAGCAGCACGGCGATTCCGATGGAACACCAGCGGACGAGAGTGTGCCCGGGAGCGCTGGCCACGTCCATCGCGTCGACGGCGAGCCGGGCGCGTGTCGCGGCCGCCGCTCGCAGCATCAACGCCATCTCGATGAGCGTCGCGAGTGCGATGGAACCCATCGCGATCGTCAAGCCGCGCGACCGCCTCTCACGAGTGGCTCGGACGATCGCAGGAAAACCGTCCAGCACGGTGGTGCGCGCGACCGGCGTCGCGGGCGACAGCGCCAGGCATGGCCAGAGCGCGGCCGCGGTCTCGCGATCGTCGCGGCGGGACGCGCATCCGGCCGGATCGGTCCCGAGCGCGAGTGCGGAGTCGTCGTCCCATGCCACGAAAAACGGGCGGACCGTTGCCCGGGGTCCGAGCTTCGATGGCGTCGTCGGATCGCTTGCAGCGACCGCCCAGTACAGCCCGGGCGCGAGCCGAGGAACCCGAACCGAGGCCGCCGGCAGCGTCGTCGGCGTTCCCTCCGGAGTCACCGCGGTCGCCCACGCGCGGCCATAAGCGTCGTCGATCTCGATGTACTCCGTTGCTCGAGGACCCGGCGTGACGACGTCGATCCGGGGCTCTTCGTCGGGGGTCCATCGCAGGCGGGTGTCCAGCCTCGCACCGCCCGGCGACGCGTAGAGTCCTCCCACCCACGCGCCGCTCCGTCCGTCGCGCGCGTGCGCGTGCAGGGCCAACGAGACCGCCAAGCCGACCGTGGTCAGGGTGAGCTCGGCCCAGCCCTCGGAGTCGGTGCGCCCGATCGGAACCCCTGCGTTCCAGCTCGGGTCTTGCTCGGCTTCGATGAGCGTGTCGACCGACGCGGCACCCGTCGCGCGGTCGGTCGTTCGCACGCAGATCGTCGAAGCAAACCCCGGCGATGCGCTCTGTCCGACGAGCGCGACCTCGATCCGGATCTCGCCCTCACGGCGCGCGAACGGCATCCAGGCCGGGTACGACGGTCGTCCCGGATGGCCGGCAGCCTGCACCATCGCCTCTCCTCCGGCGAGCAGCGCGCCGCCGGCGCGCACCTCGATGTGCGTTCCTCGGAGCGTCGGCAGCGGCAACAGCGCCTCGCCCACACCGTCGACGTTGGTTTCGCCGTTCCACTCGACGGTTCGCCCGTCGCCCGTCGTCGCAATCATCGAAAGCCGGGTCATCGACAGGGGTGACAGGACCCGGCTGTCCTCTTGCGAGGCCACCACCTGCACCGCGGCCCCGGTCCCCGCTCGCGACACGCTGGCCCCGTAGACCACCGCCCAGCGTGTGACGTCGGGGGCTCCAATGCGCAGGCCCGCGCCGACCGCGGTCAAGGCGACGAACGGGGTCCCCAGAAGGACCATACGCTCTTTGCTCACCCTCACGGCCCCGGTTCCCAACCGACATCGATCGGCGCGTTGCCGCCGTCGATGACGATGGCAGGTGGCCGTGCCGGGTCGGTTCCCAAGGATCCGCGCGAAAGGTGGATCGCGCGGACCCCGTCGGCACGGCGAACGTGCACGCCGTCGACCTGCCGCTCGACGTCGACGTACGCATCGGCGTCCGCCCCGACCGCGCGATCGATCGTCACGCCGTACGCGCCGACGTCGCTCGCGCGAACGCTGCGATAGGTGACACGGGCGGCATCGATGGGAACGCGCGCGGTCGCGGCGGCGGCGACGACTTCCGGGAGAAAACGAGCGACGAGCGCACCGCTGTGGCCCGCGCCCGGTACGCGGTCGAAGCGGACGCGAAAGCCCCGCTGACCGAGCGCACCCGCGAGCCTTTCGCTCTGACCGACGGGGCACGTGCGGTCGAGTTCGCCGTGAACCAGCCAGACGCCGAGATGGCGCGCGTTGTCCACGACGTCGAGCGCATTGACCCGATGGGCCGCGGTCTCGTCGCGCAAAATGAAGCGCACGTATGTCGACCGATCGTAGTGCGTGTCGCCGAAGAAGCTCGTGACCGCCGCGAATCGGTCCGGGTGATGGAAGGCGATCGTCAGGGCGCCCGCGCCACCCATGGACGCCCCCCAGATCGACACCGCTTCGGGATCGATGGCGACCGCGCCCGAAAGGGCGTCGACCGCGCGCAAAACCTCGTCCTCGGCATCGCCCGTGTAAAGGGAGTTTCCCAGGCCGCTCGGTAGCAGCAAGACGATGTCCCTCGCCTGGGCCTCTTTCAAGAGCTCGGCGTAGGAGGCGTACGTCCACATCGATCCGTTCCAGGGATGCGTGCCGACGAGCAAACGACCCCGGCGACGAACGTCGTGATTGCGCGGGATAAAGACGACCGCCTTGCCGCCGCCCTCGGACGCGTGGGCCGTTGCGAAAGTCAGTACGCTCAAACCTTCGGTCGACTGAGCGACGTGACCCACGCGGGGCGGCTCACCGCATGCGATTCGCCTCTCGTAGTCGCTGACGCCGACGTCGATGATGAACTCGTGATGGCCTGCGGCGAGATCGACGACGAGCGGCCCGGGCGGCGCGGCAAGGTTGCGTCCGTCGAGCCGCACGCTCTGCCGGCCTGCGCAGGGCGGAATTTCGATGGCGGATGCCGCGAGCGAATCGGTCCGCAGTCGCAGCTCGTAACGTCCTGGAGCGACGACGTCGCGGGCGAGTCGGTCCCAGATCTTCGACTCCCAATGGCCGCCGTCCGCCCGCACGTCGGCGGTCGGCATCTCCACCCCTTCGACGACCCCATGGGGAGCGAGCGTCGCGGCGCCGGCGGCGGACGTGCCGAGCACTCCAGCCCCCGTCAGGGCCGCCGTAGCCGCAAGGTGTCCGATTCGCACCGAGCGTTCACGCGGCATCTCGATCGACCCGGCGGGGTTCGCCCTTGTAACGGCGTCTGTCCGATCCTACAGGGAATGGGCGCATGTCCGCCGCCCGCCCGTCGTCGATTGACCCGTCGCCGCTCCGGCGGCAACCGGCCGGCCAGGGCGAGATGCGGGCAAGCTTCCTTCGGGCAAGGCTCGGGTCGGCACTCGCGGTGTTTCCGCTGAGTGTCTGGACGTTCGTCCACATCTGGCACAACCTGTCGGCCTTCGAAGGGCCGGATGCGTGGCAGGCTTCGGTCACGGAATATCCGCACCCTGTCGCAGAAGTGATGACGGCCATCGTCGTCCTTTTGCCCTTGGCGCTTCATGCGGTCTGGGGAATCGGTCGGCTGATGACGAGCCGGCCGAACAATCTAAGGTACCGACACTACGCGAACCTGAAGTACCTCTTGCAGCGCGTGACGGCGGTCGGGATTTTCTTGTTTGTCGGAGCTCATCTCTGGCTTGCGTCGCTCCGGCCTCGGCTCGTCGAAGGGCACGCCGAGGCCTTCGCAGACATCGCGCACGAAATGCACTACCACGGGCCGACGCTCGTCACGTACCTGCTCGGTACCCTGGGTGTCGCGTATCACTTGGCCAACGGCGTTCAGACGTCGTGTGTGAGTTGGGGGATCGTCTCCAGCCGGCGCGGACTGCAGCGGCTGGAGCGATGCGCCGTCGTCCTGTGGGTCTTGCTCTGGGCCATGTCGTGGGGGGCGGTGTACGCGCTCTGGACGGCGGGCGCTTAGAGCTAGACCTGGCTCGGACCGGACGCCGTGGCCGTCGCCGACCTGGCTAGAGTGTGACGACGGAAAGCTTGGACGTTCCGATCCGCAGTTGTTTCGTCAGCGGCCGCCGCTCGATGATGTTCGCCGCGTCGACGACCCCGGCGCTCGCAAACTGCCGACGGATGCGGAAGACGTCCAGATTGAGTTGTAGGGGCGCCATGCTGGGGTCGTGCGGCGATTCGTCTTGCCCCATCCAACCGCACGCGGCTTCCGGCAACCCGTCCCTGGCGTCGTCCAGACGCCGACGTGCCAACGTGAGCAGCAGGTAGTGGCGCGCGCGCGCCCCGAGGTTTACGGTCGTGCCAGCGTGCGTCATTCGAAGCTCGACGTACTCCTCATCCCGGGACACGCCGAACACGAGTTCGATGGTGCGGATGCTCAGCGGATGGGTCGCAGTCTGGACGGCCGTCGTCAGGACTTCCTCGGTGCAGCAGAAGCGCCGCCAACGACCGGCGCTCTCGAACATCTGCATGTTCGTGATGGGGCCGACGGAATCGTCCGGTTGCTCGAGAACCCAGCATCCGGCCACGTCGCGGTAAATCGTGACGCATGGGTCGTGGCTCGAAGGGATGGCGAGAAAATCGCCTTCGAGGAGTGCGGGTTCCCCTCCATCGAGCGGAACCGCCATGGTGCGCGGCGCGGCGTCGTCCGCGAGGTCCCAGGCTTGCTCGACGTTCCCGAACGCGATGCGAGACCCCTCGCGCAGCGCTCGCGGCTTTCCCGGCTCGATGCGATCCCCGGTCGACAAACGTGCCGTTTCGGCTGCTGAGATCCTTGATCTCCCAGCGAAGGCCCGTCCAGCGCAGCAACGCGTGCTGCGCCGAGACGTACCGCGGCAGCAGGCGCAACGAACACGTTGGCGCGCGGCCCACCAGGTGCTCGGGTTGGAGCGGCTGTGTTCGTCCCGTGGACTCTTCGACGATCAGGGCCATCGGTTTTGCCGCAGGCTCGGGCGTCCTCAAAAGCAGTCTGCGCAGTTTTTCATTGCGAGGCAGGCGTCGATGCTGTCCGCGTTGCCGGGTGGCGTCGTCGGATCGAAAGCCGAATTGAAGAATGCCGCGACGTTGTCGGTTCCGAAGCCGGCGAAGTAGTCGGCCTTGCACGGGCCGTTTGGCGCGGCTGCGGAAGCACACGCGTCAGCATCGAGCGTGCCACACAAGCACGACAGCATGCCGCCATCCGCACCGCAGCCGGTGAGGACGCATTGAAGCGTGTCGATGCAGTTGGTGTCGTCGGTTCCACTAAGCTCTTCGCAATTGACGCCTCCGGCGTCCGGATTGATGCAGCCGGCGTTTTGCGCACACGCGAGGCATGTGCCGCCGCGGGCGTTCAGCACTTGCTCGGTCGTGAGCACACCCGAATCGACCGCGCCGTCCTCGCCCGAGTCCGACCCGCTGTCGATCGGGCCCGAATCGGTGCTTGCGTCGACCGGGCCGCCATCGAACGGCGAATCGGGATTCGCGTCGACCGGGCCGCCATCGACCGGGCCCGAATCGGTGCTTGCGTCGACCGGGCCGCCATCGAACGGCGCAGAATCGGGATTCGCGTCGGGGCCCGAGTCCGGGCCCGCGTCGCTGGGCTGGGCGTTGACGTCCGAGGGGGTCGTGGAGATGTCTGTCCACGCGGTATCCAAAGAAGCGGAATCGAGGTCCGGCGACTCTGACTCACCGCTTCCGTCGACGACCGTCGAGTCAACGGGCATGGAGTCGGTCGAGTCGCCCTGGGCTTGGTCCGGCGTGCTCGAGTCGACAGGGTTCGCTGGCGCGACGGCGGCATCCGCGCCGGGTGCGTCTGCGGCCGAATCGAGTGCCTGTTCGGCGGGAGCCATGCCGTCGGTCTCGCCGGAGCAGGCGCTCAGTTGGGCCAGGGCTGTCAGCATGGCGCCCTTGCCGGCGGCCCGAAGCATTCGCTGGATCGCGCTTTTCATGACGAGCCGCCCCTCGGCTTTCACGTGGCACCTGAAACGACGACCACGGTGCCGACTTGTTCGTAACGCGACGCGCTCGACGGCAGGATCGTGTGCCGGATGACGAGGAGGAAGTAGTCGTTCCCCTCGGGTGGCGGCGGAAGCTCCAAGAGGCCCTGTCGCAACTCGCCTGCGCCGAGTTCGACCGACAAATCACGACTCGCGGGGCCGTCCTTGAGACGATCGAACGTCGTCTGATCGATGAAGCCTGCGTGGCTCAGTCGCGCGACGCCGTGTGCGGGCGACGCGAGCATGAGTCGCTCCTTGCCGAGTAAAATGCCGTAGTGTTGCGGTACGCGCAGCTCACCGCCCCCTTCTTGCTCCAGATGTCGGATTCTCCGATGTCTGCGCCACGAATCGTCCAGCTCGCGAATGGCGGCCACATCGACCCTCGTCGCCCTCGTCCCCCAGTTCGGGTTCACGAGAGTAAACGCATAGTGACGTTTCTGGGACGGGTGCCCGCTCGGCGCGACGCGCCTCACAGGACCGCTCCCACGGGTGCCGCTTGGGCGTAGGCGAGGTCAAACTGGGCATTGAGGGAAATCCCTGCGGAAAAATAAAAATTCTGCGGGGGCGGCGACGGGTCGGCGTCATCGGTGGCTTGAAGAAAGATGGCCGGAGATACAGCGTCTTGAAAGCCCGTCGGTGGGGTCCAGTCGAATACGAACGTGGCGTCGCCTGCCCCTGCCGCCGGTCCGACCATCTGCGAGCCCGTGACATTTTGACTCATTCCGTCCGGCACGAGATCGCAGGCAACTGCGGAGCTAAAGAAGGTTTGCCCGCCTAGGTCGGCAAAGTAACAGAGCAGGTGTGCACTCGTGTTGGTGTACGCGTGAAGCGTCGCTTGGATCGTGTATCCGTATGGATTCGATCGGTTATGGACCTGAACGTCAGGCGGTTCGAAGAGGTTGGAGCCAAATGGATGATTGAAATGAAGGTTTTCGTCCATCGTGTTGTTCCTTTGTCGCAAGCAGTGATCGTCACATTCACGAAGTGATCGGGAGTCATTGCGCCACGATCGCATAGAGGATCGGTTCAGGATCCTGCGAGAGCTCGTCCTGGGGCGCGGTCGCCGGCAGCGGTCCGTAGGCAAACGGCGCCATGTACCAAGCGACGCACTCGGTCGCCGGGTTGCAAGCCGGCGTCGCTACGTCGTCCAATTGTTCGAAATAAATGTCCGATTGCCATGAACCTAAAATCCAATAGTCGGTATCGGAACGGACTGGAGTGTAAGGTACGTCCACTTCCGTTGTTTGAGAGAGGCGCATTTTGGGATCACCTTGCACAGTGAACTCGGAAGTCGACACGACGAGTTCCCCGGGATGGCCGTCGACGCTCGTGTAGAGACCGAGGTAGCCCCGGACGCCGCCGTAGCCGGCGAGCATTCCCAGTCGAACGAGAGTGGCCTGCGTGTCGGTATGGACAATGATGCCCGCCAACGTCGCGTAACCCCCGTCGCTGGCTCCGTTGGAAATCAGGTGGACCAAATTTCCCGTCCTGGTACCGCCGGGCAAATAGGGTCCAACCGTTTCGATCGTGAGGCACGAGGCTTCTTCGCAGACGCCGGAAGCGCATGCGGCCCCGCAGTGACCGCAATTCGTCGGATCGTTCGAAACGTCGCCACAGGCGGTACCTGCCTGGGCATCTTCGGAGTCGCCGGCGATGCCGCTGTCCGTGCCGCCGCTGTCCGTGCCGCCGCTATCCGTGCCGCCGGTGTCCGTGCCGTGACACACGTTATCGGCGGAGCAAGCGCGCCCGGGAACGCATTCGACCAACGGACTGCTGCAGGGTGGCCTGCAGAACTGACTGCGGCAGACCTCTGCACCAGGGCAGTCCGAGTCGACGTCGCAATGTTGACTCGGATACTCGTAGCCAAAGAGGCCCACGCAACCAGCCAAGCCGCCAGCGGCCACCAGGCCGAAGGTGGCGGGCTGCACCAGGAGGGGAGCTTGCGGACGCACTAAAAGCCTCCGCGCAGAGTCACTCCGAGCTCCGTGCGGCCGAACTCGGGGCCGATGCCGACGCTTGCGCGGGGTGCCGTTAGGAGCAGGACTGCGCCTCCCGCGACGGCGGCGCCACCTACCGCCAGCGCAATCGTCGCCGCATTGAGCTCCGAAATGGCCGCTGTGCGTCGTGACGCCCCCTGTGAATCGCAGACGCGCGTTCCACATTCACCGCTCGTGGCGGCGTAGGTCACTTTGCTCACGACGGCAAGCAAGGCTCCGAGCGCGAGCGCGGCGGCGCCAGCGCCGCCCATGGCAACGCCGGCGTTCCGGCGGTTCTGTCCGCGCCGGGTGGCCGCGACGGCAACCGGCGGGGACTGTGGGGGGGCTTCCGGAGACGGGCCGTATGCGAGGTCGGTGGGCTCGAGCTCCGGCACCGAAATTGCGGCGGCGTGTGTCGCGTCGACCTCGAATTCGGTCGACCACGGCTGCTTGTCCGGAGCCGACGCCCGTAGCCGGTGGCGGCCAGGGCTCACCGGAGGAGCCTCGTTCCATAGCGCGTTCGGCAGTGGCGTTTCGTCGAGCCAGATGACGAGGCTCTCGATCGCCGACCGGTATCTCACTTCGATGACGACTCGCGGCGCCGACTTCTCGAGCTCCGCGGCACTTTCTTCGGCCCTGGTCGCCCAATCGAGCCTTCCGCGTTCGCGCGCCGTACGGGCGGCCTCCTTGTAGGTGATCCACGCGCTCGCGATCTTGCCCATCTTCGCGTAGCAAAATGCGAGATTGGCCATCGTGCCGGGCGCTGGATCAAACCGGAGGCTCGCCGAGAAATCCTCGGCGGCTTCGCTGAACCGTCCGGCGTCTACGAGTGCGCGGCCCTCTAGGAACAGGGATTGCGCCGTCGATTCGCCGGTTCGCTCACCGTCGGCGCGAGCGAGGCCGGGCACCAGTACAGCGGCACCCGCGACGTGCAAGACCAACGCAATAGCTCTCGCGCAAATCATCCCCACTCCTAATTGGGAGTGTCCGGAGGCCACTTCACTGGGGGTGAGATCGGAGCGGGCGCTGCGCTGGAGGATGGCGACGACCTGGGGGCCGACGCTTCGGCGGCGGGGGGGGACGTGGCCTTGCGCACCGAAACGCTTGGGACGGACGTCTTTGCGGTCGAATGTACGGGCGGGCTGCTGGCCGGACCGCTCGGTTGGGCGCTTGCGACCCCGTTCGGAGCACCGAGACCGTTCGGTTCGGCGATCGCCGGGCTGTTTCCCGATTCACGGACAGGCTCGCTCGGTGGGGCGCTCGGTAGCCCGCTCGGCGTGGGTGGGCTCGGGCCGCCTCGTGAGGCATGGGGAGGAGTCGACGTTCGCGCGAGCGCCAGGACGACGACGGGAACGACGACGACGGCTGCCGCAACCCCGATGGGTCGCCATCCCCGCCGAAAGGCACTCGTCGGCGACGAGCCTGCCTGCGAAGTTGGCCCCGAGGCCTTCAGGCCCCGATCAAAGGTGGAGGGCGCGGTGGACGCCAGCGTAGGCGCGTTCTCGGCAAGGAAACCCCGATCGGCGCTCTGGCGGGGCACGGGTCGCAAGGTCGCGGGCGACGTGAATCCGCGAAGTGCCAAGGCGAGATCGCGCGCACTTCGAAAGCGTCGTTCGCGATCGCGCTCCAAGCACCTGTGAACGACGAATTCGAGCCCCTCGGGCAAGGAGGAAAGGATTTCCGGTCGAATCGGCGACGCCACTTTCACGCAAACGTCCAGGAACGTGCCGTCGAACGGAAGCTTGCCCGTCACGAGTTGAAACAGAATGACCCCGAGTGCCCAAATGTCCGTGCGTTCATCCACTTCACGCGAAGAGCTCAACTGCTCCGGCGACATGTAGTAAGGTGTGCCCATCAGCGCTCGGTCCTCCGTGACGAAGGAGCTCGTCATGGCGTCGAGGGGGCCGAGTGTCGTTGCCACCAATCCCGTATTCTTCGCGATCCCAAAGTCGAGGACTTTGATGGATGGAGCCTCTCCCGGTCGCTGAACCACGAAGAGGTTGGCTGGCTTGAGGTCTCGGTGGACGACTCCAAACTCGTGAGCTTCCGCGATCGCCTCGCAGGTCTGGGCAATCAAATCGACCGCCTGGGTCACCGGAAGGGCGCCGCGGTCGCGAAGCCACGTCGCCAGGTCGCACCCATCCAGGTACTCCATCACGATGTACGGTTCGCCGGTCTCGAGGCTCCCCGAGTCAAACACCCGAACCACGTGCTCGCTCTTGATGCGGTCTGCCGCGCGCGCCTCCCGAAAGAAGCGCTGCCGCGACTCCGGGTGGTCGACCGCTTCCGGTCGCAGAAACTTGATGGCCACCTTCTTGTCGAGTTGAAGATGGTGCGCAGCGACGACCGTTCCCATGGCCCCCCAGCCGAGGACCGCGCCGATCCGGTATTTGCCGAGGACGACGTCGCCCTCATGCGCCCCGTTAGGCAGATGCGGACCGCCTTGCACCATCGCGGGGCCTGCCCCCAGTCCGGCCGCATGCGAACACTGTCCATCTCGCCTGTCAAGGGAGGCGGGGGCTTTCGGCTTGCGCGGATCCGCGCTTCGTGCAGCCACGTTCCGGCCGTGGCCCACGGGGGCCACGCTCTCCCACGAGGGGGCCTGCAGCCAACTCGTGCGCTGCAGAGACGGTGAGTCCAGCGCAGCGGCGGGGGGATGAATCGGCGCGGCATGCATCCGTGCAGGGAAGGTCCTAGTCCTCGCCTGGTGCGCGCGGTATTTCACCCGATTTCGCCCCGGTGGTTGCGCTCGGCTAGGCGCCTTCCGGGTGCGTCGCCGATCCGCGGAAATTCGCGGGGGGGCCAGCAGCAACCTTCCGCCGCCTTTGCGCGTCCGAGCCGCCGATCCGCGTCGCCGAACTCGGTTCAGGACATCGTCACGACCTTCGTCCGAGGCATGGGCGGCGGGCTGCCTCCGAGCTCTAGGGCCGCGCCTAGTCCGATCGGAGCCGTCCCCGGCGATCCATCAGGTGACGCCGAGCAGCTTGTTCATCGACGCCTCGTCGGCGGGCGTAAATGGATATTGGTCGAATTCGGCGCTCGTCACCCATCGAAACGCGTTGACGTTGGCCGCTTGCAGCGCCAGGCCCACGAGCGTGCACTCGTACAGGAACAGGTCGACGACGTAGTGCTCGTACGGGTGGCTTACGAAGGAAATGAGCTTGCCCACCTCGATCTCCGCGCCGAGGCGGTGGCGCACTTCACGTTTGAGTGCGTGCGAGTCCGTCTCCGCGTTCTCGACGCGTCCGCCCGGAAACTCCCACAGCAACGGCAGAACCGCACTGGCTCGGCGCTGCGTGATGAGATACCGGCCGTCGGCCTCGAGCACGGCGGCCACGACACGAATTGTCCGAGCCGCGCCCATTGACCGGGCGCTAGCCTACCACGCCGGGCGGTGGGTCATATCGACACCCCGTCGGTCCAGCGCCACGCGCAAGCGCTGCTATCTCACGTGCAGCACGCCGAGCCATCCGATTAAACCGCTACGCGGAACAGCTGCTGACCCATGAGCAGCACGTCGCCGGTGCGCACTTCCGCCTCATTCGTGATCCGCATGAACGTACCGTTCGAGCTGCCGAGATCCGTGAGGAACAGTCGCTGCCCGTCCCACGAGAGACGGCAATGCAGTCCGGACACGTAGCCGTCCTCGGGGAAAAGGATGTCGCCTCGCTCCCGGCCGAGATGAACGCCGCTCTCGGGAACGGGAAACGCGTTGCCCGTGTCCTCGCGCCCGATGACGAGCGCGATCCGCCCGACGTAGCCCTTGCTCGGAGCTCCCAGCCGCTCGACGCCGTCGGCCGTCGGCGCCTGGGGCGCGAGCGGTTCGTACTTGATGATCTCCTGACCGATCCGGAAGATGTCGTTCGGTCGGACCTCGATCGGCAGATCGCGACCGAGCTTCTTGTAGACGCCGTTGAGCGAGCCTTCGTCCTTGACGAAGGCGCGGCCGGGCCCACCGGTCCGGAACGAAGCGTGTCGGGGGGACAGGTAGCTGTCTCCCGCGAAGATGGCCCCCGTTTCGCGGCCGACCACCCCTCCACCCGGCACCGGGTACGTGCCCGCCTCACTCCCATCGGCGCGAAGCGCCGTCAGCACGAGCGCTCCGCTCGGGGCTTCCGCGGGCGCAGCCGGTGGCGCCGCCCGTTGCGGGCCCGCGCCGAGGCGGAATCCACAAGAACCGCAGAATAGGTTGGACGCCGTGTTCGGGTGCCCGCATTGAGGGCAAACAACCGGGCTCGCGGCCGGACTGCCGGCGCCCGGCGCGAGCCCCGGCGATGCCGCCTGCGGAGCGGCCGCGGGTGGCGGCTGCTGGGCGGGGACAGCGGGGGCGGGCCCGCCGGCCGGCGCGCCGGGAGCGGCACCGCGCGTCGGCGAAGCGGCCGTGGCGGTTATCGCGACGGTGCTACCCAGCCCGAGCGGCGGGCCCGCGGCGACGGGACCGTGGGCGACGGGACCGGGAACGACGGGACCGGGAACGACGGGACCGGGGGCTGAGGCTTGCGCCGCGCGCATGCCGTGCGGTGGCGTTTGGGGGGAAAACGGCTTCGGGGAGGCATCGCGAGGCAACTCCGCGCCACATCCGAGACAAAACTTATAGTGGTCTTGATTGTCCTTCGAGCACTTCGGACAGGTGATCACTCGGGCCTCCGGACGCGTTCGTCTCGAGCAATCGAGTATCTACGCCTCGGACCACGGGTCAAGCTTTGCCTCGATACTCACTCGATCGCGTGCGAGGCCGGACGAAGTGGTAGCCTGCCTCGCATGCCGAACGCCACGTTCCCAGCCATCCAGATCGAAGGCACCGGTCAGCTCTATGCGCGCTTCGTCACCACCGAAGGCGACATCGTCGTCCGATTGGAGGAGGAACGAGCCCCGAAAACGGTGCGGAATTTCGTCGGTCTTGCGACCGGGACGCAGGAATGGGTGCATCCGCGAACCGGCAAGCCGCAGAAGGACCAGGCCTATTTCGACAATACGCTCTTTCACCGCGTCATCCCCAACTTCATGATTCAGGCCGGCGATCCGTTGGGCCAGGGAACCGGCGGACCGGGGTACCGATTCGAAGACGAGTTTCACCCCGAGCTGAGTCACTCCGGTCCCGGAGTGCTTTCGATGGCGAACGCCGGGCCGGGGACGAACGGCTCGCAGTTTTTCATCACCGAACGAGCCACGCCCCATTTGGACAACCGCCATTCCGTATTTGGCTCCGTCGTCGTGGGACTGCCGGTCGTGGAGAAAATCGCGCGTGTCCCCACCGGGCCTCGCGACAAGCCCGTGAAGGATGTGGTCCTTCAACGTGTCGAAATCTTTCGAAGCGAATCTGCTCCTTCCGCTTGAGTCCCGGAAACGGCTTTGGTGTACGCCTCGGCGCGGACTGCGCGGACGCGCCCCAGCGCCGCAAGAACTGGGGCGCGATCGGCGAGAACGCGCGCCTTGAGCACGACGTCGATGGCGACGTCGACATCCCGCAAATCGCCGAGGCGTCGCTGGAGACGGGCCGCTAGCGACGCCAGTGCCGCGTGATCGTCGGGCAGCCCTTCGACGAACGCTTCGGCCGTGTAGCGCAGGCGCTTGCACGCGATGCGCAGTCGATGCAGCGCCTCCGCGTCGTCGATTGCCGGCTGCTCGATCCGTTCGGCCGCCGTCTTGGCGCTGTCGACCGCCCGGCGAGCGAATTTCGTCAGACGCTTGTCCTTTGCGGGGTTGACCCGAAATGCGAGCAGCGCCGAGAGCAACACGTGAGCGCGATCGATCTCCCCGGCCCGCACGATCCGCCGCAGCGCGGTGCGCAGGCGTCTTTCTCGGCGTCGCCGCGCCTCGAGCCACGTCGCCGTCTTTGGTTCGGCGAGCCCCAGCGACTCGACAAGAGCGATCAGGACCTCCTCGTCGCGCACCGCGCCGGTTGCCCGATGCACGTGCCGCAGCGCCCGTCGGACTTCATCCACGCGAAAGCGGCCGAACACGTCCTGACTGACTTCGAGCAGGGTACGCATGCGCCGGAGCACGACGCGCAGATCGTGCACCGCCGGGTCGGCTCCGATGCGCGGCGCCTGCGGGCTCCGGCGAAATCCCCTCCCTCCTTGCAGCACTCGTTGGCCGGCATCCTGCAACGCTCCGTCCAGATCCCGCAGTTTGGCTGCGAGAAACTCCCCGACCATCCGAGCTGCGTCGGGCGCGGGCGCTTCGGTGCCGATCATGGTCTCCGCAAGACCGTGACCAGCGTCGTCGGCTTGAATCCGAGCGCTCGCCCGAGGACCCTTCGGACGACCTGACGGACGGCTTCGGCAATGCTTTCGTCGGTCGCCTGAACATCGCAGAGCGGTCGAGCGGCCGCGAGCGCCTCGACCCGAGCGGCGGCGACCAGCTGTCCATCGATCGTGTCATCCAGCACGCCCCGCGAGGTGAAGGCGACCTCGCCGATGCGTCCCCCGTCGATGGGCACGGTGACGTGGGCCACGCCGCGCGAGGCCAGTGCCAACCGCTCATCGAGGACGGCGTTCGGCAAAGCACGTCCAGCAAATACATGGACGCGTCCGGCGTGTACGCGTCCGGCGGCCCGCAGACCCGTCTCGTCGATCTCGGCGACGTCGCCGTTCTCGAGCACGCAGCCTTCCGCTACGCCTCGCTCCCGCGCGAGTGCAGCATGCCGTCGCAGGTGGTGGAGCGTGCCATGCACCGGAATGAACGCCCTGGGTCGCACGAGATCGATCATCCGGAGCTGCTCGGCGCGGTGGGCGTGCCCGCTCACATGCACCGCTCGATCCGACCACCAGGTGCGGACATGGACCCCGCGCCGCAAGAGGTCCGTCATCACCCGCATGACTTCCGGCTCATTGCCCGGAATGACCCGGCTCGACAGAACGATCAGGTCGCCCGCCTCCAGATCCAACGCCGGATGTTCGCCCCGTCCGAGCCGGCCGAGCGCCGCGGCCGCCTCCCCCTGAGAGCCGGAGGCGACGCCCAGGATGGCCCGGCGGGGCAACTCGCGCGCGCGCTCGGCGGGCCATACGAGGTCCGAGGGCCATTCGAGGTAGGGCCGGCCTGCGTGTTCTCCCGTCGAGCGCGCCGTCCTGCGCGCCACGCGGGCATGGGTCGAGACGCTGCGGCCGAACAAGACGATCTTGCGGCCGTGGCGTCTCGCGATGTCTCCGAGCATCCGAAGGCGATGGATGTTGGACGCGAACATGCCGACGATGACCGCACGTGCGGCGGCGCCCACCATATCGTCCAGCGCGCGCCCCACGCCTTGCTCGCTCCCCGTCGGTCCGGCCGCGTCGATGTTGGTCGAATCGCTCAGCAGGAGCCGGACGCCTTCGCGTGCGAGATCCTCGAAGCGTTCGACGTCGAAGGTCTCTCCGTCCGGTGGAGCATCGTCGAACTTGAAATCGCCCGTATGGATCACGAGGCCTGCGTCGGTCCGAATCGCCAGCGCTGTCGCGTCGGCGATCGAGTGGGTCACCCGAATTGGTTCGATCTCGAACGAGCCGACCCGTTCGGGCGATCGCGGGGCGACGCAATGCAGCTGCACGTGATTGAGGATCTCGTGCTCGGCGGCGCGCTCGCGCACGAGTCCGAGCGCATATCGCGGCCCGTAGACCGGGACGTCGAACCGCCGGAGCAGGTACGGGATGGCGCCGATATGGTCTTCGTGGCCATGCGTCACGAAAAGCCCCGCAATGCGGTAGTCGGCGAGCGCCTCGAAGTCGGGATGAATGACGTCGACTCCGAGACCCCGATCGTCGAATCCGACACCGCAATCGACGATGAGCACCTCCCCGCGCTGCTCGAGCGCGAGGCAGTTCATTCCGATTTCGCCCAGGCCACCGAGAGGAAAGAGGCGAAGGGAAGGCATTTCCCGAGAGTCCGCACCTCCTTAGCACGGCCGGTCGTGCTATGGGTGAGCGTCCTACCCGGCAATGTCGACGCTCGCCGGCAAGCGATTTATCCTCGTTACAGGCAAAGGCGGAGTCGGCAAGACGACGGTTTGCGCGGCCCATGCCCTCGCGCTGTCGGCTTCGGGACGCCGTGTTCTCGTGGCCATGTGCAACGCGAAGGAGCGTTTGAGCACGATGCTCGGCAGCGCGCCGATTGGGCCGGACATCGTCCAGGTCGCGCAGCGCGTCTGGGCGGTCAACATCACGCCCGAAAGGGCCCTCCAAGAGTATGGAACGCTCGTGTTGCGGAGCCGGGCACTGTCGAAGACGATCTTCGACAACCGCTACGCGCACGCGTTCTTGCGCGCCGTTCCGGGAATGCAAGAGTGGTCGATGCTCGGCAAAGCGTGGTGGCACACGACCGAAAAGTCGCACGACGGGTCGTTCAAGTACGACACGGTGATCCTCGACGCGCCTGCGACCGGCCACGGCCTCGACATGCTTCGGGTGCCCAAAGTCATCCTGGACGTCATGCCGCCCGGGCTGCTTCGCAGGGACGCCGAGCGTGCATGGGCGCTCTTTCAGGATCGATCGAGCTCTGCGATCGTCGTCGTGACCATGCCCGAAGAAATGCCCATCAGCGAGACGATCGAACTCGCGCGGGGCCTCGACGCCATCGGCCTTTCGGTCGGATGCGTCGTGGCGAACGCCGTCGTTCCTCCGCTGTTCTCAGCGGTCGAGCGCGCGAGCCTCGTGTCGCTTTCGAGCTTCGAGGTGCGCTCGCGGGGCGACGCCGCCATCGGCGCCGCCATCGAACGTGCGAGGCGGGAAGGGGTCCAGGCCGAGAGCCTGAGTCGGCTTTCGACCGAACTCGGCCTGGCGCCCGTCGTGCTGCCGCTCTTGTTTCGCGACGCGGCGACGCCCGACGCCATTCGTGAGCTGGCCTTGCACGTGTGACTGGACGCCCGTCGGGACGACGGCGAGTCCGAGCGCGGACCGCCGAATCTCGTTACGCGCTCTTCAAGTTTTGCAGCGCGAAGTCCCAGTTGACCAACGACTTCAAGAACGTCTCGACATATTTGGGCCGCGCGTTGCGGTAGTCGATGTAATAGGCGTGCTCCCAGACGTCGATCGTCAGAAGGGCCTTCTGACCGTGCTTCAGCGGCAGGTCGGCATTGGCGGTCTTGGTGACGGCGAGCTTCTTGTCTTTGCCGAGCACGAGCCACGCCCAACCGGAGCCAAACTGGGTCGTGGCCGCATTCGAGAGCTCCTCGATGACCTTTTCGACGGACCCAAAGTCGCGCGTGATGGCATCCGCGAGTTCGCCCCGGGGCTGACCGCCCCCCGCCGGCTTGATCGACAGCCAGTAGAAGTTGTGGTTCCAGATTTGCGCGGCGTTGTTGAAAACGGGACCCTCGCTCGAGAGGATCACGTCCTCGAGGCTCTTGGCCGCGTCCGGTTTGCCTTCGAGCAGCTTGTTCAGGTTCGTCACGTAAGCTTGGTGGTGCTTTCCGTGATGGTAATCGAGCGTCTCGGCGCTGATGTGGGGCGCGAGCGCGTTCTTGTCGTACGGCAACGGGGGGAGCGAGAACGCCATGGCAGGTCTCCTTCTGTAAGGTCAGCCACCTGACATTGCTGCGGCGCGACTCGCTGTCAACGGGTGCGATGGTGAAATCCGAGGATCGAATGGGATCCGTCCGGCGCCGGCGGGGGTTGCCCCTTCCTGCTGGTCTAGTCCTGCTGGTCTAGCCGAGATCGCCAGGCACCGGTTCGGCCTGCTGCACGAGCAGCTTCTCGATGAGGTTTTTGGAATACGCCGAGAGTTCTCGGAAAACGACGCCCATCCCAGTCGGGTCCTTTTCGACGCGAACGACCTCACCGACGCCCTCGATCGTTTCGATATCATCCATGATGACCGTGAACCTCAGGTTCACGCGCGTGCCGACCGCAAGCGGTTGCTGGGTCTTGATGAAGACGCCGGTGCGCGAGATGTTGGTCACGTATTCTTGGATGAAGGCATCGAACGATTCGAACTCCTTGTTGATCGTGACGCGCTCGCCCGATCGTTTCTCGGCATCGTCGTCCATGGCTACCCCGTCATTTGCCCGAGAGGTCGAACTGTTCGAGGTGGTATTCGGTCCGCGGGCTGACTTGAATCCGTCGCATGTACCGGCTCTCGGCGTCGACCAGGGCGCTCTTCTGCGCTCCAGTCAGAAAATCCGCCACCGCCGGGTGGCAGTTCACGACGATGGTGTAGCCGGGTAAATCCTGACGCTTTCGGCGGATCTCGCGCAATACCTCGTACGCGATCGTCTCCTTCGACTGCAAGTGGCCCGTACCGTCGCAGTAGAAACAAGGTTCGTGCAGCAGTCGGCCGAGGCTCTCTCTCGTCCGCTTTCGCGTCATCTCGATGAGACCGAGCTCCGAGATGCGATTCAGGGTCGTCTTGGCCTTGTCGCGTTGCAAAAGTTCGTCGAGCGTCTTTCGTACCTTCTCGCGGTTCGACGGCTTCTCCATGTCGATCAGGTCGAGAATGATGAGCCCGCCGATGTTTCGGAAGCGCAGCTGGTAGGCGATCTCGTTGACGGCCTCTAGGTTGGTCTTGAGGATCGTCTCTTCCATGTCCTTGCTCCCTTTGCCGACGAACCTCCCTGTGTTGATGTCGATCGCGGTGAGCGCTTCCGCTTCGTCGATGATGAGATAGCCGCCGCTCGGCAGGGGGACCTTGCGCGACAGCGCGCGCGAGATCTCGTCCTCGATTCCGTACGCGTCGAAGATCGGCTCGTCGTCGCCATAATACGAGACATCCTTGAGCCGCTCGGGCATGAACATTTCGACGAACCGACAAAGTCGGTCGTATTGGGGGCGATCGTCGATGACAATCTCGTCGACTTCGTCGGAGAACAGGTCGCGTGCCGTCTTGAGCACGATGTCGAGCTCGCCAAGCAAAAGCGCGGGGGCCTTTGCGCCTTCGTGACTTCGGGCAACCTCGCCCCAAAGATGGACCAAATAGCCTACGTCTTGTTTGAGTTGCTTCTTGGTCAGCCCCTCGGCCACGGTGCGCACGATCAAACCGCCCGCCGGGGGCTTCATGCTCACGATCGCTTCCCGCAGCCGTGCGCGCTCTTTGTCGCTGCCGATTCGCTTGCTGATGCCCACGTGCTCGAGGGTGGGCAGGTACACGACGTAGCGGCCCGGCAGCGAGATGTGGCTCGAGCAGCGCGCTCCCTTCGTTCCAATCGGCTCTTTGGTGATCTGGACGATGATGTCCTGGCCCTCCTTGACCACGTCGCGGATCGGAGTGGACTTCGACAATCGGCCGGGCGTCAGGGCTCGGGGACGCTCGTGGTGCTCGCGCTGGGGCTGCTCGCGGCCGCGTCCAGTCCGGTCGCGCCCGCGCCCTCTGCCTCGTCGGCGGTCGGCGGCCCCGCCGCGCCCTTCGCGTGTCCCGTCCATTCGGGGCGCAGGGGCGCGAGGCATCGGGGCGCCCACGTCCGTCACCGTGAAGCCGGGAAGGTTCGGATTCGCGAGCAAGTCTTCCAGATCGTCTTCGCGAGCGGGCGAGGGCTCGCTGTCCGGGTCGTCGATCAACGGCAGCGTCGGCTCGTCCAGATCCGAACCCGTCGGGCCCGCCGCGTCCGCTTCGTCGGCTGTGGAGTCCGGTTCGCCCTCGCCCCGCTCTGCATCGTGCTCTGGGCTAGCCGACGGCATCTCGTCGTCGATCCCGGAGTCGTCGGCTAGGTCGGCGGGGCCGGAGTCGTCGGCGAGGTGGGTGGAGACTTCTTCCTCGTCCAGTGTGCCCCGGTCGGTCGATTCGAAGAGCGACTCGTCCAATCGCGGGGCGTGTTCGCTCGCGTCGGGTTCGCTGTCGGGCGGGGGTTCGACGGCCTCTGCAACGGGCGAGACGGCGTCCTCGTCGGCAACGCCATTGTCCACCTCCGACTCACCGGCGGGGTCGCCGTGGGAGCCACCGCCTTCGGCCGTACCGAGTGCTTGCTTGCGCCCGCCCGCCAGATACGTCTCGAAATCATCTGGCCGGATGAGATCTTCGACGTGCAAGAACGCGGCACGCTCGAGTCCGATATCGACGAAGGCCGCCTGCAAGCCCGGAAGGACACGGGTCACCTTCCCCAAGTAGACGTCGCCGACGGTGCCGCCGCGCGGATGGGCGCCGCGGCGCTCGATGTGAAGCTCGGCAATGATGCCGTTTTCGATGAGCGCGACCCGCGTCTCGGCTAGGTCGCATGAAATGACGAGAATATTTTTAGCCATACGATGGCGAGCTTTCCCGCCCGAGACGACGAATCGCCATCCGATGCCGCACGGCGCGTATAGCCGTCGCTACGACGGTACGCGCCATAGCCATGACGAACGCCCCGAAGTCGCATGCGCATACCGGAAAAAAACAGCAACTCGTTACCTCAGGCGCCGCCGCGGTGATTGCCGCCGCGCTCTTCGCGCGCGGTCCCTAGGCGACTGGAGTGACTTTAAACGGCCGCAACCAGTGAAGGTCACGAACAGAAACCTTTTTTGGGCGGCGCGGATCCCAGCTGACGCCCGGTCGCGCTTGCCTACCCCTTCGCTTACCGGAAATGCGGCCGGCTGGCCAGTCCGATGAGGTCCATGGCAGTCCCCTTTGTGCGTCAAGGCCAAAAAGATCGAGGAAGGGCCGGTTGGCCCCGTCGGTCGCCCTTCGCCCTTCTTCATCGGCGCACTCCGATCGAAGGCCCTGCCACACGCTTCCACGCTACCGTTGCTCCCTTCCGGGCCTGGCGGGTTTCACGCTTCCGCGTCGGCAGGGCCGCACGCGCCTCTAGGCGACCAGCGCGGAGGCTACTGCGGCGCCCCAGTCCCGTCGAGTACAATCGGTGCCCGCTTTCCGTAGCCCGTACGCGGTTGCCGCGGCCCGTGTGCCCTCGCCGGCGCCCTCGCGTCGATCGTCCGTGCGCTTGCCGCGCGTGCCGCCGGGAGTCTACGGTGCCGTCGTGAGCCCGTTTGCCGAGGTCCGACTCATCACCGGGCGCGAGCTCCGCAAGAACTTTCGCAGTTCCAAGGGCGTCGTACTAGCCGTGCTCAGCCTCGCAGGGGGTGCCGGCGCCTCGATCCTGTTCGCATGGATGGATCGCGTGCGTCGCGAGCAATTGCCGCCCGACGTCGACGTACGGACGTTGCAGGAGCAGGCCTTCACCCGGCTCTACGGCGCCGATACGGGCAAAGCGCTCGCCGATTGTCCGTATTCGCTCTGGATGATGCTCGTGGCCACGCTCTGGCTGTCACCGCTGCTTGTCGCGCTCATGGGGTTTGATTCGGTTTCGGGCGATCTGCAGTACCGAAGCGTCCGATTCTGGACCGTGCGCACGCGCCGGTCGTCGTACATCCTCGGTAAGCTTCTCGGCGCCTGGTTGGCCGTGATCCTCGTCACGTTCGGCATGAACCTCATCGTTTGGGGGACGACGATGGCCGTCGGCCACCTTGCACCGGGGCCCGTGCTCGCATGGGGTCTTCATTTTTTCGTGATGTCGATTCCCATCACGGCCGCCTGGTGCGGGATCGCGATGCTCGTCGGCTCGCAGTTCCGGACGCCGATGTTGGCGCTGCTCGTCATCTGCGCAGCGTTCTTCGCGCTGTGGTTGGCGCGCGTGGTGGCCGGGTTCGCCGGCGTGCCCTCGCTGCTTTACGCCTATCCCAACGCGTACGATCAATGGTTTCTGTCGCCTCGGCCGGTGGATGCCGCGCGAGCGCTCATCGGAACGGGCGTCATCGAGGTGGTAACGGCGACCGCCTCGGTGCTGATCTTCGAGCGAAGAGACCTGTTGTGACGGCAACCGCTAGGCCACAGCCGTCGTTGGGGAGCGATCGGCGGCCGGCCACGGGGCACGCGGCTACCGCCGTGCGCCTGACGAGGTTGGTCAAGCGCTTCGGTTCGAAGACCGCCGTCTCCGACCTCACGCTGACCATCGAATCGGGGACGGTGTTCGGGCTGATCGGCCCCAATGGGGCGGGAAAAACCACGACGTTCTCGATGCTTGCCGGATACCTGCGGCCGACGTACGGCCAGATCGAGGTCCTCGGCTTTCCGCCCACGGCCGTCGACGCCCTTCGCGGGCGCCTCGGGGTCTTGCCGCAGGATGCGCTCATCCCACCGAGCGATACCGTCGGCGAGTTCCTCGTGCATATGGCGCGCCTGCAGGATGTCCGGAAGCCGAAGGCCATCGAGTGGGCCCTCCGTGCGCTCGACGACGTAGGCGGGCGCGACTGGTGGCGGCAGCGCTGCGGGAGCCTTTCGCACGGCATGGCCAAGCGCGTGGCTCTTGCCCAAGCGTTTCTCGGCGACCCCGACGTCGTTCTGCTCGACGAACCCACGGCCGGGCTCGATCCCCGTGTCGCGTGGGAGGTCCGACAGATCGTCAAAGCGAAAAAGGGCCGGGCGACGATCGTCGTATCCAGTCACAACTTGCAAGAGTTGGAGGAGGTATGCGATGCGGCGGCGATCCTCGATCGGGGTCGCCTGGTCGCCTCGGGCAGCATCAGCGAACTCACCTCCGCCAACGAGGAGGTCCGCGTCAAAGTCGTGCCCGGTACGTGTCGGGGCTCTCGGCCCGGGGAGATCCCGGTTCAGTCCCTGCGGGAATTGCTCGCTGTCAAGAGCGCAGAGCTCGACGAGCAACGATCGGAGATCGTCATCTATTTCGATCGCAGCCAAGCCGACGCGGAGAGCGTTATCGCTCGGGTGCTGCGGCTGTTGCTCGACCGCGAGGTGCGCATCAGCGGCGTGGCCAAGGGGCGCGGACTCGAGCAGCGAGTCATGAATCTCACGTAAAGCCGTCCACCGCGCGTGTTCGACGCGCGTCTCGGCTGGACGTTCACCGCGCAAGCGTCGATGCCTGGGCGCGACGCTCCCGGCGATCCGCCCTAACGCCTTGCCTGTTCTGCGCGACCTCGGTCGCGTCCCGGAGAGTGCGGAGGGCGGTTCGGGCGTTCGCGCTGGGGCGCGCTTCCGAAATTTACGCCCTCAGAACCTTGTACGCGTGCGCCCAGTCCCCGCGCACGAGTCCGGGGATACACCAGAGCATGCAAAGAGGCTCGATGGCGCGCGCCGCCGTCGAAGCGCCCACGTCCTCGACCTCCCATCCGAAGCGGGTGATCACGTCGCTCACGGTCTTCTTGGCCCCCGCGTCGTCGCCGCAAATGAACATCGAGGGCTTGGCGCCGAGCTGGGGGTGGACCATGAGGCCGTTGCCGACGCATGAAAACGCCTTGACGAAGCGCGCTTGGGGCGCGCGCTTTTGAAGCCGCTCGAGGAGCGAATCGTTGGGCCCGGTAAAAAATGAGAGGACCCCGTGGGTGGGCGGGGAGTCCGCGATCGGATTAGTCGTGTCGATCACGGTTTTTCCCGAGAGCCGGTCGCCGCAGGCGACGACCACGTCTTCCGCGGCCGTGCCCTTGACGGCGAGCACGACGAGCTCGCCGTGGGCGGCGGCTTCGGCGAACGATCCGGACGAAGCGTTCGGGCCCGCCTCGCGCGCCCAGAGCGCGAGCTTTTCCGGGTCGCGCGAACCGCGCATGACGGCGTAGCCAAGCTCGAGTAGGCCGTTCGCTAGAACCTGCCCGACGGATCCGGATCCCAAGACGCCGACGTTCGTCATGCGCGGGATCGTGCGGACGAATGCGGCGCCGGTCAACGCCAATTGCCTTAGCGTCGATCCGCCCCGGCTACGGGGTAAAATAAAGGTCCGAAATGCAGAAACTGAACGGCTCCAATCCAGCGTCCTGCCCGCCGCCGTTTGCCTGCCACTTCATGCCGATGAGTGCGCTCGTGTCCAGGGCATTAAATTGCGCGCCCCAACTCTCTTGCATGAGGTTGGCGTTCGCGGGCTTCCATGAGAACGAGATTTTGCTCCATACGCCGGGGGTATATGGCGGAACGTCCCCGCCGAAATCGTCGTCGCAGCCGGCATCGCCCATTGCGCAAGCCGGGACAAACTGGCCAAGGGGCCATGCCGACGGATCCGACGTTTGCGTATCGGGAATCCCAAAATGGATGTCCGGATAGACTCCGCTGTCCGCAGAATTGACCAAAATGTAGAAACTGACGCCGCTGTATTGGGTCGCGTTGAACGGAACGGGTATGGACAGCGCGGCCGCCCCCGCGTCGGCGGCCTTGAAGTACACGAGGCTCATTCCGAGGCCTGCGTACGAGAGCACAGACCCGCCGAAACAGAGGTCGCCCGTGATCTCCGTACCGTCGGCGTTGTGGATCGGCGGCGAGATCGGCGTGTCGACCAATTGGTACGTCCCCGTAACCGGTGAGTTTCCGTCGTTGTACGTGTAATACGAGCCGGGCGTGTTCCCGACAGGAACGATCAACGCGATCCGCGTGCCGGCGTCAGCGCTCATGTTGTCGACCAGGAGAGGCGGCAAGCCTCCTTCGTTCGTCGGCGTGCCGCCGTCCAAAGAGCCTTGCGAGCCGGTGTGGCTGCTGCCGTTGCCCTCGGAGCTTGTGGCGGCGCTGCTCTTCGAACTGGGGTTCTCGTTGTTGGCCGTAGAGCAGGCGGCAAACGCCCCGAGGGCGAGAGAACCCATCGACGCGAGCGCACGAACGATTGTTCTGGCTGACATGGCTTGCAATCTACCACGCGATTGGCCGCCGCGAAGGATCGCCCATCCCGGGGGATCCTCCGCCGTCGGCCATCGTAACCTAGGGCTTGTAGAAGTTGCCGCTCATCGTGACGGCCGTGAGAAGCCCCACGGTCGCATTGTAGTACGTGTAATAGTTGTTGCCGGTGGCCATCAGGTTCGGCGTCCCGCGGTTGATCCCATCAAGCACGAACTGCCACGCGGCATTGACGAACGTGGCGTTCGCCGTCCCTCCCGACAGCGCGCCCACCGCCGCGGTGCCGATGAGCGACATCGAGTTGGGCGCGGCGGCAGGGCTGCAGGCGGGCGTGGTGCTGGCTGTGCAGGCGAGGCCGCCCGTCGTGTACTCGTCGACGAGGTTGTCAATCCCTCCGCTTGTCACCTTCCCCGAGAAAAATGAGCTGATCTTCGCGAGGTACGTGCTCGCGCCGGCCGACCCGCCCGCGCCGTTCCAGCAATAGTCGATTCCCACGCGCCATGGCACCCTGTGCGCGTCGTATTGGTACGCGCCACCGTTCGCGTAGGCGGTCGATCCAGGGGATGTGCAATTGTTTGTGCACCATGCCGGGACCAGTCCATCGGTCCCACTGATCGCAGCGCTGTTCAGCACCGTGTACACGTTGGTGACCACGTTGTTGAAGCCCGTTTGGGTCGAAGCGAAGAGACGGTAATAGGCCGGAGCGAAGTACGATGGATTGGTGGGGTTCGCGGTCGTCGAGCCCCCGTTGCTTCCGTACGTCGGAAGGTAGCTCGTGTGGTCGATGTCGCTCGTCCAGATGTCGTTGATGAGTGTCGTCGCGTTCGTGGCGTAGGTCGCATTGGTCGGCCACACGTGCGACGCCAAGAGCAGGGCAAACGCGGCATCCTCATCGGAGTCGGTTGCCGATCCCTCGCTGGCACCATCCAAGGGGCTCGTGCCGGCCGCGTTGTAGATCCAGTTCATGAGCGAGCCCGCGGTCGTACGAGCCGACCAAAACTTCCAGAGGCCGTCGAAGAGCGTCTCGTCGTCGAAGTACGCGGCCAGAAGCATCCCGTACGCGATGCCTTCGGAGACGACCGATCCTCCGTCCACCTCGGGGCTCTTGACCATCATCTCGCCCGCGTTGGGACCTGCGGCAACGAAGTTCTGCTTCCAGTTGTGGTACGCCCACAAGAGGAACTTGCCCGCGGCTTTGTATTTTGCGCCGTCGAACGTCGGCGTAGCTCCGCCGCATTGCCACCCCGTCGCTCCGTCGTTAAACGTCGGCATCGTCATCCCGGGGGGAACGAGCCCTTCGTTGGCGCTCGTGAAGCTGTAGAGCGCGACGTTGTCCAACCAAATGTCGTAGGCACCGGTCGTCGAGAAGTCGTTGTAGACCGAGAATTGCAAGCCGAGTGCGTGAGCCGGTACAAAATCCGGCGCCTGGCAAAATGTGCCTGTTCCACACCCCGTTGGCGACGGAAACCAACGCGGAATGAGCTCGGCAAAGGGGACATAGACGGTCGTGCTCATCGTCGTCGGCATGGCCATGCCCACGCCCGTCGGCGTCGATCCGGTAGCGGTGAACAAGAAGCCGCGGTTATTGTAGGCGTCGATCTCCCCATTCGTCGCCGTTCCGCTGCCCGGGGTGAGCACCGTGGGCCCCGCCGGCGGGTTGGGCCCGGGCTGCGTCTCTTTCGTGAGCACCTCGAAGTACACAGGGCCCTGACTGCTGGCTCCCGTCTTGATGTCGAACTGGATGCCGTCGTACGCGCTCAGGTCGTAGCCGTTCCACGAGGTCCCGGCCGCCATGCCATCGAAGGGGGCGCCGAACCCACAGTACATCGGATGACCCGTGTCGGAGAGGTGAAGCGCGTACTTGTTGCACGTGCCCGGGTCGTCGTCGGAAGGCGCGGCGGCCGCCACGTAAAGACCGCTCGCGTTCTTCGTCTGCGAAACCGACACTCCGGTGCCGTCCGCGTACGGTGAATAGGGTCCCGTTCGACCGGACTGGGCCGTGACGACGTCGAAGCCTTCTTCGAAGTCCGAAATTTCCAGGGTACTTGCCGGAGCGCACGTGCGACTGGCGTCGGAGGTCACCACGACGGTGCCGCCGCCGTCCTGCGGACTCGAGCCCGCGGAGCTCGAGCTGCTGGAATTTCCGGAGTTGTTGCCGTTGCCGGAACTTCCGGAGCTGTTGTTGCCGTTTCCGGAATTTCCGGAGTTGTTGCCGTTGCCGGAACTTCCGGAGCCGTTGTTGCCGTTTCCGGAATTTCCGGAGTTGTTGCCGTTGCCGGAACTTCCGGAGCTGTTGTTGCCGTTTCCGGAATTTCCGGAGTTGTTGCCGTTGCCGGAACTTCCGGAGCTGTTGTTGCCGTTGTCCCCGTTGCCGCCCGTGTTGGGAGTGTTGGCGGTGCTGCATCCGGAAAAGGCCGGCAGAACCAGCGCCGACGCGAAAATACAGGACGATAGGATCGAACGACGCATTACCAAGCCTCTTTGCTTCGGAAAGCCAACCCCCCGTCGCAGGAAGGCGGGGTGGTGGGGGGAAAGGGGAGACGGCGCGCTCTCGCGCGCGGGCGGAATAAAGAGAACCCGAACCGCGCGCGTTGCGCAAACCGGGCTCGAGGGGTGATGTCGAGACGACGCATACGTTGAAAGCAAGTGAGCGGGACGTCAATCTCTGCACGACCCTAAATTGGGCCCCGTTCCGTCTTCGAGAAAAGAATCCGATGCTGTGGTACGACCACCAGCCGGGTCCCGCGGGCAAACGGCCCCCCCTTAGCCGGCGGGCTCGCGCCGTCGCCCGTTTCGCAATTTGCGGTCGTTGATGCGGGCTACCGTCGTTGCGGGCCAACGCCGCGAGCGGTGACGAACGGGCCGCGGGCGTGGGGTCGGCGTCGCGGTTGGCGTGAGGTCGCTCGTTCGGACGACAGGTGGCCGCGTTGACACTGCGCATGGCGTCTGGCACGTAAAAAGAGCCGTTACCGGGTGCCCGGTAGAGGGCGGGGAGAACGTGGTTGTGGGCCGACTGAAGTCACCGGCAAACTTGCAAGCGTGCGGGCGGATCGGACGCCGCGTGGGGCCACTCTTGGCGATGGTTGGGGCCACGCTGCTCGTGTTGGGCCTGACGGTCACGGGCTGCTCGGGGAAGACGACGCAGGCCGGCGGGTTGGTGCTGCTGGTCGAAACGGACATGAAGGCGGGCACGGACTTCGACTCGATTACGGTGCAGATCGGGCAAGAGACCGGGCAAGACGGGAGCTATCGAACGTTGGTCGACGTTCCGATTACGGTGGAGGCGAACACCCTGCCGGCGACGATCTCGATCACGGCGGGCAGCTCCCTCGACCAGGAAGCGCTCATCGAGATCACGGCGACGAAGGGCAACCCGGCGGTAGCCGTGGTGGAGCGCACGATTGATGTTCAAGTGCCCCGCGACCGGGTCGCAGAGCTCGTCGTGCTTCTCGCCTCGGATTGCGCGGGCAAGCTGAGCTGTCCGGTGGCCGAGAGCTGCAATCCGGACACGGGGCAGTGCGCCACGGACGCGGTCGACGCGAGCACGCTGCCGTCGTACTCGCCGGGGGGTTCGATGGCGGGGGCAACGCCGGACGCGACCGTCGGGGACGGTCCGGTGGCGGACGCTCCGCCGTCGGATGCCGCAGCGACTCCGCAGGAGGCCGCGGCGACTCTGCAGGAGGCCGGCATGGCGGATGGCGCGACGTGCAGCCCGACGACGTGCGCCGGGGGGTGTTGCGACGACAACGGAAGCTGCCTGCCGGGCACAGCCACCGGAGCGTGCGGCACGGGGGGCGTAGCCTGCGCCGCGTGCGGGGTCGGGCAGGCCTGTACGGCCGGCAGCTGCTCGTGCGGAGCCGGATGCACGACGGGCTGCTGCACGAACGCCGGGGCGTGCGAGACCTCGACCGCGGCGCATTGCGGCGCCCCCGGGCTGGCGTGCACCGTGTGCGCGACGGGCCAAGAATGCGATGCGACGGGCCACTGCGTCTGCAACGCGGCGTCGTGTCCGAACGGCTGCTGCACCGCGAGCGGGGCCTGCGTCCCGTACGCCTCGGAAACCGCCACGGCGTGCGGCGTCGCGGGTGCGGCCTGCTCCGGTTGCCCGACGGGACAAGCCTGCGATACGACGACCGGTCAGTGCGCGTGCACGGCCACGTCGTGTGCGAGCGGCTGTTGCGCCGGCGACGGGGGCTGCGTCGAAGTGGGCGCGCAGTCGACGGCCGGCTGCGGTTCGGGGGGCAACGCCTGCGGCGCGTGCGCGGGGGGGCAAACGTGCAACGCCGGGGCGTGCTCGTGCGGGGGAGTGAGCTGCGCGGGATGCTGTGCGGAGGGGACCTGCGTGACGCTTGTGACCAACCTGGAGTGTGGCGCGAGCGGCGGCGCGTGCGCGGCGTGCGGCACCAACCAGGAGTGCAGCACCCAAGGCAAGTGCGTCTGCGATGCCAAGTCGTGTCCGAACGGCTGCTGCGACGCGACGGGAAAGTGCCAGACGTCGGGCAATGCCACCTGCGGGACCGGGGGCGTCGCCTGCGTCGCGTGTGCGGCCACGCAAGTGTGCACTGCGGGCAAGTGCGCCTGCGATGCCACGTCGTGCCCGGGTGGCTGCTGCGATGCGACGGGCACGTGCGTGGCCTTCGCGAGCGAGGGGATCGGCCATTGCGGCGCAGGGGGTGCCACGTGCGTCGCCTGCGCGCAGGGCCAAAGCTGCGACGCGGCGGGCAAGTGCGTCTGCAATGCGACGTCGTGCCCGACCGGCTGCTGCGACACGGCCGGGATGTGCCACGCGCAGAGCAACGCGTACTGCGGGACCGCCGGCGCGGCGTGCGCGGCGTGCGGCACCGGGCTCGAGTGCGGCGCGGCCAGCACCTGTGTCTGCAACGCGACGTCGTGTCCGGCGGGCTGCTGTGTCGGAAACGCGTGCGAGGCGAAGAACGCGTGCGGCGGGTGCACGGCGCTTTCGCCGACGAAGGGCGACTCGTGCATGGCGGATGGGTGCGTGGGCACCTACGCTTGCAGTGGGGACGACGGCGTTGTCTGCGATGCGCCGGCACCGAACGCCTGCGGCGGCTGCGAGACGCTCTCTCCCGCGGAGGGCACCCCCTGCACGGGACCCGGCGGCGGGTGCCCCGGAATCTACGCGTGCACCGGCGCGGACGCGGACACCGTGGCTTGCAATGCGCCGGCGGCCAATGCGTGTGGCGGCTGTACTGCGCTCGCGGCGGCGCCCAAATCCCCGTGTACGGCGACCGGCGGATGCGCCGGAACGTACGTGTGCGCGGCCGGCAATGACGCCGTCACGTGCACCCCAACGTGTCCCGCGGAGTCGACCTGCTCGGGCGGCGCGTGCGTGTGCAGCGCCGGTCTCAGCATGTGCAATGGCGCGTGTGTCAATGAGATGACCGACTCCAACAACTGCGGGGCTTGCTTTTCGGGTTGCGTAGGGCCCGCCGCCCCCGGCTTCGTATGCGAGCAGGGCTTCTGCACGTGCGGGCCGACCACTCCGGACGGAACTGTTTGCTACTATGAACTACCCAACCAAGCGATCCCCTCCAACATTTACGCCACGTGTTTGGGCGGCGCGTGCCTGCTCACGATGATGTCGGGGCGGTGCACGACCGACGCCGAATGTGTGCCGGGCGGATGCGTGGACGGCGTTTGCCTGGGCACCATCGCCCTCACCGGGCCCGGGGGAGCCCCCATCGTGTCGTGCAACGATGCCCTACTCCAGTGCACGGACGGTTGTTCGTTTCCGACGGTGATCAATCCAACCCCGGTCGCATGCGGGAACCTGGGTACCGGCAGCTTCATCAGTTGCGATTCGCCCGACGACTGCGGTCCCAATGAGGATTGCTGCCAGACGTTCAACCCGGGGCTGGAGCTCACTCAGGAGTGTTACCCCGAAACCAACGGCGTGGTGGGGTCCGCTTGCCCCGCGTTGGTGAACAACGAGACCGAGACGACAGCGGCCATCGTGTGCGATCCACGCACTCCCAATTACTGTCCCGCGGGACAGACCTGTCAGCCCGGCGGCACTTACGCGTTCGTCTGTGAATAGGCACGATCGAGTCGTTGCCCCAGCGTGGTCGGACCCATGGTCAAAGACACGGGCCGGCGGTCGGCACCGACGTGCCTATTTCAGCGACGGCAGAAATGAGTATGCCGGTCGACGGCTTATGGCGCCCATGCGGAAATGGAAGGCCGCGTTCGCGGCACTGGTGTTCCTTGTCAACGTCGCCTCCGGATCCGCGCGGGCCGCGCCAGCGAGCGTCGTGCCGCCACGACGGCTCGATGCGGCCGAAGTGCCCTACCCTGCGGACGGTCGAGGCGACGCGGCCGTCGTTCTGATTGCGGTCGTCGACGAGACCGGGCAGGTGACTGACCTCACGGTGCGCGAGGGATCCCCGCCCTTTGCCGCCGCCGCCTTGGCCGTCGTGCGCCGCTGGCGCCTGGCGCCCGCGACGACGGATGGCACGCCGATTTCGGCCCGCATCGTCGTGACCGTCACGTTTCATGCGCCTCTGCCTCCGGCGCCACCACCCCCGAAGGGCGGGGCGATCCCCGCGGCCGGCCCCCGCGCCCGCGGTCGCGCCGCCCATCGATGTCTCCGTAAAGGGCGAACGCGAAGAACCAAGCACGATTCACATTCCGCGCAGCGAGACGCAGTTCGTCGCCGGCGCGTTCGGCGACCCGTTCAAGATCGTCGAGGCATTGCCCGGCATGGCACCGTGGCTGAGCGGCCTTCCCTATTACTACGTGCGCGGATCGCCTCCCGAGAGCGTCGGTTACTTCGTCGACGGCATCCGGATCCCGTTACTCTTTCACGTCGGCCCGGGGCCTTCCACGATCGCGCCGGCGTTGGTCGATTCGGTGGACCTCTTCCCCGGCGCCTACCCCCCCCAGCATTCGTGCCGCCGCGCGACGCCTGAACGCGACTTCGCGCGGGTGCTCGCTACTCGGCCGCGGCCGATAGGTCGGCGACGGGGCCCTTGCGGGTTTTCGCTTTCGACGCCTTGCGCGCCTCCGCGAGCAGCTTCGCGTCGAACTTCGCGCGTTGGACGACATCCGGAGCGGCCTCCACGGCGCCCTTCACGACCTTCACCACGAGGTGCGGGCATTGGTGGGCGAGCTTCGCGGACTGCGTTCCCATCCCCGAAAGCCGCTCCTTCCAGCGTTGTGCCCGCGTCTTCGTGATGTACGGAGCGATCGCCGCCACGAGGTCCGCGGCGCTGCCTGCGTAGGCGTGCGGCGCCCTGTAGAGCGGCGACGCAAAGCGCGGGCTTGCCTCGAGAAACGTCTTCACTTGTTCGCGCGTCAGGCCGTGGGTTTGCAGCGCGCGGTCGTACTCGGCGATCGCGACCTGCTTGGCCTTGAACAGGTACATCTGCACGCGCGAGTAAAAGTTCACGCGCCCGTCGCCGCTGGTCTCCACCGGACAGAAGATGCTTCCGGGATACCGCTCGGCAATCGCCGATTGCACGCCGTCCGACACTCCCGCGCTCGGCATGCAGCCGAAGGGCTTCACGCTGAGCGTCATGTGCGACTTGGAGTGGATCGTATTCATGATCAACTTGCCCACTTCCATGTGGCCTTCGCCGCCGCGCAGATCGTTGTTGTAATAGTCGTGGCTGATCTTCGCGATGTCGTCCATGTTCGGCAGCTTGTAGCCGTAGAGACCCGCCGTGTACGCGAACGTCTGAAAGAGCGCGCGGATCGCGAAGCCGGCGCCGGTGAGCGCAGCCAGTTTCTTGGCGACGCCGAAGGGGTCGTCCGCGATCCCGCCCAGCCCGTACTTCGCCGCATCCCCAGCCCGGAGATCCGCGCGATCGCGCGTGTCGTGCTTGCCTTCCCAGACGGTATAAAGGAGCCACGCGGTGACGAGTTGGACGTCGGCCTCGGCCCCTTCGCTCTCGAGAAAGCGCTGCAGTTGGTAGTTGCCGTCGCCTTCGGTGGTCATCGCCCAGAACTCGCCGATGATGCTCACCTTCGGCTTGGCAAGGGTTCGGTCGACCTGCACCTGGGCGAGCAGGGGCTTGCACTGCCACAACGCCAAGAGGATGTTGGTTCGGTTCTCGAGAGCCTTGTAGAGGATCTCCTTGCATTGGTCGATCGCGCGGTCCGTGTCGCCGGCGGTGACCTCGAAAGGACGGATGCGGTAGCCCAAGGCGTTGAGCACGTCACCCGCAACGATGGCCTTGACGATGGCCCAAAAGAAGGCCGGGTTGAGCTCCAGGCCGGACTCCTCGCCGGTCGCCTGCTTGAGTCCGCCGGTCTGCTGAAAGAGCACGACTTTGAACCCGTCAAAGCCCGCATCGCGGAGGGCTTTTCGGTACTCGGTCACGTACATGCCGAAACGGCAAGGGCCGCAGGCTCCGGCGGTGAGAAAGACGTACTTGTCGACGACCTCCTTTGCGGTCATCCCGTGCTTGTCCCGAAGCGTGATCAGGTACTTCACGAGGTTGCCCACCGTGAAGTAGGTCGGGTTGCACTGCCCTCGGTTGCCGAACTCCTTGCCGACCTGCAGCCCTTCGTTGGTCGGGCACTCGAGCATCTGCACGTTGTACCCCGCGCCGCGTAGACCAGCCTCCACGAAGTAATCGTGCGCCATGGTGAGACCGCCGACCAACATGGTGATCTTGGCCTTCTCCCGTTTGGTGAACGTGAGACCCGCCATGTCTTCGATCCAGTGCTCGGTTTTTGCGTCGAGCCCGAGACGCTTACGCTCCTCTTCTTCGAAGCGTTTCAACTCCGCTTCCATGTCGACGAGCGGGAGTGACTTCTTGTTCAGGCCAACGACGCTTGCGTTCATGGACATGGTACGTTCTCCCAGTTCAGAGTGCTTGCACGCGGACGACGCCCTCGGGCGTCCTCTTGCCTAGTTTGATGATTCCCTTGGGAAGCTCGGGCGGCGTGATGGGCGCTTCGTACGCCAAGAGGCGCGCGCGCAACTCCTCGAGTTGGGCCTCGATCGCCGGATCACGCTGATTGCGCGCTGCGAGCTGCGCCTGGCGCAGCGAGAGAAGCTCGAGCCGCTTGCGGTCGAGCGCGTCGCGTAGCGCTCGGTTCTGCTTGCCGGCGTCTTCCAAGCGCTCTTGGTGGAGCTTGAGGGCGTGCGCGTACGTTTTGACGCGGATCTTGATCGATCCCGACGGCTTGTTGGCGTCGATGTCGTGGAGTGCCGCGTACGGCGTCTTGCTCCGCTCGATGATGGCGTCGATGAGCCCGTAGGTCGGCGCGTCGTGACCGCACTTGAACGACGAGAGATCGAGCACCACGACGTTGGGGTGATGCGCCGCGAAGCTCGCCGCCCAGACCTTCTGGGCGCTGTTGACCGAGTAGTTCTCCGGCCATACATGATTGAGCTCGAGCGGGGTTTTGATGATGCCCCTGTCGAGCTCGTCCTTGTAGTAGCGATCGAGGTATCCCCGATCCTTGGGGATCGAGCGCACCGACAGGATCGGATAACCGAGAACCTGGAACTCCTCGGGAATCCCGTGATTGAGGCCTGGGTCCGAGTGATACGGACGGCCGATCATCAGAATGGCCACGCGGTCTTCCGCTTCCACGGTCTCGAGGATGGCTCGACCCTTGACCTCGAGGTCATGGTCGAAGAGCCGCTGTGCCTTCCAGGCTTCTTTGCAGGCGAAGTCGCTTTCGTCTTCGGTGATGCCGAGACGGGGGCCGAAGGTCTCGAACATGCGGCGCGCCATGAGCGTCGGCTCGACGAACGACAAAGCAGGGTCGAGATACTCGATCCCGCGCGTCGCGAAAAAGTCGACCTCCTTGGTGAACGCGGCCTTCATCACGTCCGGCGCTCCCGCCACGATGGGACAACTCGCGTTGTCCATCGTGTCGGCCACGAAGTTGTGCACGTGCGTCAGGATCGGGAAAAAGATGTACGCGAGTGGCTTCTTTTCCTCGGGCGCATGCGCGTGGAACAGCAGCTGATGAACGTGCGCCTGCGCGACCTTGCTCGGGTAGCACGGGTCGATCGACCCGTACTTGCCGCCTTCGACCCACATCTCCTCGGTCGTCGGCTCGCTGAACACGACACCGGTTTTCGGAATCCCGATCGATTCGAAGTAGGTCCGAAACCAAGGGGCGGTCGAATAGAGATTGAGCACGCGCGGAATCCCGATGCGCACCGTTCTGCGCCGAGCCCAGCTCTCCTTCGAAGAGCGCCGGAAGGGCCGCGTCACTTCGACGCGCCGAACGCCGAACAGGCCCTTTTTCAGAACCGTGTCCTGGATCAGCGAGCCCTCCTCAGGCATCGGCGCGGCATCGTAGACGTGCATGAACGCCCGTTTCGATTCGTAGTCGACGAGGTTCGGAAACTCTTGGGCGATCTTCTTCCGCTCCGCCACGAGCGACAGCATGGCGTCCTTGGACTCCACGGTGCCTTTCTCGCAGCTGAAGCCTGCGATGTAACGGCTGGTGCTGCCGTCGGGCCGCTTTGTGTCGATGAACGTTCGCTTGCACTCGTTCGGGCAAAAGTGGCAGACGGTCTCGGCGTCGTTCTTGGACGTGTATTCGAGCCGGATCGCTGCGTCGATTCCGATAAAGCTCGACCGGCCCTTGCGCTTCACCACGCGCATTGTTTCCATCGCGGCGCCGATCGCCCCCGCCTCGCCCGTGTGCGGGTGCACGAACACCTGTGCGTCGGGCACGCGTTCCTTGATGTAGTCGACTTGCGCTTTCACGGCGGCGAGGTTGTACTGCGTACCGCCCTGCAACACGTATCGCGTGCCGAGCGCCGCGAGGCGCGGAATCTGCACGACGTATTGCCAAACGTTTTTCGGCAACACCTGGGCGAGTCCCGCAAGCATTTCCTCCTTGGAAAAGCCCTCCTTCTGAAAGTTGACCCGATCGGTGTCGAGGAAAACCGCGCATCCGTACGAGAACTTGGGCGCAAGCTCCGCCTTGAATGCCACATCGGCGAACTCGGTGACCGGCACGCCGAACGAATCGGCCGTGGCTTGCAGAAGCATGCCGTTACCGGCCGAACAACTGTTCGATAAGCGAAAGTTGCTGATGTCGCCGTTTTTCATGAACAAGACTTTGATGTCCTGCCCGCCGATGTCGCAGATGACGTCGACGTCACCGAAAAAATGCACGGCGCTCAGCATGTGTGCGACCGTCTCGACGATGTTTACGTCGGCACGGACGCACTCCTGAAGGACGTCGGCGGCGTAGCCCGTGGCGCCGAAGCCCATGACTTCGAGCGTGGCCTTTTGATTTGACTCGACGTACTCCCGCAGCTGCGCCAAGAGCTCTTTGGTGTCTTGGATCGGATTGCCCTTGGAAAGTTGGTAGGCCTTGCAGAGAATCGTGCCATCGTCGTAGTCGACGAGCACCGCCTTCGACGACGTGGACCCGCCGTCGAGCCCGATGACGCCGCGCACGATCTGCCCCTCGGCAAACCGCTTCGGCACGAACTTGGGAATGCGATAGAGCTCGCGGAAATCACTCAACTCGATCTCGGTCTTCGAGAGCGGAGGCCCCGCGGTTTCGCCCAGGCGGGCCTTGCGACCGGTCGTGATGTATTCGACCAGTGGGTCGAGGGTGGCGAAAACTCCGATATGCGCTTCCTCGTGGAGCCCGTAGAGCACGGCCCCGAGCGCCGCGTAGTATTGTGCGTTGTCCGGGACGAAAATCGTCTCTTCGATGGGGTGATCCTTGGGCCACGCGTAGCCCCGCTCGTCCCACGTCTGCGGGATTCGAAGGCGCCAGCACTCCTGAAGAAACGGCAAATAGGTGTTCGGACCGCCGAGAAGCAGCACGCGATGCTTGAGCGTTCCCCCGCGCGTCAGAACGCTCAGGTTTTGCAGGACGATGGCGTCGGCCAGCGAACACAGCACCTCGTTGGAGGGAATCCCGCTCTTGATCAGATTGACGATGTCGGTCTCGGCGAAGACACCGCACTTGGCGGCGACGTGATGGAGCTTCGTTTCGTCGAAATGAAGCGAGGTGACGAGCTCGGCCGGCGCATTGACCTTGAGAAAGCACTTGTCGATGGTGGCGCCCGTGCCGGACGCGCATTTGTCGTTCATGGACGCGGTCGCGGTTTTCTTGCCCGACTTCTCGTCCTTTTTGAACATGATGATTTTTGCGTCTTGACCGCCGAGCTCGATCACCGAGCCCACGTCCGGGTGCAGGTGCTCGACCGCGAGCGTGACGGCATTGACCTCCTGCACGAACTTGCCGCCCGTCGGCGCACAAAGAGGTGCGGCGCCCGACCCCGTCAGGAACATCCGCCAGCCGCTCGCCGGGTGATCGGGGAATGCGCCCAAGATGGTTTGCAGCATCGAGAGCACGTATTCGGGCTGCTTCGTGTGGTGCCGTTGGTAGTCGCTCCACAGGATGGCCTTGGACGCCGGATCGACGACCACGGCCTTCACTGTCGTGCTGCCGACATCCATTCCGATCGCAAGCTGAGCTTGCCCGCACGTTCCCATTCGGTCACCTCCGCAGGACTGGACTGGCGTGTCAGTCAGTACGTCGTAACGCGAACGGACTCCCGGGGGAAGGCTCTTCTTGCCGCCCGCGAGCTCGGGGCAAACGGGCTCATTCGTGCAAGTGCTCGCTTCATTGAGCCTTCTTCGGGCACGAAACAACCCCGTTACACGCGGACCGACCCCGACTGACCAGCGTGTCAGCTAGGGCGGCATGTTAGTGTTCCCCGCTTAGAATCGATGCGTAAGGCCGAGCGACGGCAGAAAATTTTGAACCATGCTCGCGATGTGTTCGCGCGCCGCGGCTATCACGAGGCCAAGATCGAAGACATCGTGGCTGCCGCCGCCATCGCACGCGGTACGTTCTATTTGTACTTCAAGGACAAGCGGACGATTTTCGAGGAGATCGTCGATCGCGCCTTCACGCAAATCGGCATGGCGATCGTCCGCGTCGATCCGAGGGATCCGGGGCGGACCGTGGCCGATCAGGTGCACGAGAACATCCGCCGCATCGTGCGAACGCTTCTCGAAGATCGGTCGACGACGAAAATTCTGCTTACCGCGGCGGTGGGCTTGGATCCGACGTTCGACCGCAAGTTGGCGTCGTTTTACGGGGTAGTCGAGAACCTCTTGGAGGAGAGCTTGCGCGAGGGACAAGACCTCGGAGTCGTCGCGCCCGGGGACGCGCGCATGTTCGCCTATCTGATTTTGGGAGCGATGAAGGAAATCCTCTACCAGGTTGTCCATCGAGAAACGGCATATTCGGAAAAGGAGGTCGTCGGCGGCATCTACGATTTTCTGGGACACGGGTGCTTGCGCATCCACGGGACTCCCAAGCCCGATTCGGCACGCGAGGCCGGTGAACCCCGTGCCCACGGGGCTCGAGCGCGAAGGTTGGTCAACGACAAGCCTTGATCACCCTGACTGGCTCCCGAGTCTTCGTCATCCATGACCCGCCTGTTCCCATGAAGCAGACGTCGTGCACTTCCGGAGCGACTCGCGTCCGTCTGGTGGCTTCTGTCATATTCGTGAAACGTGTCCCTTCCGTTCGCCCGAAGCAAACGGCGGTACCCGCGGGTTCGGCCCGAACCCAAGTCGCCGGTCGAGGTTCACATCATGGGTGTTGGGTTTCTCGACGTCGTTCGCGCCCGCGACATCGGCGTCGGCGGAGTGGGTGTTCGGGTCTCGCACAATTTCTCCGGTTCGGACACGGACGCGGCGGTCGAGTTGGTGCTCGTTCTGCCCCGCGAAGAGGCATTCATCGTTCGCGGCATCATCCGCCATCTCTCGAACGAAGGCGGTGATCACTATTTCGGAGTTGCGTTCGAGTCGTTGACGACCGAACACCGTGCCCGCATCGAGCGGTACGTGGCCCGGCGGTTGGCCGAGGGAGCCGCGCTCTCGAGCGGGTAGGGTCATCCCCGACGTGCGAGGTCGCGGTCGAGGTGGAGTTCTAGGGTCGAGGTCGAGGGTCGAAGTTGGGGTTCCAGCCCGACGTTCACTCACACGATGGGCGCTTCTTGAGTTCGGTGACTTCAGAAAGTTGCAGTCGTGTCGTTTAACACAACGATGCGCGTCTTGAGCTTCGGGGTCGCTCTTTCGGGAGCAGTTGTTTGGGCCACCTTCTTGGGAGCGTGCGGGAGCGACGACGGCATTTCGACGTTCCACGCCCCCAGCCCATGGAAGCTCGACGCCGGCGGCGTCGCGGCGCCTTCCGGCAAGCTCGATGCGGCATCGGGCACCACCGGATCGCCTCTCCTCGTCGGGGTCGGCTCTTCGGACGCCGGCGCATGGGCCGACTCGGCCGTCGATGCGGTGGACGCCGACGGCGCACTTGCCGTCGCGGTGTCGCAAAGCACGGTCGACGTCACGTACGGGCAAGCCACGCCGACGGTCACCGCCTCGGCCTCGATCAACGGGCAGCCGGTGGCGGCATCATTTTCGATTGATCGTGGCCAGGTCGGATCGATCAATGCCTCGACCGGCGTCCTCGTGCCGACGGGCATCGTTGGCGGCGTTGTGACCGTGACGGCCACATTCGGCGCGCAGCAAGCCACGGTGCAGATCACGGTGCGTGTCCAATGGGTGCAGGATGGCGGGGGCGACGTCGAGACCGACGCGGGAGACGCGGGAGACGCGGGCGCGGATAGCGGCGGTTACGGCGGCAGTGGTGGTGTAGGCGGCGAGGGCATTGGTGGTCCAGTCGGCCCCACCGCCGCGACGGCGTTCCAGGGCTCGCCTGCAGCCGATTCCAGTCTCTCGTTACTTTATCCCTACGACCAGACCATCTGGCCGCAAGGCATCCTTGCACCCCTGCTGCAGTGGAGCACGACCGAGAGCTACGACGCCGTCTCCATCCATCTGCAAGAGAACGCGTTCGACTATCAGGGTTACTTTGCAAAGACGGCGACTCCGTTCATCCACCACCCGATCCCCCAACCCGCGTGGGACGCCCTGGCCGCGTCGAATCAGGGAGAAGCCGTCACCGTCACGCTCGTCTTCGCGGCGGGGGGCGTAGCGTACGGCCCGATCACCGAAACCTGGCAGATCGCGCAAGGGTCACTGACCGGTACAGTGTACTACAACTCCTACGGGACCAATCTCGCACACAACTACTGCTGTACGCTGGGCGGCGCGAAGTTCGGCGGCGCCACACTCGGCATCAAGCGCGGCGCGACCGACCCGGTGCTCATCGCGGGCAACGACAGCGAATGCCGAGTGTGCCACATCGTGAGCGCGAACGGTTCCCGGCTGGTCACGAGTCGCGGCGAGTCGACCTCCGACCTCGGCTCCTCGAGTTACGCACTGACGGGAGGCCTGGCCGAGACCGTGATGTCGCCCGACGATGGCCGTTACAACTGGGGAGCCATCGACCCGACGGGCTCCTTTCTCCTCACGAACAACGCTCCCGTTCAGGGCGGCGGTTACAGCGGGACGACCCAAATTCTCGGCATCGGCGACGGCGGCATCGTGCCATCCACGGGGATCCCAGACGGGCTCGAAGTGGGTTCTCCCGTGTTTTCTCCTGACGGCATGCACGTCGCGTTCAACCTTTACGCCGGTAGCTCGCCGGACGGAGGCACGGCCGATGGAAAATCCCTCGCGATGATGGATTACGACCCGGCGACGGGCGCATTTTCGAATTTCCAGACGATCTACACCCCTCCTTCGGGTTACACGGTCTGGCCGTCGTTCCTGCCGGCGAGCAACGCCATCGTCTTCGAACTGGAGACGGTGTCGAACGGGCGCTGGGGCGAGACGCGCAAATGTCCAGGCGGGTCGTCGTGCTCCAACCCCGGCACCCAAGCCCAGCTCTGGTGGGTCGACGTAGCGACGAAGCAGGCCGTTCCGTTATCGAACCTCAACGGCGTCGGTTACTTGCCCATGGCATCGGAGGCGGGTCATGCCGACGACACCGTCTTCAATTACGAGCCCACGGTCAACCCCGTGCCGAGCGGGGGTTACGCTTGGGTGGTCTTCACGAGCCGCCGCCTCTACGGCAACATCGCGACGATCGACCCCTATTGGAGCGACCCGCGCTACTTCGATCTGACGGCGAGCCCCACGCCCAAAAAGCTCTGGGTGGCGGCCATCGACCTGAACGCCCCCGCGGGGACCGATCCGAGCCACCCGGCCTTCTATTTGCCCGCGCAAGAGCTGCTCGCGGGCAATTCGCGCGGCTACTGGGTGGTCGACGCGTGCGCGCAGAATGGTTCTAGCTGTCTGACGGGCGACCAATGCTGCGGCGGTTACTGCAGCGATAGCGACGGCGGCCTGGTCTGCAGCGATCAGCCTCCCGCCTGCTCTACGGAATACGACAAATGCACCCAAACGAGTGACTGCTGCGGCGCGGCGGAAGGAATGCAGTGCATCGGCGGCCGTTGCGCGCTCGCCAGCCCGCCGCCCCCCCCCACCGTCATTCGTTAGGCCGAGGACGCCGAGGGGCACAAGCGACACGAACACTACGAAGCCGTAGCCTCGAAATGCGTGTGCGCCGTCACGACGCCCGACGACGGATGCGTGGCGGCGACGCGAGGAGTGAAGTGCGCGGCGCGTTGAGCCGGCACTCTTCGGGAGTCGAGCTACGCTTCCGCCCGCCGCCGTCATGTTCCGGCTCGGCGGTCTGCGGCGCCCCTTCAGGCGCGGTAGTCTGCGATCACGTCAAAGTGCAATACCCGCGAGCACGCGCTCGGCCCCACGGAGCCCCTGCATCCCTCTTCGCCGTGGAACGAGGTTCCGCGCGAGCGCAGGGCACGCATCACGTCGGTCGTCAGGTCGTGCTCCCCATCGATGCAGCGTGGATCGCCGCAGGGCACGAGGAAGAGGGCGGGAGCGCAGTCGATTACGACCCGCCGTGTGTAGGCATTGGCCCCAACGCCCGTACATTCCTCGATGTCGAGCCGAAGGCTGACCAAGTTGGGAACTTGCTCGCGAAGCCGCGGCGCCTCGTCTTCGCGCCGACGTCTTTCCGCGAATCGCTGGGCTTGCGGACTATTTCGTCCCCGGAAGTTCATCACTGGGTTCAACGTAACCACTCCGCCGGCGGTTCGCTGGCTCGCCTCGGCGAATGACCGCTCCGAGCCCGACCGGTCGTTGTCCGCGTAGCCGAAGAGAGGAGAAAATCGCCGTTCGCGAATCGATCGCTGGACCTGTCGCTCGGCGCCCTTTCGAACTAGAGCGGTGCGCTAGGGTGGCGAAAATGAACGGATGTGCGTTTTGCGCCATCGTGGAGGGCCGCACCCGCGCACAAATCGTACTGCAAGACGACCTCCATGTCGGGTTCCTGGATACGAGGCCCCTTTTTCCCGGGCACGTGCTGATCGTTCCGCGCTCGCACCATCCGACGCTCGCCGACGTGCCAAAAAACGAGATCGGCCGCCTCTTTGAAAATGTGCAGCGGCTTTGCCAAGCGATCGAGCGCGGCCTGGATGCCGAAGGGACGTTCGTCGCCGTGAACAACCGGATCAGCCAGAGTGTTCCCCACGTGCATGTGCACGTGGTGCCGCGGCGAAAGGGTGACGGCCTTCGCGGCTTCTTCTGGCCTCGGCAGCCGTACGCCACCGAGGGCGATGCCGAGGCGATCGCAGCCAAAGTGCGCGCCGCGCTCGTTTCGCTTCCTGCCGGTTGAGAGATCTCCCGAGTCGGGTTGCCGGCCGCTCGGCCGCAACCTGTCGGTGGCTCAGGAGGCCGGGATCGTCTTCCGCCACACCTCGAGATCTTGAATCCACCCGAACCACTTCTGAATGTTGGCGAAGTCCGTGACGGGGATCTTGCCGGGCACTGTGTACATGAGCGGCGCCGCGACGGCCAGGTCCGCGAGGGTCAACGTCGTCCCACACAGATAGTTCCGCTCGGCCAGGTGGTCATCGAGCACCTTACCAAAGCGGACGACCTCGCGCTCACCCAACGCCACGAGGCTCGGGTCAGGCTCTCCTTGGCCGCGCATTCGGTTGATCACGTGCTGCTGTACCAGTAGCGCGATGTTGGTGCTCCAGTGCGCGGCCGACCAGAAGAGCCATCGATTGACGTCCGCTCGTGCGAACCGATCCGTGGGGTAGAGCGCGTCGGCCGGCGCTTGGTCAGCCAGGTACTGCATGATGGCGTGCGACTCCCACAGCACCCGCTCGCCATCCACCAAGGTCGGGACCTTGCCCATCGGATTGAGCGCCAAGTACTCCGCCTTCTGGTTGTCGCCCGCCCGGAGATCGACGAGAACCAATTCCACGTCGACGTCGAGCAGCAACGCCGTCATCACAGTCTTGCGGGCATTGGCGGAAAACGGATGATGGTAGAGGTTCACGTCGGCCTCCGTGGATCGAGGGGGCGGGTGTATCTCTACCTCATGAGCGTGGGTCCGAATCGCCAAATCCTAGGTCGGCGGGGCGTGGCCCCTTCGCCTCCGGACGCCATGGGATGGGACGATCTTGTTTGCCGGCCAGGTTTGCCGGCCAGAGCACCAAACACGTTGGCTCCCGTCGCTTTCTGCGGCTTTCCTGCCTCTCGCGGCGTTGCTCCTCCTCGACATGATGCGGGAGTCCTGGTCGCCCGCGCCTTGCGAGAGGCCAAAAGCCTTGAAATCCTCGGCCCGCCATGTTCGGCGCTCGAGCACTCGCCTCGGCGCCGTTTCCAGGCATTGGTTTTTTTCGGCAGGCGGGCGACGAACAAATCTTGGTACACTGCGAGTGGCACGTGTGCGCAAAATGACTAGGCAGGGATCGCCGAACAGGGGTCTGCGAGCCCCTATTTCTTCGTGACCGACCCGGCGGCGCCCCGATGTCGTTCATTTCGTACTTTGTCCTCTCGCTCGGCTCGCTCTTCTCCGTCGTCGACCCCTTTACGGCGGTTCCTATTTTCCTTGCGCTTGTCGGGACGCAGCTTCGCGCGGTGCGGGTTGCGACGGCGCTTCGCGCCTCCCTGACGTGCTTCGTGGTCCTGTCGGCCTTCGGTTTGGCCGGCAATGTCATCTTCGGCTTTTTCGGCATCACGTTGCCAGCCTTCAAAATCGCCGGCGGTATTCTTCTCTTCGGCATCGGCTTCGACATGATGCGCGCCAAGCGCAGCGACACGCGGGCGACCGTCAAAGAGGCGACGGACGCCGAGGTGAGAGAGGACGTCGGTGTGATCCCGCTGGGAGTCCCGCTCCTCGCCGGGCCCGGCGCGATCGCCACGGTCATGGTGCTCATCGGCAAGGCTCGCGAGGTCGGGGAGCGGGCCAGCCTATTCGTGGCGATCGCGGTCGTGAGCGCTGTGAGCCTGCTCACCCTGCGATCGGCCGAATTCGTCGTACGGGCGCTCGGCAACACCGGGCTCAACATCGTCGGGCGGGTGATGGGGCTCATCCTCGCGGCGGTGGCTACGCAGTTCGTCATCGACGGGCTTTACGGCGCGTTCCCCCGTGCGCTCGGCCGGGTGTGACCGACGGTGTGGCATTTTCGCGGGATCGCGGCTTAGGGGGCTCGCAGGAATCCTAGACCTCGGTCGATACACGGCACGCCATTTGCATACATGGCCCGCGATCCAAGAAGGAGGACCGCCATGAGCCAAGCACGAAACGACCTGAAGGCTGAGTTCGACAAAAGTGTCGCGCAGCTGCAAACGCTGCGCGACCAAGTGCGCGTCAAAATCCACCTCGCCGGCCTCGATGCGAAGGCCGAATGGAACAAGTTGCAGCCTCGGCTCGAGGCCGCTGAGAAGACTGCGGTCGAGGCCGCCGCGAAGGCCGCGGGTGACGTGAGCGCTGCCACGAAGTCCGCGGTCGACGACGCCGTGAAGGCTCTGAAGGAATTCCGCGCAAACTTCAAGGCGTAGGAAACCGATGGTCGGAAGCTCCGGGATCGATCGTCACGAGCGGCGAGATTCCGTCACCCGAGTCGGGTACGCCCGCGCTCGCGGCCTTCGGTTCCGGTCACGACGGGTCGAGCGAGGGGATTCCCTCCTTGCCTCCCCGTGCGGGTGTGGCCCATTCGACGAACGCCGGCATGACCACCACGGCCGTTGACAGGCACGATATCTCGCCCAACACGGCGAGCAATCCAAAATAAAATAGCGCTCGGTTCTCCGCGAGGAGCAGCGACGAATACCCGATGATGGTCGTCATCGAGCAGAGCGTCACCGCCCCTCCTGTTGTGCGAACTGCGTCGGCCATCGAATGTCCCCTGTCGAGCGTCCACCGGCTCGCCACGTTCACGGAATAATCGACGCCGATTCCGAACGTAATCGGGAACGCGATGAAATTGGCAAAGTTGATTTTGATGCGCAAAATCATCATCGCCGCGGTCAACCAGAGCACGCCGAGCAGCAAGGAACCCGTAACGAGGATCGTGGTTCGGCTTCTTCGCAACAGGGCGATGACGACGACGACCACGCCGAAGAACGCCGCCGCGCTCGCCAGCACGCCGTCGCGGCGAAGCGAAACCAAGATGTCCGCCGACAGTGCGAGCGATCCCGCGACCCGGGCCGCTCGGCCAGGTACCGACGCTGCGGCCGCGCGCAGTCGAGACACGAAATCGATTAGCCGCGGTCCCAGCCATAGCGACCGCCCCGGTCGCGGGTAAACCAGAACCGTTTTTCCGACCGTCCCGTCCCGCTCTCGAAGGCCCGCCATGAGGGTGTCGGGCACAGTGCTTGCGCCGATCGGAGTCAAAGGGGCAGCACCGAACCATCGTTCGACCAGCTTGCGCTGGTCGGCAGACAGCGACGCGCGCACTCGGGGCGTGAGGTCGTCCTGAATCTGGGCGGCCATCTCCATCTTCGGAGCTTGGTCGGCCGGGACGACATCATCGAGTGTCCGCACGCTCGCGACCATCCGGTCGAGCGGTGGCTCCTTCTCCTGTGCCTTGAGCAGCCGACCGATGGCCTCCGCTTGGGGGGCAGCGCCTGCGAGCACGACCGTTGGGGTGACGTACGTGTTCAGCAGCGTGTCCATGCGTCGGCCCCAATAGCCCTCGCCGGTCCGCCAGGTGTCCGCACGCCGAAGCTTCGAAAAGTCCGTCTCGACCTGGTCGGGGCCAAACGAGCGCACCTCCCAAACCGACAGCGCGGCCAGAGCACACGCTGCTGCGACCACCGGCTTGCGGTTGCGGCAGGTCCACGCCGCGATCCCGTTCATGATCGCGCTGCGCTTCTGTGGGACGGGACCCCGATCGACCCACGCGGCGAGCGGAGGCATCAGCAGGAACGCCAGAAGCCAGGACAGCAGCATCCCGATGCCGCCAATGAAGCCGAACTGCTGAAATCCCCGGAAATCCGTAAGAGCGAGCGACGCGTAAGACACGCCGGCGGCGAGCGCGGCCGAAAGGGTGCCGGTTCGAGAGCCCCACACCGCCAAAACGAGCGACTCGCGAACGTCGATGTCGAGTCGGCGCGCTTCGGCGTACCGAGCAAATAGAACAATCCCGAAGTTTATCCCGTTACCGACGATAATCGAACCGAGAAATGCGGTATTCGAGTTGAGCTCGTCGACTCGGAACGGCGGAAGTGAAGCCAACGCGAATGCGAAGGTCGTTGCCAGGAGCAACGGAGGCAAAAGGACGAAAACGCTCTTCCACCATTGGTAGTAAAAGAAGATGGCGCCGACGACGAAGAGGATGACCAGAATGCTCGACAGAGAGAGATCCGCCACGAGCGCGCTCGTCTCCTCGACGTTGATCGCGATGTCGCCGGTAAAGCCGACGCGCATCCCGGACGCGTAGGAGTCCGGATGCAGGGCCGAGAGATCGGCCTGGACTCGATCGAAGAGAACCTTGCCCCGGCCCCCCGTGACGAACTCGCCCGCTTGAATGAGAATGAGGGCGCAGTGCTCCTCTTTGTTCGCGAAGTGGTCGCCGTCGAAGCGACGGGATCCGGCGAACCGCGTATCGTATTTGTGCTGGATGTCGTCCAAGTCGAGCGGGGGGGGAGGCTCGTCGTCGAGCAACGAGCCGGTCTCCTTCTCCGCCTCCCAATCGCGACGCGCCTCGATGCGATCCCGGATCGTGATCAGGTCGGCGACATCCATGTAGAGCGGCGCGTGGTGCTCGATGAATTGTCGCTCGACCGCGTCTCCCGTCCGTACGGCTTTCACCAGATCGGGCGGGTAACGGCGCAGGCGGGCTGCGAGATCGTCGAGCATCCGTTCGGCCGGCTGGAGATTCTCGTCGCGACCGAAGTCGACGATGACGCCGAGGTACTGAAGGCTGGGCAGTCGTTCGCGCAATTCGTCGATGGCGCGGACGCTGGGCGCGTTCCGGGGCAGCAACTGTTCGAGCTCGCTGCGTAACTTCGAGTAAAGCTCGGCCGTGCGCCACGTGGCGGGCACAGCCAGCACGAGCGCGGCGGCCCACAGCCAGGCGCCCCAGCGCAGAGTCCAAAGCGTGAAAGCGCGCGCGCCTGCGGTTGGCCCATGGCTTTCTCGCCCGATCACGGCAGCACTCCGGTGGCACCCAACACCGCGAGCACCGTTGCGGCGACCGCGCCCGCGGCGACGTCGTCCATCATCACGCCCCATCCGCCGGGCAGACGCTCGAGCCAGCGGATCGGCCCTGGTTTGGTCGCGTCGAGCACCCGGAACAGCAGAAAGCCGAGCCCCAGAGATTCCCACGACACGTGGTGCACCGGCACCATCGTCACGAGCATTCCCGCGACCTCGTCGATCACGATGACCTGAGGGTCTTTCACGTTCAGCTCTCGAGCCACGAACGATGCGACCCAGACGCCGACGAACGTCGTGGCCAGCGCCGCCGCCGCTACGCCGACGCGTCCGCCCCGAGCGGCGGCAAGGTACAGCGGGATGGCACCGATGGCTCCGGCGGTGCCGGGGGCCACGGGAGAGCAACCGCAGCCGAACCACGTGGACAGCACCCAGGCCAGCTTGCGGCCGCCGCCTCTCATGGCGAGCCGCCGCGCGCGCGCCCTTCTGGCCGGGCGCCGGCAAGCGTGCCGATCGTCGGGGGCAGGCGGATCACGCGCGATGCGACGCCGACAATCACGACGCAATAGGCGCTGCCTGCGACGACGTCCAACACCCAATGATGATCGAGCCAAACTGCGGAAAAGCACATCATGGCGTAGAAAAGAAGGCTCGCGATCCTCGTTGGGGTCCGGAAGACGGCCCAGCCTTCGAGCACGACGATCAAGGCATAGGCGACATGCAGGCTCGGCATCGCGCCGAACACGTCGCTCGCCCGGCCGTACATCGCATGGAAGTACGGTACCCCGATGAGCCCATCGACCCGCGCGAGGTTGGGCCCCTCGCTCGCCTGCGCAAGCATGTCCACGTGGCAGCCGTGCGAATGGTAATACCATGGCGGCGCGGCAGGATAGAGATGGTAGGTGACGAAGCCAGCGACGTTCAGCGCGAGAAAGCACCAGCCGAAGCGCAGCATCCGCACGTAGTCGCGGAAGTACAGCCAAACGGCGAAGCCGATGCACACGAACATGAACGTGGCGTACGGAACGGCGCAGAGCGCGTCGACGGCGAGGCTCGATCGCGTTTGAAACCAGTCGTGCAGCGTCACCTTCCGCCCACCCACCGTGACGCCGAAAAGTGCGATTTCGTGGGCACGGAGGTCACACAGATGGATGGTCTGCGGGGACAGCCCCACGTTCTCGACGACCTTCATCGTGGTGTAGAGCAGACCCACCAGGGCGACCGGATAAAGTCCGAGAAATAGCTTCTTGGTCCTTGGCCCCGTCGCGAAAAGCGCCGCGGTCGCGATGAGGACGGCGACGTTTTCCCAACGAAGCTCGCCCGCGGCGGCTGCCCAGGCCCCGTGCACCGCGAACGGAAGCGGCGCGAGTATCGTCCAGCCGGGCCACAGGTCGCGAAGGTGACGCCACAGACGCGCCATGTCCGGGCCTTGGCAGAACGCTAAGCTCCGCGCCGGTCGTGCGCGGAGCGGTGGGCTGCCGCAGTGCGAGTCGGCTTGAACTCGGACCGGTTCCGGTTCGAGCGGCGTTCGCCCCCTACGGAGGCGCCCCGCGCGACCCGGCCTCGGACACGGATTCGGCGGCGCGAGGCAAGCGCCTTATTCATAGTACTCCGTACCGAGATGGGTAATGATCTCTTCGCCCATCATCCAGCGGAGTGTATTTTTCAGCTTCGTCAGCTGAATGAAGAGATCATGCTCGGGATAGAGACCCGGCGCGGTCATGGGGCTCTTGAAGTAGAAGGACAGCCACTCCTGCGTCCCCTGAAAATCGGCGCGAGACGCCAGGTCGAGCAGAATCGCCAGGTCGAGCACGACGGGCGCCGCGAGAATCGAATCGCGGCACAGGAAGTTGACCTTCATCTGCATCGGGTATCCAAGCCACCCGAACAGATCGATGTTGTCCCAACCTTCTTTTGCGTCGCCGCGAGGCGGATAGTAATCGATTCGAACTTTGTGTACGAAGTTGCCATAGAGTTCGGGGTAGAGTTCTGGCTGTAGGATGTGCTCCAGGACACCCAGCTTCGAGACTTCCTTCGCGCGAAAGCTGTCCGGATCGTCCAGGACCTCGCCGTCGCGGTTGCCCAGGATGTTCGTGCTGTACCAGCCGTGAAGGCCCAGCATTCGCGCCTTGAAGCCCGGCGCCAGGATGGTCTTCATCAGCGTCTGACCCGTCTTGAAGTCCTTGCCTGCGATGGGCGTATGAGTTTCCCGGGCGAGGTTCCACGCCGCAGGGAAATCCACGCAGAGATTGGGCGCTCCGTTCGCGAACGGTACGCGCTCCTTGAGAGACGCCCAGGCGTAGATCTGAGCGTTGGATATGCCGGGGTCGTTTAGCCGGAGCCCCTCCTCGAACGAGTTCACGGAGGCATGCACGGGCCCGGCGCTGATGAACGCCTCCGTCGACCCACACCAGACGGCGACGAGCCGTTCACAGCCTCGGTCACGCTTGAAGGTGCGAATGTCGTCTCGAACCTGCTCGACCATCTCGGCCTTCGACGTCGCGCTCTTCGTGTGCGTTCCGCTCAGGCGCTTGACGTACCCCGGATAGAAAACCCCCTTCATGGGGCGAATGCCCCGCAGTTCCTCCTTCACCTCATCGAGGTGATGGCGTTCGAGGACTTTGGCGTGCTCCGCGGCTTCGAAGGCATCGTCCGGGAAGATGTCCCAGCCACCGAATTCAAGTTGATCGAGCGTCGCCAAAGGCGCAAATTCTGCAATCTTGGGCGCGCGTCCCTCGGTGCGTCGGCCGAGACGGATCGTGCCCATCTGCGTCAGCGAACCGACGGGCAGCGCTTTGCCACGCCGAGCGAGCAGCGAGCCCGCGATGGTCGTGGTAGCGACCGCGCCCATCCCGGGCAGCAGAACGCCGAGCTTACCGTCGGCGGGGCGAATGGATGTCGGCTTCTTCATCGTGTTGACCACGGGGTCTTCGAGTTCCGCCGCGGGCCGACGAGACGGCCCGATGCGTGGCGCGAATGCCGCTAGGGTTCTTTGCCAATCCTGATGGGCCGGCCATCGTCGTTCCCCCACTCGTTCCACGAGCCGTCGTAAACTGCAACGTCCTCGCGCCCGAGGAGGCGAAGTGCGTTGAGCGGCACCGAGCAGGACACCCCGCCGTTGCAGTAGACCACTACGTCCGCTGGGAGGTGCTCGACGTCGACGCCGGCTGCCGCGAAGGCCCGAGCCAGGTCCTCGACTGGACGGAATCGGCTTGTCGCCGGATCGATGAGTCGAGCATAGTGCACGTTGAGAGCGCCCGGGATATGGCCGCCTCTGCCGGCCGCCGTCACGTGCCCGGTGTACTGTTCCGGTGCTCGCGCGTCGAGCAGCAGGACATCCGGGCTTCCGATGCGATCCATGACCTCGTCCGCGGTGCGGCGCAGATCGCTGCGTGGCAATGGGGTGAAGCGAGCGGGCGGCCGGACAACCACGTCGTGCGACGTCGGCCGACCTTCGGCCACCCAGAGCGCCCATCCGCCGTCAAGCACTCGCACCGCGTCGTGACCGTAGTAACGAAGGGCCCACGAGAGTCGTCCGGAAAACACGTGGTTGTAGTCGTCGTACGCTACGACGAGATCCTCGTCGCCGATTCCGACCTCCCCCATCCTGTCGGCAAAGCGATCGGCTTTCGCGATCTGGACCGGGACGGGATCGCTCGTGTCGACGATGTCACGGGTCCAATCGATGAAAATGGCGCCGGGCACGTGCGCCGCCAGGTAATCGTCGCGCTTCGGCAGATAGCGCGGCTTGCTCCCGGGTGGCAGGACTTGCCCGCGCACGTCGACCAAACAGAGCGAAGGCGCTCCAAGATGGGCTTGCAACCAATCGGTCGACACGACCACGCTTGCCGCCGCATCGCTCACGGCGCGTGCTTTTCGACCATCGCGCCGAGGCGTGGCACCGCGGATTCGACGTTCTTTTTGGCGCTTGCCCGAAGCTTGTCGTACGTCCCTTTGACCAGTCCGCTCTTGCTTCGCTTCGCTCGTTCGTCCGTGATGCCGAGCAACGCGTCCGCGACGCGGGGAGTGTTCGCGGCGAAGTACTCGCGCACCCCCGTTCCGCCGCTCTTTGCTTCTTGGTAAATGGGGTCGAGTGCTTGCGAGAACTCGGGCAGCAGATCCGCTACGACCTGTCGGATAAAGCCCGGTTTGACGCCTTGAATAGCCTTGTAGCCCGCTTTTATCGCCAGACCTGTCAGTCCACCCTTGTCGGCGACCTCTGCGTCGATGAGCGCAACGCAGTCGTCGACGACGACGATCTTGTTAAATTCCGAGGTCAGGGCTTCGACGAGGTTCGGCATCGGAGGGGGCTCTCTTTCCGACCGAGCGCTTAGCACAGCTGATGCTCCCGGGACGCGCTTGGTTCCGACATCGCCCGATCCGGTCTCGGCGCGCCGATGCACCCGCACGACGGGCGGCCGCGTGGCCCGCTCCGGCCGATCGACGGTTGGGCGCGACAAAGTACGGCCCGTTGCGGGCCGCCTGCTACGCTTTGTCGCGGATGGTCCGGCGCGTCATTTGGATTGCGGCAGCCGTACTCGGCGCCGCGGCGGTCCTGTTCGCGACCGGCCGGCTCGGTTCCTTCCGATCTGCGCAACACCCGAAGGAGCCTTTGGCGTTGCCGGGCCCCCCCGTGGCGTCCGACAAGCCCATGCAGTCCGCGCCGCCGGACGAATCGCGATCGCATCCGTTCCGCGTCCCCGCCGGGCACGCCCCATCCTTGTCGTGCGACGCAGCGCGGGCGATCGTCGCGCAGGCGCGCGACCAGCTCGGCTACGTACCGGACCCGGTGGACGCTCGCTCGCTTTCCGAGGCCGCTGCCGATTGGCTCGATCCGTATGGTCTTTGGACCGTCGCTCCGGATGCGCCCGTGTCCGACGTCTTCGACCGCCGCGCCGTGGCTCTTCTTGCCGACCTCGAGGGCCGATCGCACGGCTGCGAAACGGCGAAAGCCATCGGCGATTCGCTGGCCGCCTGGACATCCGAGCTGCGCGCGGTGTTCGACGAAGCGAGCGCCCGGAGCCCCGTCGGGGGCGACGCGCTCGATGCAGCTTCGTCGGCCGCTTTCGAAGGCGCCACCGTGACCCGTCCGGCACGCGCGCTGGCGGCGACGCTCGGCCGCCGCATCGGCATCGTCGCGCGGGCGCTCGGCGAGCGAGCGGCTCCCTACGCAGAGGCGGCGCGCGACCGATACTTTCCCATGTTGGACGGCAATGGCTGGGCCCGACTGGTTCTGGCCGCTGCGGTTCGGGCGTACGTGCCGGCCATCGATCCGCACGGGGCATGGGCTCCGATGGACGAGGAATCGAGTGTGTACGAAGTCGATCTGGAGGCGCGGCCGCCCGGGCGGCTGTGGGAAAAAGCCGATCGCACGGCGATCGGCATCAAGATCGACTCGGGCGCCACGCCCCCTCTCGCCGACGGCGACGTCGTCCTCTCGCTCGCCGGTGTGGCCACGGCGGGCCTCAGTTACGAGCAGATGGAGCAGCTCGGGTATGCTACGTCCGAGGCGCATCCGGCTGCGCAAGCGGTCGTTCTGCGCGAAGGGGAGCGCTTGCCGTTGATGGTTGCGCTCGAGGGTGCCGGCGGCGACCCGAAGAGCACCGCCGAAAGCGGCGACGACGCCGACGATCTCCCGGTCGAGCGGTTCGAATACGGCGATGGCGACGCGATCGTCGTCGGCATCCACGACGTACGCGACGATCTGGGCGACGAGCTGACGCGATCGATTCTTCACCAACGAGAGCGCGACGGCCGTTCCATCAGCGGTGTGGTCCTCGATCTCCGTGGCAATGGGGGCGGATCGACCGACGGAGCCATCGACGCGCTCGGTTTGTTTCTGCCGGGGGCACCGTTGTTTCCCATGAAGAGGCGCGACGGATCCGTCGAAACCGATCGCGCACCGGAGCCGCCGAACGTCGACCGCTGGTCAGGCCCCGTCGCGACCCTGGTCGACGGGGATACGGCGAGTGCCGCGGAGATGCTTGCGGGCGCGCTGGCTGCCTATCGTCGTGGTCCGATGGTCGGGGCGACGACCTTCGGCAAGGGGTGCGCGCAGGAGTACCTCGACGACGACATTCGAGAAGGCGTGCTCCGGTTGACCACCCTGCTGTACGCCTTGCCCGATGGCACACCGGTGCAGCGCGTGGGGCTCACGCCGAACGTGCGCTTTCCCTTCGGGATTGACGGCAACGATCGAGAGGCGACGTTGCCCCACGCACCGCCGCTGTGGCGCGGTCCCGACGTAAGGGACCGCGCCGTGCTGGCGCACGTCGATGATGGAACTTGGACGACCGCCTGGCCGTCGAACGGTGGCAACGTCGGTCCTTGCAAGGATGCCGACGTCTGCCGGTCTCTTCGGTTGCTTGGCGCGATGGCGCCCACCGCGCGCCGTACGTCCCGGGGAGTCACGAACAAAGGTCGCTAGGACCAAAGGCGGTGTCGGCAGGGGCCTCGTGCATCGAAGTGGACGAGCGAGGGCTGCGGAGCTGGTCCAGATCGAGGGGTGTCGCCCATGCGCCGCCGTCGAGGAGTCGCCCGAGCGTGACCCGAACGGCGCGGTGGGAAATCTCGGCGTCGCCGAACACGGCTTCGACGACCTCGGCGATCTTGACACCGCCGGAGCCACGAATCTCGACCTCCACCAACAGGGCAACGAGGTCTCCGGCGATGTTCGCGCGCGAAAGCGAGGCCGTGAACTCAGGATCGGCCAGGCGGGCAGAGCGCAAGAATTGGCGTACGTCTACGCGCTTACCGATTCCGTCGATGCGGCGTGTCACGATCAGTTCGCGCGCTTCGAGCGCCGCCGCGACCCGGTCTTCGATGGCGGCGATTCCTCCAAAGGCCTCCGCGACGCCCCGGGGAATGCCCACAACATAGCGGGCCGCATTGATGACACGCGCAATGCCCGGATCTTCGGGGCCGAGCTTCGCTCCGCCGACAAAGCGCAGTCCGGGCTGGGAGCCTGCCGAAAGGTCGTCGAGAATCGCGGCGGGGTCGAGTTCCGCATCGATCTTCACGTCGAGCACTTCGGTCAGGCTCGCGACGCCCAAGGACAGGGCGGGGGCGAATGTCATGTCGGGTTTGGGGTGGAACCCCTGCGAGTAGTGGAGCGGCAGCGCAAGCCGGCGAAATGCCCGCGGCAATGCGCGGATCACGTCCAGATGGGACAGGAATGCGGCTGTACCGATTTTCTCGTAAACGAAGCGGTAGCGTCGGGCTTCACCCTGCGGAAGAGCCGACGGGCGAGGCTTTCGGTTCGTCTTGGGCGACGGGGCCGGCGCCGGCGGTCGCGGCTCGTCGGCACCGAGCTTGGCGAGATAGACCCGGCGTTGCTCGCGCATGGCCGACAGGTCGCATGCGATTCCGCAGTCGTAGCAAACGAGCTTTCGCGACTCATCGTTCGCATCGCGCAAGTTGGTGGCGTGCACGAACGCGCCGGCGACCTTCCCACACGGCAGCGACAAGTGCTGGCTCAGGGCCTTGCGGTATTCGCGCAACAAGAACCCATCTTCCAGGCCGACGTCGATGTGATCCCACGGGAGACGCGACGCAACCGGGATCGTGGTCAAATACGCCTTCGGGTCGATGCCCTCGGCGCGGAACGCGGATTCCCAGACGGCGATCTTCTTCTGATCCTCCCACGAATCGAACCGCGCCCCGGCTCGATAGGCTCGCTCGAGGACGGCGGCGAGTGTGCGATCGCCGCGGGCGAACACGGCTTCGAGCCATGAGGTGTCGCCGTCGTGAACGCGCAACTCGACTCCGGCGCGATGCGCTTCTTCTTTGAGCCATCCCTGTTTTTGGCGGATGACATCCGGGACATCCATGGCGCACCACTGGAACGGCGTGTGGGGCTTCGGAACATGCGTCGAGGCACTGACGGTGACCTTGGGGGCGCCTGTCGCACCGAGCTCCTTTCTCACCCGCTTGCCGATGGCGCGCGCTCGGCCACCCACCTGGGGAATCGCCCGGACGTCCTCTTCCCGCTCGGTCGGCAGACCAATCATGAAGTAGAGTTTCATGGACTGCCAGCCGCGCGAGAAGACCCGCTCGGCCGTGATGAGGAGCTGTTCTTCCGTCACGTTCTTGTTGATGACGTCGCGCATTCGCTGCGTGCCCGCCTCGGGCGCAAACGTGACTCCCGTCGCGCGCACGCGCGCCATGTCGTCCAAGACGTTCTCCTCGAGCCCGTAGGCGCGAAGGCTGGAAACTCCGAGCGATACCCGCTTGGGAGCCAGGGCGTCCACCACCTTCTTGACCAGCGGGGCGATGCAGGAATAGTCGGCGGTCGACAGAGACGTGAGACTCGCCTCGTCGTATCCGCTCAAGCGCACCGCACTCGCGATCGTGTCGACGATCTGGTCGGGATCGCGTTCGCGCACGGGCCGATAAATCATCCCCGCCTGGCAGAATCGGCACCCCTCGGTGCACCCCCGCGCGACCTCGATCGAGATGCGGTCGAAGATCGCCTCCGGCCCGCCGATCGGTCCGTCGTCGGGGAAGGGAAAGCGGTTCAAATCAGCGATGATCGTGCGCTCCACCGGAAACGGGAGGTCCCCCGCGGTCGGTCGATCGACCACCGTGAAGCCCGTGTCCGGGTCTCGGTGGGTTGCGTAGAGCGAGGGTACGTAGACGCCTTCGAGCGCGGCGAGCGCGCGCAGTCGCCCGGCGCGGGAAACTCCGGCGCGCTTGGCGCGCATCCAGGCGAGCGCAACCTCGCTCGTGCGCTCCTCTCCGTCGCCGATGACGACGGCGTCCAGGAAGGGCGCCAAAGGCTCGGGATGCGTGGCGGTCGGGCCGCCCGCGACGACCAGCGGATCGTCTTCTCCGCGCCCATCGGATCGCAGCGGAATATCGCCGAGATCCAGCATCGTCAGTACGTTGGTGTACGTCAGCTCGAACTGCAGCGAGAAGCCGACCACATCGAAGTCGCGGAGCGGCCGCGCCGTTTCACTCGACACGAGGGGGATGCCGCGGGATCGGAGTTGGGCCTCCATGTCGATCCACGGCGCGTAGGCCCGTTCGGCGAGCGTACGCGGGTCATCGTTCAAGATTTTGTAGAGGATCTTGAAACCGAGATGGCTCATCCCGATGTCGTAGATGTCCGGAAACGCCAAGCAGACGCGCGCCTCCACGGCGCGCCAGTCCTTGACCCGAGCGCCGAATTCGCCACCGAGGTACCGGGCGGGCTTCTGGACAAGGTGGACGAACGAAGCATACGGGTGTTCAGCGCGCCCGGTCATGGCGACTCCTTACCACTGCCGCCGCGGCGAGCGGGCACTCTCGAGCCCGGTCATCCCGCGACGAAGCTGCGTGGGTCGTGGGCTCGCACACGGGCTCTTGCCGTTTGCGCATCTGGGTCCTCGCCTCTTTTTGCCCTTCGCGCCGTGGCCGTAGGATACTAGTCATAAGGCAACGCTTTAGCTGGACGAGGATCTTTCGGAGTGTCGCGGGTCCTGATCGTCGACGATAGCCCTTCGGTCCGCTCGCTCCTGGCGGCGCGGTTGAGGGCTTGCGGCTACGAGGTCGACGAAGCCCACGACGGAGAAAGTGGCGCGGAGAAGGCGGTCTCCGGCGCGCCGGACGTGGTGGTGACCGATCTCCACATGAAGGGCATTTCGGGTGTCCAGCTCTGCCGCATCCTGCGAAACGACGCTGTCACCGCACACATTCCGGTGATGCTGTTGACCGCTTCGGGAGACAAGCGCTCACGATTCTGGGCGCGTACCGCCGGGGCCGCCGCATACCTCAGCAAGGATCGGCTCGACGACCTGGTCGGGCTTCTGCCGACCCTGATCGCGTCGGCTACCGAGCCGGCCCCCCGGGCGGGCGACCACACTCACTTTCGGCGGCGCACATTGCAGGAGCGAATGTCGGCCATCCTCGATTCGGCGCTTTTCGAATCGGTGATCGCCGGCGAGGTGCGAGCCCTCGCGAGCTCCGGCGATCCCGCTCGGCTCTTCGACGGCCTGGTCACGTTGATGGCCGATGTCCTCACGTACCGCTGGATGGCGGTACTTCCAGCACGCTCGTATGAGCCCTTGTTCGTGCATTGCCATCCGGTGGAGCGCGATGGCATTGAAGCAGTGACGATCGGGGTCCTCGGGATTCCGGCTGGCCGTTCGGTACAGGTCGTGTGCGATGACCGCGCCGTCGCGGGTGGGACGGAGCCACCGGTCGACATGAGCATCGCATTTGGCGGGACTCAGGTGGGTCGGATCGCCATCACTCCGACGGCGCGGGGACTCTCGCGCGACGACCAACGCACCATTGCGCTCGTGGCAAGCGAGCTGGGCGGTCCGCTCCAGATGAGCGCGCTCTACCAAGATGCTCAGCGTCTCGCGACGACCGATGCGCTCACCAACCTGCTCAACCGGCGGGCCTTCCTCGAGATCATGGAACGCGAGCGCGCCCGTGCCGACCGGCACGCGTTCACGCTGTCGCTCCTGTTGCTCGATATCGACCATTTCAAGGCCGTCAACGACTCGCGGGGTCACGCGGCGGGCGACTCGGTTCTGAAAGGCGTCGCCAATGTGTTGGTAAAGGTCGCCCGCCGGACCGATTGCGTCGCTCGTTGGGGCGGAGAAGAGTTCGTGGTCGCGCTTCCCCAAACCGGCGAGGCGGGGGCACGCATCGTGGCTGAACGTTTGCGCCGGGCGATCGCCGAGTCCACGCACGTCGTCCCTCAGGGGCCGCCCATGGCCGTCACGGCGTCGATCGGCATCTCCAGCGCCGAGGCGCCATGGAAAACCGAGAGCTTGGTCGCCGCAGCCGACGCGGCGATGTATGCGGCGAAGCAGCGGGGGAGAAATCGCGCCGAGATTCTCGCGGCGTCCGAAATGTCCACCGATGTCCGCCGGATGCGGGCGGCGTCGATTACGTCTTCGAAGTGAAGGTCGAAGGCCGCGTCAAACGGTCGGCGGCGTCCGATTTCAGGGCGACGGGCAACGCACCGCATTCGCACGTCTCCGGAACGTGGGCCTTGTGATAAACGAGCTCGCAGCGCGGGCAGACGCGGGCATCCGGCTCGAACGAGATGACCTTGCCGCTGGCCGTGCAATGTTTGCCGACCACCTGGGGAGGCTCGACCGGCAGAACGGTTCCGGCGCTCAAGCTCGGCTCGGGCAGCGTTGCGTCCGGCGGGACGTCCACGATGGCGGGTACGCGCGCGCGCGCCTCTTTGACGATCCAGGCGGCCGCTTGCGCATGGGTCGTCGCCTGCGCGACGATTTGCATCGCCGCGCCCGCATCGTCGTGACCGGTCACGCGCACGGCCTCGCCACGCCATTCGATCCGCTCGACGGCGTACCACGGCATGCGACGAATGGGGCCCTTCTCGACCGCGATGCCACGGTCGCCGACGCGCAGCGGAGGCTCGCCGCTCGTGCCGACCCAAATCGCCGCGCCGACGAGCAACGCCCCCGCGGTCAGGATGTACGGCGCGATCTTCAACGGTTCGACGGTCGGGTCGCTGATGAGGGGTCCGAGCTTCTCCCAGGCGCCTGCGCCCATCGCCAAGGCGCCGATTGCGCCGATGCCATAAGACACGATCGGGCTCAACGTCGCGCCGGGCTCGAAACGCCTTTCGTGTCGCGTTTGAGCCTTGTCGCGTTTGGCGGTTTTCGTCTTCTTGGCCATATGGGCGGTCGACATTAGTCGGATTCGGCAGGTGGGCCAGCACGACGGTGGTCGACGCCGGAGCCTTCCGAGCCATGGTTCATGCGCGCGATCTCGTCGTAGAGGTAAGCGGCACTCTTGATTCCCAAGTGGTAATTTTCGAGATCGAGCCACTCGTTGGGTGCGTGCGCGTTCTCGTCGGGTTGGCCGAAGCCCATCAGCAAACACGGTTTGCCGGACGCATCGGCGATGGTCCGCACGAAGGGGATGCTGCCGCCCTCGCGAATGAACACGGTAGGCCTTCCGAAGGCCTTGCTGAACGCGCGCTTCGCGACGTCGTAGATGGGGTGATCGGTCGGGGCGAGGTACGGCCGTCCGCCGTGCAGCACCTGCACCCGGACTCGCGTCCCCACGGGCGCGATCCTCCGAAGGTGTTCCGTCACCTTACGCGCGATGTCGTCCGGCTCTTGGTTGGGCACCAGTCGGCAGCTGATCTTGGCCTGTGCCCGTGCCGGGATGATGGTCTTCGCCCCTTCCCCCTGGAATCCGCCGCCGATTCCGCAGCAGTCGAGAGTCGGCCGCGCCCAGATGCGCTCGAGGGTCGAGTACCCGCGCTCACCCCAGACGCCCGGCGCGCCCGTTGAGGCGAGCCACTCGGCCTCGTCGAACGGCAAATGCGCGATCGCGTCGCGCTCGCCCGCGCTGAGCGGCACGACGTCGTCGTAGAACCCCGGGACCGCGACGTGACCCTCCGCGTCGTGCAGCTGCGCGATCATCCGAGCGAGCGCGTTCACGGGATTGGCGATTCCACCGCCGAACGACCCGGAATGAAGGTCCGACGACGGACCATCCACGAATACCTCGAGGTAGGACAGCCCCCGTAGCCCCACGCAGAGTGAGGGGATGCCGCGGCCGAACATCGCCGTGTCGCTGACGCAAACGAAGTCGGCGCGCAGATCCCGCGCGTGCTCGCGGAGCAACCCATCGAGGTGGGCGCTGCCGACTTCCTCTTCGCCCTCGACGATCATCTTCACATTGATGGGCGGGCATCCCTTCGTTCGGATGAAGCTCTCAATCGCTTTCGCGTGGATGTAGACTTGGCCCTTGTCGTCGACGGTGCCACGGCCCCAGAGGCGCCCCGATCGCACGTCCGGTTCGAAAGGCGGCGAGATCCACTCGCCCAGCGGATCGACCGGCTGCACGTCGTGATGTCCGTACACGAGCAAGGTTGCGCCTCCCGGTGCGCAGAGCCATTCGGCGAATACGGCCGGGTGACCCGACGTCGGCCACACCGCCACTCGATCGGCTCGGAGCTCACGCAGTCGTGCGGCAAGATGCTCGGCACTCGCCAAGACGTCCGGCGCACGCGCCGGGTCGCTGGAAACGGAGGGGATCCGAACCCAGTCGATGAGCTCATCGACGAAACGCTGTCGATGGCTGTCGATGAAGGCAATGACTTCGTTCATGGCGTCGGAGAACGTACGGCTACTTTGCGAGCAGCGCGAGCGCGTCTCGGAGCAGCTCCTCGAGCGGAGCCGTGCTTGTGCGCTCTTCGAGGGCAGCCGCGGCGCGCTCCGCTTCGGCGGGCTTGAATCCCATGCCGGTTAGCGCGCTTCTCAGTCGCTCGGCCCCGCCGGCGGCGCGGCGCTCCGGGGGGCGATGCGGGCCGGGATCCATCCGGGGGATGCCGAGGGTCGTCGGCAGCTTGTCTCGTAGCTCGAGAAGCAACCGCTCCGCAATTTTCTTTCCAATGCCTGCGACCGCCGTTAGGGCCCCGAGATCGCGGTGGGCGATGGCGTGCGCGAGATTCGCAGCAGGCAGGGAGCCGAGTACGGCAATGGCGATCTTCGGGCCGACGTTCGAAACGTTGATGAGCGCTCGAAACGCGAATCGTTCCGCTTCGTCGGCAAACCCGTAAAGGGAGAGCGCGTCCTCACGAACGTGAGTGTGGACCCAGAGCGTCACGTGTCCAGCGTCGTCGGGGCGTGCGCGCCCGATTGTCCCGAGGGGTGCGGCGAGCTCGTAGCCCACTCCGCCCACGTCGAGCACGATGCCGCCGTCGGCTTCCTGAGCCACGATCCTGCCGGTGAGCCGGCCGATCATGAGCCGGACCCTACCACGCGGGTTCGCTTGCGCTGCGTCGGCGTGGAGCCCCCGGTACGCACACGCGACTCAGCCGCGCGATCTCGACGCGGCGAGGGCAGCTGCGCGTTCGGGCGACGGTCGCGGCGGGCGCAGCGCCGCGGCAGCGAGGATCGCGACGACGGGCGTGACGATCACGTGATAGCGGTCCTCGCCGAAGAAGATGGCGTGTGTCGCGATCGTCGTCCCAAGAAGCCCGAGTGCGAGCGCGAGCGCCGGCGAGAACTTCGGACGGCCCGGAACGGGCAGCCATGGGGCTACCGCGGCCCACACGGCGACGGGCCAGAGCGTGGGCGAATCGCGGGTGAACGCGATCACCCCGAGCAGCGCCGTCACCACGAGGAGGACCCCCTGTGCGGTCCACGGTCGAGCGCGACGCGCGAGCGGGAACGCAATGCCTCCGAGGGCGGCGGCTGCGAGCACGAGACGATGCACAAGACTGGTGATGCCGCGCGCTAAGACCCGCTTGGGCTCGGGCCACGCGTCTGGCCGGGCCTCGTGCAGGTATTCGACCGCGAACGACTCGTGATCGAACGTGTACCCGAGCTTGGCCGGCATGAGCGCGAGCCAGCGCATCGGACGAGCCGCGATCTGACCGAGTGCGTACCGAAACCAGCAACGATCCTGCTGGACCTGTCCGGTGACGTCGCGGCACCCGTCGCTCGAACGAAGTGTCTCGAAGCGCCCGGTCGCGCGCGGGAATGAACCGATGGCCAGATTCCAACCCGTATTGGTGCTCACGAGCGCGCATCCATCCATCACCCGGCAGTTTCGGGCGGTCCACGGCAGTACCGGCACGAGTGCGACCAGGCACGCCGCGAGCGCAGCGCGCAGCCGCGCGGGCGCCCGATTCCCGCCGAGGACGGCCATGAAAGGCGCACAAAGCAGCGCTTGCGGGCGAACGAGGGCGGCAACGCCGAGAACGAGAGAGCCGACGACGATCCCGCGGAAAGCGTGCGCGTCGCGGACGGCGAGCCAGAAGGCCGACAGCGTGAGCAGCGCCGCGAGGGGCTCCGTCATGACGAGCGCGGCGTAGAGAATCAGCCCCGGATGGAGCGCGACGATCAGGCCGGCGCCGCGCGCGCGCGCCGAGGACAGGGCCCACCGTGCGAGCGCCCAGGTGACGACCGCGACTGCCGCTCCGACGAGCGCATTGACCACGGCCGCGACCGATTGGCTCGCGCCGAGCACTCGATAGCAAAGTGCCAGAAAGGCACTGTATCCGACCGGATAGTGGCACCACGGATGCCAGACAAGATGCCCGGCGACGGTCCGGTCGTCCGAATAGCCGAGTCCCGCCGCGATGCGGCGCGCTCCGTAGTCGTAGTAGTGGCCGTCCCAAACCGGTTCGCCCGCGTAGGCGAGGGCCGCGAACAACCGGGGCACGAGCGCGACGACGAACAGCAGCGTGCCAAATGCGGTTTCTCGACGCTCGCCCCCGAGCCGATTCACGCGAGCTCTTTGCCCCGCGCCAGCCGATCGTCGCGCAAGCGGCGCAGGTACGTTTTGTGAACTTGAGTCGGATCGAGGCTCAATTGCTTGGCAAATTCAACCAGAAATCCGCGCGTGTAGACGACGGCAGGCAGTTCGTCGAAGCGCTCGTCTTCGATCGCCTGCAGATGAGCGCGCCCGATCTTGGTCTTCGCGCACAGATCGGCAAGCTCGAGGCCTTGAGACTCCCGCACCTTTCGCAGCAAGGCCCCCGTGAACTCCGTGTCGGGGCCGATTTCGCGCTGCAGCTCATGTTGCAGCATGAGCTGCTCGGCGGCGAGTGCAGGCCGCGACGTCTTTGCGGACACGACGAGGGGCTCGGGGTCGGGGAACGTCGACAGATCGTAGGCCCTGCGGCGCACCGCATCGAGAAGGGTGTCGTACGCTTCGTCGAGTTTGCGCTGCGCCGCCGTCAACTGTTCCGCGTCGAGAAGCGAAACGGTTGCAAGACCGCCGGTCGTGTAGATTTCGCGCTGTCTCTTGTACGCGCGCCGGATCTCTTCGTCGCTGGCCGATCGTGTGACCCCGAGGACGGCGTAGAGCGTCGGTTCCTCGAGCGGGGCAGGCGACGACGGCGTCATCCGCTCGACCTTCGACGTGGCCAGCGCGAGGACCCTTCGCGCGATTCGCTCGACGTTGCGGGCGCTCTTGCTCGCGGGGCTATCGACGAGCAGCGGCTTGTTGCGACGCACGGTCAGCCACACCGTGTCATCGTGCTCGATGTGCCCGAGCTCGTCGAGCGCCACTCCGTAATGGCGCGCCACGAGGCTACTCATCCACGCACCGAGCTCCGTGTCCATCCGCACGCGCGTTTGATTGACGACCAACTGGACCCGCAGGGCCTGCGCTTCCGCCCACGCGATCTCCGACAGCACGCGATCGATGCGCGCGAGCTTGTGGACCAGATCGATGGGCGATGGCAGTCTGCCCATCTCGATGAGGGCCCGCTCGACGAGCGACGTTCGGAGCTTATCCCGAAGCAAGAGTCGACGTAGGCGGCGACGGAACGCAACCCGCAAAAATCGATACGTCGTCTCGATGGCGGGGGGCTCTGGGACTGTGACGGCGATCGGAATATCCGCTGCCAGCATCAGATCGAGACCGGGTTCGCCGTGGCCCGAGCCGACGTCGATGACGACATAATCGGCGGGCAGCGAGCGCAGCGCGGCAAGCCAACGAACCTTTCGCTGCGAGCGCAGCGGGGCGGCGGGGGCCACCGCGTCGTGCGCGGCGGGTAGGAGCGCGAGCCCCGGGACGCTCGTCGCCACCAGGGCGCCGAGAAGGCCCTCGGGTCCCCCGGCGCCGAGTTGGGGCTCGACGCGGGCCGCCCTTAGTCCGAAGTGGGCGTGCAAATTGGATCCGCCAGCATCCGCGTCGACCAGCACGACGGAGCGTCCGAGCTGAGCCAAATAAACGGCGAGATTCACGGCGACGAGGCTCTTTCCCACCCCACCGCGTCCCGCCCCGACCGCGACGATGCATGGGGTGGATTGGGCCTCCGGTGTGTCCTCGTACGGGCGGGTCGGCGTCATCGACGACGGGATGTTTACGTCAAGGCGTCGCGCGGATCACCACGTCACCGGGTTTTTGACGTAAAAGCGTGGCCCGATGCACGTCACCGTCCTGGGCGCCGGGTACATGGGTAGCGCGATCGCCTGCGTCGCTCGCCGACGGGGCCACGATGTGCGTTTGTGGGGAACGTGGCTCGATGACGCATTGCTCGAAGCCTGCGAGCGCGGCGCGCCACATCCCCGCCTCAAGCTCGGCCTGGACGGCATCGCGCTGTTGCGGTCGTCGCTCCTGGCCGAGGCCCTCCGAGGCGCCGAGCTGGTGATTTTGGCGGTCAATTCGGAGGGGGTCGTGCCCGTCATGACGAGGGCCGTCAGATTTCTGCCGAACGTCCCGGTGCTGAGCGTCACCAAAGGCCTCCTCGAATCGTCCGCCACCGGACACATGGACCGTATCGACGTCGTAGCGGCGCAGGCCCTTCGGCGTGCCGTTCGCTTCGTTCACGCGGGGGGGCCGGCGAAAGCGATGGAGATCGCCCGAGGCGTCTTGACGTGGATGCAGTTCGCCGGCAGCTTGGAGGACGTAGAGGCGTGCGCGCGCGCTCTTCGCGACGACGCGTTGGTCGTCAGTGTGACCGATGATCTGGCGGGCGCGGCCCTGTGTTCGGCGCTCAAGAACGCGTACGCAACCGGTCTCGGGCTTTGGGATGGGTACGTCGGCGCCGACGCGCACAATGCGCGCGCCGCTTGCTTCACTCAGGCCATCGTCGAATTGCGAGCGCTCGTCGCCGCCGGCGGCGGGCGCATCGAGACCGTGCACGGGCCGGCGGGGATCGGCGACCTTCACGTAACCGCGGCCGCCGGGCGCAACCGGCTGTTCGGCGAGCGGGTCGGCAGAGGTCAGCCGGCCCGCGAGGTCGCCGCCGAAATGAGCGCTTCCGGCGAGCTGACGGAAGGCTACCCCGCCATCTCTGCCGCATGGCGCTTTGCCCGTGAGCAGGGAGTCTGCGATCTGCCTCTCTTGGAGTCCATTCACGCCATCGTGTGGGAAGCGGCCGACGTGGGCGACACCCTCGCGCGGTTTCGCATCATCCCGACCTAGGGGTGGCCTACGAGGACTAGGACTAGGGGTCCGTTTCGGAAGTCCCGCGGAAAATCCGCGGGCGCGCTGAACTAATGAAAGTCGAGCGTGATGTTGTCGAACCGAATCTCGAACGCGCCGGAGGGTCCGGTGACGCTCGTGGCGATCCCGAGCGTCGGTTCGCCGGGCCCGAGCCAACCCGCAGGGATCGTCGGCGGCGGAAGTCCGCCGCCGTTCGCGCCCGTCGTGAACACAATCGTCCCGCTACCGTCTTGGGCGCGGGTGACTTCCAGGTTCACGCGAATCCATTGGTTCTCGAAGACCTCGGCGAGCGGTGCAGGAACCGGAGCCACGGACACGCTGGAGGACGAATCGTCGTCGGCATTGGAGGCGTCGAGGGCCGCCTCGCCGCCCGAATCGACGACGCTCGCGCTCGAGTCGAGCTGGGGGTTGATGACCTTCACGCAGTCGTGCGCGTTCGGAAGGAGCACCATCGAGATTTCGACGTTGTCGCCCATGGTTGCCGGCGTCAAGACGAGCGCAATGCACAACGACGGTTGATCCGCACTCTCAGCGATATCGGCGAGCAGGAGAAACCCCGCGCCGATGGCGTTCGGATCGTCGCTCAGGAAGTTCGCCTGCGCGACTTGCACATCGATACCCAGGGTCACGTCATCGAACGTTCGATTGGGAAACGCCGTTTCGAGTCCCGTAGCGGCGGAGACGCCGGCCGGCATCGGATCCGCCTCGGTGTCGAGGGCGAACGGCGGCGATACGTCCGACGGGACCAGAGTGCGGCTCGTGCCGGGTGGCGGCGTGGGCGATCCCGGCCAGGCTGCGAAGGCACTGGCCTCATCCGCGTGATCGAAGTCCTCGCAAAAGTCGTGATGGTTTGCCGGCTGGTCGCACCATTCGAGCGAGACGGCATGCACGCCGGCGAGCGACGCGCAGCTCGCCGTCGCGACGAGTGCTCCGAAGCTCGCGACCGCTACCGCGGCTTGCTGCCGCTTCACCACGTGCCTCGCGCCACCGCGCCCGCGCCAGTCCAGTCGGCCATTGGGGCGAGGCCGAGCGATCCCGCGGGCGACGACGAACCGCGCGGCGCCGTCCAGTACAACGCGATGCCGGCAGCGACCAGCAGGCCGCCGGCTACGAACGCGACGTCCGATCCGGTTGCCGCGTGGCGCGCGTCGCTCACCGCCGAGTAGCCCGCGCTGTCGCAGACCCCGTCGACGCACTGCCAGCGGGAGTCGCGCTCGCGAGCCAGCGCGACGGCTCCGAGGGCGCCCCCCCCCAAGAGCAACGCCACGCCGACGCCACCGACGACCCACCCTGCGGTTCGCTGCCCGGAGCCGGGGTGCAGAGCGGTGGGCGCGGCACGGGTCGCTCCGCTTCGGGCCGCTTCGAGCCAGGCCGCTCCGACCGTCGCGATCGGGGAGGGGGTGGGTGCCGGCTCCTGCGCGGGCTCGAGGGGAGGCACCTCGATCGACGCCCTTGCCCCCGCTCCCTGGATCGGGGCGGTCGTTTTCCACGTCCGCTGGCCGAGCGCGCTCGCCTCGACGACATGAGTCCCGGGATCGACGGGGATGGGCGTACCCCATTCGGCGCGCCCGACCACCTCGCCATCGCGCCGAATCTGCAAATCGAGACGATCGGCCTTCTGGGGCACCACGATCGTAAGCAGTGGTAGGGTCGGCTCGAGTTCGGCGACCCGGTCGAGGGCCATGCGCGACCGCTCGGGCTGGTTGGCTTTACGCGCCTGGACCGCGGCCTCTTTGAACGTGACCCACGCGCTCGCGATCAGGCCGCTTCGGTCGTAGCAAGTCGCCAGATTGAGGATCGTGCCGGGCGCCGGGTCGAGCCGTTCGCTTTCAGCGAACTTGGGGCAAGCGGACGCGGTTTCACCCGCAGCCATGAGATCGCGTCCCTGTCTGAAGAGCGCTTCGGCCGCCGCCTGATCGGATGCGCTCTGCCCAGGGGCGGGCGCGGAAAGCGACAGTGCGGCGAAAACGATTCCGACCGCGACAGCCGATGCATGCGCGTGTTTCGGACGGGTGCTCAACAAGAGCTCACCATGAGAGCGATGATACGGCGACCTCCACGGGCGCGGCATCTTTACGACCACGGCACGCCCGTGCGGAAAGGGACGCCGAACCGAGACTTCATGGGCAGCGGCGTGAGCATGCGCGCGATCGGTTCGGCCGCCACCGCCCGGGGGGTTGCGCGCGGGTGCCCCGCCGCGCTTGCAGTGCCGCCCGCGCGGCAGTTACATCACCGCGAGATGACGCTGCCTCCTGCGGCCTTTTTCGACGCCGTCGCACGCGACTTTCCGTCCGATCTGCTCACGCGAGACGCGTCCGACCTGACCGAGTACGGGCGCGATTGGACACGCGTCGTTGAGCCGGCACCGTGCGCTATAGCGTTGCCGAGAACGGCCGAACAGGTCGCGCGTCTCGTCAAGCTCTGTGCGGTTCATTCGGTCCCCGTGGTCCCATCCGGCGGGCGCACGGGGCTTGCCGGCGGAGCCGTTGCGGCTCGCGGCGAGCTCGTGATGTCGCTCGGCCGCATGCGGGCTCTGAGTCCCGTCGACGTCGTCGGGGGCACGGTGCGCGTCGAGGCGGGCGCGATCACTCAGGCCGTGCACGAGCACGCAGCACCCTTCGGTCTCACCTGGCCGATCGATTTTGCGTCGAAGGGGTCGAGCACGGTCGGCGGCAACATCGCGACGAACGCAGGTGGCGTACGCGTGATCCGCTGGGGCCTGACTCGCCAGTGGGTCCTCGGACTGCGGGTCGTTTTGGCGAGCGGCGACGTCCTGGAGATCAACGGTGCGCTCGAAAAGAACAACACGGGCCTCGACCTTCGCCAGCTGTTCATCGGCAGCGAAGGAACGCTCGGCATCATCACCGAAGCCACCCTCAAACTCGCGCGTGTCCCGGATCGGGGAGGCGTGTTGCTCTTTGCAGTCGATGACCTGGGGGCTGTGCTGCGCCTGTTTCGAGAGACGCGCGCGTCTCCGTTCGTCATCTCCGCCTACGAGATGTTCACGGCCGCATGCCTGGCGCGCGTCCTCCAGCACCGTAAGATCCGCGCGCCGCTGGCCTTGGCGGCCAGCCATTACGTTTTGGTCGAGATCGAAGGTCCCCCCGGGGGTGATGCGCTCGAGTCCTGGGTCGCGTCGCTGTTCGAGCGCGAAGTCGTGCGGGACGGTGTGCTGGCTCAAACGGCCACGGAGGCGCGCGATCTATGGGCGTTGCGAGAGTCGATCAGCGAATCGCTGTCGGCGACCGGAACTCCACACAAGAACGACGTCGCGTTGCCCATTGCCGCGCTCGAGGATTTTTGCGGCGCGCTCGGCGCGGTCTTCACACGCCGCTACCCCGGCTGGGAGATTTGCCTTTTCGGACATATCGGCGACGGCAACCTCCACGTCAACGTCATGAAGCCCGACGGAATCGACAAGGCGAGCTTTCTAGCCCGAACCCAAGAAGCCGACCGCGATTTATTCGATCTGGTGCGCCGTCACGGCGGAAGCATCAGCGCGGAGCACGGCGTCGGCCTTCTCAAGAAGCCATGGCTCGGCTGGTCCCGCTCCCCCCAGGAGATCGCCGCGATGCGAGCGGTCAAACGGGCCCTGGACCCGGCCAATCTACTGAACCCCGGCAAGATCTTCGACGCCACCGACGATGCGACCGAACCGGGCGACCGAAATGCGCGCGGGGGGCCCGTTCAGTAGAGGATTCTCGTCTTGATGCTCGTCTCCAGTGCCGCAAGCGCCTTCTTCACGTCGCGCGATACGTCCTGGTCCAAGTCCATCACGAGGTAGCCGATGTCCGGGTCCGTCGCGAGGATCTGGGCGGCAATGTTCGCTCCCATGTCGCTGACGAGGCGGTTGATGTCACGCAGCACGCCCGGGACGTTCTTGTGCACGTTCAAGATGCGATGCTTGCCGGACGTGAGCGCCGTATCGATGTGCGGAAAATTCACTGCGCCGGTCGTGACGCCGGCGTTGACGAACTTGATGAGCGCCGCACCCACCTCGCGGCCGATGGCCTCTTGCGCTTCCGCCGTCGAACCGCCGATATGAGGCGTCATGAGCACGTTGTCCAGTCCTCGGAGCGGTGTGGCGAAGCCATCGCTGTTCGACTTGGGCTCCTCCGGGAAAACGTCGATGGCTGCACCCGCCAGATGGCCCGTCTTGAGCGCCTCCGCGAGGGCGGGAATGTCGACCACCGTGCCGCGGCTCGCGTTCAGCAAGTAGCTGCCGCTACGCATCCGAGCGATTTCGGTCGCCCCTAACATGCGCCGTGTCTGCGGCGTTTCGGGAACGTGCAGGGTGACGAAATCACTCGCCAGGAGCAGTTCGTCGAGCGTTTTTTTGGACTGGTTGTTGCCCATGGGCAACTTGGCCGCGACGTCGAAGAACAGCACGCGCATGCCGAGGCTTTCTGCGATGACGCCGACCTGCCGTCCGATGTGCCCGTAGCCGACGATACCGAGCGTTTTGCCACGGATCTCGTAGGAGTCCGTCGCAACCTTGCGCCACTGTCCCGCGTGCATCTCGCGGACGCGGTCGCCCAGGTGGCGAGAAAGCATCACGATTTCCGCCATGATCATCTCGGCGACGCTGCGCGTATTCGAGAACGGCGCGTTGAAAACCGGAATCCCGTGGCGATTCGCAGCGGCCAACTCGACCTGATTCGTTCCGATGCAAAAGCAGCCCACCGCCAACAGGCGCCGAGCGCGCGCCAGCACGGCATCGGTCACGAGCGTCTTGCTCCGGATGCCGAGCACGTGCACGTCGTCGATTCGACTCGCGAGCTCTTCGGTTGCGAGCGCACCCGGCAACGTCTCGATGTGAAATCCTTCGCCACGAAAGAGTTCATGAGCGCTCGGATGAATGTTTTCGAGCAGCAGAATCTTGATCTGGTCCTTGGGAAATGATGTGTGCGCGGTCACGCTCGCGGGTGTAACTCGGCCTTCCCCAGGCCGCTAGGCCCCCCGAGCAGCGTGATACAAGGCCATGGGAAAGCCCCGAGCGATGTCCGTCCGAGCCTTGGCCGAATCATCCTGCGTCTTCGCACTTCTGGTTGCGGTCGCGTGCAGTGGCCCGTCCCGTGGAGCCAAGCGCCCTCTCGGCGCCGCGGCGATGGGCGGATCGGCGTCGTCGGCACCCACCGCGGAGCAGGCCCGCGCCTTCATCGACGAGGTCGAGACGCAGCTGCGCCGGCTGTGGGTCGCCCGCGATCGCGCCAACTGGGTGAACGAGAACTTCATCACCGACGACACGGAAGCGCTGGCGGCCGACGCCGAGGACGCCACGGCCGGCTACGTGGGCGAAGCGATCCGGCGTTCGAAGCGATTCGAAGCGATTCGAGCGGCGCTGCCGCCGGACGTCGTGCGCAAGTTGTACTTGTTGTCGATGGCGCAAACGATCCCTGCGCCGAGCGACGCGGGGCGGCGCGCCGAGCTCGCGCGCATCGAAACGCGAATGACGAGCGCCTATGGCAAAGGCCAGTACTGCCCCAAAGCCGGCTCGCCGCTGCTGCGTTATGCCAAAAAAGACGAAAAGGCTGCCGGTGCTTCCGGAGCGTCCGGCGCACCGGTCTGCCTGCACCTCGACACGCTGTCGCGCGTCTTGGCGAAGAGCCGAAATTTCGACGAGCTCGTGGAGGCTTGGAATGGATGGCACGCCATCGGGGCACCGATGAAGGACACGTACGCGCGTTATGTCGATCTCGCAGACGAGGGAGCCAGAGACATCGGATTTGCGGACGTCGGAGCGCTCTGGCGATCGGGGTACGACATGCCGCCGGAGGAGTTCGAGGCCGACGCCGGACGCCTTTGGGGTGAGCTCAAACCACTCTACCAAGCGCTTCACTGCTTTGTGCGCGGCAAGCTCCAGATGCGTTACGGCAAAGGTCGCGTCCCGGATCATGCGCCGATCCCCGCCGAGCTCCTCGGCAACATGTGGGCGCAAGAGTGGAACAACGTCTACGACCTGGTCGCTCCCTACCCCGACGAACCATCGCTCGACGTGACCCAAGCCCTCGAGCGGGAGCATTGGGACGCACAGAAGATGGTTCGCCAGGCCGAGCATTTCTTTACGGGACTGGGGTTCAGCCCCCTTCCCGAGACGTTCTGGAACCGTTCGCTGTTCGTTCGCCCCCGCGATCGCGAAGTCGTCTGCCACGCGAGCGCGTGGGATGTGACCTGGAGCGGCGACTTGCGCGTCAAGATGTGCATCGAGCCCACCGAAGAAGCCTTCGTGACGGTTCATCACGAGCTGGGTCACGATTTCTATTTTCAAAGGTACGACGGGCTACCCATCCTGTTTCAACAGGGATCCAACGATGGCTTTCACGAGGCTATCGGCGACACGATGGCGCTCAGCGTCACGCCCGGATACCTCGTCTCGCTCGGGTTCTCGGCCGGCAGACCGCGGGCGAGCGAGCCGACGGAGCGAGCGCGCATCAATACCCAGCTGAAAATGGCCCTCGACAAGGTGGCATTCTTGCCGTTCGGCTGGCTGATCGACAAGTGGCGGTGGGACGTCTTTGCCGGCAAGATTGGGCCCGATGCGTACAACGCCGCGTGGTGGACGCTGAAGACGACGGTTCAAGGCGTGACCGCGCCCGTCCCGCGAACCGTTCAGGATTTCGACCCGGGCGCCAAGTTCCACGTGGCTTCGAGCACACCCTACATTCGGTATTTCCTTGCGCGAATCTATCAATTTCAGTTCCACCGTGCGCTGTGCCGCGCCGCGGGCTACTCGGGCCCGGTCGACCAATGCTCGATCCACGACAACAAGGCGGCGGGCGAAAAGCTCATGAACATGTTGTCACTCGGCGCGAGCCGTCCTTGGCCCGATGCGATGGAAGCGGTCGGCGCCGGCCGCCGGGCGGATGCTGGGGCGATGATCGAGTACTTTGCGCCCCTTGAACGCTGGCTCGAGGAGCAAAACAAGGGCCAATCGTGTGGCTGGTAACGAGCGCCGCCGTCGTGGCTTCGCAGCCCATCGGCGCGCCCGAGCGCCGGACAGGTTGGCGGACGGAGGATTTCAAGGCTTTTCGCCTCTCCAAAGGCGTGGGCGACGAGGAATGCTGCAACAGGGTGAGGAGGAGCAACGCCGCGAGAGGGGGGAAAACCGCAGAAGGCCGACGGGAACCAACGTGTTCGGTGCTCTAGGACGTCGAGTTGGGGTGGCGGGTGCCCTGGGCTTCTCTCCAGGCCGGGTTCGCACCCTGCGGGGGCCGTCGAAGCACAAACGATTCGCATCCGGCGGGAATAACCTTCCCGTCTGTCCGTTTTTTGCGGCAGATCTCTCTGTTGACAAGACCCTTCCCATCGGTACGATGCGCCGCCACTTCCGTGATGCCCTTGCGCGTTTGGAGGAGATTTTCCTCTCGGGCGAGCGACATCGGGGGGGATGACGCGACGTTCACGGTTGCACCGCACGGCCGCGCGCGGCCGTGTCGTCTCTTCGACGCGAACTGTTCAGGCTGGAGCCGAAATGTCCAATGACGTGGTGATATCCGCAGTCGATCTGTCGAAGAGCTTTGGGTCGTTCCGGGCGCTCGACAAGGTTAATTTCGAGGTAAAGCGTGGCGAGATCGTTGGCTTCCTCGGACCGAACGGCGCCGGCAAGTCGACGACGATGCGCATCCTCACGTGCTTTATCGCGCCGACGGATGGCACCGCGCGCGTCAACGGGCACGACGTGTTCGACGAGTCGCTGCAAGTGCGCGAGAGCCTCGGGTATCTGCCGCAGCGGGCGCCCCTTTACCTCGAAATGAGCGTGCTGGAGTACCTGCGCTTCGCTGCCGAGCTTCGTCACCTGGACGCCGAGACGTTTCGAAAGCACGCGAAGAGCGTCGTGGAGGTCTGCGGTCTCGCGCAGGTGCTCGGCAAGGAGATCCGCCACCTGTCTCACGGTTACCGCCAGCGGGTCGGTCTTGCGCAAGCCCTGATTCACGACCCGCCGATTCTCATCCTCGACGAGCCCACGAGCGATTTGGACCCGAACGAGAAGGCCGAGTTTCTGGACTACTTGAAGCAGATTGGCGAGCAGCGGACCGTCATGCTGTCGACGCACAACCTCGCCGAGGTCGAGGCGTCATGTGCACGGGCCATCATCGTCTCGCGCGGACGCATCGTCGCGGACGGCCCCCTCGACGAGATTCGAGCCAAAAGCGGCCGTGTGCGGTACGTCGTTTCCATCCAGGAATCGGCGGGTGCCCGTCCGTACCGCGGTCGTGGCGCGCCCCCGAAGAAGAGCGAGGCCGAAGATGTGCTCGGCAAGGTCGACGGCGTCAAGAAACTGAGCGAGTTGCCGACCGACGAGGGCGCCCTCGGATACGAACTCGTCAGCGAGCGCGACGTCGATCTACGCCCTGAGGTCTTCCGGGCCGTCGCCGACAAGGGTTGGGTGCTCCTCGAACTGCACCGCGACGCCCAGACGCTCGAGGACGTCTTCCGGGCGCTCACGATCGGCGACGAACGTCGCAATCGCCGGCTGTCCTCGAGCGGCGACGCCGACGCCGACGAGGAGGACGAGGACGAACGAAACGACGACGAGGATTCGAGTGGCGCGGCGCGCACCCATTCGCGCGGCGCCGCAAAGGCCGCGAGCGGAGAGCGGAGTTGAACCAATGCGAAATATTCTCATCATTGCGCGTCGCGATCTGCGCGCTCAGTTCAACTCGCCGGTGGCCTACGTGGTCCTCGGCGGGACGATGCTGCTTCTCGGCGTGGTCTTCTTCGTCATCCCGCACATGAGCGTGGGCGCGGAGTTGGTCGGCGGATTTTGGGACATCGACCACGCGACGGTCGAACAAATGTTCACGTACATTCCGCCGCTGCTCAGCGTGTTCGTGATCCCCGCCGTCACGATGCGTTCGCTGGCGGCGGAGAAAGGGTCCGGGACCCTCGAGCTTCTCATCACGATGCCTGTGCGCGACAGCGAGGTCATTCTGGGCAAGTACCTCGCGGCGTGCACGATGGTGTTCGTTCTGCTCGCGGCGACGGTGATTTACCCCGTTGCCATGTTCGTGTGGCCGTGGCACCTCGGGGCGCTTGATTGGGGGCCGGTCTGGTCGGGCTACGTCGGCTGCTTTCTCTTTACGTGCGCAGCGGTCGGCGTCGGAATGATGTTCTCGAGTCTGACGGAAAGCGACGTCGTCGCGTTCTTTTTGACGACGGGCACGTTCGTTATCCTCTACGTCATCGGCGCCATCGCCGCGCTGTTTCACGGAGGCGCCTTCGCCGATGCGGTCGACTTCATATCGTTTCAGAGTCGCTATCGTGCGTTCCCTCGCGGGCTCATCGACACGCGCGCTGTCGTTTACTTTTTTTCGGTCGCGATCCTGTGCTTGCTCGTGAGCTTTCGTTCGCTCGAGAGCCGCAAGTGGTCCTGATCCGGCATTGGCTCTGACAGATTGGGTTCCCCATGGAAAAGCGTAAAAAGACCGCAGTCGAAAGCGGAGTACTCATCGCCATCGTCGCGGCGATACTCGTGGCCGTGAACGCCCTCTCCGCGCTCGGAATCTACGCGCGCAAAGACGTGACGAAGACCGAGAAGTTCACTCTCTCGAAAGGCAGCGGGGCGCTGCTCCGCTCGATGAAGCAGGACCTGAGCGTCGATGCTTACGTGACCAAGGGCCTTCCGAAGCTCGACGCGTTCGTCCGCGACCTGCGCGATTTGCTGCAGGAGTACTTGAACGCGAGCGGCGGCAAGTTCCACTACACGATCATCGAGCCCAAGGACGAGGACACCAAGAAGAAGGCCAAGGACGCGGGGCTCGTCGAGCAGCCGTTCGGAGAGGCGACCGACGAGAAGGAGGCCGTCACCGAAGGCTACATGGGTTTGGTCTTGCGCTACGGCGAGCAGCAAGACGTCATCAAGTTCCTGCCCCCGGACCGCACCGACGGTCTCGAGTTTTGGATCACGAACAAGATCCGAGAGATTCGGGACAAGGGCGACGACATCCATCACAAGATCGGGGTTCTCACCGGCCATGACGAGATCAAGCCGAGCGAGTCGAACTTGGCGCCGAGCAGCATGGGCAAGTTCGCCATGCAGACGATCGTCACGCAGAATTTTCCCTTCTATACGTTTCAGGACGTCGACCTGAAAGGCGGTGACGTCTCCGTTCCCGACGAGCTCGACGGGCTTCTGGTCACTCAGCCCGGCAAGGACATCTCCGAGAAAGAGCTCCGGCGCATCGACCAGTTCGTGATGAAGGGCAAGTCGTTGGCCCTGTTCGCCAGCGCCGTGAACGTCAAAGCCAACGATGCGTCGATGGACGCGAGCCTCAACCTGCACGGGCTCGACAAGCTGCTCGGTGGTTACGGCATCGACGTCGACAGGGACGTCGTGCTCGATCTCTGGCACCACGTTCGGCTCATCGTGCCGACGATGGGCGGCATGGCGAGCGCAGAGCTTCAGGCCATCCTCGACGTTCAGGACGATCCGCGGTTTTCGGGCAGCGAACAGCTCGTCGATACGAGCTTCCCGTGCCTGTTCCGGGTTCAGGACCTCGCGGTTCCCTTTGCATCGAGTCTCACGTTGAAGGCCGACAAGCAGCCCGGCGCAAAGATGCGTGTCGTCGCTCGCTCGTCGCCCTTCTCGGTGCACCTCACGGGCGACAGCGTCGATCTCAAGCCCTTTCAGAAGTGGTCGGGCAAGCTCAAGGGGCTCAAACAAGAGCAGTACACCATCGGCGCCGACGTCGAGGGGACGCTGAAGAGCGCTTTCGCGGGCGGCGGCGAGAACCAGGGCATCGACGCGCCGGCAGAAAGCACCAAACCGGCTCGCGTATTTCTCCTGTCGTCGTCGCAGTTTCTGGCGAATCCGCTCGCCCGCGCAGGCAACGGCCCCGACATGGGCCAGTACGGCATGATGATGCCGAACCTCGGGGGCGACGAACAACTGATCGCTTTGGCCGGTCCCTACACGCAGCAATTCGTAACGGGCTCGATTCTCGTGTTCAAGAACACCCTTGACTGGTTGAGCGGCGACACGGACTTGCTCGCCGTCAGCGCAAAGCTCTTGAGCGATCCGAACCTCGTCTACGGCGACAGGATCAAGGTCACGCCGGATGAGACCGAGGAGCAGCTGCGCAAACAGGAAGACGAGCTCAAGGCCGCTCGAAAAGACGAGCAGCGCAACATCGAGCTCCTGCTTATTCTCGGCATCCCGCTCCTCTTCGGGGCGTACGGCCTTACTCGGTGGCGCTTGCGGCTGAACGCGCGCTCCCACGTCTCGCTCGCGTAAGGGATCCGATCGGACACAATGGCCATGTCACGCGACAAACTCATCATCATCGGTGCCGTCGTCTTGGGGCTTCTCGGAGTGCTCGTCTATCGCCAGATGAAGCAGGACGAATCGTTGGGAGCCGCCCCCGCGATTGCCGTGCAGTTTCCGAGCGTCAATGCGCCCGACGACATCGACAAGATTAGCGTCACGAACGGCGAGAAGCCGGAGATCGTGCTCGAGCGAGTGCCCGATCCGAAGGGCACGGCGACGGACGCAGGCCCTGCGACCCAATGGGTTCTGACCAAACCGTTGCACGCGGAGGCCGGTCAGCAGGCGGTCAAGGACCTGGTCGCCAATCTCAAGGACATCAAGGTCGAGTCGCAAGTGAACCTGAGGCTCGACGACGAGGTTAGAAAGGAAAAGCAGCTCGATTCCGCGCACGCACTTCACCTGATCGCGTGGAAGGACGGCGACAAGAAGGTCGACGAGTTCTTCGGAAAGAGCGGGGCGGCCGGACAGTTGGTGGTCGTGGCCGACAAGCCCGACGTGGTCTGGGCGGCCAAGGGGTATTCGTCGTACCTTTACGCGAAAGAGCCGAAGGATTTTCGCGACAAGGAGATCCTGCACTTCGATGACGCGAGCATCGGGTCGGTGACCCTCGTCAACTCGCACGGCACCCTCGCGTTCACGAAGGTCGACGGCAAGTGGACCGGGCTACTCGGCAAAAAGCCCATTGAGCGGCTGGACCAAGAGAAGGTCAAAGACATGCTGCGCGCCTACAAGTCGCTGAGCGCCGACGACTTTGGCGACGGAAAGTCGCTCGCCGAAACGGGCCTCGACAAGCCGGACGCGCAGGCAACGTTCCAGGCGAAGGGCGACGAGCCCCAAACGTACGGGATATGGCTCGGCAAGGTTTCGAACGGCACCGACCGCTGGGCGAAGCGGGCCGAGGACGACGCCGTCTTCCAGATCACCAGCTACGCGGCCGATTGGTTGACGGCCGACACAGCCAAGTATCAAGCCCCTCTCGACGGGGGCGCTGGCGACGGCGGCGGGCCCAAGAAGACCAAGAGCGACGCGGGCAAGAAATAGCCCGCGCTCCGCGCGCGCAACGGACTCGTGGGCGAGACGTGGGGCCACGGCCCCCCTTTTCCCCCCCCCAAGGGCGATGCACGGCGCCGCTGGCGACGGCTGGTGAACACGCTGGGAGAGCCTCGCCTCGACGCGGGGCGCTCCGGCGGCCCTCAACCGACCCAATCAGTGTGCTTTTCGGAAAATATCCATCACGTCGCCGAGCAGCTTGAGCGCCTCGGCGCGGGGTCGCTGGAACGCGTTTCGTCCCATGATGCTGCCGAAGCCACCGCCCGCAGCGATGCCGCGCACGTCCTCAAGCAGTTCCTCGGTCCCTTTCGTTTCGCCGCCCGAAAAGATGACGACACGCTTGCCGTTGAAGCAGCTCTGCACGACGTGACGGACGCGGTCGGCCATGGTCTTGGTCGGAATCGCGAACTTTTCGAACACCTTCTTGGCCTCGGCCTGCTCGACGAAGTCCTTCGGCGGCTTGACCTTCACGATGTGCGCGCCAAGCTCGCAAGAAATGTGGGCGGAGTACGCGACGACGTCCACGGCCTGCTCGCCCTCCTTCGAGAGCCCCGACCCGCGCGGGTAAGCCCAGACGATGGTGGGAAGGCCGACGTCTTTCGCTTCACGGATGAGCTCCCGAAGCGCCTCGTACATCGGGTTTCGCTCGGCGGATCCGGGGTAAATAGTATACCCGATGGCAACGCAGCCGAGCTTCACTGCGTCTTTGACGCTCGCGGTCACGGCGCTGATCGGCTGGTCAATTTTCGCCAGCGTGTCCGAGTTGTTCAGTTTGAGTATCAGGGGAACCTGCCCTGCGAACCGGTCCGCCGACGCTTCCAGGAACCCGAGCGGCGCGGCGTACGCGTTGCACCCCGAGTCGATCGCGAGCTGCACGTGGTAGTCGGGGTCGTAGGCCGGGACGTTGGGCGCGAAAGACCGAGCTGGGCCGTGCTCGAACCCTTGGTCGACGGGCAGAATCACGAACTTGCCGGTGCCCGCCAGCGCACCATGATTCATCAAGCGTGCGAGGTTGGTTTTCACCCCGACGTTGTCACTCGAGTACCACGATAAAATGTGTCTCACACGATCGGTGGCGACGGCCATGACTAGCGCTCCTCGGCTCCTCTGGAAGCCGCGCGCAGACTAGCCCCGTCCTTTGCGCATTGGCAAGGGACCGCGTCGTTGTACCGCAGCCTTTATTGCCCCGGTGGGCTCCCGAGATCGTCTCAGACGCCTGTCGCGTGCTCCCCCCAAATGTACTTGTGCAGTTGAAGCTGCACGCGCACTGGGAGGGTATCCTCGAGCACCCACCGGACGAGCTCCTTCGGCGGAAGTCGCCCGAAGACACCGCTTGCGAGCAAGTTCTGCGTCCGTTCGAGCAGGCGCCGCTCGCGAATCGTCGTGCGCATCCATTCGTAGTCGACGCGATCCGCCAGAACGAACTTGAGCTCGTCGCGCGGACCCACGTGATCGAGGTTACTCCAGCGATTTCTGTGCGACTCGCCGCTTCCCGGGCACTTCAGGTCCATGACCTTGTGCACGCGGGCGTCGACCGGCGCCAGGTCGGCCTCTCCGCTCGTCTCGAGCAGCACGGTCCTCTTCAAGTCGCAGAGCTCGGAGAGGAGCGGTACGACGCCCGGCTGCAGCAGCGGTTCGCCGCCGGTGATCTCCACGAGTGGCGTGCCGTGCGCTATGACACTCCGTACGACGTCTTCACGGCGCATCCGCGTTCCGCCGTAGAACGCCTGGGGCGTGTCGCACCAGACGCACCGCAAGTTGCATCCTGTCGTTCGCACGAACGTGCAGGGAATGCCGGCAAACGTCGACTCGCCCTGAATGCTCGCGTAAATCTCATGGACGACGAGAGTGTCCGCCTTGCTCACTGACGCATTTCTACTGCACCCCGATCCTTCTGTCGCGACGCTCTCAGTCGCCGTCATGGGCGATGATCTCGGGAACCGGCATTTCACCCGCGTCGGCATCGTAGGTGGGTGCGGTTCGGGGCCCTCCTAGGGGCGGTAGCTCGTGCGTATAGTGTCGCGTGAGCGCCCACGCGGCGCCCGCAATGGCCATGGCTCCGAGCAAGAACGTACGGATCAGCAGTACGGGGGCTGCGCGCGGCAGCCGCGGGGTGGGCCGGCCCCGAGATGGGGCGGGTCTCTTCGCGAAGGGCACCGGTTCAATCGATAGGTCCTTGCCGTCCGCACTTCAATCTGCCTCGCGTGCAGGGTTGCCGTCTCGCAGAGGATAAGCTCGGGGGCGTGACCGCTCCGCCGGACGGACCGCTGTGGAGTCTGCCGATCCCGCAGGCGCCGCTGGCGTTCGTGGATCTCGAGATGACGGGACTCGACGTGGATCACGATCGCGTCGTCGAAGTGTGCGTCGAGCGCTTCGTCGGCGCCGCTTGCGTCGCGTCCGTCAGCTCGGTCGTCCATCCCGGGGTTCGCATCGGCGGCGCCGCGGAGGTCCACGGCATCGGTCCCGCCGAAGTCGCGGGCGCGCCGCCGTTCGCAGCGATTGCCGGTTCCATCCTGGCGGTTCTCGACGGCGCGATCCTGGTCGCGCATGCGGCGTCCTGGGATGTGAAATTTCTGCGCGCCGAGTTCGCTCGCACCGGCCAACCCGTCGAGATCGAGTCCTGGCTCGATACACTGATTCTGGCTCGGCGCGCGTTCGCCTTCCGCTCGTATTCGCTCGATGCGCTCTGCCGCGAGCTTGGCATCGAACGGGGCCGAGCTCATCGGGCCGAAAGCGACGTGCGCGCTCTTCGGGAGCTGTTCGGGCGTTGCGTCGCCGTCCTCCAGCCGGTGAGCGCGCGCGATCTGTGGGAAGTGCGCATCGGCGACCGACGTGCGCGGCAAGCCATCGTCGACGCGTGCGAGGCGGCTGCCAAGCACAGAGCCCCCGTCGTGTTGACGTACCGCGCCGCGCGCCGGGCGGCCGAGTCGATGTCGATGGTGGTCATCGAGGTCCGATCGGACCTCGACCCGCCGCAGGTTGTGGGGTATCAGCTCCCGGGGCGCGGCAGGCGGCAGCTTCGGGCCGACCGCATCCTCCACGTCGAGCCCGCCCCCGCCCTTCCGTGAGATTATCATCGATGCGCTCTCGCAGCCTGCCCCTCCTCGTTGCATTCTACGCCGCACTGATCGCGTGCGGCCCTTCCCTCGGATCGGGGGGCGGCGCGCGATCGGGGCCCGCAGCCCAGTGGCTCGATCGCGCCAAGGTTAGTTATCGCGCGGCCGATTTCGATGACGCGCACGAATCCGTGGGCCGAGCGCTGGCCGTGGCGCCGAACGATGTGGAGGCGCGTATTCTGGGCGCGCGCATCGCGCTCGTGCGGCTCGACTACGCCGAGACGCTCCGGCTAACCGAGGGACTCGATGCGAGCGACGCGCACGCGGCGAGAGGTCGCGCATACTGGTTTTCGGGCGACGTGGAGCACGCGGCCGACGAACTCGAGGCGCTTCTCGCCGATCCGGCCGTCAAAGATCCCTGGGCGCGCGACGTCGCGGCGCTCGCGCGGCGCGGAGTGGGGCGGCACCCGTTCGAGATGTCGGGAGGCCTGGTCGGCGCCGTGGACATGCCAAAAATGCTCGATCGCGTGCCTCTCGGCGCCGCCGACGTGGTCCCATGTGAACTGGACGGCGAGAGAATCCTCGCCCTGGTCGCGACGGGATCGAGCGAGGTGCTGCTCGACTCCAACTCGCGCAGGGAGCCGGCGTGGGTCGACCTGCGGTTCGACCGGCTCGAAGTGAAGGACGTCCCCGCGCTCGTCCAAGATCTGACCCCGATTGCCCGTCAGATCGGAGTGCCTATCAAGGCCTTGTTGGGGGCGCAGCTGTTGCGGCACGCCCATGCGACGTTTGATCGGCGTGGCGACCAGTTCATCGCACGGCGCCAAGACGCCACGCCGCCCCCCGATGCCAGCCGGGTGCCCCTTTACTACCTGCGCGGCGGCGGCATGGTCCTGCGAGCGACCGTCACGGCACGCGATCAAGATCCCATCGCTCTGTTCGTCGACAGTTCGCGGCCGTTTCCGCTCCTGCTGCAGGACCCAGCTTGGAAGCTGGCGGGAGTCGACCTCAACTCGCTCGCTTCCTTGCCCGATTCTCCCAACGTCAAGCACGGCACGGTGCCGGTGTTTCGCATCGGCGGATTCGATCTCGCACGAATGCCGGCTATCGAGGGCCTGGACATGGGGGAACTCGTGACGGGCCTCGACGTCAATCTCGGGGGGGTCGTGGGCGCTGATCTGCTCGCGTTCTTCCGTGTCACGTTTGCCGACGACGGTCGATTCATTTGGATCGAGCCTGACCCCATGCTTCTCGGCCCGACGTCGTCCGCCGCAGGCGCGGCCCCCGCGCCGGCGACGAATCCGGCCGCTGGCGGCCCGCCGACACCCGCGACTCCGGCGTCTTCAGCGGCCCCCGGGCCTGCGGCTCCGGGCCCCAAGCCCCGATGAGCGGTGTCGCGATCGCCCGCCTCGCCGTGTACGCCGGCAGCTTTGACCCGCCTACACTGGGGCATCTCGATCTCATCGAGCGAGCCTCCGCTCTCTTCAGCGATGTCATCGTCGGGATCGGCCGCCATCCCGCGCGGAGTCCCTTGTTCTCGGTGGAGGAACGAATCCGCCTCGTGTCGCTCGTATCGTCGCACCTCGCCAACGTGACCGTGGACGCATTCAACGGACTGCTCATCGACTTCTGCAAGCAGAAGCAGGCTCGGGTCATCGTGCGCGGGTTGCGCGCGGCGACCGACTTCGAATACGAGCTTCAAATCGCCCATGCGAACGCGGATCTCGATCCGGAAGTCGATACCGTGTTTCTGCCGACACGCACCAAGAACGGCTTCATAAGCGCTTCGCTCGTTCGCGAAATCGCGAGCCACGGCGGTGATGTCAGCCGTTATGCTCCCGCGCTGGTCTGCGAGGCACTGACACGAAAATTTGCCGATTCGAGGTGATCCCCGTGTCTCCGATCTCTCAGGCGCCCGGCTCCTCCATCGCGGCTCGACTGGAAGACTGCGTCTTCGCCATCCGCAAACGGGTCGGGATCGCCCCGAGGGTCGGCCTGGTGTTGGGTAGCGGTCTCGGCGCTTTTGCAGAGACGCTCGAAGACTTGGTGAAGTTCCCGTACCGCGATCTGCCCCACATGGCGGAGTCCTCTGTGGCCGGGCACGATGGCAACCTGTGCTTCGGCACCGTCGCGGGCGTTGCCGTGGTGTGCATGCAGGGGCGTGTGCACCTGTACGAAGGCCATTCGGTCGACCGTGTGGTTCAGGGCGTGCGCACGATGGCAAGGCTCGGGGTTGGTTGCGTTCTCGTGACGAACGCCGCCGGCGGCCTTCACGAGTCCTGGTCTGCCGGCGATCTGATGGTCGTGACCGACCATTTGAACCTGACCGGCACCTCGCCGCTCATCGGCCCCAACGACGATTCGATCGGGCCTCGCTTTTCGGACATGACGAATGCCTACGATCCCCAGATCCGGCGGAAGTTGGTGGAGGTGGCGCGGGAGGCACACCTACCGCTCCACCAGGGCGTCTACGCAGGCCTGCTCGGACCGCAATACGAGACGCCGGCTGAGGTGCGCATGCTGCGTGGCCTTGGGGCGGACGCCGTGGGCATGAGCACAGTTCTAGAGGTGATCGCCCTGCGCCACATGGGTGTGCGCGTCGGGGCGCTCTCGTGCATCACCAACCTGGCCGCGGGAATTTCGGATCAACCCATCGCGCACGCCGAGGTGGAGGCGACGGCGCGGCGACGGAGGCCCGAGATCGTCACGCTGATCTCGGGTTGGATCGCGCGGGTCGCGCAAAGCCTTTGACGAAGACCTCCGACCTCGGACTGCTTGTTCGGGCCGCCCGTGCCGCGCGGGTCCGCGCCTACGCGCCGTATTCGAAGTATCGCGTCGGAGCGGCGGTCCTCACGGCCGACCGTCGCATCTTTACGGGCTGCAACGTCGAGAACGCGACCTACGGTGCGACGCTGTGCGCCGAGCGGTCCGCGATCGCCGCCATGATCGCCGCGGGCGAAAACCGGCCGATCGCGTGCGCGATCGTCACGGAGGGCCCGGTACCCGGCGCACCGTGCGGCATCTGCCGGCAAGTGCTCGCCGAGTTCGCGCGCGACATGCCGATCCTGCTAGTTGCCGAAGACGATCGCGGGCTCGTCACGAAACGCCGGCGCTTGCGCCTGCAGGAACTGCTGCCGCACGCTTTTCGAATGGCCCGCTGACCTCGGGCGGGGGGGTCTCCCGGGCCGTCCCTGCCGAGGGATCGCGCCCCCAACGGTGGGCTCCGAGCCACCGCATGACGGGGCCATGCGGCCGAGCAATGACCTGCAATCCATACGTTACGGTTTGGCACGCCTTGTGCTGATGTTACGCGGCGAGGGAGTCTGAATGAAACGCCGATCCACAGCGCTGACCGTGTTCGCGCTCGCGGGTGCTGTCGCCCTGACGAGCGGCTGCACCCAATCGACCGAGTCGAGCGCCGTGGGAGTGCAGGCCATCCTGTTTATCCAGCGCCAGACCCTCGTGACGACGACGAATTCCGACGGCACGACGACCCAGAAATTCGACGTCGACAGCGGGAACACCCAGGTGCTCGACTACACCCGCTACGAGCCCGGAGGCAGTTTGAACCTGCTCTCGCCGGCCCGCTCGGACGGCACGAAGACCAGCCTGACCTCGGCGTTCACGACCGCCGACTTCAACGGAGCCGACGTCTCGTTCGACGGCACGCAGGCCGTCTTCTCGATGAAGACCAGCCCAACCGACAACTACCACATCTATACAGTCGAGCTCTCGCCGGGGGCCGATGGCAAGTTTGAAATGCACCAAAAGACCAATGGTGCCTGGAACGACGTGAGCCCCATTTACGTGCCCGGGGGGCTCATCGCATTCGTGACCGACCAGATGTACACGGCGATGGGGACTCGCGACGACGAGTACGAGCATGCGCGCGGTTCGCTGCAGCTGGCGACCATCAGCGTCGACGGCGGAGACGCGGATCGTCACCTGTTCACGCAAAATCTGTCCGACTCGGTCGCACCGTTTCTTCGCTACGACGGGAAAATTGGCTTTTCGCAGTGGGAGCATTTCGGCCCCGTCAACGACGTCAAGCTTCGCGCCGTCAACCCGGACGGTACGCAGGAGGTCGCGGTAGGCGGCCAGCATGACAACGGCGGCAACGAGACGAAGCCCTCCAACGCCCTGTTTACGGCGCGAGAGCTTTCGCCCAACGTCATGATCGGCATCGGCACGGCACGCGACCGGACCATTCACGCCGGAGCGCTCATTCAGATTGACTCGCGAAACCAGAGCGATGCGGTGTGCCTCGATGCCAATGCGTATACCAACGGCGGCACCGTCGGGCACGCGTGCCTCGACGAGGAGCACACGGCGTATTCGGTCTTGACCCCCGACGTGCCCCTTACCGCAGACCCTTCCGCGACCTCCGTGGGCCGGTACCGCGAGCCGAGCCTCTTGCCCGACGGACGGATCCTCGTTTCCTGGGCCGACGGCGCGGTCAACGATCAGAACGAGCTGTCGCTGACGCCGCCGGACTTCGGCATCTACCTGTTCGACCCAAGCACCGGCAAGAACGAACTCGTCTACAACGAACGCACGACCTGGGAGCTCAATGCCCTCCCGGTCATGGCCCGGACCGAGCCGCAGGTCATTCCGAGCGCTCAGCACGTGCAAGACTCCACGATCGCCGCGCATTTCGGATCGGTCGACATTTCCGAGACGTCGCTCAACGAAACGGTGGACGGCGCGGAGTTCGCGAACGTTCCGCTCGGCCAGGCGCTGCGCGAAGGTGCGGTCGCCGTGCGTGTCATCGAAGGCTTCTCGACGGAGGCCACGCCCGGCGTGTCGATGTTCGGATTGACGCTGTTCGAAGGTGCGGCCGTGCTCGGCGAGGCGCCGGTGTTCAACGACGGCAGCTGGCTCGCGGACGTCCCGCCGTACTTGCCCATCCACCTGCAGCCCATCGACGAGTACGGGCTCGCGATCCGCAATCAACAGCTGTGGATCAAAGGCATGCCGGGCGAGACTCGCCGCTGCATCGGCTGCCACGAATCGCGCACGGACCCGGGTGTATTGGCGCTCGGTCAGAACCCGACGGTGGCCGAGCAGCAAGGCGCTCAGCCGTTCACCGAAGCCATCGCGGACCGGACCGAGTTCCCATGGGACAAGAAGGTGCAGCCGATTCTCGACGCCAAATGCGTCAGTTGCCACAACTCGACGACGACCACGTATTACGACCTGACGCAAACCGACCCGGTTACCGGGCTATCGACGACCTATCAGATCCCGACACTCGACCTGTCGAGTACACCCGTCACGGTCTACTACGACGAGAGTGTGGCCACGTGGCCCGCGTCGTACGTGTCGATCTTCTATCCAGCGACGATTCAGATGACGGGCGATTCCACCGGCCAGAGCACGATTACCGGCACGGTGCCGCCGATGTGGGGTGTTCCCGGAAGCGCGCGCGCATCCGTTCTCACGCAGACGCTCAACCTTCGCGCTCCCGACGGGACGACGGCCTGGCCGATCTCGACCCATCCGCTGCACCCGGAGGACCAGGGGGTCCAGCTGACCGACGCCGAACGCAAGACGATTGCGGTGTATCCGATGGACCTCGGCGGGCAATTCTACTCTCGTCAGAATACCAACTTCGTGTCGTTTACGACCGGCGACCCGGTGACCCCGGCTCAGTGATTACCAAGGATCCCATGAGATTGTGCAAGATGAAACTGCTCAGGCTCGCCGTCGGCTGCGCCTCTGTCCTGGCCGCCACCTTCTTCGCTTCGATCGATGCGCGGAGCGATTCGCCGCCTGTGCAAGTGACGCCGAACCCGGATGCGGGCGGCTTTGCCTCCGTGTACGGGCCGATTCCGCCGAGCCAAGTGGAGTTCTTGTCGACGCCCGACTCGATCAAGAACGCGGCCGCGACCGGCGGCCCGTCGTTGGTGTGGGAGGTGCTCGAGCACGGCGAACGAGTCGAGTGCCTCGACTGCATCCCGTTCGTCGCACCGCTGATCTACGCCTCGGACCCGCGGGTGCGCGAGATTGCGGCGTGGTGGTTGCGCCGCCGCGTCTTGGGCGTCTTTGGGCCCGGACAAGTCTACCAGCAAACGATCCAAACGCTCCAGACCGACCCGGATCCCCTTCGCCGTTCGTACGCCGCCTACGCCTTGGGCGAGTTCTTCGCACCTCCCGGAGTTGCCGCGTGCGCGGCCGCTCTGAGCGATACGAACGCGATCGTTCGGGCCGCCGCCGCCAGCGCACTCGGCCGGCTCAACAGCGACGGCAACGGCGCGCTCTCCACCGCTCTGTCCGATTCCGACTCAGGGGTCAAGCTGGCGGCGCTGTCGGCGGCGGAGCGCATCAATTCTTTCGTCGCCATAGCCAACGTCGCTGCCCTGACGACCGACCCGTCGGCTGACGTCCGCCGGCGCGCCATCGAAGTGCTCGACGCGCTCGACGCCACCGACACCGTCGTGGCCGTCACGGCGGCGGCGCAGAACGATTCCGACGCGACCGTGAGAGCCGAGGCGTGTCATGCGCTCGGCACCTTCGGCGACCAAGCCCCGAGGGTGCTTTCGGTGCTCCAACAACTCGAGACCCGGGATCCGGACGCGTTCGTGCGCGACCAGGCTCAAATCGCGCTGCTGAGGCTCTGACGGAGCAGCTACGATGATGCCATGCGCCTTGCGAGCCTTGCCGGTGGCCTGATCGCCGCCGCCGTCGGTGCGTTCGCGGTGTCGTCGTGCACGACGCTCGAGCCGCAGCCGTCGACCTACTTCGACAGCACGATTGCTCCGGGCCTGCAGACGTCCTGTGTGCGGAGCAATACCGGCGCGGGCTGCCACGTCGCCGACGCCAAGGGCAATGCCTTCGGCAACCTCGACTTGACCACCTTCGATGGCATCAACCGCAGGCGCGATCTGCTCATCGATTACGGGCCGTACCTGCAACCAGGATTGCTCGTGAAGAACATCGGGCCGTTTCAGGTCACCGTCGAGCTCTGGGACGGGACGAAGGCTTTGATCACCACCGACATCAAGCACGTCGGAGGCGCGATCCTCGATCCGACCGGCGGCGACTATCAGACGCTCCGAAGATGGATCGAAAACGGGGCGACGGTGAACAACACCGGAGTCCCTCCCGCCGACATTTCGACGACGCCCTGCACGGACGTGGTTCCGTCGGCAGCGGGGTTCGACCCGACGACGGACCCGGTCACCACCGATTATCCCGTTTTCGTTCAAAGCGTCCAGCCGGTGCTCTGGAACCCGGCGTCCACCAACTCCTGCGCGTCGGGCAATTGCCACGGGACGATGGTCAATGCGCTCTACCTGACGTGTGGCACGAGCGCGGAAGAGCTCCGGTGGAACTACTTCGCGGCGGTGAATTACCTCGCGGCCACCGCTGAGGACAGCGAGATCGTGCGGCGTCCGTTGGCCAGTTCCCAGGGCGGCAGCTACCACGAGGGCGGTCCGATCTTCGCGTCCGTCATGGACCCCAACTACCAGGCGCTCGTGAACTGGGCGCAAATGCACGGGCCCGTGCAGACCGGTCAGCTCGATCCGGCGTTCCTTTTCTTTGCGCAGAAGGTGCAACCGGTGCTCGCGAAGAAGGGCTGCATGATGGCGCAGTGCCATTCGGCGGCGATGTTTCACGACTTCCGATTGCGTGGCGGATCCGCCGGCAGTTTCTCGCTCACGACGACGCAGAGAAACTACGCGTTCTCGGTGGGACAAATGTCGTTCGAGAGCGACGACGTCAATGCCAGTCGTCTCGTGCGAAAAAACCTGTTCCGTTCCGATCTGCTCGACGGATCCACGGGCATCACGCATCGCGGAGGCCCGTTGTTCGAAGACTTCGGATCGGTCGAGAGCGACGCGCCGCCCGGCACGATCCAGGCACCCGATCGCGGCGCGCTCTGCGACGGCCACATGCCTGCATACGACTACGACAACGGCGATGTCGATACGATCCCGGCGTATTGCGTCGTTCGCGAGTGGCATCGGCGCGAGCGTGCCGAGCGGGCACTCGCCGCCGTTTCGGCCGTCGTCTACGTGAGCCGGCCCATCCCCGCGGCGCCGGATCGGGCGCAGGACTTCGACGTATTTGCGGGCGGAGCCAGCCTCCATATCGCGGCGGCGACGTTCCAAGCGTCCGGAGTGCAGCTCGGGACTGACCAGGCCGTCGACCTTTCATCCTGCGGCTTGGGCACTTTGCCGGACGTTCGCCGGCCCGCTGTCTCGTGGGATGGTGCGACGATCGCCTTCGCGGCCCGCGCGACGGCGAGCGACCCTTTGGCCATCTACACGATGAACGTCGATGGTACGGGCTGTGCGGAGCAGCCGGATATCTCGGCGATGCACGACGCCTCCGCAGCGAGCCTTCCGAACGGCGACAGCATCCTCGTGCACGATTTCGACCCGGCCTTCAGCCCGCCGGGGCCGGACGGGGTGCAGCGCATCGTCTTCGCATCGACGCGCGGCAACCTCGATTCGACGGCGTTCGACTACTCCGGCCCGCAGCGCACGCCGTCCGATCCCACCAAGGCGAATGCGAACCTCTACGTGCTCGAGCCCGATCCGAGTGGATCGGGTACGCTGCGTGTCCGTCAGTTGACCTGGCAGCTCGACATGGAGCGGTTTCCGAGCTTCATGGATGATGGGCGACTCGTTTTCACAGTCGAGAAGCGCGAGCCCGGGTTTTATCAGTTGGCGCTCCGCCGACAGAATCTCGACGGCGGCGACTACCATCCGCTGTTCGCTCAGCGTGGCAGCATCGGCTACGCGCAAGCGACGAGTGTCGCGCAGTTGTCGGACAAGAATTTCGCCACCATTTTCAGCGATGTCACGGCGCAACACGGCGCCGGTGCAGTCGCGGTGTTCAATCGCTCGATCGGCCTCGACTTCACCAGCGCGAATGCGAGCGACTATCCGGTCGACCCGACCGTCATCGTGCCCTCCTCGACCTCCGCTCCGGAGGCCGACTTCTTCCTGCATTCGCTGAGCCCGCCGTTCGTGGACGGATCGTACTCGAGCCCTTCGGCCCTGCCGGACGGCCAAATGCTCGTCAGTTACGGCGCCGGCGATCCGGCCAGCTTCGGTGGCGACTACGACGTGTACGTGATGGACCCCGCGACGGGCCAAAAGACGAAATTGCTCGGGACCGCCGGCACGGCCGAGGTCGATGCCGTGGCCGTGTACCCGCGGGTTTCCAAGGGCATCTTCGCTTCGAGGCCGGATGAGCCGAACGGCAACACATCCGTGCAAGCCGGTCAGACCACGGCGGACGTGACGGTCTTGAACATGCCGGTCCTCGCGTCGCTCCTTTTCCAAAACACGCCTACCGGCCGCTTGGTCGAGTCGGACCTCAAGAGCTTTGACGTCTACGAGGAACTTCCGCCGGACGTCATGAGCTTTCCGGCATGTGGGGGCAACACCGCCTGTGACTCACTGGGGCCGACCGGCATGGCGTACGTCCGACGCAGACTCGTCGGAACGGTGCCGCTCTTCGCCGACGGATCGGCCCATTTCGTGATCCCCGGCGGACTGCCCATTCTGCTGCACCTTCCGCCCGATTCGGAGTCGGCCCGCATGAAGCTGCCGCGCTGGCAGCGCGAGACGATGACGTTCGTGCCCGGCGAGAACGCGCGGCAGTCCTTGTCCACGACGTTTTTCGACCATCTCTGCGCCGGCTGTCACGGCGCCATCAGCGGTCGTCCGGTCGACGCCGCGCTCAATCCGGATTTTCTCACACAGGCCTCTCAGGTGCAGTCCGTCGGAAGTCCCGCCACGGACTGTTCGGGACCTCCGGGATCCCGAGGAGCGGTGCAGGGCCCGCCGTCGTCGCCGTGAGGGCTCACGCAGAGCGTGACGCGGGGGCGATTTTGCGTAAATAGCGGCATGCGTCTTTCGCGGGTCGGAATCGCCGCCCTTCTGCCGTCCGCCGTCGCTTTCGCCGCATGCGGCTCGGCGGCCCTGCCCCCCCTGCGCGGAGCCGTAACCGTCGCACCGAGCGCTGCCCCCGCCGCTGCGTCGGGCGGGGTCGATGCCGGTGCCCCGGAGCGTCTGAGGGGACCCGACGAAGCCGCGCTCGATCGAACGGCGCAGCCGTGCGACGACTTTTACCAATTCGCTTGCGGCGGCTGGATGAAGTCGACGCCCATCCCGGAGGACGAAGCGAGCTGGGTGCGCAGTTTCAGCGTCATTCACGAGGAAAACGTCAAGGCCCTGCGAGACATCCTCGAACGGGACGCGCGAGGCGACGTGCGTGGGGATGCCTATGGCAAGCCGCTCGGCGACCTCTGGTCGTCGTGCATGGACGAAGCCAGTGTAGAGCGCAAAGGCCTCGACGAACTGCGACCGGAGCTCGAAGCGATCGATCGGGTCCGGGACGCTCGGTCGCTCATCGAGGAGCTCGCCCGACTTCACTCGATGGGAGTCGGTGCCGCGTTCAGTTTCGACAGCGAGATCGACTTCAAGGACGCGTCCCGCATGATCGCGGGTGTCTCGCAGGGCGGTCTCGGACTTCCGGAGCGCGATTACTACTTTCGGACCGACGCGCGCACGAAGGCCATACGGACCGAGTATTCGGGGCACGTGGCGCGCACGTTCGAGCTGGTCGGGGAAACTCCGGCGGCGGCGCAAGCCGACGCGTCGGCCGTCATGACGATCGAGACGCGGCTCGCCCGCGCGTCGATGACGAACACCGAACTGAGAGACCCGCAAAAGGTGTATCACCTACTCAACCTCGATGGTCTGAAGAAGATCGCTCCGGACGTCTCGTGGGATGCCTACCTCGATTCGCTGGGATTCCCGAGCATCGTGTCGATCAACGTCGCCGAGCCGGACTTCGTGAAAGAGTTCGACGCGATGGCCAAGTCCAGCGACCTTGCCGAGTGGCGAGCCTATCTTCGCTGGCACCTCGCGGCCTCGGCGTCGCCGTGGCTCTCGGGACGGTTCGTCGCCGAATGGTTTCGCTTTCGTCAAGTGCTGACGGGAACGAAGGCGCTTCAGCCGCGGTGGAAACGCTGCGTACGGTTCGCGGATCAATGGATGGGCGAGGCGCTCGCGCAACCGTTCGTTCGAGACACCCTAGGCGAGGACGGAAAGCGGACGGCCGAGCAGATGGTGGCCGGCATCGAAGAGTCGATGAAGGGCGACATCGACTCTCTGTCATGGATGGATGACGCGACCCGCCTCAAAGCGGAAACCAAGCTCGCGAAGATCACGAACAAGATCGGTTTTCCCGCGAAGTGGCGCAACTACGACGGGCTTGCGATCGATCGGTCGTCGTTCGTGCAGAACGCAGAGCGCGCGACACGGTTCGAAGTGCGGCGCCAGCTCGCGAAAGTGGGTAAACCCGTCGATAAAGACGAGTGGGAAATGACTCCGCCGACGGTCAATGCGTATTACGAACCGACCATGAACGAAATGGTGTTCCCGGCGGGCATTCTTCAGGCCCCGTTTTACAGCAGCGCTCAGGCCGCGCCGTTGAACTTCGGCGCAATCGGGATGGTTGTCGGCCACGAGCTCACGCATGGATTCGACGACGAGGGACGTCAGTTCGACGCGGAAGGGAACTTGCGCGATTGGTGGTCGCCGGTCGTCGCCGCGGAATTCGACAAGCGCGCGAAGTGCGTCGAGAAGCAATACGACGACTACGTTCCGATCGATGACTCGCACATCAAAGGAAAGTTGACCCTCGGCGAGAACATCGCCGATCTTGGGGGCGTGAAGCTATCGTTTGCCACGTTCGAGCGCGCCGAAAAGACCCATCCGACCGCGGCCGTGCCGGGTGGGTTCACGCCCGACCAGCAGTTTTTTCTCGGCTTCGCGCAGTCATGGTGCGCAAATTATCGCCCCGAGTCTCTGCGTCTGCTCGTCGCCACCAACCCCCACTCGCCGCCCAAGTTCCGGGTGAACGGTCCGCTCTCGAACGTCGGCGAATTCGCGGCGGCATTTCAGTGCAAAGAGGGCTCGCCGATGGTCCGAGGCGGGCGCGACCCGGGATCACGCTGCGAAGTGTGGTGACCGCCTCGTGATCAGCCGTGGCCTCCGACGACGAGTTCGTCGGCGTGCACGACCACGGCGAGTTCGGCGAGCGGATCCGAGAGCTCCTCGCGCGCCTTGCCGGCGACTCGCGCCGCATCGGCCGCACCGCAGCGCGCCAGGCCGCGGCCGATTTCGCGTCCGTCGGCGTCGATGAGGCGGACGGCGTCGCCCGCACGAAAGTCGCCTCGAATCCCGAGCACGCCGATCGACAGCACACTCCGGCCTTTCGTCAAAACGGCCAGCGAGGCTCCACGGTCGAGAACGATGTCGCCGCGCGGCCGGAGGGTGAACGCGATCCAGTATTTCTTCGCGCTGAGACGCTCGGTCGAAGCCACGAAGAGGGTCCCGATGTCTTCTCCGGCGAGCAAAGCGTCGAGGGCCCCCGCGTTGCGGGCGTCGGCCACGACGACGTTGGCTCCCGCCAGCGTGGCGCGCCGCGCCGCCTCGACCTTGCTGGCCATGCCGCCCATGCCCACCTGGCTCGTCGACTTGCGGACGTGAGGGACCGCCTCGCTCGCTACGTCGCGTATGACGGGAACGCGCCGACCTTCGGCGTCGAGCAATCCCTCGACGTCGCTCAAGAGCACGACGAGCTCCGCATCGACCAGGGGCGCCACCATCGCTGCGAGCTGATCGTTGTCCAGTTTGATCTCGTCGACGGCCACCGAGTCGTTCTCGTTGAGAATCGGGACTGCGCCGGCCTCGAGTAGCGCGCCGAGCGCCGCGCGCGCGTTGTTGCTGCGGGTTCGGTCCGCGAGGTCGGCGTAGGTCAAGAGAACTTGCGCGACGGCAAGCCCCCGCGCGGCAAACGCGTCCCCGTAGGCCTGCATGAGCAGCGATTGCCCAGCGGCCGCGGCGGCTTGCAGGCGCGCGACCTCTTTCGGCCGTGCGCGGTATCCGAGCTTGCGGATGCCGAGTGCGATGGCACCGCTCGAGACGATGACGAAGGACGCGAGCGGATGCGCGGCGCATGTCGCGGCGAGGCGGTCGAAGACGGCGGCCCCCTCGGCGGCCAAGGTCCGCGATCCGATCTTGACGACGACACGCCGTGCGCGCGCGACGGCAGCGCGCGCGTCACTCGATTCCACGCGAAAGCCCCTCGTCGAAAGCTCCGTCGAGTCGGCTCGCCAGTCGCTCCGGGACGCCAGCGGTCAAGGCCAAGACGCCGTCGACCAGCGCCGTCGCCCCTGTGCGCTGATCGTCGACGACCGGATGTCGCTCGACGAGGTCCATTCGAAAAGTCATGGCTCTTGAAAGGGCGCCTTCGATCGCGCCCCGGACGCGCCGTGCTTCGTCCCCGTCGATCCGGACCGAGCGTTCGGTCCGGCCCCGTTCGAGATAGCGGTCGAACAATCGTCCAAGCACGTACGTGTGCAAGGCGCCGTGCACCGGCCACAGAAGACCGACGGGGGCCAGTCTCGCCACAGTGCGGATCGCGATGCGCGCGGCGAAAAAGCGCAACGCGACCGCCATCCACCCTCGACGGACACCGGGGGCGAGCGGCTCTGCCAGAACGGTGCGCGCTTCGGAACTCAGCGAGAGACCATGCCGGACGGCGATGTCGTGCACGAGTGCGCCGCGAATGCCGCGCGCAAGTGCATCCGGAATCCACGGCACCGGCAGGGCACCTGCGCAAGCGCCGAACGTGGCGTACACGCCGAGACGGCTGCCGCCGACATGGCCGCGGCGCTCTGCGACTGGTTCGCCAGCACCGTCCGCGAAGCGGGAGTGGAGCATCGACACCCCTAGTCTACGCGAAGGCGCCGGCGAGTGGACGAAGCTCGAGAACGACGGCGTCGCATTCGAGTGCGATCCGCAGGAGATCCGTCGTGGTGAGCGGGCTTATGTCCAGGCTCAAACGTGTTGGGGTAGCCGGATTGGAAGGGACCAGCAATCGCGCGCCGCGGGTCGCGACGGCTTCTTCGAAGGCGCGCACATCGCCGGCCAAGCGGAGCGAAAACGCATGTTCGCTCGATGCGATCTGCGCGGGCGCTCCCTGGAGGGCCACGCGGCCATCGTCGATTAGAATGGCCTCGTCGGCGGCCAGTCCGACGGGCGACTCGAGCGAAACGCGCGCGGCGAAGAACGCCATCCGACGCCCGGCGAGTGCGCGTACGACGACGCGCAAAAAGGCGCCGCGCGCCTCGGGCGGCAAATCGACGCCGGGGTCCTCGACGACAAGCAGTGGGGCGCCTGTCGCCAAGGCAGCGGCTACGACGGTTGCGCGTCGCACGGCGAGCGATGCCCTTCCGAGCTTGGCCCGCGCAAATGGGGAAATCGCCAATTTTTCCAAGGCCTCGCCCGCGGCGGACATCGCCGCGTCGCGCGGTTGACCGGCCAGTCGCGCACTCCACGAGACGTACTCGAGTGGCGACCACCGCAAGGGCAGCCGCGGATCGAGTGGCGCGGCGGCGCAGACGCCCGCCCGGACCGCTTGCAGTGGCCCGAGCCCTGCCACGCGAATCTCTCCGTGCTCGACGGCTCGGATCCCGGCAATCGACTCGAACAGCGCGCGAGCGGCGCCCAGCACCAGGACCCACTCGCCCGTTGTGGCGAGCGACAAGCCGTCGATCGCAGGGACTGCCCCAACGTCGACGCGCAGCGACGAGGTGGTCAATACGGGAAACACGGTGCAATGATAGACTCGCGCGTCCCGGGCTGGCACGTATGTCGCAACACCTCAGTCCTTCGAGGTCGGCCACCCCACGATGACGCGAATGTTCCGTGCTCCCTGCCGTTGGCGAGCCCCCAGGACCGGGGGCTCGGTCCCCCGCAATTTCTGGCCGCTCGTGACCTCCCTGGCGGCGGCCGTGGCGTGTTCGCAGGGCGCCGGCGATCAGGTGACGCCGCCGGTCGATCTGGGGATGACCAGCGCGATCGCCCCCTATTACAACGACGGCAATCTCGCCTTGTATCAGGTAAACGTACCGGTTTCGTTGCCGGTTCGTCGTCCGACGGCAGACGAGTCTCAGAGCCTCGGGTCCGCGCCCCCGGGCACGCCGTACCCTCACGCGCCATTTCTGACGGCCGAGGACGAGAGTCTCGAGGTCCACTACGTCATTTCCAATCTGGACACAGCACCCCACACCGTGTCGCTGCTCATCGACCCATGGAACGAATTCGTGCGATGGAGTCCCGGGGTGACGGTGGTAAGCGATGACGAAACCGTTCCGAATTTCGGTTACGACTTGAGTTTTTGGGTCGACGCGCTGTCTCGGGTGGAGGGGGACATGACGCAGGACGACACGCAGGAGATCGCGATCAAGCTGGCCGCGGTCGAAAACGTCTTGTTCCAACAGCAGACCGTTGCGACGTCCGTCATGGACAACGGTTCGCCGGATGCGACGACGCTCGTCAATCATATCTTCGATGCCCAGAACTGGTCGAACTCCGGGGACCCGCTTTTCGATCCGTGGATCCCTTCCGTCATCGCTGGTTTGACCGGCTTCGATCTCGGACTTCGCACCGTCGACGGTCCCGCCAACGTCGCGGTCGAGATCACGATGCAAGTCCAGGACCTCAACGGCAACCGCTTCGTCGTGCAGGGTTCGAACGTGCCGCAGATGGGCATCCCCACCACGGTGCTTTCCCCGCCCGCGGCGCGCTTCTAGCGCACCGCCGTCGAGGTCTATCCAACCACCGCTGCGCAATGGTTGCGCTTCGCGACCGGCCGGGTGTCTGGACGAGTCGCTTGGGCTCCGCCCACACCTCGAATTCGCTCCCGCGATTCGTCGCTCGTGGCATCGGCGCCGAGCGAGGGCTCGCTCGCGACCTCCACGGCGGTGCACGAGTCCGCTCGGCGGGATCTAATCGACACTTCCGAGTTTGCGCTCGATGGCCTCGATGTGCGCGCGCACTTCGGGGTCGTTCGAGCGAAGGGCCTCCACCTTGCGAACGGCGCTGATGATGGTCGTGTGATCGCGATTTCCGAACGCGCGACCGAGCTCGGGAAAGCTGCACTTCAAGCGCTGCTTGCACAAGTACATCGCAACGTGGCGGGCGAACGCAATACTTTTGTGCCGATCTTTCGAGAGCAGATCGGTCGATCGAAGCTTGAAGTGGTGGCAGACGACTCGCTGAATGTCCTCGACGCTCGCTTCGTTCGGGCGTGACGTTCCGGTAGCGGCAATCTCGGTGCGCGCGAAGTCGAGCTCGATCGGCTTGCCGAGCAATGAAGCCTTGGCCGCCAGGCGGATGAGCGTTCCTTCGAGCTCCCGAACGTTGCTTCGAACGCTTTGTGCAATGTACACGCATACGTCGTCGGCGAGCTCGATGTGCTCGAGTTGGGCCTTCTTTCGAACGATGGCGACGCGGGTCTCGAGCTCTGGCGCCTGGATGTCGGCGACCAGTCCCCATTGAAAGCGCGACACGAGCCGCTCCTCCATCTTGTCGAGCTGCTGAGGATACTTGTCGCTCGTGACGACGATTTGCTTGCTCGCCTGATGGAGTGCGTTGAAGGCGTGAAAGAACTCTTCCTGCGTTTGCGTCTTTCCGGCCAGGAAGTGAATGTCGTCGACCAGCAGCAGGTCGCATCGATCGCGGTAGCGAGCGCGAAAATCGTGCATGCGCTGATCGGTCAGCGCTTGAACGAACTCGTTAACGAACTTCTCGGCGCTGATGTAGACGATGCGCGCTTCCGGCCGTTCGTCGCGAACTCGGTGGGCGATGGCATGGACGAGATGCGTCTTTCCGAGACCCGTGCCGCCGCAGACAAACAGCGGATTGTGGCGCCTGCCGCCCGCCCCCGCGGCGGCCATCGATGCAGCGTGTGCGAGCTGGTTCGAGGGGCCGACGACGAAGTTCGCGAAGGTGTATTTTCCGTTGAGGCCCTCGAGGCTGGGGGCGAGAGCCAGCGCGCGGGGGGGCAAACCGGGCGGAGTCGAGCGCCGCGCGCCGCCCTCTCCCGGTCGAGACACCGAGTCGTCCGGAGCGGGTGGTCGGACCGACAATGGGCGCGGCTTGACCGGCGCAAAGGGCGCGGGTCGGTCGGCGACGGGGCGCTCCAGCACCCCGTCGATGGTCCAACGCACTTGAATGCTCAGGCCCGTGTTCGCTCCGAGCCGCTCGCTCAACGTGGGCAAAAAATAGTCGTCGACCCATTGCCGAACGAAGTCGTTGCGTGCACGCAGCGCGAGGACCCCGTCCGTCAAGCCGTCGAATTGAACTCCGGAAAACCACTGATCGAAGCTCGCGGGCGATTTTTCACGCGTGAAAGCGACTGCCTCAACCCAGCTTCGCTCGCCTGACATCGAAGGGACCTCCCGCACACGACCCAGGGCGGGTCCGTCCAAGTCGCCGTGCTCGCGGATGGGCATTGCTGCCTGCACCAATTCATTCGACAGCCAACCAACGTCGACGTTCAGCCCCATGACCCCAGTCCCTTCGCGACAAATTCCCAAAGCTCCGCCGAGATGCGCTCTCGCACCAGCCAAGCAGCCACCGGGGCTCGCCGGCCCTCAGCGGGCTACCCGCACCACCTGCAACGAACACCAGCGGTCACCACACGTTTTCCACAACCTGTGGATAAGGATAGAGGAGTAGCCCAGCCTTTCAGCAGAGAATGGTGAGGAGTGTTGAACCGATGGCGCGAAACGCGTCAGCGTTGGACGGCGCCCGATCTCCCGCAGATCGCCGCGCCTAGGAGAGGCGTGGAAGGATCACCTCGTAGCAGGCAACCCCAGGTGAGAGCGTCTCGTATGAGGAGCCCTTTCGGACATACAAAAACCGATGCTCCGAAGTCTCACAGAGTGTGCGTAGACGCGGAGGATACGGAAGAGAAACGGCATCTCATGGGACGCGGTGACGGCTGCGTCATTGGATCCAATGAGAACGCGCATGGAGCTACCACCCCCGCTCGCCGTGCGTCCATGGCTTCGTTGTTTGGGCTCTCAAGATTGCGGAAATACGGGTCTTTTTTTCGTGCAGTGCACCCGTGAGGAGGAGTTCGCTGGGGCGTCACGATCGCCTTCAATGCCGAAGTCGGCGTTATGGCTTTCGAATCCGTCGTCGTGCGTCGAGCTCGTCCTTCGCGGCGGCCGTTTTTGGCTGAAGTGCGGTGTCAAGAGTCGACGAAACCGCGTCTTTTGCGCAACAGACTCGAGACCAAGGGTTGCCATGGCGTCATGTTCCGGGCCGGCGGAAAACTCGTCGGCCGTTGCCGCCGCTGTTAGGGTCGTGCCGTGCGTACCCTGAAAGCGGTGGTCGCTTCGGCAACCGCTCTCGGCTCACTGCTGTTCGCATCGCGGAATGCGGCCGCGGCTCCCATGTCGACCTCACCTGAGCAGGCGTACGATCTCGGAGAAATCCCGAGCGCCCGGGCGGTCGGCATGGGCGGAGCCCTCAACGCCCTCGGGGTATCGACGAGCTCGCTCTACTTGAACCCCGCCAACATGCCGCTCGCACGGGTCTATCACTTCGAAACTCTGGCTGCCTACGTCCCGGAGGCCAGTCGGCAGACGTATGGCCTTGCGGTCGCCGACTCGATGACGGGCAAGCTTGCGGGAGGTGCGGCGGCGACCTGGTCGCTGCTCGACCCGAGTGGAATTCATCGAACGTGGACCGACATACGCGCCGCGTTCGGTTTTCCGCTTGGCGATCACCTTGCGCTCGGGGCCGCCGCCCGCTGGCTCCGCGTCGAGCAGGACGCTTCCGCGGGCCCGTTCGGAGCCAGCCCCGCGTCGAGCGGGACCGCGAACGCTCCCATCTTCAACGCCATCACGTTCGACGCAGGTGCGACCGTCAGCATCGGAGACGGATTTCGAATGGCGGCCGTGGGTCACAATCTGACGTTCACGAACACTGCGCTCGCCCCGACGACCGCCGCCGCCGGCGTCGGCTACTCCGCCCAGGTGTTCGCGATCGAAGCGGACGGACTGCTCGACTTCACGACCTGGGGCAACACGCGCGGCCGCATCATGGGAGGCGGCGAGCTCTTTCTCGCGGATCACTACGCGATCCGTGCGGGGTGGCGTTACGACGGCGGGACGAAGCTCAACACGCCCTCGCTCGGTTTCGGTTACATCGATCCGCACTGGAGCGTCGAGGTCGGGGTTCGCCGCGATATCGAGGCGGCGCATGGGTCCACGCTCGCAGTCCTGTCGCTCCGCTATTTTTACGATCCCAACGCCTCGACGTCGCCAGCTGATCAGCTGGGCGGGTTCTAGAGCTTTTCTAGAGCAGCTCTAAGACCGCCCGAGCTGGGCTTGTTCGCTCCTCGCCGAAGCGGACTAACTGCTATGAAGTGACCCCGTCAAGCGGCGCCACGGTTTTTGGTGGTGATGTCTTCGGATCTGCGTCTTTTGATTCCTACTGCAGTCGGTGCTTCGAGGGACGAAGTAGACCTGCGACGCAAGGGCGCTTCGACGACGAGTCATACTGCTATTCGCGGGTTGCGGCCGGGGGCCGTAGAGCCGCATGACCGTGCTTCGTCGGGAGGAGCGCTTACTAATGGCCGCGAGTTCGAGCTTTCGCCTTATCGCAAAGTTAGGCCGCGCGTTTCTCCTTTCGTGCCTTGCGGCGCGGGCCTACTTCGGCCCTCGAAGTCTTCTTTTCCGGATGGCTGGTGGCAGCGCTTGGGGCAGCGCTCGCGCGGGCATTCTTGATCGGTGAAGTGCGAGTGCCGGCACGTGATCGGTGAAGTGCGAGTGCCGGCACGTGCGTGGACGCGGTCGTCTCGGAGCGCAGCCCACAGGAACCCGACGAGCTCGCGTGCGATCGCGATGACGATCTTGTTACTGTTTTTGCCACGGGCGACCAGTCGCTGATAACGCCCGGTGAGACGACGTTGAGCCTCGTCTGCGATCGTGAGGACGCGTTCGGGCTGGCCCTTTCGCCGTTCGCGCAGCTTCCCCCCGACGCCCGCTCGGTGGCGATACTGCCAAGCGGCCTGCACGAGCGCTCGTCGGATGTGGCCGTTTCCTGTCTTGGTGATTTTGCCGCGTTTCGCCGTGTCGCCGCTGGCGTACAGGCTCGGCACGAGCCCCAAGTAGGCCGCGAGGGCTCGAGGAGACTCGAAGCGCTCAATGCCGTGAAGCTCGGCGACGAAGATCATCGCGATGGTCGTGTCGATGCCCCGAAAGCAGCGGAGCCACGCGACGTGGTCGCGATACAGGGGCAGTTGCGCGGCTTTCTCGAGCTCACCATCCATGGCCCGGAGGCGACGCTCCGCTTGTTCGACCGCCAGGATGTATTCGGTCACCACGACGCGATCGATTTCGTTGTCGAAGACCAGCGCCTGCAGCCATGCTCTGTGAGCTTCGCTCCAGAGTCGGCTCGTTGAATTGAAGACGTAGCCACGTCGCACCAGCATCTTGATCAAGCGATGCCGGCAACGGCCGAGATCTGCGCGCACATCCTCGCGACAACGACAAAGATCCCGGATGGCTTCTTGCTCGGGCGTGGGTGGCGTCACCGTCGTGAGCACTCCGGCCCGATAGAGTTCCGCGAGTTTGCGCGCGTCGCGACGGTCGGTCTTGATGCGCTCGCCCGGTTTGCGAGGAATCAATGACGGAGCGATCACTTCGCACACGACGCTGCCCGCCGCCTCCAGGCGGCGTTGTAGCGTGTACCCGCAGGTCCCAGCCTCGTAGCAAATGCGAATCTCTCGACCCTCCGCTCTTTGCTCGAGGCGCCGCACGAGCTTGCGAATCGCTCGCTCGTCGTTGTCGATCGTGAGCTCATCCGGCTCGTGTTTACCCGGATAGAACGCGGCGACGGCGAGCGTCTTCTTGTGCGCGTCGATCCCAACCCACATGATAGCTTCTTCCATGACCGGTTCCCTTCGCATGCGGCTCTGGCGCTTCTGCGCTAACCCGCGTCCACGGAGAGTTTGTCTCCGATTTGTCGGGGCCGCCTCAGGGCTGTTCACGACCTCGCGATCGGGAGCCGGTCACTTCATACGTACTA